>NZ_JAUNTS010000019.1 GCF_030538595.1 Kocuria sp.
GGTGGGGCGCCGTCGTTGTCTGTGTGTGCCGATCAGGTGCCGATGAGGTCCAGGACTTGTTCGTGCAGCAGTCCATTGGTGGCCGCAGCATTTCCGCCGAAGGGACCCGGCGCACCGTCCAGCGCGGTGAAGCGACCGCCTGCTTCCTCCACGATGGGCACCAGCGCGGCCATGTCATGCAAGTTCAGTTCAGGCTCAGCGGCAATGTCCACAGCACCTTCTGCCAGCAGACAGTAGGACCAGAAGTCTCCATAGGCGCGGGTGCGCCACACCTGGTCCGTGAGATCCAGGAACCCTTCCCGCAGCCCCAAGTCCTTCCAGCCGGACAGGGAGGAATAGGACAGGGAGGCATCGGACAGACGATCCACCTGGGACACCCGGATTTGCTCAGCCTTGGCCAGTGATCGTCCGGTCCACGCCCCGGAGCCGCTGGCCGCCCACCAGCGGCGGTAGAGAGCTGGTGCGGAAACCAGGCCAACTGAGGGCTGACCGTTGTCGATCAGAGCGATCAGCGTGGCCCACACGGGCACCCCGCGGACAAAGTTCTTGGTGCCGTCGATCGGATCTATCACCCACTGGCGGGAACCGCCACCCGTGGTGCCGAATTCTTCACCCACCACGCTGTCCCGGTTCCGGGCTCGGGCCAGCTGCGCGCGGATGATCTGCTCAGCTTCACGGTCTGCGTCTGTGACCGGAGTGAGATCGGGTTTGGTCTCCACCTGCAGGTCCTGGGCCTTGAAGCGCCGCATGGTCAAGGCATCAACGGCATCCGCCAAGACGTGAGCCAGGCGCATGTCATCCGTGTAAGTGCTGGGAGATCGCATGGACTCCAGGCTAGTCGATGGGGCTTGACCAGTAGCCATTTGCGTCAGGCTCACGTCCCATTGATGGATCTGGTCAGATCAGTGGGAGGGGGCTGAGCTGCCCAAGTGTTTTTGGGACTGTTCTTCATCCCGCCCCGACCCCAGCAGGCGGCGCAGTGATTCCAATCTGGCAGCCCCGGCGGGGCCTGCGTGTCCGGCAGCCACCCAAGCATCCAGCGCACAGCCGGGAGCATCAGCCAGGTGTGTGCAGCCCTTGGGACAGTCGGCAATGGCCTCCCCGAGTTCGTCAAAGGACTCCACAATCCGGTCCGGGTCCACATGGGCCAGCCCAAAGGACCGCACGCCCGGGGTGTCAATGATCCACGTGCCCGGTCCGGTGTCCGGAACCCGCAGCGCCAGAGCCGACGACGACGTATGCCGTCCCCTTCCCGTGACCGCATTGACCCCACCTGTGGCCCGGTCCGCCCCAGTCAGGGCATTGACCAGTGTGGACTTTCCGACCCCGGAATGGCCCAGCATGGTGGAGACCTTGCCATCCAGATGGCTGCGCAGGTTCTCCACCAAGGCCGTGTCCAGTGGCAACGAGTCATCGGTGACAGCTGCCTCCGAAGGCTGCCCCGCGGAGGTCAGAATGGTCAGATCCAATTCCCGATAGTGCTCCATCAACCACGTGGGGTCTTTGAGATCCGTTTTGGTGATGCACAGGAGGGGGGTGATGCCGGAGTCATAGGCGGCAGCTAGGGAGCGGTCGATGAACCCGGTGCGCGGTTCGGGATCAGCTGCTGCCACCACGATCACCAGCTGATCCGCGTTGGCCACCACCACGCGTTCCACGGGATCGGTGTCATCCGCGCTGCGGCGCAGCACCGTGGCGCGATCCTGTACCAGCACCAGACGCGCCAGGGCATCTGGGGCGCCGGAGGTGTCACCCACCAGGCTCACCAGGTCTCCGGCCACAATCGGGGTGCGCCGCAGAGCTTTGGCTCTGACCGCAGTGACCAGACGTTCCTCCGCCGTGTCCTCAGCCACCACAGCGGTGTATCGCCCGCGATCCACGGTGACCACACGGCCCGTCAGGGCGTCGTCGTAATCCGGACGTTCCTTGGTGCGGGGCCGGGAGCCCTTTTTGTTGGCGCGGACCCGGACATCAGATTCGTCCCAGTCGTAGTCCACGGACGTGCGTCTGCTCATGCGGCCCCGCCGGAAGGATCAGTGGATGAATCGCTGACCAACTCCTGCCACATGGCGGGGAACTGTGGCAGTGTCTTGGCGGTGGTTTCCACGTTCTCCACCTGAACCCCCTCCACCACCAAGCCGATCACGGCTCCGGCGGTGGCCATGCGGTGGTCGTCGTAGGAGAAGAAGGTGCCTGCGTGCAGGGGTGCGGGATTGATGATCAGACCGTCATCCGTCTCAGCCGCATTGCCACCCAACCGGTTGATCTCCGCTGTCAGAGCGGCCAAGCGGTCCGTTTCATGGCCACGCAGGTGGGCAATTCCGCGGAGTCGGGACGGTGAGGTGGCCAAGGCACAGATGCCGGCCACGGTGGGTGCCAGCTCCCCGGCCAGAGAAAGGTCCAGGTCCACGCCGTTGATCTCCCGCGGGCCGCGCACGGTGAAGGTGCCCTCCGTGAGCTCCACGGTGGCGCCGAACTGCGGCAGAATCTCCCGCCAGTGGGCACCGCCCTGTGTGGTGTGCTGCGGCCAATGGGCAATGGAGACCTCACCGCCGGTCACCACCGCCGCCGCCAGGAACGGACCCGCATTGGAAAGATCTTGTTCCACCCGGACATCAAAACCTCGAATGGGTCCGGGGGCGACCACCCAGCGCGCCGGTACCGAGTCATCCACCGTGACTCCCACGTGACGCAAGGTTTCCACGGTCATCTCCACATGCGGCATGGAGGGAACAGTGCCACCAGCTGGAGATTCATGGACCAACGTCAGACCGTCACGGAATTGTGAACTCACCAGCAGCATGGCGGTGACGAACTGCGAAGACTGCGTGGCGTCCACAACCAGTTGCCCGCCAGGCACCCCGGAATCTGCCTCCGGTCCATGCACCGTGAACGGCAGGGCGGGGGCACCGCCGGGGCTGTCTTCTTCAACGGTGATTCCCAGCGCGCGCAGGGCTTCCACCACGGGGCCCATGGGGCGCTTGCGGGCATGTGGGTCACCGTCAAAACGGGTGGCACCTGGAATCAAGGCAGCCAACGGTGGGACAAACCGCATGACCGTTCCAGCCAAACCGCAGTCCACTTCCCGCAGGTGATCGGCCGCAGCGAACGGGCGCGGAATGGGTGTGATCACCAGGTCCGGGCCGAATGGCGAATCCCCGTCCACCTCAGTGATCGTGGCCCCCAGCTGCCGCAGTGCCTGGATCATGAGCTGGCTGTCACGCGAGTGCAACGGGGCGCGTAGCCTGCACGGACCATCCGCCAGCGCGGCCAGAACCAGCCAACGGTTGGTCAAAGACTTGGAACCGGGAACGGTCAGAGAAGCATGAACGGGGGCGGAACCTACAAACGGAGCCGACCACAGGGAATGATCTGTGGTCGGCTCCGTTGCCTGCGGTTGCCCGGCAACCGGGTGAGTCACAAAAACTCCAATTCAGGGCTGGTGATCGGTGGTGGGGTCAGGTCAGGAAGCAACTGACTTCTGTGCCTTCTTGGCTTTCTTGGCAGCCGTCTTCTGAGCTTTCTCCCAGCGCTTGGAGGCGTCCTTGCCCAGATCCTCGGCCTGCTTCTGGACATCGTTGACAAAGTGCTCAGCGCGCCACATCAGGGAGGGGCTGCCATCCGTGTCCACGGCGGCCAGCATGGTGGCACCCACCAGGGAGATGTTCTTCAACCCGGAGTTGCGGCGGGCGGCACGCTGTTCCTTGGTGCCGTTGTCCGAAGCCCGGAAGTCCAGGTAAGCGTTCACCGCCGTGGTGGAAATCAGCACGGTGGAGGCCAGGCGGGGAGCCTTGCCCAGTGCGAACAGGGCTGCGGCACCCACCTGCGCGGCGGCCAAGCCCTGGGCCACCAGAGCGGAGTTCTGCAGCGCGGGAGCAGCTTGCGGCACAGCGCGGCGTACGGTCTTCAGCGCCGGGTCCAGGTGTTCGGCCGCAGTTGATGAATTACGAAAGCTGTCGATGCCGTTGACAATGTAGCCGGTGGCCAGCAGCGGACGGGCGATACGGCGAACGATGCTCATGAAGTCCTCCTAGACGTATGTGAGGGCCGGTGAAGACGGACTCACGTACAAACTGTTCAGCGCACAATGTGTGGTCCGGCTTACTGGCCTGTCCCATCCTAACCAGGTGAACCAAGCGCTACCAGGTGAACTGCGCACCACCGCCGTGCGGGGTATCAACGTTGCCCTCAGTGAACTGATTTTCTCCGCCATCCTCTTCCGGTGCGGAACATTCGTGGCCTCTACTCTGTTGCGCCACACAGTAACCGTGATGACCAGCTGCCTGACACCCAGAGCGCAGCACATCACCACATCAGCAACGTAAGGCGGGAGGTGGGTGGCCGTGGAGGTGCTGGAACGGATACCCGCAGCACAGCTGATCCCGGATCAGGATGCGGAGGCGGACCTGGGCCTAGACTTGAACACGATGAACGACGACGACGCCACACGTGAGACTTTGCCCGAGCAGACCGCGGATTCGGATGCCGAGGTGTTCGTGGACGTGGCCAATGAGACCCCGGCGCAACGCGCTGTGCGTTTTGAACGCGAGGCCATGGTCTACGTTGACCAGCTCTATGCGGCTGCACTGCGCATGGCGCGCAATCCAGCCGATGCCGAAGACCTGGTGCAGGAGGCCTACACCAAGGCATTTTCCTCCTACCACCAGTACCGCCCGGGCACCAATCTCAAGGCCTGGCTGTACCGCATTCTGACCAACACGTACATCAACCTGTACCGGAAGCGTCAGCGGGAACCACAGCAGTCCAACACGGACACGGTGGAAGACTGGCAACTGCACCGCGCCGAACAGCATTCCTCCACGGGATTGCGCTCGGCCGAAGTGGAGGCGCTGGACCACCTGCCGGATTCAGACGTCAAACGTGCCCTCCAGGAACTCCCGGAGGAGTTCCGCCTGGCCATCTATCTCTCCGATGTTGAAGGCTTTGCCTACAAGGAGATTGCCGAAATCATGGCCACGCCCATTGGCACGGTGATGTCTCGGTTGCACCGCGGCCGAAAGCTGCTGCGCGAAAAACTGGCCGACTACGCCGTCGACCGTGGAATTGACACCACGGGAACCGGGCGGCGAAAGACCTCAACCACACAGGGCGCCACCACGGACGCCAAGGCCGCTGCCACGGCTGCAGCGGGGGAGAGCCCCGCAAATCACTCGGCAGGCAGCGCCGCAGACACCTCTGAGAAGCAAGCGTAAGGACCCGGCATGACAGATCACGCCACACACACGGAGACCGAACCCGCCGCCAACACCCCATGTGGTTGCAGCGGCGAGCAGGTGGAGCGCATCTACCAGTACCTAGACGGTGCCCTCACGGTGGAGGACATCAAAAAGATTGCGGCGCACCTGGAAACCTGCGAGGACTGCACGCATGAAAGTGAGTTGGAGCAAGTCATTCGCACCGTGGTCAAGCGTTCCTGTAGCGAAACGGCCCCGGAGACACTGCGTTCAGCCATCATGGAGCGCATCCAGCAGGAGTGCGGTGAGGCACCCGCGCCACGCTGAGCTGTCCAAAGTCTGAAGCCGGGGACTGATCCTCGGAATGCACATGGCCACATTCCGTTACGGAATGTGGCCATGTGCATGTCCCATCAGTCTGAGGGCAACACGCCGTGCGTGATGTCTCAGGCGTTGGGCCGCTTGCCGTGGTTCGCCTTGTTCTTGCGGCGATCCTTACGCTTACGTCCGCGCTTGCTCATGCGAACCTCCTGTGTACCGTGGATCGTGAATGACACTTCGGCTGGTTCGGGTTTCACCGCAGCCGAGGCACTGCCGATCATTGTCTCACAACTGCCACGCGGCCCACCACGGGCGCAACCGTGGCCGCTGGCCTCACTCGGCCGCCGGGCTCACTGGGGTTCGGGCAGGTCCAACCAGGAGTACCAACCGCGGTGCAGTACCAACCACGCGATCAGGCCGTATCCGGCCTGGCCGGGTTGGCCATCATTGGCGGACAGGTCCTTGCGCCACTGTTCGTGATGCTGCAGGGGATTGAAAGTGTCCACGTAGATGTGGTTACGGCGGGTCACCACATCGGCATAGGCCGCCGAAAGATCGGCGATCTTGCGGTTGCGGTCTGCATCCAGGGTGGGTGGGGGGCCAACCACCAGGACCTTGATGTTGTTCTGGGAAGCCGTGTCCACAATGTTGGCCATGTTCAGCCGCGACCGTGCGGTGGTGATACCCAGGTCAACATCCGCGGTGGACGGGGCAATCACCACGCGGTTGTCCGCTCCGCTGGAGAGACGGCGGGCGGCTTCTGCAAACCAGCGTTCGTTCAGGGTTTCGCTGCCTTCACCTGGTGCAGCCAGAACGTAGGAGGAGATGGGAACGACGTCGTGCGGGGTCCGGGCCAGGACGCGGCCGTACCAGCCCAGGGCGCGGGGGTCGCCCGTTCCGGCCAACAGTTCGTCACCAACGGCAACAATTCTGATCCTGCGTTGATCCACAGCTTTCCTTCTCTGATCTCTTGTGAAGTGGGGTGCGTGACGGGGGAGAGACAACCACGGCGTGCGGTGGCCGCAGTCCTGGGTGCAACGGTACACGGCGCCGCGCACCGGTCAGTGCGCGGCGCCGTGTGATCTCAGCGCGGTCAGCGGTTGTCGAACAACTCTTCCAGGAGAGTTTCGTTCTCCAGCGCATGCCGTTTGGCGGAGCCATTGGCCGGGGAGGCTGAGGCCGGGCGGGAGATCAACCGGATGCGGCGCTCCAGTTCGGGGGCCAGGTTGACGGCCATGAACGGCCACGCTCCCTGGTTGGCGGGCTCGTCCTGCGCCCACTCAACATTGGCCTCCGGGTAACGGGCCACCTCAGCTTTGATCTCCTCCAGCGGGAGCGGGTAGAGCTGTTCCACGCGGATGATCGCCGTGGTCTTGTCCTCCCGCTTGGCGCGCTCGGCGGCAAGGTCGTAATACAACCGACCCGATACCAGGACGACGTCGGTGACCGCCTTGGGGTCCAAACCTGCCTGATCCTCAATCACCGGGCGGAAGGTGCCGGAGGTGAAGTCCTCGATGGGGGAGGCGGCTGCCTTGAGGCGCAACAGCTGCTTGGGGGAGGCCACGATCAGCGGCTTGCGCGGGCGGGAGTAGGCCTGACGGCGCAGCAGGTGGAAGTGGTTGGCCGGGGTGGAGGGCTGGGCCACAATCATGTTCTTCTCCGCGCACAGCGTCAGGAAACGCTCAATGCGGGCGGAGGAGTGATCCGGTCCCTGTCCTTCATAACCGTGCGGTAGCAGCATGACCAGGGAGGACCGCTGGCCCCATTTCTGCTCAGCAGAGGAGACGAACTCGTCCACAATGGTCTGCGCGCCGTTGATGAAGTCACCAAACTGCGCTTCCCACACGGTCAGAGCATCCGGGCGTTCCACGGAGTAGCCGTATTCAAAGCCCAGCACACCGTATTCGGAGAGCAGGGAGTTGTAGATGGCCAGCGGAGCTTGATCGTCCATCAGATGATTCAGCGGGGTCCACTCATCACCGTTGACATTGTCAAAGAACACTGCGTGGCGCTGAGTGAAGGTACCGCGGCGGACATCCTGTCCCGTCATGCGGACGGGGATGCCCTCCATCATGAGGGAGGCGAAAGCCATGATTTCGCCCATGCCCCAGTCCACGCCGCCATCCACGGTCATCTTGGCGCGGCGTTCCAGCAGCTTGGTGAGCTTGCGGTGCACGGTGAAGCCTTCGGGTACGTCCGTGTGGGCCTCACCGATGCGCCGAGCCTTGTCCGCGGAGATGCCCGTGGAGCGGGGCACCGAAATCCCGGAGTCGGTCTGCTGGG
The DNA here is from genome assembly GCF_030538595.1 of Kocuria sp. Taxonomy (GTDB): domain Bacteria; phylum Actinomycetota; class Actinomycetes; order Actinomycetales; family Micrococcaceae; genus Kocuria. Next base: position 7,800 of record NZ_JAUNTS010000019.1, read on the forward strand.
CGGAGGGACGTTCAATGTTGGAGATGGCAGCCGCATCTCCGGTGACCAGCGGAACGTCTGAGGTTTGGGCCTCATGGGTTTCCGTGAACACCCGTTCCAGCCGTTCCTGGTAGTCCTTGAGCGCGCGATCCGCCTCTTCCTGGCTGATGTCACCACGGCCAACCAGGTTGGCGGTGTAGACCTTACGGGTGGAGCGCTTCTGCTCAATGGTGTGGTACATCAACGGCTGGGTCATGGAGGGGTCATCGCCCTCATTGTGACCGCGCCGGCGGTAGCACACCAGGTCGATCACCACGTCCTTGTTGAACCGCTGACGGTAAGCAAAAGCCAGCTGCCCCACGTGGGTCACAGCTTCCGGGTCATCGGCGTTGACGTGGAAGATCGGGGCTTGAATGGTGCGGGCAACGTCCGTTGCGTACGTGGAGGAACGGCCGGCCTCCGGCGCTGTGGTGAAGCCAATCTGGTTGTTGACCACCACGTGCACGGTGCCGCCAGTTTTGTAGGCCGGCAGCTGAGACATTTGCATGACTTCAAACACAATGCCCTGACCGGCCATGGCGGCGTCGCCGTGTACCTGAATGGGCAGCACCGGGTAGGTGCCGTCACCTTCGGGGCCGGCACCCAGGACGTCGGTCTTGGCGCGGGCCACGCCCTCGATCACGGGATCCACTGCTTCCAAGTGGGAGGGGTTGGCGCCCAGGTAAACCTGGGTCTGGTTGCCGGAATCTGAGGTGAAGGTACCTTCCGTGCCCAGGTGGTACTTGACGTCACCGGAGCCTTCGGCACCGCGTGGGTCTTGGCTACCTTCAAACTCCCGGAAAACCTGGGCGTAGGACTTACCGGCAATGTTGGTCAGCACGTTCAGACGCCCGCGGTGGGCCATGCCGATCACCACACCGGCCAGGTTGTCATCCGCAGCATCTGAGATCACCGCATCCAGCAGCGGAATCAGCGATTCCCCGCCTTCCAGGGAGAACCGCTTTTGGCCCACGTACTTGGTTTGCAGGAAGGTCTCAAATGCTTCCGCAGCATTCAGGCGGCTCAGAATGCGGAACTGCTCATCCCGGGAGGGCTTGGTGTAGCCCTTTTCCAGTTCGTTCTGGAACCATTCGCGTTCAGCGGGGGTGTCCAGGTGCATGTACTCCACACCCACGGTGCGGCAGTAGGCGTCACGCAGCAACCCCAGGATGGTGCGTAGAGTCAGCCGCGGAGCGCCACCGAATCCACCGGTGGGCCATTCCCGGTCCAAATCCCACAGGGAGAGCCCGTAGGTGCGGATGTCAAGGTCCGGGTGGGTGCGCATGGTGTAACCCACGGGGTTCATGTCCGCCATCATGTGGCCGCGCACCCGGTAGGCGTGGATCAACTGCTGGATCCGGGCCACCTTGTTGACCTCGGTCTCCGGGTTGACCTGGTTGTCCAGGGCCCAGCGCACGGGTTCGTAGGGCACCTTCAAACCCTGGAAAATCTCATCCCAGAAGTCATCGCCCAGGAGATAGGACTCCACCAGCTTCAGGAACTCACCGGAGCCAGCGCCCTGGATCACGCGGTGATCGTAGGTGGAGGTCAAGGTGATGATCTTGGAGATGGCGTTGTGGGACAGCGTGCGGGGGGAGGAGCCGCGATATTCCGCCGGGTAGTCCAGGGCACCCACACCGATGATTGCAGCCTGGCCCTTGGACAAGCGCGGGACCGAGTGGACCGTGCCGATGCCACCGGGGTTGGTCAGGGACACGGTGGTTCCGGCGTAATCCTCCATGGTCAGTTCGCCCTTGCGGGCGCGCTTGACCATGTCCTCATAACCGTCCCAGAACTCGCGGAAATTCAGTTCCTCGGCACCCTTGATGTTGGGCACCACCAGGTTGCGGGAGCCATCCTTGTTGGGCAGGTCAATGGCCAGACCAAAGTTGACGTGGGCCGGGTGAATGGCCACGGGCTTGCCGTCCTGAACGTCATAGGTCACGTTCATGGAGGGGAAGTTCTTGAGCGCCTTGACCACGGCATAGCCGATCAAATGCGTGAACGAAACCTTGCCACCGCGGTTACGGGCCAAGTGGGAGTTGATCACAATGCGGTTGTCGATCAGCAACTTGGCCGGTACCGCACGGACGGTGGTGGCCGTGGGCACGGTCAGGGAGGCATCCATGTTGGCAGCCACGGCCTTGGCGGGGCCGCGCAGCTTGACAACCTGGTCCTGGGCTTGGCCCTCATCCTTGGCATCGCGCGCGGTGGATGCTGACGTGATGGATCCTGAGGTTGCGCTGTCCACGGCACCCTTCTTCTGCTGAGCGTCGGTCTTGGCTGCAGTGTTGCGCTGGTTTGCTGCTGGGGATTCCGCACGTGCTGCCTGCTGAGCTTCCTTGGGCGGCCCCGGCTTGGCCGTGGTGGCCTCATCTGTGCGGCGCGTGGTTTGGGAGGGGGCACCTGCATCCGCTACGGATCGCTGCTCCTTGGCGGCTCCGCCGTCGGAATCTGCCGCCTGGGGTTTGGCGGTCTTGGTTCCGGTGGAGGGGGCGGAGTCTGCTGCTGAGCCCGTGGAATCAGCCTCATCCATGGCCTCGAAAATGGACCACCAGTCCTTGTCCACCGTGTTCTTGTCAGCTCGGTACCTTTTGTAAAGGTCCTCGACGAGCCATTCGTTGCCCGCAAATTCTTCGGGGATCAGGTCTCGTGGTGTGCTCGGCACGTGCCTACGCCTCATTCTCTCGTCGTGATCCGGTGACCGTCATTGGTCACTGCGCCCCAGGGTCTGCCGCGGAAAAATTTGCCCCCAGCGGTCAGCGCATGGTCGCACTCCGGGTCAGTCTAGTGTTCAGGGCAACAGACGGCCAACAGGTGCACGGCGGCGGTTCGTCTAGGTTCCGGCCGGACTTGCTCCGCAGCTTGCCTGGAATCAGTACGACGTCGCACCGCAGCTCGGCCTGCCACGCCAACGGCCCGTTGCGAACGCCACGAGCAGATGGGCAAGCCCTCTAAAATGGGCGGCGTGCGTTTTCTCAACACCCCCGTGACTGATCTGACCTACAACGACGTCTTCCTGGTTCCCTCCTCCTCCAGGATCACCAGTCGGTTTGACGTGGATCTGCAGACCGGTGACCCCACCGGGTCCACCACGCCGCTGGTGGCCGCCAACATGACTGCGGTGACGGGTAAGCGCATGGTGGAAACCATGGCTCGCCGCGGGGGGCTGGGCGTGCTCCCGCAGGACATTCCAGCTGACGTGGTGGCGCGGGAGACCGCTTGGGTCAAGAGCCGTTCACCGCATTACGAATCGGTGCGTTCCATGCGGCCCACGGACACGGTGCATGATGCCCTGGCCAAAATGCGCAGACATGCTCACGCATCTGTGGTGGTCACGGATGCGGACGGTGTTTTCCAAGGGCTGGTCCTGGACAGCGACTGCCGTGAAGTGGACCGCTTCACACAGCTGCACGTGGTGATGCGCCCGGAGGTTCCCGTGTTCACCACGGAGGAACTGCACTTTGCCCCCGCTTCAGGTCCAGCTTCAGACTCAGCTGCGCAGGCAGCAGTCAGCCGGGACGACCAGGCGTACTCACCGGCTGGACAGGCTCAATCGGCTGGACAGGCACAGTTGGCTGAGTTGCGCCACGCCATGGCTCAGGCCAGCATGCGCATGGAACGCGCCCGCGTGCATGTGGCCCCGGTGGTTGACGGTGAGCGCGTGGTGGGTGTGATCAGCCGTCAAGGTGCTGTCCGATCCACCATTTACGTCCCCAATCTGGATGCCCATGGTGCTCTCAAAGTGGGGGCTGCGGTCGGCATCAATGGTGATGTGGCGGGCAAGACTCAGCAGCTGATCGACGCCGGTGTGGATGTGCTGGTGGTGGACACCGCACACGGGCATCAGCGCAAAATGTTTGAGGCCCTGTCCACCGTCAGGGAGGTGGCACCCCACCATCCCATCGTGGCCGGCAATGTGGTGACTGCCGACGGCGTACGGGACCTGGTGGATGCCGGGGCAGATGTGATCAAAGTGGGTGTGGGGCCGGGGGCAATGTGCACCACCCGCATGATGACGGCTGTGGGGCGTCCGCAATTCTCCGCAGTGCTCGAATGCGCTGCCGCTGCGGCTGAGCTGGGTGCCCACGTGTGGGCCGACGGCGGAGTGAAGTACCCCCGTGACGTGGCCTTGGCGCTGGCCGCGGGAGCCAGCCAGGTCATGATCGGGTCTTGGTTTGCGGGCACGTGGGAAGGCCCGGGGGAGCTGAATCAAGACGCCAACGGCAGGTATTACAAGGAGAGCTTTGGCATGGCCTCCACCCGAGCTGTGCTCAATCGAACCCAGGGGCAGGAAGCCTTTGAGCGGGCCCGCAAGGCAATCTTTGAGGAGGGCATCTCCAGCTCCAAGATGTACCTGGACCCCCGACGCCCCGGTGTGGAGGACCTGATCGACCACATCACGGCCGGGGTGCGCAGCTCCATGACCTACGCGGGGGCCACCAACACCCGCCAATTCGCGGATCGCGCCGTGGTGGGCGTGCAGAACAGCTCCGGATATGAGGAAGGTCGCGCTCGCGGGGAGAGTTGGGCCTGAGATTTTGGCTCGATGCTCTGCTAGGCTCCCAACGCACATGAAAATCATTATCAAGAACAAATCCAGTTCTTGAGCTTCCGCGGCCCCGCCGCTTAGATCGGATCGCTGTGAGTTCACGCGTTGCTCGAATCCTCCCCGCCCGCAGGACTGCGGGTGTACGCCGGCCAGGTGGCGGGCGTCGTCGTGTGGGTCTGGCAGGGAGAGTCACCTTGCCGGTGGCCCTGATGGGAGTGGGGGCACTTGCCCTTGCTGGATGTTCGGGGGGTTCCGGCCACGAGGACGACGGCGTACTCACCGTGGTGACCTCCACCTCCGTGTACGCGGATGTTGTGGAGCAGATTGTCAACGATGCCGACAGTGCCGGTGGTGAGGGCATCACGGTGAAGGCCGTGATTGATTCACCCGCGCAAGACCCCCATTCCTATGAAGCCACACCGCAGGACCGGCTCACAGTTCAGGATGCTGACCTGATCGTCCTCAACGGCGGCGGCTATGACGCCTTCATGGAGGAATTGGCTGCTGAGACAGATGTACCGGTGGTGAACGCAGTGGATGTCTCCGGATTGGATGGCGCGGACAGCGCGGACTCTGACCATGACCATTCCCACGATGCTTCCGGTGCCGCCACCGCAGCAGATGATGACAGCGGTCAAGACAGCCATGACGGCCACGATCACGGGTCATTCAATGAGCACGTGTGGTACGACCCCGCCACCATGGGCAAAGTGGGAGAGGCTGTGGCCCATGAACTGGGTTCGATGGATGCCAACCGCGCCCAGCTGTTCACCGACAATGCCGGGGAGTTCACCCGGGAAACGGACCAACTGCGTCAGCAAGTGGCTGAGCTGAAGTTGGAAGGTGACTACGTGGCCACCGAGCCCGTGGCGGACTACTTGCTGGAAGCCGCCGGCTTGCACAACGTGACCCCCACGGCCTTCACGGTGGCTGTGGAAGACGGCACGGACGCAGCACCGCTGGTGTACGACCAAGTGCGCAGTCTCTTGGAATCCGATACCGCTCTTCTGGTGTACAACGAACAGACCTCCACGGGCCAAAGCCAAGATCTGCGCACGGTGGCCGAACGGGCCGATGTTCCGGTTCTGGCAGTCTCAGAAACGCTGCCGGACGGGCAGAGTTATGTGCAGTGGATGGAGCAGAACATCCAAGATGTGCAGAGCATTGAGGGGTTGGGACACACGACCGAAAGCCACGACCATTGAGCGCTCAACCGGCAGCGTCCTTCCACGACGCCAAACTGGCCTTTGGGCACCGCACACTGTGGTCCGGGCTGAACCTCCAGATCGAACCCGGGGAGTACGTGGCGGTGCTCGGCGGAAACGGAACGGGCAAAACCTCCCTGCTGAAAGTGTTGTTGGGCCTGCAATCCCTGAGCGCCGGGACAGTTCAGGTGGCGGGTGCGCCGGTGCGCCGAGGTTCACCCGCCATCGGTTACGTACCGCAGCAGCGAGCTTTTGACGACCGCACGCCGTTGCGCGGTCGGGACCTGGTGGGTTTGGGGGTTGACGGGCACCGGTGGGGCCCGCGCATTCTGGGCCGCCGGGCGCATCACCGGCGTGTGGATCAGCTGTTGGAACGTGTTGGAGCCCTGGACTACGCGGACGCACCCATCGGACAGCTCTCAGGTGGTGAACAGCAGCGATTGCGGGTGGCCCAGGCTTTGGCCACGGACCCCAGCCTGTTGCTCTTTGATGAAGCCCTGCTCTCCCTGGACCTGCACCGCCAGTCGCAACTGGCGCAGCTGGTGGCCGAGCAACGGGATCGCACCGGGGCCGCGGTGTTGTTCGTGACCCATGACGTGAACCCGATCATCGACGACGTCGACCGGGTGCTCTACCTGGCCAACGGATCGTTCCGCGTGGGGACACCCGCTGAGGTCTTGCGCTCCGACGTCCTCTCGGAGCTGTACGGGGCACGCGTGGAGGTCATGACCGTGGCAGGGCGCGTGATGGTGGTGGGTGCCGAGATCGTGGACCATTGCCACCCACCCGCCACTCCGGAGGAGGTGACCAGATGAGCTGGCAGACCATCCTGGGAGAAGTTTTCGTGTTCGAGCGTTACGGAGATCTACTGGTCCTGCTGCAGAACTCGATCTGGGCGGGGGCCCTGATCGGTCTGGTGGGAGGCTTGATCGGAACGTTCGTGATGATGCGGGACATGGCTTTCTCCGTCCACGGCATTGCCGAACTCTCCTTTGCAGGCGGAGCCATTGCCCTGTTGATCGGGGCGGACATTGTGACGGGCTCACTGATGGGCTCCATCATTGCTTCCGTGATCATCGGGATGGTGGGTGCCCAGTCCCGGGAGTCCAATTCCGTGGTGGGTGTGCTCATGCCCTTCGGCCTGGGCGTGGGCATTCTGGCGTTGGCGCTCTACCAGGGGCGCAGTTCCAACCGGTTTGCCCTGTTGACCGGGCAGATTGTCTCCGTCAATGACGTCCAGCTGGTGTCCATGGCGGTGCTGTCCGCCGTGGTCATTGCCGGGCTGCTGGTCATATGGCGTCCCCTGAGTTTTGCCAGTACGGCCCCGTTTGTGGCCCAGGCCCGCGGACTTCCGGTCCGGACCTTGTCCCTGGTGTTCATGCTCCTGCTGGGCGTGGCCGTTGCGCTGTCCGTGCAGATCATCGGCGCGCTGTTGGTGCTGGCGTTGCTGATTTCCCCGGCGGCGGCAGCCATGAACTTCAGCGCCTCACCCGTGAAGATTGTGCTGCTGTCGGTGATATTCGCAGAGACGGCCATGGTGGGCGGGATTTTGCTGGCACTGGGCGGAGCGCTGCCGATCAGTCCGTACGTGACCACCATTTCTTTCCTCATCTGGGTGGTGTCCTGGATCTTGCGTCGTCGTCGTCGCTCACATGGAGGGCACACGGCTCAGGGTGAGTCCGCAGATCACAACACCACGGGCAGTGCAGCGGGACGCACGGTGACCGTGGCGGGAAGCTGACCCAGCGGCTCTCCATCGGCAAAAACCACGTGCCGGCCGCGAATCCTGACCCGGGTGACCGGCTGGATGGCCACGGCCTTCAAACGCACGTGAGCCCCGGTGTAGATGGAGGGGAACAGGCGGAGGAACCGCAACCGCGTCAGGGGGGCCACCACAAACAGCTCCAGGGCGGCGTCCGTGGCGTCTGCCCAGGGCACTATGCCCAGCCCACCACCGATCGACGACGAGTTGGCCACGTTGACCATCAGGGCCTGTAGCCCACGGTGGGTGGGGCCGGGGGAACCGGGTTCGGTGATCTCCAGACTGTAGTCCTGAGCGCGGTGCCGGAGCAGTTCAACGGCCAGCGCCACAATGTACTTGGCGGAGCCACGCGGCCAGCGGTACCGGTTGGCGCGTTGATTCACGGCGGCGTCAATCCCGGCGCACAGGGCGGTGGCAAACCAGGCGGTGGAGCCGTCCTCAAAATCCACCTGGCCCACGTCCATCAAGATGGGGCCGTTGTCCAGACGCCGTAGGACCCGCCCGGCACTGCGTTCGGGATCATCTTGTGGGCTGTCCCAGTGGCGGGCCAGGTCATTGCCGGAACCGCTGGCGATCAACCCGAAAGGAATGGACTGGTGGTGGCGCTCGCGGTGCTGCAGCAGCACGTTGAGGACCACGTGTGCCGTTCCGTCCCCGCCCACGGCCACCACCGCAGCCGGAGCCGGAGCGTGATGGGCGGCCAGGTGGCGGCGCAGGGAGGCACCCCATCCGTTGGGATCGCTGGAGCCATGATCCGGGGAGTCCGTGGAGAGCAGCACGGTGGGGTGGCCGTTGGCCTGGAAGACGGCGGCTGCGGCCTCAGCGGCCCGTTTGACCCGGCCGCGCCGGGCACTGAAGTGGCCCACCAGGACCACGGTGCCGCCGGTGGTCATCCCTGCGTCTCCTGCCGGCACCGTGGGCACAGCCCCACGATTTCAATGGTGTGCTCCAGTTCTGAGTAGCCATACGCGCTGGCGGTCTGCTCCGCCCAGGCCTCCACGGTGGGAGCTTCCAATTCAACGGTGGCGCCGCAGCGCCGGCAGACAAGATGGTGGTGGTGATGTTCGGCCTCGCACTGACGGTAGATGGCCTCGCCGTCGTCATTGCGCAGGGTGTCCACCTCTCCGACCTCAGCCATGGACTGCAACACCCGGTACGTGGTGGCCAGGGAAACCTTTTGACCGCTTTCCTGCAGGCGGGCGTACAACTCCTGGGTGGTCACAAAATCCGCCTGCGAGCGCAGTGCGGCACGGACGGCGCGCCGCTGTTTGGTGTTGCGGACCTCAGCTCGGGGCCCCGACGTGGGGGCCTGATCTGCGGGGGATCCTGCGGAACTCACGGACGTCACTCCTGAAACTGTGGCGGACTTGAGCACACCCGGCAGGCGCCGGGCTGAGACCTCCCCAGGGTATCGGCAATCGGCCACCTGGCGGGCCCGGGCTCGGTAGGGTGGACAGTAATGCAAGCCGACGGCGGGGCACACCGGGTCCGCGTTGGGCTGAAGACTCACAACCGGCAGGAGAACCGCGTGCAGCTGACCAAGTTCACCCACTCATGTGTTCGGGTGGTCTCCCAGGACACGGTGATCGTGATGGACCCCGGAAACTTCTCCGAGGTGGAGACAGCCATGGACGGGGCGGAGCACGTGCTGATCACCCACACTCACCCCGATCACCTGGACCCGCAGAGAGTTCCGGAGCAACTGCGTTCCCAGCCGGACACCCACGTGTGGGCCCCGGCCAGCGTGGCCCAAGACCTGCGCGAAACCCTGGGGGAGGCCGCCTATGACTCTGAGGGCAAGGAGCGCATTCACGACGTCGAACCCGACTCCCAGCTCGATCTGAACGGTGTGCGGGTCCAGACGTTCGGGGGTCAGCACGCACTGATCCACCCGCTGGTCCGCACCGTGGACAATGTGGGCTATCTCCTGGAGGGCAAACTGTTTCACCCCGGTGACTCCTTTGTGGTGCCCCACGGGATTTCACCGACCACGGTGCTGGTCCCGCTGCACGCACCGTGGTCCAAGATGTCAGAGGTGATCGACTTCCTGATTGCCGTGGGGGCGCCCACGGCCTACCAGATCCACGATGCCTTGCTCTCCCAGAACGGACTGGGCATTGTGGAAAAGCAGGTCAAGAACTTTGCCGGAAAATATGGCACGGAGTACATCCACCTGGAGCCGGGCACCACTGTTGAGGTCTGAGAAGTTCAGATTGAGGCTTGAGAAGTTCAGGATCAGGCTTGAGAAGTTCGTAAAGGAGCACCCATGAGCACCATTTTCACCAAGATCATTGACGGCCAGATCCCGGGCCGGTTTCTGTGGAAGGACGAACACTGCGTGGTGTTCCTCTCCATTGCACCCCTGTCCCAAGGTCACGCCTTGGTGGTGCCCAGAGTTGAGGTGGACCACTGGCTGGATCTGGATTCGGAGTTGGCGGCCCATCTGATGAAGGTCTCCCAGACCATTGGGAAGGCACAGGCTGCGGTGTTCCAGCCCAAAAGGGTGGGACAAATGATCCAGGGCTTTGAAGTCCCGCACTGCCATATCCACGTGTGGCCCACCAACTCCATCGAGGAGTTCGACTTTGCCAATGTGGACCAGAACCCGGACGACGCCGTCATGGAGGATTCCGCCCAGCGCATTCGTCAGGCCTTGATCGCCGATGGCAATGAGCGGCACGTGCCGCAGGCGTGAGCCGCAACTTGGGCATGGCAAGTGCGTTTTGCCTCGGAAGAAAACGCATTCGCCATGCCCAAGTCTCTAGGATCAGCCGGGAGTCACTTCTGGGTGGCTTCGCGTAGCGCTTTGCGGATGCGTTTGGAGGAGACCGTGCGGGAGGTTCCAAGCTCCTGTGCAAAGAAAGAGACCCGCAGTTCTTGGATGTCCCATTCGATCTGGCGCAGTGTCTCTGGTACGGGCAGGCCGTGCGGGACCGCGGCCACCGCCGCGTCCAGCTCATCTTCAAGGGCCTGGACTTCCAGCATGTGGGTGGAATCGCGCTGGATGGCTGCGGTACCCACCAGCTTGTCCACGCGTACCTGCATGGCTTTCACATACCGTGGGAGGTGCTGCAAGTTGACCCATCCGGTACGGGTCACAAAGTCCGGGCTGACCAGTCGCTCCAGTTGGTCGCGTAGATCGGCAAAGGCGTTCACCGCAGCCATGGACCCAGGTTTCTTGATGAGTTTGCGGACGGTGTTGGCATCAGCCAGTACTTGGGCCACCAGTGAAGTGACCACAAATACGGTGTCAATGAGATCTGCACGCACCTGATCAAAAACTTGATCGTATTCCGGGCGAGTCCACGGTGGCTGCTGCGGCACCAGCTTGTCCACGGCGGCCAGGGTGCAGTCCTGGATCAAGACGTCCACGGAACCGTGCGGATTCTGGGTGAAGACGATCTTTTCCCGGTTGGCCAGGTGGTCAGAGATGTAACGGTGCGTGGATGGCAACCGGCCGCGCAACAGGGCCATGGTGCCCCGTCGCTGTGCGGCTTGTTGGTCCTGAGCATTTGTGAACACCCGGACATCCGCAGTGGGTGTTGCCCCCGCGGGATCGGCCGCGGCATCGAGTGCGGGCCAGCCGATGATGCGTTGACCGGACACCGTGGTGTCCACCTGACGTGGCAGATCCGGTGCCGGCCAGTCCGTCAGACCGCTGCGTTCCAGCACCGGGTCGGTGTGACTCGTGGTGTTTCCGGTGGGCTTGGGGCCGGCCCTGCGTCCATCGGGTGTGGCACCGCCTGCAGGGCGCTCGCCGGTGCGGCTCTTGTGCGCCACGGCAGCGGGGGAGTTTGGGCCACCCGCAACCTTCGCCAAGGCTTGGCCCGTGGTGCCCAAGGACTGGGCCAGGGCGCGGCGGACGTCGTCGCGCAGTTGAATTTGCAGCAGTGCCAGGTCATCACCTTCTCCCAGAATTTTGTTCTGAGCGTCGCGGACCTGGAAGTGCATGCGCAAATGTTCGGGCACCTTGCTCCAGTCCCATGACCCGGGTTCGATGATCACGGAACGCACCTGCCGCAGTGCGCGCTCCAGCGCCGTCTCCACGCTGTCCCGGGAAGGGTCGGCCTGATCGTCAAGAATCGCCACCGCCTGGCGCGCAACGTCAGGGGCCGGCACCACGTTCTTGCGCTGGGCTTTGGGCAGGGATTTGATCAGAGCCGTGACCAACTCGGTGCGTAGACCGGGGATCTGCCAGGTGAAGGGCTCGGGGTTCAACTGGTTGAGGAACAGCACCGGTACCCGAACCGTCACACCATCGGCCGGATGAGCGGAGCGCTGTGCGGCCTGACGACTGTGTGCCGTGCCGCCCGGTGCGGTACCGGGGGCAAAGGTGTACTCCAGATCCAGACTGAGCTCACCGCCGTCGGTGGGTTGCCTCCATTGGCGGGGGAAAGCGGCGTCGTCCCAGTCCTGGGTGTCTGAATCCAGGAGGTGGTCAGGGTCAAAATCCAGCAGGCGTTCATTGCGCTGCCGGGCCTTCTTCCACCACGAGTCGAAGTGGCGTTGGGAGACCACCTCTGCCGGAATGCGGGCGTCAAAAAACTCGAACAGAGCTTGGTCATCGGCGCGCAAGTCCTTGCGCCGCAGCCGATTTTCCAGCTCTTCAATCTCGGCCACTTTGGCCCTGTTGCGTGCCACAAAGCGGTGCCGGGTCTGCCAATCCCCTTCCACCAGGGCGTGGCGGATGAACAGCTCACGGGCCACCACCGGGTCCACCCGCCAATAGCCCACCGGGCGGTCCACCACCAGCGGAACGCCGTAGAGCGTCACACGCTCCTTGGCCATGACTGCACCCCGGGACCGGGACCAGTGCGGTTCGGCGTAACTGCGTTTGAGCAGATCACCGGCCACTTCTTCCACCCAGGCCGGGTCAATGGCGGCGTTGGTGCGCGCCCACAGCCGGGAGGTCTCCACCAATTCGGCAGCCACCACGTAATCCGGGCGCTTCTTGAACAGATCCGAGCCCGGGAAAATGGCGAACCGGGTTCCCCGGGCGCCCTGGTAGTCACGGGTCTTTTCCTGGCGCACGCCAATGTTGCTCAACAACCCGGTCAGCAGCGACTTGTGCACCGCCTCCGAGGAAGACGCAGGGTCGATCTGGCGGGAGGAACCCACCTTGATGTCCACCGACTGCCCCATTTGACGCAATTGGGTGTAAAGGTCCTGCCACTCACGGATCCGCAGGTAGTTCAGGTACTCCCGCTTGCACATACGGCGGAACGCCGAACCGGAGAGCTCCTTTTGCTGTTCCTGCAGGTACTGCCACAGCAGCAGGTATCCCAGGAAGTCGGAGGTCTGCTCCTTGAAGCGGGCGTGGAACTCATCTGCAACCTGACGTTTCTCCAAGGGGCGCTCGCGGGGGTCCTGCACGGTCAGAGCTGCGGCCAAGACCATGACTTCCCGCGCGCAGCCACGCCGCTGACCTTCAACGATCATCCGTCCCAGCCTGGGGTCCACGGGCAGCGCAGCCAGTGATCGACCGATGGAGGTCAACGGCGACGACGACGCCCCTCCCCGCCCTCGCTTCCGGGAACCTCGGTGAGGCTGAGCATGGGTGGTGGATTGCGAGGTGGACCCGGAGGTGAGCGCCCCCAGTTCGCGCAGCAGGGCAACACCGTCCTTGACCGCGCGCGACTCCGGGGGCTGAACGAACGGGAACTGCATGACCTCTTCCGGGCTGTGCACCACCCCGGAAGCGGTCATCTGCAAAATCACGGAGGCCAGGTTGGTACGCAGGATCTCCGGATCGGTGAACTCCGGGCGGGCCTGGAAATCATCCTGGGAGTACAGCCGAATGCAGATGCCATCCGAGACTCGCCCGCATCGCCCCGAACGCTGATTGGCGGAAGCCTGGGAAATGCGCTCTATGGGCAACCGCTGGACTTTGGTGCGCGTGGAGTACCGGGAGATGCGGGCGGTTCCGGTGTCAATCACGTACTTGATGCCCGGCACGGTCAGAGAGGTTTCTGCCACATTGGTGGCCAGCACCATCCGGCGTTGACCGGCGCGGGACGGGGAAAACACCCTATGCTGTTCGGCCATGCTGAGGCGTCCGAACAGGGGAAGAATCTGGGTGCCCGCCAGCTTGGGGCGTTTGGCGATCAGGGCCTCCAGAGCCTCCTGCGCATCTCTGATCTCCCGTTCCCCGGCAAAGAACACCAGGATGTCGCCGGGGGATTCCTTGCTGAGCTCGTCCACGGCGTCCAGGACACCGTCGATGGGGTCCCGATCTTCCTCCTGGGAGTTTTCACGGGACGGCCGGTGGTGAGCGGGGGAGTCGTCGTCGTAATCCTGGTCGTCGGCAAAGGTCACGGATTCCGCGGTCAGTGGCCGGTAACGGATCTCCACGGGGTAGGTGCGCCCGGAGACCTCGATGATCGGCGCGGGCTCGGGGGTGTCCTGCGGATCGGCTCCGGCCGGCAACCCCTGGTTGAAGTGGGCCGCAAAGCGTTCCGGGTCAATGGTGGCCGAGGTGATGATGACTTTGAGATCCGGGCGCTGCGGCAGGATGTTCTTGAGGTACCCCAGCAGAAAATCAATGTTCAGGGAGCGCTCGTGAGCCTCGTCCACGATGATCGTGGAGTACTTCTTGAGCAGACGGTCGTGCTGGATTTCGGCCAGCAGAATGCCGTCGGTCATCAGTTTGATCTTGGAATCCGCACCAACCTCTGAGGTGAATCGGACCTGGTAGCCGACCGTCTGCCCGATCTTTTCTCCCAGTTCCTCTGCAATGCGCTCCGCCACGGAGCGGGCCGCAATGCGGCGCGGTTGGGTGTGCCCGATCATTCCGTGCTCGGCCAGACCCATCTCCAAGCACATTTTGGGAATCTGAGTGGTCTTGCCGGAGCCCGTTTCACCGGCGATCACCACCACCTGGTGATCCCGAATGGCAGCCTGAATGTCCTCCCGCCGGGCGGAGACGGGGAGCTGGGAGGGGTAGACAATGGTGGGGGTGGGGCTGGCGGTGTTGTGCGCGCTGGTCATGACCGGCCCAGTCTACGAAACCGCCGTGCTGTGTAATCCGTGCGGACGCAGGTTCAGCGCTGGGCGTGCTGGCAGGCCAGCCCTCCAGGCGTGCTGCTTCCGGCTGTGGTGCGACCCGTAGAATCGTGCCTCCAACCCCATGGCCCAGATTGGATTGTTGCCCCTCATGCCCGCCACGTCATCGCACCAACCAGACTCCTGTTCCGTGAGCCACGGTCCGGAACCGCAATCGGTGGACGATGAGCGCGAGCGCAGGCGCGCGCGCCGTCACCGTGCTGCTGGGGCCATGTTCGCGGTGGGAATAGTGCTGTTGTTCGTGGCCTCGTGGGCCTTTCCAGAGGGTCTGATTCACGTGGCCCGAGCATCTGCCGGTGAATACGCCATTCCCATGAGCACGCGCGGTTGGGTCACGGCCATCTTTGGCCCCATCGCCCTGGTGGCCAGTGGTGTTCTGCTGTTCGGTGGCTTTTGGATCCGCCAGCGCAACAAGGAAGCGGTCTCCCACGAGGACCGGGCGCTGGATGAAGCCTGGGGGGATGAAACCTTCACCGATTACAACCCCCAGGACTATCGCTGAGAGCTGTGGCGCGTTGTTTGACGGTGCCGGTTGAGGGGGCGCTCAGTAGGCGCCGTTGCTGGAGACCACAGCCCGCAAGGTCTTGGCCAAGATCAGCAGATCCTGAGTCATGGACCAGTTCTCCACGTAGTAGAGATCAAGGCGCACGGACTCGTCCCAGGAGAGATCCGAGCGGCCGGAAACCTGCCACAGTCCGGTGATTCCAGGTTGCACCATGAACCGGCGGTGTACGTGCTGTTCGTAGGTTGCCACCTCCGATTCCAGGGGTGGCCTGGGGCCCATCAAGCTCATCTCACCCTTGATCACATTGACCAGCTGAGGTAGCTCGTCAATGCTGGCCCGCCGGATGATCGCGCCCACGCGGGTCACCCGGGGATCTTTACGCATCTTGAACAAGACCGGGTTCCCGCGCTCATCGGCAGCCAGTGCGGCCTTGCGATCCTCGGCATCCACCACCATGGAACGGAACTTCAGCATGGAAAACTGCTTTCCGTCCTTTCCGATGCGCTGCTGGTGGAAGAACACCGGTCCGTGGCTGTCCAATTTGATGGCCACCGTTGTGAGGACCAGGAGTGGGAGGAGCACCAGTAACCCGGTAGCACTCATCATCAGGTCGAAAGCGCGCTTGGCCACGGCCTGCGAACCTTCAAACTTGGGTGTGCTCACGTGGATCAGGGGCAAACCGGCCACCGGCTGAGTGTGGATGCGCGGCCCTGCGACGTCGGTCAGTGAAGGCGCCATGATCATGGACACGCGGCGTTCCTGAAGTTCCCAGCCCAACAACCGCGTTGCATGAGGGGACAGGCGGGCGTCATGAGAGATTGCCACGGCATCCACCTGGTGTAGCTCCACAGCGTCCAGGATGGAGTCCAGGTCATGGGCGTGTTCGATCATCGGCAGGCTGGCCGTCTGAGGTCCACGTGCGGCGGCAGGAATGGTGGCCGCCACCGGGAGGTAGCCCGCATGAGGTGCGGATTTGAGGACCCCGCTCAGGTGTACGGCGGACTCCTGGTCTCCCACAATCAGAATGCGGCGGAGAAATGAACCTTTGGCCCGGCGTCGGGAAATGATCTGGCGAACCACCCTGCGGCCACACAGGAGGAACACCAATCCCAGCGGAAGGGCAAGACCAACGTATCCGCGGGCCGTCTCCACCGCACCCACGTAAGAGCCAATGGCAAGCAGTCCAAAGACCCACAGAGTTCCCCAGGCCAGCTTGCGGTACTCCTCGACGCCCACACCAAAGGAGCGAATGTCCCGGGAGCCGTTGAAATGCAAGGTCAGCCACCACAGCCCCAACAGTCCCGCTGACAAGAGCGTGTAATTGAGAGCGCCTGCACCTTCCACGGCCGCATGGCTGTCACCGAACCGTACGATTTGCGCCGCTGTCAAAGCGATGATGATGGCCACAGCATCCACCAGGCCCAGAAGCCGCGGGATTCCCTGCTCCCAGGTGACACCCAGCAAGCGCTGACCAGTCGCTGCGGGAATCAGGTGCGATGATCGCGTCCGTTCGGCAAGGCTCATGATGGCGTGCGGGATCCGTTCAGGGTGGGGGGAGCCTTTGACTGTGGAGGTCAAAGTGCATGATTAATCTACATTCTGAAATATGCAATGGGATGTGAATTTGCATACATGTGGGCCCAAGGGTGATGTGACGTCTGTCAGGTGCATTCGTCACGTGCTGGAATGGATCTCTGATGGTGAAATTGTGGGCTGTTGTGGGGACTGAGTGCCTGGTATCCCTTGACTGTGCTCTGCACCGAACCAACTGGAAGGACCGAGAGGTGAGTGGCTGTGAGTGGTGAGGCTGAGGCGCGTACGCCGCGAGGACAGCGGCGGACCCTCGGTCGGAGCCGTGGATGGGTCAACCCCTGGGCGGGGGGCGTGTTGGCGGTCTGCTTGGCGGCGGGAGCCCTGTTGTTCCTGTGGCCGGCGGGAGCCCGTCTGCACAGGCTCAATCTGGACATCTGGCTGACCTTGCGTACATGGGGGTTGCCTGATGTGGTGGGTCCGGATCAGTTGGAGTTCCTGTTCAACGTTCTGGTCTTCGGGGGTCTTGTGGTTCTGCTCGCCTGGACGTTCCCAGTGGTTCGTTGGCGGTGGTGGTTGGTGATCGCGGTGGCAGCCTCCTTGATGATTGAAACCGTTCAAGGATTTGTGCTGCCTGACCGCAACATGGATTGGATTGACGTGATGGCAAACAGCACCGGAGCAGTTCTGGGGATCTTGGTCCTTGCGATTTGCCGCTTTGTGGGTACCCGCACCCGGCGGCGCATGAGTGAAGGGAAAGCGCGAGCATGATGTGGACAGGGATCTGGATAATGGCCACGGCTACCGTGGCTGTAGTGCTGGTGATCAGTGGATTGCTCAAGGTGCGGCAGCCGCAGGCAGTGGATCGTGCATTCGCAGACTTGCAGGTTCCATCCGTTCTGCAGGCCACCTGGCTTCGGCGCAGCTTTCCGTGGTTGGAAACTCTGCTGGGCGTGGCAATCCTGGTCCTCAGTGGCCCACTGTTGGTGTTTGCTGCCGTGATGACGGTGGCAGTGTTCAGTGCCTACATGGTGCTCATTGCCCGGGCAGCAGCATCGGAGCAGACCGTGGAGTGCAATTGCTTTGGGGCCGCAGGGCGAGCTGCAGTCACCGGATGGACGGTGCTGCGCAACATCGGCCTACTGGCTGTAGCAGTCGTGGTTCTGGCCGGGACGTTGACGCAGTTTGCCTCTTGGTCGGCCGCAGTGGGCTCGAATCCGGCACTGTTGATCGGGTGCGCTCCGGCCATTGGCATCATGGCGCTGATCTGGAAAGACCAGACCACAACTTCCTCGGGTCTGGCCACCGGGCCGGCGCAAACTCCGGTGCCTGTCTCCGCGTCCAGGCAGGCAACAAACTCCCAGTCGGCCGAAGCGGCCGAAATCGGCGAGGACGAATACATCAGGGAACCCATTCCCCGCTACGTCCTACGTCAGGGCAGCGGCGAGCACGTCCCGGTGGTGACCCTGCGTCAGCTGGTGGCCCGCGGACCGGTGTTGTTGGTCCGGCTCAATCCGGGGTGCGGATCCTGTGAAGTGATGATGTCCCAGTGGCAGGACTACCAGAACCGACTGGGCACAACAGTTCACATGCTGCCGGTGTTATCGGCCGGGACCACGCCTGGGCAGACACTGGGCGAGCTTGACCCGCAGCATTACCTCTACGATCACCAGCTGGGACTGGATGCTCTGTTCGAGGTCGGGGGGACGCCGTGGGCGGTTCTGCTGGGTGCGGATGGCTGGTTGGCAGGTGGTCCAGAACTTGGCGTGGATGGGATTGAGCAGATGATTGCGGAAATCCAGGAGGTTCTTCAAGGAACACCCGAACCTGTTGCAGAGGATCACGCCTGACCGGGAGGAGCCACCATGACTGTGAACATTCTGACGGTGTGCACGGGCAATATTTGCCGCTCGCCGTGGGCAGAGCGCTATCTCCAGTTGCACCTGGATGACCTGGCGCCCACAACGTTTCAGGTCACCAGTGCTGGAACGTTTGCCCTCACCGGAGAACCCATGGATCCCTTGAGCGAGGGGGAGCTGATCCGCGTTGGCGGCACCGCCCAAGACTTCACCGCCAGACAACTGACCGAAAATGTGCTGGCAGAGGCTCACCTGGTACTGGGAATGACCACAGAGCACAGGGACCAGGTGCTTTCCATGACGCCGCGCCTGTTGAAACGGGCATTCACGGTCCGGGAGTTCGCCCACCTCCTGGCACAGCTGCCCGCAGACACGGAGAGAACCATCCCGCGGGGTGCGCAGCCGGAGACCGTGACTCAGCGCTGGAAGACGGTTCCACGTTTGTTGAGCTCATTACGGGGCAGCGGGATGAACTCGGAGATGAATGTTGGGGACCCGTATCGGTTGGGTCCGGAGGCCTTTGCCTCCATGGTGGACCAACTCCGGCCGGCGTTGGATCAGCTGATCGACCACGAACGAAAGTGGCAGGCACCCCTCCAGGCCTGAAGGGCCCGAAACAGTGCCTGCCACAGATCGTCGGCGAATCAGTCCTCGCGGCCCCAGGGAGAGCTGCGCTGTGCGGAGTCTTGGACGTCACCGGGTTCTTCCCCGCGCGGTTCCGGACCATCCGGCGTGGCGTCAGTGGATGTCCGCGGCGGTACGGCAGGCGTCAGCGCTGCGGAGGGAGTCTGCCCGGAAGAGGGGCGATCGGCGGATTCCACGGTGGCCTCGGCATCCTGGGTGCGTCGCTTGCCACGCTTGGACTTTTTGCGACTGCGTGAATCCGTGGACGAGTAGTAATAACCATCCGAGTAGTAGCCGTACTCGTTGGCGCTCGATCCCCTCCGGGGCACGTGGTTCAGGACTGCACCCAGCACAGTGGCTTCGACCGTGCGCAGGCGACCCACGGCCTTGTTGAGGTCATCCAAGTTGGTGCGGTTGGCCTGGGCCACGATCACCACGCCATCGGCCGCCTTGGCCAACACGGATGGGTCGGTGACCGGCAGGGCCGGCGGGGAGTCCACAATCACCATGTAGTCCTGACCCATCCGTTCCAGGAGCTTACGCATGGTCTGAGAGCCCAACAGCTCGGAAGGATTGGGTGGGGTCCGTCCGGCACCCAGCACCTGAACATTGGATCCGGGGGCACCTTCCTGCAGGACATCATCCAACTCGGCTGAACCAGCCAGAACATCCGTGAGACCTGCACCGGAGGGAAGACCGAACAGCTCGGTCTGGACCGGGCGGCGCAGATCCGCATCCACCAGAATGGTGGGCCGACCCGTGGCACCAATGGCAACCGCCAAGTTGGCGGCCAAGGAGGACTTACCCTCTCCGGCCACGGATGAGGTGATCACCAAGACGCGAGCAGGGTCATCCACATTGGCGAAGGTGAGGTTGGTGCGCAACTGCCGGAAGGCTTCCGAAGTCGCCCAGCCCTCCCGATCTTTTCGGGCAGGTGTGGTGGGCAGCAGACTGCGCTTGTTGGACAAACGCTTGTCCAAGGGAATGGTGCCCAGGATGGGAAGGCCGGTGAAGTTCTGCACCGCGTCAGAAGAACGGATCTTACGGTCGAACAGGCTCCGTCCCAGAATGTAGATAGCAGCCAGGATCAGACCGACTCCGAGCCCAATGAGCAGGTTGGTGCGCAAATTGGGAGACACGGGAGAGGCGGGCGGAGCCGCAGAGGACACGGGAACCAGCTGAACCAGGTTGTTGCCGGGGGCAGCTTGAGTTTCCGAGTCAGTGGTGCCGTCCTCAGCAGGCGGAACATAATCTCCACCTTCGCTGGCAATGGATTCAATCCGGTCCACTTCCTGGGAAAGAGCCTCCGCGTAGGCATCGGCAACCTGCGCGGCACCTTCCGGGGTGTCAGATTCACCCGCCACACGGATCTGCGCAGTCCCCGGTGCCAGCGAATAACTGACGCCGTCAACGGGGGTGTCACCCAGGGACTCTGCGGCAATGGAGGCCACCTCAGGGGAGCCACCGATTTGCATGTAGGACTCAGCCTTGGAAATGGAGAGGCTGTCCGAGGTCATGTAATTGCCCAGGCTGGTGCCACCACCGGTGACCACCATCACTGTGTTGGTGGCCTGAAAAGTCTTGGGTGTCAAGAAGGTCACCAAGGCGGCCACTGCCAGGGACGCCACAATCAACGCCAGGGCCAGCTTCCAGTAGCGTCTGGCGGCTCTACCCACGGAACGGAGCCTGTGCGCCAAATTGGTGGGAGGGTCAAGGAGCTGTTCCGGAGCTCGGTCCTGTGCAGTCAAGGGCGGGACTTTCCGTTCGGGGGACGATGGAGCGGAGAAATTCGCGGTGCGCAATCTTACTTAACGGGTATCTGCGCTGGTGAGCACACTGAAACCGCCAATTACGGTAACGCAACGTTTGATGGGTGCGATGACTCAACGTTGTGGCCGAGTATGGACCACACTGAAGATCCCCGAATTCAATGCCTGATCCCCATACTGGAGGGACTGCATTGATTTTCAAGTATATTAACCTGCATTGGTTCGACTTGCGCTGTGTTGACCGCCACCTGTGGAGTGCTGCTTCTCCACATCACCTGGACAGCGCCCAAATCTTCCCGGGGGGACACGATGGAGGCTGCGGCAGAATTGCCGGAGGTGACAGTCGTCATTCCCTTTTACGGCGATCCGGCCCCTGTTGTGGCGCTGGTGGATGAACTTCGGACGTCAGCCCCGTCCTGTCTGCAACACATTGTGATCAGTGATGACTGCTCACCGGTGCCGTATGAAGTCACTTTTCATCAACCCCAGGATTCTTTACCTCTTGTGACGGTGGTGCGCAGGGAACGCAACGGAGGTTTTGGGTCGGCGGTGAACACCGGGCTCAGCAGGGTAACCACGCCACTGGCGCTGGTGCTCAACTCGGACCTGGTCATCACGGGGGAGCAGATCCGCCAGCTGTTGACTCATCTGCAGGGCTGGCACCCTGTGGTTGCCAGCCCTGCTGTGGCGCATCCGGACGGTACCGAACAATGGGTGGGTCGGGTATTTCCCACCGTGGGTCATCAGGTCATCGAGTGGCTTTCCCCGTTGGCGCGCTGGCGGCACCTGCCCGCCCTGCACCGAGCCGTTGGCCATGACCTCCGGAGCGCCGTTGCCCGGGACGTGTGGGCCGTGGACTGGGTGATGGGAGCAGCCATGGTGTTACCCATGGAGCAGGTCCGTGCCGTGGGTGGTTTTGATCAGTCCTTCTACATGAATTGTGAGGAGGTTGATCTGCAGCGGCGTCTGCGCCGACTGGGGGTGGCCTCCGTCGTCGTACCTCAGGTGCAGGTCACCCACATCGGTGGAGGGTCTTCAGAAAACTCCGTGCGCCGCCAGTGGCTGGTTGACGCACGGTTCCGTTATGCCCAGAAGTGGGGTTCACCTGGCGTCTTGAGACTTGCATTGCGCACAGCAACGGTCGTGAACTTTCTGGTCAACCAGGTGCGCAGCATTCGCAATGACGATGTTGACCCGCAAGCCATCCTGCGTAAAGAGTGGGTGCTGCTGCGATGACCACTGTGCGCCCCGGCGAAAACCTGCTGCTGATTTCGCCTGCTTTCCACGGCTACCACAACTCCATAGCCGCTGGTTTCAGTCAACTGGGGTACAACGTCCAGACCTATTGCTACGACTCTTTTTCCACGCCAGGAATGAAGCTGCGCAACAAGGCGCTGCTGGAACTGCCTGCCCAAATGGGTTTCTCCCGTCAGCAGGCGCGCACCGCATGGGACACCGAGCGTGCGATCAAGGCTCTGCGCGCGGCACGTCCCGATCGGGTGTTGTTGATCAAGGCCGACACCCTGGGGGAGGAGTTCTGGACTGAGCTCTTGGCATTGAACGTGCCGGTGATGCTGTGGCTCTACGACGATCTTTCACGGCACCACCACACCATGGACTTCTTACGTGGAATCGGTCCCGTGATCAGTTACGCCAAGCAGGAGACGCAATTGCTGGCTGATCACGGTGTGGACGCTCACTATCTTCCCAATGGTTATGATCCCGCCTTGGTCACACCGGTGAAGTCCGTTGGCCAAGAAGTGGTGTTCGTGGGTTCCAGGTATCCCAATCGTGTGGACCTGATGGAGTATCTGTACGCCAACGGGGTCCCGGTGAGGGCATACGGGCGGCAGTGGAGCCATCATCCGGTGGACAGGTTGCGGACTTGGGACTGGACCCGGCCGCAGGTTCCGTGGCACCGGGACATCTCTTTGCGCCAGGCTTATGCCGTTCAAGCACAGGCGGCGGCGGCCATCAATGTGCACGGATTGCAGGCTGGTTTGACCATGCGCACATTTGAGGTACCGGGCAACGGTGGCCTGCAGCTGGTGGACCGGGAAGACGTCGCCGAATTCTACGAACCAGGCGCAGAGGTTCTGACTTTCTCCTCCCGGGAGGAACTGGCTGAACTGTGTCAGCGACTCATTGCAGACCCCCGGTGGGGCGCACAGATCCGCTCCGCGGGCCAACGGCGGTCCCTGGCCGAACACACTTTTGCCCACCGGGCTCGCACGGCGCAGGGGTGGTGGTCGTGACAACCACCGGACCGGCTTTCGGCGCGCCGGAAGATCTCCAGGCATGGCGTGCATGGCAGGCCCGCCAGCAACCACTGCTGCGCCGGGCGCGTCATGCAATCGGCACCTCCGCTGCACCCGTGGTGCACCTGCATCACGACGGCGGCCCCGTCCACACCTTGGTGGCCTTGGAATCCTTGGGGCCCACCCAACGTGCGGCATTGCTGGAACCCATGCGGTTTGCTCCTGAGGAAACTGGTGTGGCGTATGTGGTGCCGCCCCACGTGTCCCAGGAGCTCGTTCTGGGATTGGTCTCCAGCCACCATTCCGATTCGGTGCTGCCCACATGGGCGCGCGTGGTGGATTGCCTTCCGGCTGATGCACCTCTGCCGGCGGTGTTGCGCTCCATGACGGAGGTGTTGGCCGTTGGCAACTATCTGCCATCGGGCCAGGTGGCACATCGGTGGGCGGACGCTGCCGGCGTGCGGTTCAACGTTGTGCAACATGGATTGCTGGCACATCAAGCACCTCCACTGCCACGTGGATCACACCTGTTGGCCTTCACCGATCAGGACGCTGCGTGGTGGACCCACGGCCGCACCGACGTCACCACAGAGGTGGTTGGCTCACAACTTCTGTGGAGTGCAGCTGCACAGTCAGCGGTACGGGATGCCGGCCAGAATGCGGACCGAAGGCCGGAGGGCCCCGGGGTGTTCTTGGGCCAGTTGCACGGGGCGGAGCTACCGCGCAAGGATTTTGCCGCAGCGGCCCTGCAGTACTGCCGAGAGACAGGGGCAATGTACCGCCCCCACCCGGCTGAAACGGACAAACTCTCCCGCGCCACGCATGAGCTGTGGCGGCGCAGGGGAGTGCGGATTGACACCTCCGGCCAGTCCTTGGCGGCTGCGATCGGGCCGGTGGCCTCCGTCTTTTCAACGGGAGTGTTGGAAGCAGCCTGTACGGGACGTGAAGCCTGGGTGGTGCATCCCGATCCGCCTGCATGGCTTCAGGAATTCTGGCTGCGCTACGGCATGAGCCGGTGGAGCCCCGGAACCCCTGTGGAACCAACTCCAGCGCTGGTGCAGCCCGAGACGGAGCCTGCACGGGCGGTGGCCCGCGCGATTTTTGGGTCCAGCAACGGATCGGCCCAGACCGATCAGAACCGGAAGGTTGGCTGATGAGCATTCTGTGTGTGATCCCGGTTCGTGGAGGGTCCAAGGGTGTGCCCGGGAAAAATATCCGCGATCTCGGGGGCTTGCCTTTGCTCGCCTGGAGCATCCGATCCGCCCTGGCGGCAAACTCAGATTTGGACGTGGTGGTGTCCACCGATTCGCCGGAGATCGCCAGCGTGGCACGTGAGCATGGAGCCCAGGTGCCATACCTTCGCCCGGCCCACCTGGCGCAGGATGAAACCCCCAGTGAACCTGTGATCGAACATGCCTTGCAGCACTACCGCAACGCGGTGGGTGAACCTGAGGGTGTGTTGTTTTTGCAGGCCACCAGTCCGTTGCGACTGCCCGGCACCGTGGACCGTGCCGTGGAACAGTTCCGGCGCACGCAGGTGGATTCCCTGGTGGGAGTTCTGCCGGTGACCCCGTTTTTCTGGCAGCTGCCGGATTCTTCGGCTGAGGGTCAGTCCGCAGACGGTGCGGAAATTGCGCACCGTCAACCCACGGCTGCCTACGACGTCGAGCATCGACTGCGCAGACAGGACATGACGCCTGCGGACCTGCGGTACCGGGAGAACGGCTCTCTGTATTTGACCCGCCCCGCGATCTACGACCAGCACCACAACCGAATCGGGGGCCGGGTGGGCTTGTTCCATCTGCATGATCTGGAAGGTGTGGACATTGACACCGAGTTGGACTTCCGTCTGGCCGAACAGATCGTGGCGGACCACGCAGTCACCCTGGACCACGTTCACCCCCACCCCGGAGGTCGCTTGTGATGATTATTGAACGCAATCTGACTCCGTACCTGGTCTTCACCCAGGACTCCATCCTGGTGGCCCTGCGGAAGATGACCGAGAACACGGAACGCGTGGTGTTCTGTGTGGACACCCACGGGCACCTGCACGGATCCATTTCTGATGGAGATTTTCGCCGGTGGATCGTGGCCAATCCCAATGCGGATCTGGACGTCTCCGCAGCGGTGGTGGCAAACCGCCAAGTGGTCAGTCTGCCGCTGGGATCGCGGGCAGAGGAGATCGCAGCAGCGCTCCCGGCAGGCGCGTCACACCTGCCACTGCTGGATGAACGCGGCCGGTTGGTGGCACTTGCCATCAACCGGGCAGCCGAACTGCGGATTGGCCAGCATGTGATCGGCGCAGGTCAGCCTGCCTTTGTGATCGCTGAAATCGGCAACAACCACAACGGTTCCGTGGAACTTGCCCGCGAGCTGGTGGACCTGGCGGCAGATGCCGGGGCCGATGCGGTCAAGTTCCAGCTGCGTGACATGGATGCCCTGTATCGGCAGAGGGGCACAGCAGGCGAGGACTTGGGGGTTCAGTACACGCTGGACCTGTTGGCCAAGGTCTCCCTGAGCGCGGATCAGCTGATCCCGGTCTTTGACCATGCCAGGGACCGCGGTGTAGCAGTGATGTGCACCCCCTGGGACGGCCCCAGCGTTCAAGTCCTGGCTGACTACGGGATTGACGGACTCAAAATTGCGTCCGCAGATCTCACCAACCATGAATTGCTGCGGGACGCAGGCTCCAGAGGTTTGCCCATGATCCTTTCCACCGGCATGAGCCGCGAGGAAGAGATCCGTGAGTCAGTCAGCCTGGTGCGATCACTCGGCGTGGCATTTGCGCTGCTGCACTGCCAGTCCACGTACCCAGCACCTTTCAAGGACATCAACCTGGCTTACCTGGACCGGCTGGCGTCCATCGGTGGGTGCCCGGCAGGCTACTCCGGGCACGAGCGTGGCATTCATGTGCCGGTGGCTGCTGTGGCTCGCGGCGCGGCGGTGGTTGAAAAACACTTCACCGTGGATCGGCAGATGGAAGGCAATGACCACAAGGTCTCCTTGTTGCCGCAAGAGTTCGCGCAGATGGTCGCTCAGATCCGGGATGTTGAACTGGCCCTGGGACACGCGGGTGAACGTCAGGTTTCAACCGGCGAGGCCATGAACCGCATCACCTTGGCCAAGTCCTTGGTGGCGGCCCACGAATTGTCCGTGGGGGATGTCATCACCGATCAGGACGTGGCGGTCAAGAGCCCCGGGCGTGGACTGCAACCCAATGCCAGGGCGCAGTTGGTGGGCCGCACCCTGCACCGTGACATGGCTGCCGGGGATTTCTTCTTTGAAGGTGACTTGCAGGAGAAGCTGCCGCAGGCAAGAGCATTCGACTTTGACCGCCCGTGGGGCTTGCCGGTGCGTTATCACGACATTGCCCCGCTGACCTCTGACACCCAACCCGATTTTCTGGAGTTCCACTTCTCCTACAAGGACTTGGAGATCCAACCTGACCAGGTCATGGGTGAACAGCTGACTGGGCGCAACATCAAAGCCTTCACCACGCACCTCCCTGACTTGTTCGCCGGTGACTTCCTGGTGGATCTGGCCTCAACGGATGAGGACCACTGGCGGCGATCCATTGCAGAAGTCCAGCGCACCATTGATGTGACGCGGGATCTGGTCAAATGGTTCCCCCATGCCCAGGAGGATCCACTCATGGTGGTCACCATGGGCGGTTTCACCACGGACCGTCACGTCAGCGCACCTGAACGCGGCCCAAAGTACGAGCGGATTGCCCAGTCTCTGCAACACTTGGACACCTCTGGAGTGCGCCTGGCAGCGCAGACGTTGCCACCGTTCCCGTGGCTCATGGGTGGTCAGCAGTTCCACAACCTGTTCATGGATCCCACGGACACAGCTGATTTTGTCCGGTCCACCGGCTTGGGGTTGTGCTTGGACGTGTCTCACTCCAAATTGGCAGCCACATTTCTGGGCATTCCGTTCTCCGAGTTGGTCCGCCAACTGGCGCCGCTGACAACGCACTTGCATCTGGTGGATGCCGTGGGCGTTGACGGTGAGGGTGTTCAGGTGGGGGATGGGGACGTTGACTGGCCCGTGTTGGCCGAACAGCTCAATGAACTGGCCCCAGGTGTGCCGTTCATCCCAGAAATTTGGCAGGGCCACATCAACAGCGGTGCCGGGTTCTGGACCGCACTGGAGCGACTGGAACAGTGGCTGTGAACATGACCGCCGATCCGCAACCACCTGGCCGCACTGCACACTCGGGTCCTGCGACGGCGCCGGGGCCCCCGGATCCGCTGGCCCTCTGGGTGGTCCCCGTGGGCGAGCTGGCAGGCGTGGGCCGTCATGTACTGGACGTGGCCACTGCTGGTTTACCAGGTCTGCGGTTGTTGGTGCTGTGTCCGGAAGGTCCGTTGGCACATGCCCTCCGTGACGTTGGGGTCGGCGTGATCGTGGCGCCATTCGGACCTGAGGCGGGGCTGCACCAATCCATCCGGCAGTTGCGATCTGTTGTCCACACCTTGCGTCCCGCTGTGGTCCACACCCATTTGGCTTATGCGGACCTGGTGGCTGCTGTGGCCTTTGCCGCCGACCGCCGGGTGAAATTGATCTCCACCGAACACGGGATCGCCCAGGACGATCTGGTGTATCACGGCAGTGCCTCACGATCCTGGGCCAGGGCCCGGTTGCATTCGCTGCGCCTACGCCGCTTTGATGCTCTCATTGCGGTTTCTGAATCAACCAGAGAAACCATGGAACACAAGTGGCGTCCGTCTCAGCCCATTCACGTGATCCGCAACGCGGTGAACGTGGACGGCCTCACGTCCGTGGCGCAGCATCGCCTGGCCACCCGCAATCCAGCCGGACCGCGCATTCTCTCCCTTGCACGACTGGCCCCGGAGAAGCGGATTGATGCCCTGCTGCACGCAGTTCCGTTCATCGTGCAGCAATGCCCGGCAGCTACGGTCACGATTGCGGGAACCGGCCCAGACTTGGCTGTGCTTCAACGCCTCACAACGCACCTGGCGATTCAGGACGTGGTGCACTTTGTGGGCTTTGTGGACTCCCGAGAAGCCTTGGCGGAGAACGATGTTGTGGTGCAGCTGTCCACCTGGGAAAACCTCAGCTACACGCTGCTGGACGCGCAAGTCTCCGGCATGGAAGCGGTGGCCACCAACGTGGGTGGGAACGCAGAGATCTTGCCCCCGGACTCGCTCATATCGGACCTCAGCCCGCAGGCGGTGGCAGCTGCGGTGCTGGGCGCCTGGGAGCGGGCGCAGGACGGCCATTCGGCGCGGGGTGGCCACACAAAGCAGGACAGGCGACCGTTCGACGACGGCGGCGTGGCGTACATGACCGAACAGATCAGCTCAGTCGCTCTGGCACTGCTGCCGTCATCCAACACATTTCAGGAGGCGGGCGCATGAGCACGACTGTGTCTCAAGCCGCGGCACCTCGTGGTGCAGCCACGCTGACGGGGCGTTTCATGCCGGTGGGAAAGCACGCGTGGCTGGAAGCGGCCCGATCCGAGAGGACGCGGTGGATCACCGCGTTGCTGGGTTTCTTCCTGGTCATGGATGGCGGTGACATGTCGTGGTGGCCGCTGCAGCAACCGCCGGCCCAGTTCGCCCTGGCAGGGTTGGCTTTGATTGTGCTCCTGACGCTCGGTGCTCCGGCCCGCGGTACATGGCTCCTGGTGGTGGCACTGGGCGCCATCATGAGCGTGGTGCTGATTTCCACGGCGTTGTCGGGAAACTTCATATGGACACGGTTGGGCACCATCAGCGCCTGGATTCTGCTGATGTACGGCGTGGCCCGGGGGGCTCTGTCCATGGGATCGCTGGCACGCGGTATGGGCCTGGGCCTGTTTGTCAGTGTGATCTACGGCGTGGTGACGCTGGAATCGTCGTCGTACACGGGCCGTCTGACCGGTCTTCTGGGGGATCCGAACACCGCAGGGTTGGCGCTGGTGACCCTGGGCCTGATCGCCATGCTGTTCCTGCGCAGACGGTGGATTCGCTGGGTTCTGGCACTCACAGTGGTGGCCGGTGTGATCCTGACGGCTTCAAGAACTTCCATGCTGGCGCTGGGCATTGCCGCTGTGGTGATTCTCATCGGACATCGTCTGCACCCGTTGGTGGTCACTGCTCTGGTGTGGATCAGCGTTTGGTGGCTGTCCGAAACCACACAAACCGGGGCCAGCGCCGGCAGTGCATGGTATGAACGTGGATTCTTCCTGGACCGTGAAGGCAGTGACATCCTTCGGTCACAACTGGCGTCCTTGGAGGAACACAAACGCATCACGGGCGGTCTTTTCGGACATGGTCCGGGTGAGGCCCATGTGATGCTGGATGACACCGTTCAGATGTTCTCCCACAACAGCTATTCGGCATTCCAACTGGAGTTCGGACAGTTGGGCATGGCCGCGCTGATGCTGTTGGGCTTGGTCCTGTTCTGGCGCTACACCCGGCGTAGCGTATACCGGGATCCGACCATGAGCTGGGCCGCAGCTGCAGTGGCCGCAGCGGTCGTGTGTTCCGCCAGTTTGGGAGAGTCGCTGCTCACGCCGTCGGGGGCAGTGGCTGCGGGAACCTTGATCTTGGTTTCACGTCACGCACGCATCCGTCCGGACCGGCCCACCCAACCTGGTGAGGGTCAGTGGGTGAGAGTGTGAAGGTCTACCTCTTGGCCAATCATGCCGTGATGGGCGGGGGCGAAGTCATGTTGCTCAACACAGCTGAAGCGTTGCGCGATTTGGGCCACGACCCCCACGTGGTGTGCCCAAGTGAACCATATGAACTGGCGCAGGCGGCGCGTGTTGCTGGATTTGCTGTCACAGTGATTCCTGGCGGGGATGGTTGGGCTTACCTGGTGCGGCTGCGCCTGTGGGCGCTCCGGCACCGCCACGAGCTCATGTGGTGCCACGGCTTGCGCCCCAGCCTGGCACTGGCCGGGCGCACGCATCGGTTTGTGCATCTGCACCAAATCCCCACCGGAGTTCAGCGCCGTATGGCCTCGGTGGCTCGGTGGCGTGCCTCACGGGTGTTACTCCCCTCAGAGTGTGCTGCGGCCCGAGTTCCAGGTGCTCAATCTTTTCGGAACTGGACGACCTCACCTGCCCTGAGAGCAGCGGCGAAAGGGCCGAATTCAGAAACTAGCGCACGCATGACTCCACCTTTCACTTTCGGGTACCTGGGCCGCATCAGCGCCGATAAAGGAGTTGGAGTTCTGGTGGAGGCCTTTGCTGCGCTCCGTGGCGGTGTGGAGGACCGGCAGAACGTTCGCCTCATGGTGGCTGGGGAACCCAGGTTCACGAACGTTGATGAAGGCGCAGAGCTTCTTGCGTCACTGAAGTCAGAGCCAGGTCTCTCCGTAGTGGGTTGGGTGGAGGCAGGCCCTTTCCTGGAGTCCGTGGATGCAGTGGTGGTTCCATCTGTGGCTCCGGAGAGTTTCGGCCTGGTAGCAGCCGAGGCCATGGCTGCCGGAGTGCTGGTGATTGCCTCTGATGCGGGTGCGCTGCCGGAGGTTGTGGGTTCCGTTCACCCACTGTTGACTGCTGCTGGCGATGCCGGAGTGCTTGCCCACACCATGCAGAAGACCATGGAGCTCTCTGACCAGGAGCGCACGAGGATTTCCGGCGAACAGTTGAAGAGGTGGCTCGCCCTGTGGTCCCCGCAGGCTGGGCGGCAGCGGGTAGCCGAGATCTTGGGCGTGCCGTTGGCAACACACGACTCCAATGGATACGAGATGCGGCTATGACCTCTACACAATCCGGAGAGCTAGAGGCACAGTCTCAAAACCTGCCGAGGGTGGCCATCACGGTTCCATCGCGCGGGGGTGCCGATCATCTCCCCCGACTCCTGCAGGCTCTGGCCCATCAGCAAAATGCGCCTGCATTCCAGGTCCATGTTGTCCTGGACGGGGACATTGACAATTCCGAATCAGTGCTTGGCCAACAGGCCCAGAAGTGGCCGGAGCTTGATCTGAGCTGGACCGTGTTCCCGGAGAATCGGGGGAGGGTAGCTGCGCTCAATCACGCCGCCCAAGCAACCACCGGAACCATTCTTGTTCGCTGTGACGATGACCTGGAACCAGGTCCCGACTATGTGCGAGCCCATGCACAGGCCCACGCCCACGGTGAGCCACGGGGCGTCGTCGGGCTCTATCTCAACCGGTACCCGGACACCCACTACGCACGTGCTTACGGACGCACAGCAGACGTCAAATTCCGTAGCGAAGCCTATGACTCCACTGCTGCCACGCGATGGCGGTACTGGGCCGGCAATGTTTCCGTACCCCGCCAGGTGTTCGACCAGCTGGGTGGTTATGAATCCGCTTACCGGCGCTACGGCTGGGAAGACGTCGATTTTGGCTACCGACTGCACGCTGCAGGTTTCCCCGTAGTGGTATTGCCGGAACTTGAGACCCCGCATTATGTAGCAGCCACCACCACCCAGGTACGCACGGCCCGTGCATTGCACTCGGGTGCTGCACGGGACACTTTCACCCGCATCCACGGCGAGCAGGCACACCCCCTGCGCCTGCCCCGTGGCCTGTGGGGCAGGGCAGTGCGCGTGGGTGCTGCCGTCCTCAACGTCCGCACCTTGGACGCAGTCAGCCGATGCGTTGACCGTGCCCTGCCGATCCTGCCTCCGTGGATTGGTACCAAAAGTGTGGCGTTCCTTGTGGAGTCGGCCGGGCTGGCCGGGTCCTTGCATCCGGAGAGAGCACGTGAGACCTTCTGAGAACCCCCCACAAGCGGATATCGTCATCGCGCACGACTACCTGACACAGAGAGGCGGTGCCGAGCGGGTGGTGCTTGCCCTGCACCGCATGTACCCGGAGGCACCTATCTACACCACGCTGTACGACCCCCAGGGGACGTTTCCGGAGTTCAACGATGCCACGATCATCACGTCACCGCTGAACAAAATCGGATTGTTCCGCAAGAATCACCGGTTGGCATTGCCCCTGTTGCCGTTGGCCGCATGGATGGTGAAGGTCCCGACGGACACGGCGATCGTTTCCAGTTCCGGGTGGGCGCATGGTTTCAGGTTCACCGGCAAGACCGTGGTCTACTGTCACACTCCCGCTCGATGGATCTACCTGCTGGAGGAATACCTGGGCAGCCACTGGTGGCGGGAGCCCCAAGGGGTGTTGGCCACAGCCATGCGTCCCTTCCTGCGAGCATGGGACTACCGCGCCATGGCGCGCAGGGAGATTTACCTGGGTAATTCCACGGTGGTCACGGAGCGCATTCGTCGCATCTACGGACGCGACGACGTCGGCCTGGTGCATCCGCCGCACGATGTTGACACTCTGGGCGCCATCCAACCGATCCCAGGTATTGAAGAGTGGGCAGACGGGCAGGGGTATTACCTGGTGGTCTCCAGATTGCTGCCTTACAAGAATGTTGATGCCGTGATCAAAGCAGCGGAAATGACTGGTCAACGGCTGTTGGTGGTGGGGCGTGGGCCGCATGAAACTCACCTGAAGGCTGTGGCTGGACCGAACGTGAAATTTGCCCAGGATCTGTCAGAACCACAGCTGCGCTGGGCCTATGCACACGCAACTTCCCTGGTTGCCGTCAGTTATGAGGATTTTGGTATCACTCCTTTGGAAGCCTCCGCATGGGGTAAACC
>NZ_JAUNTS010000008.1 GCF_030538595.1 Kocuria sp.
CCCCCGGTGCATCGACGAGGACAACACCAAGGGCGGGTAATCAACCAAACAACAACAAATTATTTGGTATCAACAAACATGAAACACTATTGAGTTCTCAAACAACAAACCAGTAGAACCAACCACCCACCAACACGGCAGACAACCAGAACCCCGGGGCTGTGTGCTGCGATTTTTCTCATCGCTGCGGCCCGCAACATTACTCATCCTTCACATCTTGTGCAACTCACCGTTGAGGCAAGTTCTGCACATGTCAGATCACACCCGATTGAGGTGACGTGGTTGCTGAGATGAACAGTGGTCTTGGACCGAAGCGCCGGGTGCTGGTGGGCCTCTTGGCCCTGCCAGCTCCTCGCGGCAACAGATGAAAACACTACACCTGCCGCAGCACCCCCGCAACCGCCAAGTACCCCGGGGCCGGGTGCCCTCTGTCACAATGGCCTGGCACCAGTACTGGTGCCAGGCCATTGCCTGCTGTGGGCCAAGCACCTGGTGAGGGTGCCCCAAGAATCAGTGCGCCATCATGGAGTGACGGTCACGATCGCCATGTTCTTCTTGCCGCGTTTGACCAGCGCGTACTTGCCGTGGAGTAGCTGATCTGGCAGCAAAACGGCATCGGCACCGGAGACCTTGACATTGTTGACGGAGACCCCGCCGTCGTTGAGAGTCCGCCGCGCCTCAGACTTGGAGGCGGACAGTCCGGTGGCCACCAGTACATCTACCAAGGACAATTGGTCCCTGGTCACTGCAGCGGAGGGCAATTCACGCACCAGATCAGCCAGCGTTGCCTCATCCAACTGCGCAAAGTCGCCCTTGCCGAACACGGCCTCGGATGCGGCAATGGCCTGACGGGTTGCGGACTCACCGTGGACCAGGGTGTTCACCTCAGTTGCCAAGAGCTTCTGGGCTTCGCGGCGGAACGGTTCCTCCGCCACCTTGCGCTCCAGCTCGGCGATCTCCTCCCGGGTGCGGAACGTGAAGACCTTGAGGCGGTCAATCACGTCAGCATCTGCGGTGTTCAACCAGAACTGGTAGAAGGCGTAGGGGGAAGTCATCTCCGGGTTCAGCCAAATGGCGTTGCCTTCTGACTTGCCAAACTTGGTGCCGTCCGAGTTGGTGATCAGCGGCGTGCCGATGGCGTGGACGTTCACACCTTCGGTTTTGCGGATCAGCTCGGTTCCTGCAGTGAGGTTGCCCCACTGGTCCGATCCACCCGTTTGCAGCACGCAGTTGTAGTCCCGGTACAGGTTCAGAAAGTCGTTGCCCTGCAACACTTGGTAGCTGAACTCTGCGTAGGAGATGCCTTCCTCCGAGCTCAGCCGCTTGGCCACAATCTCCTTCTTGATCATGGTGCCCACGCGGAAGTTCTTGCCCACCTCACGCAGCAGATCAATGGCGGAGAGCTGAGATGTCCAGTCCAGGTTGTTCACCATGCGCGCGGCATTGACGCCATCGAAAGACAAGAAACGTTCGATTTGTTCGCGCAGCTTGTCCACCCACTCGGCCACCACTTCACGGGAGTTCAACACCCGTTCCGTGGTTTGCCGGGGATCGCCGATCAGCCCGGTGGAGCCGCCCACCAACCCCAGGGGGATGTGCCCGGCCAGTTGCAAGCGCCGCAGCGTCAACAGCTGCACCAGATGGCCCAGGTGCAGGGAGGCTGCGGTGGGATCAAATCCGCAGTAATAGGTGACCGGATCGCCTGCGAGCACTTCCTCCAACGCAGCTTCATCGGTAGAGACGTAGACCAAGCCCCGCCACTTCAGTTCCTGCCAAACGTTGGGGAAGGAGGGATCGTTGTGCTGTTGCTCAAAGTTGATACGTTCCGTCACCCTCGCAAATTTACCAGCCGCCCCCAGACCAGTTCACCGGTGCCGTACCGCAGAAAGCAGCACCGAAGACTACGACGCCAGCAGTCCCGCCGGCAGGTCACCGGAACCGATGACCCGCAACCGCTGAGTGGGGCGAGTCATGGCCACGTACAGCGAGCCAACGCCGTCGTATTCCCGGATGATCTCCGTGGGCTCCACCAGAATCACGGAATCGAATTCCAAACCCTTGGCCTCCCAGGTGGAGAGCACCACCACGTGATGATCTATCCGCCGCATCCCCGCCCCCACCTGCCCGGGCATCCGGTCAGACAGCACGGCACCCAGCTGTTGCACACGATCTTCGGGAGCAATCACAGCCACCAGTCCCCCGGCCACAGCGGCAACCTCAGCCTCAGTCTGATCGGCCACCACTTGCGCCAGGCGCTCCGCATCCGTGTCCGCAGGCAACTGTGTGACCACGGGAGGTTCACCCTCCCTAACTGCCTGTGGGGTGGAGATCTCCAAGCCGGCTGCGCGGGCCACCGCCACTGCGGCTTCAGAAATGGCAGCCGGGGTGCGGTAGTTGACCGTGAGTTCATCCAGCACAAAGCGGTCCCCCACAAAAGGTTGCAAGGCTGCTTCCCAGGAGGTTGCTGCCGTTGCGGACCCACCCTGGGCAATGTCTCCCACCACGGTAAAAGACTTCATGGGACAGCGGCGCATGAGTACCCGCCACTGCATGGGCGTGAGCTCCTGCGCCTCATCCACCACCACGTGGCCGTAAGCCCAGGTCCGATCCGCATGAGCTGCTTCAGCAGCAGTCATCCGGTACTCAGATTCCGCATTGAAAGCAGTCAGGTCCGCCGCGGTGACCACACCGTCCACGCCAACATCCTCCAAGGACTGGTGCATGTTGTAGAGCGCCTTTTCAGCGTTCTCCGTGGCTTTGGCGCGTTCGGCCTCCGAAGTCCGGAAACGCACCCCGGCTTCCTCCAGATCACCCAGCAGCTCGGCCGCCTCATCCAGCAGAGGCACATCTGCCACGGTCAGATCAGCCTCTGCATCGCGGGCCAGGAGGTCGCGCTGACGCTGTGAATAGTGCCTGAAAGCCGAATCCAGGTAGTGCCGCTTGGCGAACAGCTGCCGCACCAAGGTCTCCGGGGACAGCGGCAGCCAGCACAGATTCAGCGCCTTGCGCACCTCCGGAGCCTGGCGCAGATCCTCCATCAAGTAGGAACGATCCATCACATTGCCCGAACGTTTGTTCAGATCCTGACCCAGCTTCTCCGCCAGTTCCCGCAGAACGATCTTCACGAATGTGGTGCGCGCCTGATTATGCGGTTTGCCGGTGGCACGGGCCTTGTCCCGTGCGCGACGCACCAGTTTGCGCGGAAGCACTACATCGTAAGAATCGGCGCGCAGCACCTGATCCTTGGCGGGAACCTTTTGCCGATCCCTGACCGCCTGCCGGATCACCTCCGTCATGTCCAGGCTGGCCTTGATCCGAGCCACCTCACGGTCGCGCTCGGGCGCACCGTGAATCCCCGGGTACAGGTCCGCCAAGGAGGACATGACCACACCCGTCTCCCCCAGGGACGGCAGCACCCGGTCGATGTACCACAGGAACGACGACGACGGACCGACAATCAGTACCCCCGACTTACGCAGCCGCTCACGGTGTTCATAAAGCAAATACGCCGCACGGTGCAGTGCCACGGCGGTCTTACCAGTCCCGGGGCCGCCCTGAACCACGTGCACGCCCGGCAGCGGTGCACGAATGATGCGGTCTTGTTCGGCCTGGATGGTGGAGACAATGTCCGTCATCCGTCCCGTGCGTTTGGAGTTCAGTGCCGCCAACAACGCCCCTTCACCCTGCAGCACGCCCTCTTCCCCCAGCATGGTGGGGTCCAGTACGTCATCCTCGATGGCGGTGACATCGCGGCCATCCAGGATCAGATGCCTGCGGCGTCGCACTCCCATGGGATGCCGCGCGGTGGCCTGGTAGAACGCGGCGGCTTCCCGAGCGCGCCAGTCCACCATCAATCGCTGATGGTCCTCCGTGGCCAACCCGATGCGTCCGATGTAACGGGGGTGATCGCCGTCGTCATCCGTGGCATCCAGGCGCCCGAAGACCAGCCGATGATCCACGGAGTTCAGCTGCGCCAAGCGGTCTTCATAATGCGTGGCAAAGGCGTCCCGCTCGGAACGGCTCTGGTGATTGCTGCCGGTCTCGGTGCGGCGCACCTTGGCCAGCTCCTCAGACTTTTCGGTCCGCAAAGCGTCCAGGCGGGCGTAGAGCACCCGCACATACTCGCGTTCCAACTCCAGTTGGCGTTCCACCGCCTGGGATGCCTGCGTGGTGGTGACCTCGGTCATGGGAATGTTCTCCTCCGCTGAATACCGGCCCACCATATTAGTCAGCTACCGGGCAACTCACACCCGGTAGAGCGCACGCACCCGGTGTCCACCCAGTTTGGCCCGCCCGCGCAGCTCAGTCAGTTCCATCACCAAACCAAAGCCCGCAATGTGAAGCCCAGCGCGATGCAACAGGTGACCGGTGGCCTCCAGCGTGCCACCCGTGGCCAGCAAGTCATCCACCACCAGGACTCGGGAACCCCGCGGGAGATCGTCCGTGTGCACCTCCAGGGTGGCCGAACCGTACTCCAGCTGGTAGCTCTGCTGGTAGGTCTCCCGGGGCAGCTTGCCCTCCTTGCGCACCGGCAGCACACCGCAACCAGCGGTGTTGGCAATGGCACCGGCCAGCAAAAATCCACGGGCCTCGACCCCGGCCACGCAGTCAAATTGACCGTCGAAAGCATCCGCGAGCGCATCCACCGTGCGCTTGAATCCAGCGCCGTCTGCAAACAACGGAGTGAGGTCTCGGAAAAGCACCCCCGGTTCCGGATAGTCGGGGATCTTGGCACACAAGCGGTCGATCATCTGCTCAACGGATTCGGAAGGCTGTGCGGTCTGCTGCTGATTCACACGCGCCATGGTAGCGGCTTGTGGGCCTGTCAGGCTCAGCTCAGGACTGTGCCGACCGCCGACGTACTGCCGCAGCCCGGTACGGGGACACGGTTTTGTCCCCGACGGCGGCAAAACGCCACGGAAACTGTTGCCCGTCACCGCCCGGACCGGACACCCCAGTGCGCGCTGTGACCACCGCGTCCACGGGTTTCTGCGCCAACTCCAGGTGCACGCCGGGAAGGTGAGGGTCGGAGGTGAGCGGAGCGCCGTCGTCGGCCAGGGTCAGGCCCAGCGCTTGGGCCACGTTGCCCGGACCGCGGGCCAGCGCCGCGTCCGGCACGGGGGTACGACGGCGAGCCGAACGACGACGTCGCGCCAACTCCACACCCTCCACCACCTCACCGGCGCGGATCAGGCAGCCGCCAGCCGTTCCCTCCGGGCGGCACACCAGGTTCACGGCGTGGTGCATCCCATACGTGAAGTACACGTAAATGTGCCCAGCCGCTCCAAACATGGAGGAGTTGCGGGCGGTACGGCCGCGGTAGGTGTGTGCGCCGGGATCTGGCAGGTCGGAGTCCTGTGGCCCACCGTAGGCTTCAACCTCGGTGAGGCGCAGCGCCACGGTGCCCTCAGCGGTGGTGTGACGCAGAATGGCGCCCAGGAGTTGGGGCGCCACCTGCGGTGCGGGTTCCTGCAGCAGGGCCAGCAGAGCGGGGTCCACGTCAGGAGGCAATGACCGGCTGACGATTCTCGAAGCTCTCCAGGGCTGCCACACGCTGTTTGAGCGCTGCCAGCTGGTGGGCCACGGCCTCCGGGCCCGTTCCCCCTTGGGATGAGCGGCTGTTCAGGGAGCCCTCCAGGGTCAAGACTTCCCGCACGTCCGGGGTGAGGCGCGGATCAATGGCGGCAAAATCTTCATCGCTGAGATCCCACAGTTCAATCTCGCGCTGTTCGCACACGCGCACGGCGTCACCGGAAATTTCGTGGGCGTCCCGGAAGGGCACCCCCTGGCGCACCAACCATTCGGCAATATCTGTGGCCAGCGCAAAGCCCTGCGGCGCCAGATCAGCCATCCGCTCGGTGTTGAAGGTCAGGGTGGCCACCATGCCGGAGACAGCCGGGAGCAGGACTTCCAGCTGGTCAATGGCATCAAAGACCGGTTCTTTGTCCTCCTGCAGATCCCTGTTGTACGCCAGTGGTAGGGCTTTGAGGGTGGCCAGCAACCCCGTCAAGTCGCCGATCAGCCGCCCGGCCTTACCGCGGGCCAGCTCTGCCACATCAGGGTTTTTCTTCTGCGGCATGATCGAGGATCCCGTGGAGAAGGAGTCATGCAGCGTGGCAAAGGAGAACTCCTTGGTGGCCCAGGTGGTGATCTCCTCCGAAATCCGGGAGACATCCACGGAGAGCATGGCGCAGACCCACGCGAACTCGGCGTACACGTCACGGGAGGCCGTGCCGTCAATGGAGTTGAACACCGCGGAGTCAAAGCCCAGTTCATCGGCCACGGCGTTGGGGTCCAGTCCCAGCGTGGAACCCGCCAACGCCCCGGAGCCATAGGGAGACACCGCAGCGCGGGCATCCCAGTCCACAAAACGTTCGACGTCGCGCACCATGGCCCAGGCGTGCGCCAGCAGGTGGTGGGAGAGCAGAATCGGCTGGGCGTGCTGCATGTGGGTACGCCCCGGCATGGGCGCATACGGGTGAGCTTCCGACTGGGCGATCAACGCACGAACAACGTCCAGGAGGTTCTTGGCAATGATGGAGGCGTGATCGCGCAGATACATCCGCCCCAGGGTGGCGATCTGGTCATTGCGTGAGCGTCCCGCCCGCAGCTTCCCACCCAGTTCCGGTCCCGCACGCTCGATCAAACCGCGCTCCAAACAACCGTGCACGTCCTCATCAGATTCCGCTGGGGCATAGGCACCAGAACGAACATCCGTTTCCAAGCGGTCCAGGGCGTCGATCATGCCTGCCAGTTCAGAATCATCCAGCAGCCCCGCCCGGTGCAGCACCCGAGCGTGCGCACGAGAGCCTGCGATGTCGTACGGAGCCAACCGCCAATCGAACTGCGTGGACTTGGACAGTGCCGCGAGCGCCTGATCCGGCCCACCGGCAAAACGCCCACCCCACAGCGCACCCTCATTGGTCCCGTGCTTGACGTGCTCGGTCATGCTTCCCCTCGTGTTGCGTCCAGAAATACTGGAACCAGAATACGTGCCTTCACCCGCGTGCTAACGCTCACCCTCCTTAGCCTGCTTCCCGAAAGCTCTCACCGCTGCGGCGGGCGAATTGGTGGGGGCTTCCTTGACCTGCTTCGCTTGACGGTCTACGGAAGCCCCCACCAACCCGCCCTCGGAGGTAGTCCAGGATTTCCTATGGGCAGAAGACGACGACGGGCGCCCTCCGTAGGCCGTCAAGCGAAGCAGGCCAAGGAGGGCGCCCGTCGTCGTCAGTGTGAAACGGGAGGTGGCAGAGGTCCCGCGGACCGTCAAGCGAAGCAGGTCAAGGGGCCTGTGCCACAGCCGGTGTACGAACGATCAGAGACCGTCGGCGGCCAGGCGCTGGTCGCGGGCGGAGGCCACCTTGGAGGACATGCCGAAAAGTTCGATGAACCCGCGGGCCTGGGACTGATCGAACGAGTCGCCTTCGTCGTAGGTGGCCAGGTTGAAGTCGTACAGGGAGGTGTCCGAACGGCGCCCGGTCACAGTGGCTTTGCCTGCGTGCAGGGTCATGCGGATGTCGCCGTTGACGTAGCGCTGGGTGTCGTCCAGGAACACGTCCAGGGACTTCTTCAGCGGGGAGAACCACTGGCCGTCGTAGACCAGTTCGGTCCAGCGCTGACCCACGGTCTTCTTGAAGCGGGCCTGTTCGCGTTCGATGGTGACGTTTTCCAGCTCCTGGTGAGCGGC
Source organism: Kocuria sp. (assembly GCF_030538595.1). Lineage (GTDB taxonomy): Bacteria > Actinomycetota > Actinomycetes > Actinomycetales > Micrococcaceae > Kocuria. The sequence continues at coordinate 7,688 of NZ_JAUNTS010000008.1, forward strand.
GATCAGGGCCATGGCACCGGGGGCTTCGTAGATTTCACGGGATTTGATGCCCACCAGACGGTCTTCAACAATGTCGATCCGGCCAACACCCTGTGCACCGGCGCGGCGGTTCATCTCCTGGATGGCTTCCAGGGGGGTCACGGGGCGGCCGTCGATGGCTACGGGGATGCCCTGGGAGAAGGTCAGCACCACTTCATCGGGTGCCGGGGCAAAGGCGGGGTCATCCGTGTAGTCGTAGACGTCCTTGGTGGGGGCGTTCCAGATGTCCTCCAGGAAGCCGGTTTCAATGGCGCGGCCCCACACGTTCTGGTCAATGGAGAACGGGTTTTTCTTGGTGGTGGCAATCGGTAAATCGTTGCGCTCGGCGTAGTCGATGGCCTTTTCGCGGGTCAGAGCCAGGTCACGAACGGGTGCAATGCACTTGAGGTCCGGGCCCAAGGTCTGAATGCCCACCTCAAAACGGACCTGATCATTGCCCTTGCCGGTGCAGCCGTGGGCCACGGTGGTGGCACCGAACTTCTTGGCGGCATCCACCAGGTGCTTGACGATCACCGGTCGGGACACTGCGGAGACCAACGGGTAGGAATCCATGTAGAGGCCGTTGGCTTTCAACGCCGGCATGCAGTATTCGTTGGCGAACTCGTCACGGGCATCTGCCACCACGGCCTCCACGGCACCACAGTCCAGGGCTCGCTGGCGGATGGACTCCAGATCCTCGCCGCCCTGTCCAACGTCCACGGCACAGGCAATGACCTCCGCTCCGGTGGCTTCACCGATCCAGCCGATGGCCACGGAAGTGTCCAGACCGCCTGAGTAGGCGAGTACAACGCGCTCGGTCACGAAAATTCTCCTTGATGTCAGTTCGCTCGACGTTTGTGCATGACTATACACACCACAGTGTATTTATGCACTGCTGCCGGTTCGCACGGCTCCGCGGTCCACTTCAATACTGCGTTTGAGGATTTTGCCGGTGGGTCCCTTGGGCAGGGATTCCACAATCTGCCACACCCGCGGCACTTTGTAGTTGGCCAATTGCGCCCGCACGTGCTCATCCAATGCTGCCACCACAGCTTCCACGTCCTCCGGCTGCTCCACAAAGGCGACGACGGCGGCCACCTCCTGCCCCAGTCGCTCGTCCTCCACGCCGATCACGGCGCATTCGGAGACACCGTCAAACTCAAAGATGACTTCTTCAACTTCACGCGGATACACGTTGTAGCCACCGCGGATGATCATGTCCTTCATACGATCCACAATGTAGAACAGGCCGTCCTGGTCCTTACGGCCCAGATCTCCGGAGTGGAACCACCCGTCCCGGATGGCCTCCGCCGTGGCTTCTTCTTTTCGCCAGTATCCGGCCATGACGTACTGGCCAGAAATGGCGATCTCTCCCACCTCCCCCACGGGTACTTCATCCCCCAGTGCGTCCACCACACGCAGTTCGGCACCGCGCACCGGAGTTCCTATGGAACCGGCTGCGCGGGGTCCGTCGAACTGGTTGAAGCACACCACGGGTGAGGTTTCGGAGAGCCCGTAGCCCTCCAACACGGGAGCGCCAAACATCTTTTCCGCCCGGCGCAACACCTCCACCGGCAGCGGCGAGCCCCCGGAAATCAGCCCGCGGATGTGCGGGAACTCCTCAACCTTGCGCTTCACAGCCTCCTGGACCATGGCGATGTGCATGGAGGGCACCGCAGCCACCAATGTCACGGCGTCGCGTTCCAGAACGTCCACGGCTTTGACGGGTTCAAATCTGGGGAGCAAGGTCACGGAGGCCCCAGCTGCAGCCACGGCATTCATGGCCACGGTCTGACCAAACACATGGAAGAACGGCAGCCCGCCAAACATCACATCCCCGGGTGTGATGTTGAACAGCTCCACCACCAGCTCCGCATTGGTGCGCATGTTGCGGTGGGTCAGCATGGCTCCCTTGGGGCGTCCCGTGGTCCCGGAGGTGTAGAGCAGCACAGCGACGTCGTCCTCGTCTTTCGGTGCAATCTCACCGTGAGGTTGCTCTGCGGCAATCTCAGCCAAGCTGCCCGGCAGCACGGTGATCACGGTGCGATCCCCGGCGGCCTCCGCGGCGGTCTGCGCCATGGTTTCCCAGACCACCACCGCCACCGCTTGCGAATCTTCCAGGTGATAGGCAACTTCACGCTGAGTCAGCAGCGGGTTCAGGGGAACCACAATCGCCCCGAGTTTGAGGATGGCGTTGTAGATCACCGGCACATGGGGAACGTTGGGCAGGATGATGGCCACGCGGTCGCCTTCGTTCACGCCTGCGCGCGCCAACTGGCCGGCAAAGCAGGCGCTGAGCTGATTCACCTGAGCAAAGGTCAGCTGGGAGTCGTCAAGTTTGACCATGACCCGGTCTGGATGTTCAGCAGCGGTGATGGTCAACAAGGTGGCCAAATTGGTCATGGAATCCTCCCGAAAACTGATCGTGACGTGCGCCACAGTCTAAGGGTGTCGGCGGGACGGAACACAATGGAGGCATGAGCCACCACAATTCCCACACCGCCTCACAGGACGCAGGAGGCACCCCGGAGCTGACCCCCGCTGAGTTGGAACTGCTGCAGTCCATGTTCGATGCCGCACGCGAAGGCAGAACGGAGTACCTGGCTTCCGCCGTGGAGCAGGGGGTGCCCGTGAATCTGACCAACGGCAAGGGTGACACTTTGCTGAACCTGGCGGCCTACCACGAGCACCCGCAGACAGTGGCCATGCTCCTGGAACACGGTGCGGACACGGAACGCGTGTCAGACATGGGCTTCACGGCCTTGATCTGCGCGGTGTTTCGCGGCAACCAGTCCATCACCCGGATGTTGCTGGAGGCTGGTGCCCGCCAGGACACCGGGTACCAGCACGCGCAGGACGTGGCCCGTGAATTCGGGCGCGCCGAGGTGTTGGAGTTGTTGATCCAGTATGGGTGACATGCGCCAAGGTCACTCATTCAGGGGGCAAAGACGAGCATCACCGCAAACAAAACAGCTATTACAGCTATGGAAATAGCCATGGCAACGTAGCGATGCGACAGTCCCGCCGTAATGGCACCGCCGAGCGCCACAGGGGTGGACAGCATCCACCATGTGCTTTGGAAGTACAGACCGATGACCAGGACAAGCACCGCGATCACCGTCAGGGGCCACGCCAGAACTCCACACGTTTCACGCATAAGTCCTAGTCTTTCATGCTTTTTGCCTATTCCACTGTGATCTCACGCTTGAGGATTTTGCCCGTGGGGCCCTTGGGCAGGGCCTCCATCACCCGGTAGTGCTTGGGGCGCTTGTAGACGGCAAGACCCTCCCGGGCCGCGTGGCGCAGTTCGGTCACCACGGTGTCAGCATCGGCGTCGTCGGTGAGGACAATGCAGGCCACCACGTCCTGCCCCACGGTGATGTCTCCCTGGCCCACCACCGCAGCCTCATGGACCGCGGGGTGTTCGTAGAGGATTTCCTCGATTTCGCGGGGATACACGTTGTAGCCGTTGTGCAGGATCATGTCTTTCTTGCGGTCCACAATGAAGAACCGGTCGGTTTCATCCTGCCTGCCCACGTCCCCGGTACGGAAGAACTCACCGGTGAAGGACTTTGCGGTGATCTCCGGCTGTTTCCAATACCCGGCCATCACAAACTGTCCGCGGACCGCCAGTTCACCGATCTCACCGCGCGGGACCTCCCGGCCGGAATCGTCAAGGATCCGCACCTCCGCGCCTTCACACGCTGTGCCGATGGACCCGGGCACACGCTCATTCACGGGATGGTTGAAGCACACCACGGGTGAAGTTTCGGACAGCCCGTAGCCTTCGTACAGGGTCACTCCGAACAGAGTTTCAAACTCTTTGAGCACCTCCACCGGAATGGAGGCCCCGCCGGAGATGGCATTGACCAACGCTGGGTACTGCTCACGATCAGCGCGCTGGAGGCTGTTGACGGCCACGAACATGGACGGCACACCCACAAATCGTGTGATCCCGTGCGCCTTGACCTGTTTGAGAACCGACCGCGGTTGGAAGGCGGCCACGGCACTCACGCTGGCTCCCACCGCAATGACGGCATTGAGGACCACGGTCTGACCGAACACGTGGAAAAACGGCAGCGCTCCCAGGAACACGTCCTCCGGACGGTAGTCGAACATCCGGGTGGTCATCCACGCGTTTGAGCTCAAATTGTGGTGCGTCAGCATGGCGCCCTTGGGAGTACCTGTGGTCCCGGAGGTGTAGAGCAGCACTGCCAGGTCATCGTCACCGCGCTGCACCATTTTCGGGCCAGCACCGGTGGAGGATTCGGCGGGAAGGTGGCCATCGGCGTCGCGGGTAGTTCCTGCGGCCGCATCCAGGGTGAGCACTGCAATCTCTTCCCGCATTCCATCCACCACAGCGCGCACCTGCTCCGCCATCACCTGGAAGACCAGGACGGCGCTGACCTCAGCGTCCCGGAACAGCCCCTCCAGTTCGCGTCCGGTCAGCAGCGGGTTCAGTGGGACCACCACGGCTCCGGCTTTGAGGATGCCGTAATAGGCAATGGGCATGGCCGCCACATTGGGGGCGATCACCGCCACCCGGTCCCCCGGTTGCACACCCAGGTCTTGCAACTGCCGGTGCATGGCGTCCGTGAGCTGATCCAACTGCCGGTAACTGATGGACTGCGTCTCACTGCGAAAAGCAGTGTTGTGCGGATGACGCTGAGCTGAATTGGTCAGGAGTGTGGCCAGGTTAGTCACAGAAAATCCTCGGGTTGCGGATCAGTACGGGGTCAATCACGAGTGGTCAGCGCTAGGAAGTGCGCGGCCAGTTCTTGCCCGCCATCCGGGTCGCGGGTGACCACCATGATGGTGTCATCTCCGGCAATGGTGCCCAACACGGGATGCAGAGTTGATTGATCAATCACGGAGGCAAAATACTGGGCCGCCCCCGGCGGGGTGCGCAGCATGACCAGGTTGGCAGATGCCTCCGCGGTCACCAGGAGTTCCTTGCACAAACTGGCCAACCGTGCGTCCAGGGCTTCAGAAATCTTCTCCCCACCCACAACGACGTCGCCGGAGCCCGGTTGCGGGACCGCGTACACCAGAGTGCCGGAGGTGTCCCGAACCCGTACCGCTCCCAGTTCCACCAGGTCGCGGGAAAGCGTGGCTTGGGTGACCTGCAACCCGTCCTTGCCCAACAGTTCCGCCAGCTCGGCCTGGGAATGCACGGACCCAGCTGTCACGAGCGCCACGATGCGAGCCTGGCGAGCCGTTTTGGTGGCTGGAATGCTCACGACTGCACCGCTGCATTGCCCAGGTTGTAACGCCCTGACTGGGCCAGCAACCAAATCATCAGAGCCTTCTGCGCGTGCAACCGGTTCTCAGCTTCATCAAAAACCACCGACTGCGGGCCGTCGATCACCTCAGCCGTCACCTCCGAACCCCGGTAGGCCGGAAGGCAGTGGAGGAAAATGGCCCCTGCCGCCGCCTGATCCATGGCGGCCTGATCCACGGTGTAGGGCCGGAACACCTCAGCCCGGTCGGCCGTCTCCGACTCCTGCCCCATGGAAATCCAGGTGTCCGTACAGACCACATCCGCCCCGGCCAGAGCCTCGGCCGGATCAGTGGTGACCAACACCTCCGCTCCCGTCTCCTGCGCCCGTTCCCGTGCCGCCTCAACAACGGCGGGATCAGGCAAATACCCTTCCGGACCGGCAATGCGAACGTTCATTCCAGCGGTGGCCATCCCCAACGCATAGGAATTGGCCATGTTGTTGGCAGCGTCCCCCACGTAAGCAAAGTTGAGCCCCTGAGTTGCCCCCTTGTGCTCCCGGATGGTCTGCAAATCCGCCAAGATCTGGCAGGGGTGGTACTCATCCGACAGTGCATTGATCACGGGCACCGTGGCGTGCTCAGCCATCTGGTCAACACCGGCCTGAGAAAAGGTCCGCCACACGATCAGCGAAACCATGCGCGAAAGCACCCGGGCGGTGTCAGAGATGGACTCCTTCACCCCCAGCTGAGCCTCGCCCGGGTTCACGATCAACGGTTGTCCGCCCAGGTCTGCAATGCCCGCAGCAAAGGAGAAACGGGTCCGGGTGGAGGTCTTGTCAAAAATCACGGTGGCGGTCTGCGGACCGGCCAGGGGTTGATGCCGCCAGCGCTCAGCCTTGACCTGGTCTGCCAGATCAAGAACCTCCGCTTGTTCGGCTGGAGTCAGGTCGGTGTCCCGCAGGAAATGCCGCAGCATGGTGATGCTCCTGGTGTTGTGATGTTCGTAAGGGTCGGTTTGGTGATGATCCGGGCCAGGCCTCAAGCCTGTTCGGCTGCCTGCCGGGCCTGCGTGATGATCCCGGGCAACGCGTTGACAAAGGCCTCGGCCTGATCCTGGCTCAGGTTCAGGGCCGGGGCCAACCGGAGGGTGGCAGCCCCCGTGCTGTTGATGATGAAGCCCTGCGAGCGCGCAGCGGCCACCACGGCTGCACCCAGCGGTGATCTGGCTTGCTCACTTTCAGGGCGTTGATCGCTGAGGTCCGCGCCGATGAGGAACCCGTGGTCACGGACCTCCTGGACGTCCTCCAGACCGTTCAAGCCGTCAGCCAGCACCTTGGAAACAGAACGAACGTTTGTCATCAGATCTTCATCCTGGATGACGTTGAGTGTGGCAAGACCAGCTGCTGTGGCCAGCGGGTTGCCACCGAACGTGGTGCCGTGCTGTCCGGGGGTGAGCAAGTCGGAGACCTCTTGGCCCACGGTGATCATGGCACCGATGGGGAAGCCGCCACCGAGTCCCTTGGCCAAGGTGATCGCATCCGGCAGTTCACCGGGGTTCAGTTGCGCAGGTGCGGCCAACCACTCGCCAGTCCGCCCGATTCCGGTTTGCACCTCATCCACGATCAACAACGCTGCGTGTTCGCGGGTCAGCTCCCGGGCCCGCTGCAACCATCCTTCCGGAAGGACGTGCACGCCTTGCTCCCCGCGAATGGGCTCCACAATGACTGCGGAAACCGTTGCGTCCATGACCGCTTCCAGGGCTTCAAGAGTGGGATCAATGTGGATCACGCCTCCGGGCAGGGGTTCAAAAGGTTCGCGGTAGGCCTTCTTGGCGGTCAGTGCCAAAGCTCCCATGGTCCGCCCGTGGAATGACCCGTTGACGGCCACCACCTTGGTGCGCGGGCCATCCGGTCCCGGGTTGTGCCGGCCGTTGCGGCGGGCCAGTTTGAAAGCCGCCTCATTGGCCTCCGCCCCGGAGTTGGCAAAGAACACATGTGAACCATGAGGCGCGCCGGCGATTCCCAGAAGACGATCTGCCAGTTCGATCTGCTGCGGGGACGTGAAGAAATTGGAGACATGGCTCAAGGTCTGAGCCTGCTCGCTGACTGCCCGCGACCACGCAGGATGAGCGTGCCCCAGGACGTTGACGGCAATCCCGCCCAGGAGATCCAGTAGTTCTTCACCATCTGCATCCCAGACTCGGGAGCCTTCACCACGAACCAGAACAGCTTGCGGGGTACCAAAAACGTTGAGCAGGTGGGACTTGTACCGATCCAGAAGTTGCTCTTGCGTGAGCGCAGGTGCGGTGTTGGCTGGGACGGCACTCATGATGTCTTTCCTTGCGAGTCTGGGACAATGACCTGAAGTGCGGCCGTGTCCGCCACGGGTGTTTCCAAGGTGGGGGCAAGCACGGATGGGGGCACGGCCGGGGCGGTGCCGTCCGCGCGAACTTCAGTGCCAATGCCTCGGTCGGTGAAGATCTCCAGGAGAACCGAATGGGCCTCCCGCCCATCCACAATGGTGGCTCGCCCCACGCCACCGTCCACGGCTGCCAGAGCAGCTTCCATCTTGGGGATCATTCCCGATTGCAGGGACGGCAAGAGCTCACGCAGTTCACCTGCGGTGAGGGAGGCAATCAAAGAGTCGCGGTCTGGCCAGTGGGCGTAGAGCCCTTCCACATCGGTCAGGGCCACAAACTTCTCAGCCTGCAGTGCCACCGCCACGGCAGCCGCTGCCGTGTCCGCGTTGATGTTGAGCACTTCCCCGGTCACATTGCCGTGTGCATCCACCTCCGGGGCAATGGAGGAGATCACCGGGATGTTGCCGTTGGCAATGAGGCGGCGCAGAGGTTCCGGATTCACAGAGACCACTTCACCCACATGGCCCAGGTCCACTTCCTCCCCGTCCACCACGGTTCCCCGCCGCACCGCGTTGAACAGGGAGGCATCCTCCCCGGAGAGTCCGACGGCGTACGGCCCGGTTGAATTGATCAGGTACACCAATTCACGCTGCACCTGTCCCGTGAGCACCATGCGGATGGCATCAATGGCTTCCCGTGAGGTCACCCGCAATCCACCACGGAACTCGGATTCAATGCCCAACCGATCCAGCATGGCGTTGATCTGCGGTCCGCCGCCGTGAACGACCACGGGCTGGATGCCCACCGAGCGCAAAAACACCATGTCTGCGGCAAAGGCTCGGCGCAGTTGGTCGGAGACCATGGCATTGCCACCGTATTTGAACACCATGGTGCTGCCGGAGAAACGTGTGATCCACGGCAGGGCCTCCATCAGCACACCGGCCTTGAGCTTGGCGGAGGCGAATCGGTCCATGGGGGTTGTCATGGGAATCTCCAGGGTTTGTGGCGGGAGAGGTGGGTGCACGGCTGAGCATGCAGCTCAGGTGGAGTAGGCGCTGTTTTCTTCCACGTAATCGTGGGTGAGGTCGTTGGTCCAGATGGTGGCCTCATGGGCGCCGACTTTGAGGTCAATGAGAACTTCCACCTGGCGCTGTGCCGCCAGGTCAACGCCATCACGTGAGTCACCGATCATGCCGTCACGGCACACGGTGACGCCGTTGATGGTCACGTCCAACTCATCGGGGTCAAAAACGGCCGCCGTGGTACCCACCGCTGAGAGCACCCGTCCCCAGTTGGGATCATTGCCGTAGATCGCGGTCTTGAACAGGTTGGAGCGCGCCACAGCTCGGGAGACTTCCTCCGCATCAGCTTCTGTCACCGCGTTGTACGTGGTGATCAGGATGTCGTGGCTGGCACCTTCGGCATCCCGGATCAGCTGTGAAGCCAGGCTGTGACACACAGCGGTCAACGCCTGTAAGAACTCGGACTCATCCACAGCCGCACGGCTGGCCCCCGAACCCATGAGCACCACCGTGTCATTGGTGGACATGCACCCGTCTGAATCCGTCCGGTCAAAGGTCTGAGCGCAGGCTTCTTCCAGGCACCGTTGCAACACAGATGACTCCAAGGCTACGTCCGTTGTGATCACCACCAACATGGTGGCCAACCCCGGAGCCAGCATGCCCGCACCCTTGGCCATTCCGCCCACGCTCCAGCCTTCACTGCTGTGACAGGCCGCCTGCTTGGGCACGGTGTCCGTGGTCATGATGGCTGTGGCGGCGGCCAGTCCGGCGTCGTCGTCCTGCGCCAATGCTGCCACCACCGGAGGCACACCGCCCCGAATGGTCTCCAGGTCAAGTTGCTCGCCGATCAGGCCCGTGGAGCAGACCACCACATCCCCTGCACCGACCTCCAGGGCTTCCCCCACCAACTCGGCGGTGGTGTGGGACGTTTGGAAGCCTTGCGGTCCGGTGCACGCATTGGCACCCCCGGAGTTGAGCACCACGGCGCGGGCAGCACCGTCCGCCACCACTTGACGGGACCAGTGAACGGGAGCCGCCGCCACCCTGTTGCTGGTGAACACCGCGCCCACGCTGGCCCGGGGGCCGTCGTTGACCACCAGGGTAAAATCCGGCTTGCCGGAGGTCTTGAAGCCGGCTGTCACCCCGGCGGCCCGGAAGCCTGTGGCTGCGGTCACCCCGCGGTCCGTGGCAACGGGCATTCCAGCGCCCGGGTTCTGAGACGGGTGTTGGTGGGTGTTCACGGCGCCACTCCCTGCTGTGTCAAACCGGTCTGCTCAGGCAGACCCAAGGCAATGTTCATGGATTGAATGGCACCACCGGCGGTGCCCTTGGTCAGGTTGTCCAGAGCTGCCACCACGATCACACGCCCGGCGCGTTGATCCGTGACCACCTGGAGCTGTACGTGGTTGGAACCCAGGACAGCTTGTGTGGTGGGCATCTGTCCCTCCGGCAGAACGTGCACAAAGGGCTCCTCCCGGTAGGTGTCCAGATAGAACTGGCGTAACTGCTCACCGGAAAAGACATCGGTGAGGCGGGCGGTCGCCGTCGTGAGAATGCCACGCGGCATGGGCGCCAAGGTGGGGGTGAAGGAGATGGTGACCTCCCGGCCACCGGCCGCCCAGCTGAGCCCCTGCTCGATTTCCGGTGTGTGCCGGTGCACTCCGCCCACGCCGTAGGCGGTCATGTTTCCCATGACCTCCGCCCCCAGCAAATGTGGTTTGAGGGCTTTCCCCGCCCCGGAGGTTCCGGAGGCCGCCACAATCACGATGTCCGTGGTCTCCACCGCCCCAGCTGCCACCGCGGGAGCCAGCGCCAGCTGTGAGCCGGTGGGATAACAGCCCGGGACGGCAATGCGCGACTGCCCCTCCAGCCGCTCCCGCTGCCGCGTTCCGTGGGGGTCCACAATCATCTCCGGAAGCCCGTACGGCCAGGTGCCGGCATGCTCCGAGCCGTAGAACTCCTGCCAAGCGGCAGCAGATTCCAAGCGATGGTCCGCAGCCGCATCAATCACAACAGTGCCCTCCGGCAACTGTGCAGCAATCTCCCCCGAACGGCCGTGCGGAAGGGCCAGAAAAACGACGTCGTGCCCCGCCAACGTCTGCACCGTGGACTCCACAAGAATCCGGTCTGCAAAAGCCTGCAAATGGGGTTGCAGATCGCCCAGGCGTTGCCCGGCGTTGGAGTGCGCGGCAACGGCACCCACCTGCACGTCAGGGTGGTTGGCCAGCAGGCGCAGAACTTCCCCGCCTGCATAGCCGGTGGCTCCGGAAACAGCTACCGAAATGGTCATGCCCACCACCATACGCAAAGTTATGCAGTCGTGTCGATATTTATACAAGTGCGGTGCGGTGGTGACAGCGATAGGCTCGGAGTTCAGGCCACGCGACCGTTGCGGTCACGCGGCGCAGCCACATGAACGGTGAGGAGCGGCAATCCCATGCGAGCAGTCCGAATTCACGAACACGGCGGCCCCGGTGTCCTAACGCTCGACGAAATCCAAGACCCCACACCGCAACCCGGCCAAGTCCTGGTGAACACCGTGCGCACCGGCGTCAACTTCATTGAGACCTATCAGCGTGAGGGTGTCTACGACGTCGAGCTCCCCTTCCTCCTGGGCTCCGAAGGCAGCGGCGTGGTAGAGGCTGTGGGCGAAGGCGTCACCCAACTTTCCGTGGGTCAGCGCGTGATGACCTCTCAGGGGTCAGGCACCTACGCCCAGAAGTTCCTGGTCAATGCCGAACAGGCCGTTGCCGTGCCTGATCACATCAGCGACGACGACGCCGGCGCGCTCCCCCTGCAAGGCTTCACCGCGCATTACCTCACCCGTTCCACCTACCCCGTGGGTCCTGAAACCACCGCCGTGATCACGGCCGCAGCCGGTGGGGTGGGCGGGCTGGCCATCCAGTACATGAAGCAGCTGGGGGCAACGGTCATTGGGCTCACCTCCAGCCAGGACAAGGCGGACACCGCACGCTCACTGGGCGCTGACCATGTGTTGCCCTATGACGGTTTTGCCGACGCCGTCATGGACCTCACCCAGGGCCAGGGTGCAGACGTGGTGTATGACTCCGTGGGCAGAACAACATTTGACGAGTCTCTGGCTGCAACCACAACACGCGGCACCGTGGTGCTCTTTGGTGGCGCTTCCGGGCAGGTTCCACCCTTTGATCTCCAACGACTCAATGCCATGGGATCGCTGTACGTCACTCGACCGTCACTCAATGCCTACTTGCGTTCCCCGGAGGAACTGCAGTGGCGCGCGAATGACCTGTTCCAAGCCATCCAGAACGGGTTGACCGTGCGAGTGGGCGGCAGCTATCCGCTGGAGGATGCAGCCTCCGCGCACACAGACCTGGAATCACGGGGCACGCAGGGCAAGTTGCTGCTCACGCCCTGAGACGTGGTGCCGCCCAGGCCCTAACCGCGGTCCCGGCGGCGCAACCACACGGCGCCCCCAATGCCTGCTGCCAAGACCACCAGCGCGGCGCCGGCCAGCAACCAGCCCTTGACCTGCTGCTGGCTCACGCTGCGGTCCGTCACGGCTCCGTCCAGGCTGCCCTGCTTCTCCGTGGCCAGCACCTGAAGGGTGCTGTCTTCCACGCCCAGCACAATGTCTGCGCTCTGTTCAAAGTCATTGGTGACTTCACCCACGTCCGTGCCGCGCACCTCAACGGCCTGGCCCGGGCGCGGGAAGATGGGATCGGCCATCCCGGAGTCGAATCGCTGGTTGGCGATCTCGGCATCGTCCGGGAGGGCAATCTGGTACACCGGGTTGAAGCCCGATCCTTCCAGGGCATTGGTCATGTTGGTGTAGTGCCCGCTGACCACCCAGGTGTCGTTGGCCCACCCGCGCAGTTGATCAGCACGCTGGAACGCGTTGTAGGAGAAAGCCACCAACAGTACGGCCAGCAGCAGCCCCAGGATGGCAACACCCACCGATGACCAGGTCACGGAGGAATCGCTCACGGTCTCGGAATCCAGGCGGTTGAACCCCTGGAGCGGGTCATCTCCGCCAGCACCCGAGCCTTCCGCGGCGGCATCCAAGGGGGAATCAATCTCCTGGTCCTCGCGTTCGGGCACGGCGTCCCCGCCGAGCACGTCGGACTGCTCGTTGCCATCGTCAAAGAGGTTCTGTTTGTCCATGTTTTACTCCTACCGGACCCGTGATCCCAGCTGTGGCGGGTTTGAACCCATCAACACTGCGATCCACGGACTGGGGTTGGTTACGTGCACCGTGCCGTGGGCTCCACGCTATCGCGCGGAGCCCATTCTGCACCGCTCAGCCGCGCAGTACCGCACCGTGACGTTGGGCGGCCAAATCCACGGCGGCTTGGCGTGATGCGGAGGCTTCATCGGCGGTCAGCGTGCGATCCGGCGCCCGGAATCGCATGGCAAGGGCCACAGACTTCTGACCCGCAGGCAGCCGCTCTCCCTGGTAGACGTCAAAAACCCGGACGTCCTCCAATAGCTCACCGGCACCTTCTCTCAGGGTTCGTAGCAACTCACCGGCCGGTAGAGCTTGGTCCACCAGCAACGCCACATCCTGCGTGGCCGCGGTCTGCACCGAAAGCTCTTGGGCCTGCACACCGGCGGGACGTGCCGCCACAATGGCGCTGAGATCCAGTTCCACCGCGCAGGTGCGTTCGGGCAGATTGCCCGCAGCAACCACCTGGGGATGCAACTCCCCGGCCCACCCCACGGGCTGGCCGTCCGGTGTGCTGATCTGCGCGGTGCGTCCCGGGTGGAAGGCCTGGTGGGCGCCCTGGGCAATATCCAGCTCCACGCCCACGGCCGCCCCGATCATGACCGCGTAATCCAGTGCGTCCCGCCAGTCCAGGGCATCTGGGCTCACCCCCGGCGACGGCGCAGCAGCCTGGCCCGCCAGCACCACAGCCACTCGCCACGGCTGGTCAGGGATACCGGCATTGAGATCTTCCAGGACCTCTTGATCCAGCTTGACGGCACCAGCCGGTACATGGGCCGAACCCAGCTGTTGGCCCGGCAGGAAAACCACACCGGCCTGGAACAGCGCCAAGTCACGGAAGCCCCGGGAGTGATTACGCCGCAGTGTCTCCAGCATGGCCGGCAGAAGGGAAACTCGCAGGTGGCCCTTGGTCTCTGCCATCGGATTGAACAGTTTGACGCTGGGCACCTGGGCCCCGGCCTGGGCGGTACCCCACAGCTGGTTCTCCGTTTGGGACACGAATGGATAATCCAGCACCTCGGTCAAGCCCGCCGCAGCCAGTGTGTTGAGCACACGACGTCGCCCCGTCTGGTCCTCCGTCAGACCCCGACCGGGCGGTGCCACCGGCAGGCGCGAAGGAATCTTGTGGTAGCCATCCAAGCGGGCCACTTCCTCCGCCAAGTCCTCTTGATCCACCAAGTCGGAGCGCCAGGAAGGGGGTGTGACCAGCCAGGCGTCGTCGTCGTTGGAATCTGCCTCCAGAGTGCAGCCGATCTGAGTCAGTAGCTGCTGGATGCGCTCGGGACTGTAGTCCACACCCACGCGCCGCGCGGGGTAGGTGGCGCTGAGACGAACCTGCTGCGGCTGCGGGCGCTGCTCAGTGCGGACGTCCCCCGCGTCGTTCCGTGCGGTGCCGCCGGCCAACTGGACCAACAATTCCACCGCGCGTTGTGCGGCAGCTGCCTGAATGGTGGGGTCCACACCGCGTTCAAAACGCTTGGAGGCCTCCGACGGCAGGCGGTGGCGCCGGGCCGAACGGGCAATGGTGATGGGATCAAAGTGAGCTGCCTCCACCAGAACATCCGCGGTCTGGCCGCCCACCTCCGTGCTGGCTCCGCCCATGACGCCTGCAACGCCGATGGGTCCGGAGGCATCCGCGATCAGTAGATCCTCCGGGTCCAGGGTCCGCTGTTTGTCATCCAAGGTGGTCAGCGTTTCCCCGGGCTGGGCACGGCGCACCGTGATCTTTTCCCGGACCTGCGCCAGATCGTAAAAGTGCAGTGGCTGGCCGTATTCGAGCATCACGTAATTGGAGATGTCCACGGGCAGGCTCAGGGAACGGATACCCGCCAGGCGCAGGCGGGATGCCATCCACGGCGGAGTGGGTGCCTGCGGGTCAATGCCGGTCACCACGCGGGTGACAAAACGGTCGCAGCCGGGAACTCCGTTGATGGGGTTCTGATCAGCCAGTTCCACGGGGAATCCGGCGTTGTCGTCGTCGTTGGTGTGCGGTGCGCGGTCGGCGGCGTCCAAGACAAAGTCGTGAAACGGTTGGTTCACCGCGTGGCTGTATTCGCGGGCCACGCCGCGGATCGAAAAGCCGTAACCGCGGTCCGGAGTCACGTTGATCTCAGCGGCCTGATCGTAGAGTCCCAACAGATCCAGGGCATCCGAACCCACCTCCGGATCCAAGCCGATCCGGGAGAGCACCAGGATGCCGTCATGATCCTCACCGATCCCAAGCTCCCGCACGGAGGCAATCATCCCGGCGGAGGTGTGGCCGTAAGTCTTGCGCGGGGTGATGCGGAAGTCTCCGTGCAGCACGGCACCGGGCAGGGTGACCACCACCTTGTCACCCACCTCAAAGTTGTGCGCGCCGCACACAATGCCCTGAACACCGGAAGGGTCAATACCCTTGCCGGTCAGGGGCTGTTCCTGGCCTTCCGGAACCACACGAACCTGGCACCAGTTCACGGTCTTGCCGTTGGAATGTTCCTCCGGCTCGCGCGAAAGCACCTGTCCCACCACCACCGGACCCTGAATCTGATCCGAGGGGCGGTGGACCTCCTCTTCCTCAAAGCCCACCGAAACCATGGTTTCCATAACCTGCTCGGCAGTGGCGTCTTCCGGGACGGGCGCGTACTCACGCAGCCATGACAACGGAACTCGCATTTCAGACCTCCATCCCAAAGTGCTGTGTGAAGCGAATATCGCCTTCAACCATGTCGTGCATGTCCGGCACGTTGTTGCGGAACATCAACGTGCGATCAATTCCCATACCGAAGGCAAATCCCGAATAGACATCAGGGTCCACACCGGCCGAGCGCAGGACGTTGGGGTGGACCATCCCGCAGCCTCCCCACTCGATCCAACGGTGGCCACCCTTGGCATTCGGGTGCCACACGTCCATTTCGGCAGACGGCTCGGTGAACGGGAAAAAGTTGGGCCGCAGGCGAATCTTGGCTTCAGCGCCGAGCATCTGCCGGGCAAAATGCTCCAGCGTGCCCTTCAGATCTGCCATGGACAGCCCCTTGTCCACCGCCAAACCCTCAATCTGGTGGAACACGGGGGTGTGCGTGGCATCCAGTTCATCCGTGCGGAACACCCGCCCGGGTGCCACCACGTACAGGGGCAGCTCGCGGGTCAACAGCGAGCGCATTTGGACCGGTGACGTATGAGTGCGCAGCACCAAATGCGATTCCAGCGGATCCACAAAGAAGGTGTCCACCAGCTGTCGTGCGGGGTGATCGGGCTTGAAGTTCAGGGAATCAAAGTTGTACCACTCGGATTCAATCTCCGGGCCTTCGGCAACCTCCCAGCCCATGCCCACAAAGATGTCGGCGGACCGCTCCATGAGCGTGCTGATGGGGTGGCGTCCGCCGATCCTCCGGCGACGCCCCGCCGACGTGACGTCCACGGCCTCTTCCACCAGAATGCGCTCGGCGTGCTCGGCTTCCAGCACTTCCTGGCGCGCAGCGATGGCTTTGTTGACCCGGCCACGGGCTTGCCCCATGAGCTTGCCGGCCACGGCCTTCTGGTCCTTGGGCAGCTTGCCGATCTTGCGGTTGCCCAGCGCCAGCGGAGACTTCTCCCCGGTGTGCGCCAACCGGACACCCTTCAGCTGGTCCAAGTCGGCAGCTGCCTCAATCGCAGCCAGCGCAGTTTCCACGGCGGTGGTCACTGCGGCCTCATCCGTGGGCTCGACCGCCAGGTCCGGTTGACCATCCATCACGGGGTCGGTTTGCGGCGCAATACCTTGCTGCTCCCCCGGCGTCGTTTCTGGTGTGCTCTGGGACATGCGGCGTGTAGACCTCTGCTCTCGTCTGACCTGGCCCCGCAACCGCCCCGAACGACGTCGTGGTGATAACGGGCGGCGCCCAGTCTAGCGAGTTCTCACCGGCCACCGCTCATCTGCGACGCCCTGGTGACTGCCCTCCATCCGCCGAGGTCACCGGTTGTTGTTGAGACCACCGGCTACAGGCGGTGTTCTCAACAACAACCGGTGCTCTCAGTGACGGACCGCCAGTGCCTCTTGCACCAGGTCGATCAGCGCCTGCGGATTGCGGGTGAGCATGGCCCAATTCACGCGAATCACGCGCCACCCCGCGTTGGTCAGAGCCTTTTCACGACGACGCTCGGCCTGGATCACCTGGGATGGATCACCAAAGCGGCCGGAATACTTGATGTCCCCATCAAACTCCAAGATCAGCTTTTCCTCCGCCCACGCAAAATCAACACGGAACGTCTCCCCCTGAGCTGTGACCTGATATTGCGGCACAAATCCTGAGAGGTTGTTCTGCACCAGGATTAGCCGCGTGAGCGTTTCTGCCACGGACTCGCTGCTGCCATCCGCCAAGGCGAACACCTGCCGAGCTCGCCGAACACCACGTCGAGTGGTTGCCTGTTCCAGCTGTGCCATGAGCAAATCGGGACCATGGTGTCCCTGAGTGCGGCGCAGATAACCGTCCACAACCACCAGCGCCTCACGCAGCGGCAACTCACGGGCACAGTCCACCGCGGTGCGGGTGAGTGAGGTGAGCTGATAGCCGTCAAAGGCGGTCACTTCAGGTTCTCTGAGCGGCCAGGCTTTGCCGTCCACCGGGCGACCGGAACGCCGTGTCCCACCCAGCGCGCCGGTAATGACCATTGGACGCCGCGGAACCACCAACAGCGGAAGGTGCCACAGCAGCGCTGCCGATCCGGCACAGAAGGTGGGATCGTGAGGCATGGTGCGGATGACGGCATAGTGCAACGCCAGGGCTCGGCCCCACGGTGGAAGTTCATCCCACAGCGTTTTGTCCAGCCAAGCACCCCGAGCCACCCGGACCAGCCCCGTGCCGGGGTCATGACCATTGCTGTTCGCACGCGGTTCCCGTGCGGTACGCGCGCGAACCTCCGCCGTCGTCATGATGGATTCAGGCTGAAGCCTTTGTTCCCACGCACTGGTCTGTGCGCTGGACCGGCTGGTTGGCTGGGTGTGGATGTGGCGTGTCATGAGGTGAGCATCCACTGTCAGGATTGAGCCGCGCTGACGGTCAGGGTCAAAATGTGGATAATCACGCGCCGGTCCAGAATTCCGCATACCCCGGGGAGGTGGCAACGCGCGCCAAGGTGCCCTACGCCGTCGTCGCCCCGCCTGCCGGGAAGCGAGAGCACCGGTTGTTGTTGAGACCACCGGCTTTAGGGGGTGTTCTCAACAACAACCGGTGCTCTCACGCGCGAGGTTAGCTCAGCTGCGCGAGGAGGGCTTCCACGATCGGGCGGTCAGCCGGTATCCATTCGAGTTCGCGGGCGGCAGCACCGTGATCGTCCAGGGGGATCCAGCGCAACTCCAGGTGGTCGGCGCCGTCGTACTGCGGCCCGAGCATGAGATCACCGTCCACCACGGTGGCGGTCCACACACGCATGGCGGATGAGCTCTTCAGCGGCCACCCTTGCGCATGAGGCCCCGGGATTTCATGGTGAACCTGCAAGTCAACATCGAGCTCTTCGGAGCATTCACGGATCAGCGCGGCCTCACAGGAAGCGTCATCCGGGTCCGCTTTGCCTCCCGGGAACTCCCACATACCGCGCAGAGTTTCCGGGTAGGCCCGCTGCGCGGCCAAAAACTTGGTGGGATGCTCGGCGTCATCCAGGACGGCGGCGCCCACAACTTGGGTACGGAACACGTGGTCCTGCGGGTATGGCTCGGAACTGTCACTTTCGGCGGTCACCCACCCAGAATAACCAAAACTGTCAGCCATGGCCTGTTGACGACGACGTCGCACTCCCCCTGCGCTGGACCCTTGCCGAGGCATACAGACACAGGGTGGCTGCGGTACCCACGTTCAAAGACTCAGCCTGCCCGTACAGAGGCACTGCAATGCGGAACGCCGCCGCCTGTTTCTCCTGCGCGGAGAGCCCCTGGGATTCATTGCCCAGGAGCCACACAGTTGGTGCTGCAAGATCGCAATCCACCTCTGCGCCGACTACGGCGGCATCTTGCAGCTCATCCAGGTTCAAGGCCGCGTAGCCGTCAGCGGCCAGGATTTGGTGGCCCTCCGCAGTGGCAGTCTCCACCAGATCCGTGAACTCCAGATTTGGTAACACCGGAAGGTGAAACAGCGAGCCCGCTGTGGAACGCACGGTCTTGGGGTTGTAGAGATCAACCGAACCGGAGGTCAGGACCACGGCATCAGCACCGGCCGCATCCGCAGCACGAATGATGGTCCCCGCGTTTCCGGGATCCTGCACTCGGCACAGGGCCGGAACCAGAGCAGCTGATGGGCTCAGTACATCGGAAAGACTCAGTGTTGGAATCTTGCACACTGCCACAGCGCCCTGCGGAGTCTGGGCATCCGCGATCACCGCCAGAACTTCCTCCGTGACCAACCGGATGAACACACGGTGGTTGCCCGCACCGTCCAGAACCTCCGTCACCAACTGGGCGATGTCCGGGTGACGCTCCAAGCAGGTTTCAGTCACGTAGAGCGCATCCAGGCTGGGGAGCAGCGCGGAGGGGTGGGGCGGCGTCGTCGTTGTTCGGTCTGTGTCAGGGGCAGGGTCAAGAGCAAGGGCAGGGGAGCCCGAACGCACGTGCGCGACCAGGGCTTCCCTGACGTTCTGCGGCCCTTCGGCCAGGAACAAACCTTGCTTGGAACGTGCAGAACGCCTCGCCAAACCCGCGACCGTCCGGACCCGATCAGCTCGGGGATTGGACAGCAAGGATTCGGCGAGGCGTTCTGGGATGCTCACGTTGGTGCGCGTCTGATCCGAAAATCAGGCAGCTTCGCGCGGGGCGGAGGTGTCGGCGGGTAGCGCGTTCTTGGCCACCTCGACCAGTGCCACAAAGGCGGCGTTGTCGTTGACGGCCAACTCGGCCAGCATGCGACGGTCAACCTCAACCTCGGCCAGCTTCAGGCCCTGGATGAAGCGGTTGTAGGTCAGGCCCTCAGCGCGAGCAGCAGCGTTGATGCGCTGGATCCACAGGCGACGGAAGTCACCCTTGCGGGCGCGGCGGTGGTCGTAGTTGTAAACGTACGAGTGGATGACCTGTTCCTTGGCCTTGCGGTACAGGCGTGAACGCTGTCCGCGGTAGCCGGAGGCGGCTTCCAGAGTGGTCCGACGCTTCTTGTGGGCGTTTACCGCCCGCTTCACACGTGCCACGTGTGTACTCCTTACGGTTCTGTCCCCGGGGGAATCGGGTGACGGCTTACAAGTTTGTGGGGTGCAGGCGCCAATGGCCTGCGGAAAAGCTCAGTGAGCCGGGGTCACTTGCCCAGCATCTTCTTGACAACCTTGGCCTCACCGGGGGTGACAATCTTGTCACCGGCCAGGCGGCGGGTCAGTCGAGAGGACTTGTGCTCCAGGTAGTGGCGGCGGTTGGCCTGCTGACGCTTGACCTTGCCCGAACCCGTGATCTTGAAGCGCTTTTTGGCACCCGAGTGGGTCTTCATCTTCGGCATGTCGGCCGTCTCCTTGTTCTCTCACCGCATCTGCGGTGCGTCACCGATTCGGTGACCTGGTCTGGGCTGTGCTGCACGGGGTGGGCGCAGCACAGCGTTGTGGTGCTCGATCCGCTGCCCGCAGTCAAAGGGCAGCAGTGAGTCTGGTTCAGCCTTGGCTCGGCCCCGGTTTGGGAGCGGGCTTGGGCGTTGCACCGGGCTTCGGTGCGGGCTTGGCGGCTGCTCCCGGCTTGGGTGCAGTTCCGGGCTTGGGGGCCGCAGCGGGTGCGGCCGGGCGTGCTGCAGGACGTGGTCCAGCAGCACCTGCGGGACGGGGCGCAGCGGTACGCGGAGCCGACGACGACGCCGGACGCGGTCCACCTGAGCGCGCCGGTGCACCGGTACGCGGGCCAGAAGATGCCGGTCGGCCACCTTCCGGACGTCCGGCACCAGCTGGGCGACCTGCCGGACGCCCTCCACGATCGGATGCCCCACGCTCCGGACGGTCTCCCCGTTCGGGGCGCTCACCACGGTCGGCTCCACGGGAGCCACCACGTTCGGCGGGGCGGCCGCGGCCACCACCGGCACGTTCACGGCGTTCTTCCTTGGGTGCCATGACCGGGGGCTGGTCCTCGGAGACCTTGAGGGGCGGAGCACCTTCCGGAACCTCGAACTTCTGCTCTGCCATTTTGCGCAGCTCTTCGGGGATGGCTTCCCCAATGCTGTTGCCGCCCACGGGCAGAGCGGATTCGGTGTCGATCATCCCGGCTGCGCGAGCTTCACGCTCACGGTCGCGGCGCGATGACTTGGTCTTCTGCGGAAGACGGTCTTCGGTGACGTCGTTTTCCTTGGCGCGGCGTGCAGCGGCACGAGCCTCGGACTTGTTCTTGAGCGGGCCCAAGACCATGACCATGTTGCGGCCGTCCTGGCGGGGGCTGGACTCCACCTGACCGAACTCGCCCAGGTCCTCAGCCAGCTTCTGCAGCAGGCGCACACCCATTTCCGGGCGGGACTGCTCGCGGCCGCGGAACTGGATCATGGCCTTGACCTTGTCGCCGTCGCTGAGGAAGCGGCGGGCATGGCCAACCTTGGTGTCGTAATCGTGGTCATCAATCTTCAGACGGAAACGAACCTCTTTGAGGTTGGTGTTCGTCTGGTTCTTGCGGGACTCACGGGCCTTGACGGCAGCCTCGTACTTGTACTTGCCGAAGTCCATGAGCTTGGCCACAGGCGGCTTAGCGTTGGGAGCCACCTCGACCAGATCCAGGTCCGATTCGCGGGCAAGTCGCATGGCATCCTCAACTCGGACAATGCCAACCTGCTCGCCACCGGGGCCCACAAGACGGACCTCGGGGACACGGATTCTGTCGTTAATGCGTGGATCGCTGATGCTTGACTCCTGATCTAGAGCCGGGTTCCACCCCGGCTACATGGTGCTCTTTGAGTGCTTGTGGCAACAAAAAACCTCCGCTGCCACATGGGGCAAGCGGAGGTGATGTGATCGTTTCTACTCGGAACAATGTTGCTCCCACCGCATTGACATGCAGTGACGGCCCAATCCTGAACCGTGGCGGACGATCACCGTCTCTGACCCGGAGACCGTCCCAGCTGATCCCTCAGCGTGGCGTCAACGCGGGTGGGAGTTACCTCCACTTGCGCACTGTCCACCAGTATACACGTGAACCGCGATCTGGAAGCGTCTCGTGGCGCGATTCACGTTCTTGATGCGCGTCAGACGCGGTCCCACACCTGCAGCAGCACCGCATAGGCTTGGGGCCATGACTTCCGAGAACACATTTCGCTTTGGGGCAGCTGATTCCGACGACGACATGACCCACCCCGCCGGAGAAAACACCTCCACCGTTGGGGGCTCTAGCCCCTCGGGGCTGGATGCCGACACCAAGGCGGCCGTTGACGAGCAGATGCGTGACATTGCAGAGGTTCCCGCCATCGAGGTCATCACCACCTCCGCTGTGCACCTGATGTCAGCGGCGGCCGTGAAATGTGGCCTGGCGGAGGGACCGGATGCTGCGGAGTTGAAGGACTTGGATGAGGCCCGGAAGCTGATCACAGCGTTGGCTGGATTTGTGACTGCTGCAGCCCCGGAAATTGGCTCACAGCACGCAGCCCCTCTGCGCGATGGACTGCGGACCTTGCAGCTGGCCTTCCGTGAAGCCTCACCGTTCCCGGACCAACCCGGTCAGGGCCCCGGCGAAAAGTTCACCGGCCCGGTCTACGCCTGAGCACCGGAGGCTCACCATCTAAAACACGCTGTAGGCCACTGCGGCCACCACATGAGCCCAAGCACCCGAAAAGTGGCTCACAGCGTGTCTCCAACGGCTCAGAGGTCAGATCCGGGCGGTTTCCAAAGAAATCTCCAGGGAGTCAACCTTCTCAGCCACAACGCGTTCCGTGGCCAACCGGTTTTGGAACGCGGCCACCACGTGGTTGAGGCGTTCCCGGTTCATCCCCGGCAGCAGTTGAAGCACCACCGTGAGTTCGGGGCCTGATCCCCCACCACGCAAAGCACCTGCAAACTCACCTACCGCCACGGCCTGCGAGTCTGAACGCACAGCATCCACACCGCGCCCGGGGCGCACATAGGCTCCCGCCACACCATCCAAACCCAACGCAGATTGCAGCACAGCCTGCGAAACCTCACCAGAGGTATACGACGGCGCCCATCCCTCCCCCTTGGCCACAGCCCACAGAGCTGGACGGCGAACCACAAACGGTGCATCAGAACCAGGGTTGAGCACCAACAACTCGGTGCCGTCCTTGACGGCGGCAATCGCAATTTTTCGCACCTGGGCTGCCACGGGCCGGGCAGAGGCGTGCCACTGGGTGATCAGACGGTCAGAGGTGAACACCGGTTGCGCCTTCCGACCGTCAGCGGCCTGCAGGGTCACCAGCGACATGTCCGCTTCTTTGTCCGCCACCAAGCCGTCCTCAGTGATCTCCGAGTGGCTGACCTCAGCCATCACAGGAACGAACAACCGGGTGTCAGCCAGTGCTGCCACCACATCCGTTTCCGCGACGGATCCGGATTGCCACTCAACCAGGGTTCGCGCCAGGGCCGCGTCAGCGGCGCCGTCGTCGTCAACGAACTGGTGATGGTGACCGTGGGCCAGGTCGCGGCCGGCCCACGGCTGACCGCCGGTGTCCGTTTCACCGCCGGCACTGCGCAGCTGGGCGGCGATGTGTGGGGGCAGCGGCCGTGATCCCGGTGCAGCGGGGTCAGACATCAGGAACCCGGGCGGCCAGCGACGTCGAGCGCCTGCTCCAGCGTGAAGCGGCCAGCGTAGAGGGCTTTGCCCATGATCGCGCCCTCCACACCGGCGCCCACCAGCTGACGCAGCGCGGCAATGTCCTCCAGCGTTGCGATGCCTCCGGAGGCCACCACGGGCTTATGGGTGCGCTCGGCCACCTGCTGCAGCAACTCCACGTTGGGGCCCTTCAGGGTGCCGTCCTTGGTGACGTCCGTGACCACATAGCGTGAGCAGCCGTCCGCCTCCAAGCGGTCCAGCACTTCCCAGAGATCGCCGCCCTCCTTGGTCCAGCCGCGGGCAGCCAGCGTGGTGCCGCGAACATCCAGGCCCACGGCGATCTTCTCCCCGTACTGGCTGATCACCTTGCGGGTCCACTCCGGGTTTTCCAAAGCGGCGGTGCCCAAGTTCACCCGGGCCGGGTTCAGGGACAGTGCGCGCTCCAGGGATTCGTCGTCCCGGATGCCGCCGGACATCTCCACTTTCAATTCCAGGGACTGGGCCACCCGGGTCAGCACCTCAATGTTGTCCCCGGTGCCGAAAGCGGCGTCCAGATCCACCAGATGCAGCCATTCAGCACCGGCGTTCTGCCAGGCCAAAGCTGCCTCCAAGGGATCCCCGTACCCGGTTTCCGAACCCGACTCCCCCTGAACCAGACGCACGGCCTGCCCATCCCGGACATCGACGGCGGGCAGCAGTTCCAGGGGCGGCAGCCCTTGGCCTTGGGCAGCCAAATCTGCCACGTGCTGCTCAGAGTTGTGGGCTTCTGCGATGTTCTCAGACATGGGTTCCTTTTGCGGTTGGGACGTTGAAGAGGACGGGGACGTTGGAATGGTGCGTTCGGTTGTATGGCAAGGATTCCATGGGCGGAGCATCCCGGCGCGACGCCGGATCGCTCACGGTGCCGATTCCCTTGCGGTGCTGGTTCCCTTACGGTGCGGGATCGTTTGCGGAACCGGGAGTGCTCAGGAGTTGAGACCCACGATCCACGACCACGCACCGTAAAGGATCAGCGCACCGGAGGCCACCGCCAACAGGCCCACCACCCAGGTGGGAAACCCCTGTTGGCGGAAGGAAATCACGCCTCCGGCCAAAAATGCACCCAGGACTAGCAGGATCACGGACCAGGTCATGCCGTGGCCTGCTCTCCGTGGGCCTGGGGGGTCTGCTCACCGGCACGTTCCGCGGAAGGCGCCGGCAGAGCGTCGTCGCCATGGAGGCTGGTCAGTAGCGGGTCAAGGCGACCGGTGACGGGCAGCGTGCTGATCCAGTTGCGCAGCAACTGCAGACCCACTTCCCCAGATTTTTCCGGGTGAAACTGTGTGGCGGACAGCGGCCCGTTCTCCACAGCGGCAATGAACTTACTACCGTGCTCGGCCCACGTCACAGCGGGGGGAACCATGTGTTCACTTCCCACCGGAAAGTCCCAGTCCTGGACGCCGTAGGAGTGCACAAAGTAGAAACGTTCATTTTCAATGCCCTGGAACAGAACGGTCTCCTGCGGCGGCTCCACCGTGTTCCATCCCATGTGGGGCACCACAGGTGCCTCCAGACGCTCGACCACTCCGGGCCACTGCCCCAGCCCTTCGGTACGCTCACCGTGCTCCACACCGTACTCAAAGAGCACCTGCAGACCCACGCAAATCCCCAGAACCGGGCGGCCACCCATGAGACGACGCTCGATCAGCGCCACCGCGCCCGCCTGCTTGAGGCCATCCACAACGGCCTTGAAAGCACCCACACCGGGCACCACAAGGCCGTCGGCATCCAGCGCAGCTTGCTTGTTGTTGGTCAGCAGCACCCGAGCTCCGGCAGCCTCCAGAGCACGAACCGCCGAGCGAACATTGCCGGCGCCATAGTCCAGAACGACGACGACCGGGCTCACCTCACCGGACTGATGCACAGGCTCGCCCACGGTCTCCGGGGCAGGAATGGTTTTGCCTTCCGGGGTGACTCCTTCTTCCGGTGAACGCATCACAGGGCTCCCTTGGTGGATGGAATTCCGGTCACGCGCGGATCAGGTTCCACGGCCGAGCGCAAAGCCCGCGCCAAGGCTTTGAATTGTGCTTCCGCAATATGGTGCGCGTCCCGTCCACGGATCAGTTCCATGTGGAGGCAGATCTCGGCGTGAAAGCTCAGGGACTCAAAAACGTGTTGGACCATGGACCCCGTGAAGTGTCCACCGATCAGGTGGTACTGCTGCCCTTCCGGCTCACCCACGTGAACGCAGTAAGGCCGCCCGGAAACATCAACCACCGCATGTGCCAGGGCCTCATCCAGAGGAATGGAAGCCTCTCCGAACCGGCGGATGCCACGCTTGTCCCCCAGGGCTTGTTTGATGGCCTCACCAATCACAATGGCGGTGTCCTCCACCACGTGGTGAACGTCAATGTGAGTGTCCCCGGTGGCCTGCACCGTCAGGTCGATCAGGGAGTGTTTGGAGAGCGCTGTCAGCATGTGGTCATAAAACGGCACGGTGGTGGAGATGTTGTTCTCCCCCGTTCCATCAAGGTTGAGTTCCACCACAATCTGGGATTCGCTGGTGGCACGCTCAACTCTGGCGCGCCGCCCAGCTGGATCGGTCTGCGGGGGCTGATTGGGGTTATTCATGGTTTCTCCGGAGTGGGGCTGGGTGGCGGTGCGCCTGGCTGTGGCCACGCTGGGTCGTGGTGAAGCTGGACTGTGGTGAAGCTGCTGCCGTGGCGAGATTAGGTGATGGCAAGGTCAGGCGGTGGTGAGCCGGACAGATTGGGGTTGTGACGCAACGCAGTACTCACGCACTGGCGCTGAGGTGGGACTCCACGCCTTCCAGAAAGGCAGTGGTCTCTTCCTCAGTGCCGGCCGTGACACGCAGGTGGCCTTGAATTCCAACATCTCGGATCAAGATTCCACGGCTCAGCAGTTCTTGCCACAACGCTGGGGCATCAAAGTCACCACCAAAGAACACAAAGTTGGAATCAGATTCAGATGGGCTCAACCCCATTCGCTTGAGTTCATCCACTATTCGATCCCGCTGCATCTTGATGTCCTCAACATCGGCCAACAGCGTGGTCCGATTGCGCAGCGCTGCCAGCGCAGTTGCCTGGGACACTGCAGACAAGTGGTAGGGCAACCGGACCAGTCGAATGGCATCTGAGATTTCCGGGGCAGCGGCAAAATATCCGATCCGAGCTCCAGCCAGCGCAAATGCTTTGGACATGGTGCGGGTGACCACCAAGCGAGAGCGCCCAGGCAGCATGGTCAAAGCGGTGGCAGCCGGATTACGGGAAAACTCCGCGTAGGCCTCGTCCACAATCACAATCGTGTTGGAGTCGGCGCCTGCTTGATACACGGCCTCCACCACATCGTCTTCCAACGCGGTGCCCGTGGGGTTGTTCGGCGAGCACAGAATCACAATGGACGGGCGATGTTCGGCAACCTGCGCTGCTGCCGATTCAGCGCTGAGGGTGAAGTCAGCGGCCCGCTGCCCCGCGATGAACTCCGTATTGGTACCTGCGGACAGGATGGGGTACATGGAATAGGTGGGCACAAAGGACAATACGCTGCGCCCGGGACCACCGAAGGCTTGCATGATCTGCTGAAGGATCTCATTGGACCCGTTGGCTGCCCACACGTTGTCCGTGTGCAAGCCGTGCCCCAAATAGGCGGCGAGTTCCTGGCGCAACTCGGTGAATTCACGGTCCGGGTATCGGTTCAGGCCCAGCGCAGCTTTGGAGACTTCTTCCACAATGGCACGCTGCACATCCGCCGGCACAGGATGGGTGTTTTCATTGGTGTTGAGAGTGACCGGAACTTCCAGCTGGGGCGCACCGTAAGGGCTCTTGCCCCGTAGATCATCGCGCAGCGGGAGGGCGTTGAGGAGGTCGGTACGTTCAGCACTGTCAGTCACCCCACCAGTCTACGAGCCAGAGCCGCCGCCCGCAGGTCGAGCGTCAGGCATCAGGCGACAGGCGTCAGGCGTCAGGCGTCACACCATCTCACTCGGCAGGCTCAGTTGCTCACTTGGCAGGGACCAGAAGCTGCTGCCCCGCCGCGACCGACTGGCTGCGCAGATCATTGAGTTCCATGATTTCCGCAATGACCACGCGGGTGTCACGGTCAGCGTCCGCAGTCCGGGCCACCTCCCACAGGCTCTCACCGGAAGCGACGGTGACCACTTCAGTCCCCGGACCCTGCACCGGTTCCGTGCTGGCTGTCACCGTGGCGGGAGCAACCAAGATCAGCAGAGCCATTGCCACCGCAGCCGTGGCCAGCATGACGGGCAGACCCACGAACAGGAGCCGACCACGCCGGGTCAAGTGCACACTCTGCTTGCTCTGTGCCTTCTGCTTGGCCTCTGCCTTCTGCAGGGTCTTCTGCACGCCAGCGCTTTGCGCACCAGCACGCTGCAATGCAGGTACCGCAGCGACCACTTCAGCACCGAAGGCACGGCAGCCCGAACGTACACCGCGCAGCAGCGGCGCCGAGGGGGCTGACCGATGGGTAATACGTGGCAACAAGCTGATGGCTGACATTGGAATGCACTCCTTCTTGCAGGCCGTCTGACACCTTCACGGTGTTGGACCTGCCTTCCTGGGGCTCGAACAGGTGTTCGATTCCGTTGGGAACATTTCTAGCACGTGTGTACGAATGATGTCGACACGCGTTAGAACATTTGTTTGGTTACGCCCATCACCTCCCCTATGCTGGAGGGAGCTGATCAGCTGATTCACAAGCCGATCAATCGCAGGACGTGGTCTCCAACGTCATCGGCTTGTTCCTCTGGAACCAGTCAACAGAGGGGGTCAGACAACACAAGGATTTGAACCTCGGGCAGGGTGAAGGACGGTCATGGCACGCAAGGAATCCACCCCAACCAATCTTCACGGGGAGCATCACGCAGAACCCCAAAAGCCCTTGTCCGCGCGCCAGCAGAAGATCCTTGAGGTCATCCAGTCCTCCATTGCGGAGCACGGCTACCCACCGTCCATGCGGGAGATCGGAGACCTGGCAGGGTTGGCTTCCCTCTCCAGCGTGACCCACCAGTTGAACCAGCTGGAGCGGTTGGGCCACATCCGCCGGGACCCCAAACGCCCGCGTGCCATGGAGGTGCTGAATCTGAAGCACACCGCAGCTGGAAAAGACTCGAACACAGCTGCGAATCAAACCCGGGCCTCCGCTGCGCGCCAAAGTCCTGGACCCCACCGTGAGAGCACTGAACGCTCCTCCACCTCCGAGGTGGTCACACCCCTGCACCCATACGCTGCGGAGGCAACACCCACGCGCGGTGTGGAGTCGAATGACATCACGCTGGTGCCGCTGGTGGGCCACATTGCGGCCGGTGTGCCCATCACCGCGGATCAGCAGGTGGAGGACACCGTGGCTCTCCCGCGGCAACTCACGGGCCAGGGCGAACTGTTCATGCTGAAAGTCCGCGGGGACTCCATGATTGATGCAGCCATCTGCGATGGCGACTGGGTTGTGGTCCGGCAGCAGAACACCGCCGACAACGGCGATATTGTGGCAGCACTGCTAGATGATGAGGCCACCGTCAAAACTTTCCGGCAACGCGATGGCCACACCTGGCTGTTGCCGCAGAACACCATGTACGAACCCATCCTGGGTGACCATGCCACGGTGATGGGGAAAGTGGTCTCCGTGCTCCGCAGCTTGTGAGCTGTTAATCGTCGGCAGCCGCTTCACCGTAGGTCGTGAAGGTAGCCACGCACCTCTCGGATGGCGTTCAGAGCCAGAGGAAGTCCCATGTAAGGGAATCCCTGAACCAGGGCAGCAAGGATTGTCTCCACCGAGTTTCCGGACCGGACCGCCCCGGCCACATGAGCCTTGAGCTGCGGATGCAACCCGGCAGCGGCGAGCGCCACCAGGATCAACAGCTCCCGGGTGGCAATGTCCAAGCCATCGCGTGTCCAAAAGTCACCGAAACAAAAGTCGGTCAGGAAATTCGGCACTGCTTGGCCATATTCGCCGGGAAGATCAGCCAGCAGATCAGCGATTTCATCACCGTAGAGCTCACTTTGGATGTGCTGGCCACGCGCATGCCGGTCAGTCTCCGTGACAGTTCCCTGCGCCGGCAACGGTAAGTGCACGCCGCGCTCGGTGAACACCTCAGAGATGGTTCCCAATGCGTTCAAGGTGCGTGGGAACCCCAGGAAGGGTGCCAACTGATAGACGGACTCTTGGAGTTGAACCGGGGTGACTCCCACCTTCAAGGCAGCTGCAGTGTGCACTTTGAGCTGTGGCAACGTCTGCAGCGTGCTGAGCACGGTCACAGTGATCAATTCCCGGGTGCGAAAATCCAGCGTGCCGGTGGCGAATACATCGCCAAAGACCACTGACCGCAAAATCTGCATGAACTCGGGATGTGGCTCAACATCCGTGGTGTTCCGGGTACCGAACAAGCGGGAGTACACCTCTTCTGAGGCAGCCACCCGGTCAAAATCCTGCTGGTGGGCAGAAGGTGTCTGATTCA
This sequence comes from Kocuria sp., assembly GCF_030538595.1. GTDB lineage: Bacteria > Actinomycetota > Actinomycetes > Actinomycetales > Micrococcaceae > Kocuria. Next base: position 37,649 of record NZ_JAUNTS010000008.1, read on the forward strand.
ACGTTGCTCCACGTCTCCCATGGCAGCGATCACGGCACGTTGGTATTCGGCGTCGTCCACGGGCTCCAACCACTGAGTGGGGTCACCCTGCCCCGTGGACTCCAGCATGGCAACGTGGGCCATGAAACGAGAGTCCAGGGCACCGTGCCAGTGCTCTTCACCCTCCGCGGCCCACACCGTGTCTCCTGGCCGAAGCACGTACACGGTGCCTTCACGATTGACCACCACTCCCAAGCCATCCGTGCAGTACAGGGTTTGGCCGAGTTCATGGCTGTGCCAATTGGTCCGGGCCCCCGGTGCGAATCGAACGTGGGCTGCCGTGAGTTTGGAGGCTCCGGGTTCCGCCACGATCCCGTTGACATAAACATCACCCGTGAAGCGATCGTGCGGGCCTTTGGCCGTGGCAGATGCAGGGTAATTGTGCATGATGACCTCCTTGAGAGTCAGTGAGAATGCTTGTGGGATCACTCGGTGCAACTGCCCGGTCTGCGCGGCCTCCCTCAGTAGAGCCTGGGCAGCGCAGACCGAGCGGTCACGGCCAGATCAAAGCCTTGATGGCTCGGCGTTCGTCCATGGCCTTGTAGCCTTCAGCGATTTCCTCCAAAGGCAGTTCAAGGTCAAAGACCTTTCCGGGGTCGATCTTGCGATCCCAGATGAGCTGGATCAGTTCCGGCAGGAAACGCCGCACAGGTGCAGGACCGCCCAGCAGGCTGACTTCCGCCCCGAACAGGGTTTCTCCGGGTAGTGAGACATCATGGGAGACACCCACAAAACCCACGTGACCGCCTGGCCTGGCCGAATGAATTGCCTGCAGCATGGATTGCTGAGTGCCCACGGCCTCCACCACGCTGTGCGCGCCGTAGCCGCCGGTCATCTCCTTGATCTTGGCCACACCGTCATCACCGCGTTCTTCCACAATGTCTGTGGCACCGAATTCACGAGCCAGCTTTTGCCGGGACTCGTGTCTGCTCATGGCAATGATCCGCTCCGCACCCAGTTGCTTGGCAGCCAAAACGGCCAACAGGCCCACGGCGCCGTCGCCAACCACCACCACGGTCTTGCCCGGCCCTGCCTGTGCTGCCACGGCGCCGAACCAGCCCGTGCCCAAAACGTCAGAAGCCGCCAGAAGAGATGGAATGAGCTCTGGATCTGGCTGGCCGGGGGTGGCCACCAGGGTGCCATCCGCCAGCGGGATGCGGACAAGTTCCGATTGTGCGCCGCCCGGGGTGGCGAATTCGCCCTGGATGCACCGAGATTGGAAACCGGACTGACAGATTTCGCAGGTGTTGTCCGAAGCCATGAAGGAGCCCACCACAAAGTCCCCCACGGACACGTTGCGGACGTCGGCACCTACCTGTTCCACCACACCCACGTATTCGTGGCCCATGGGACGTGGGTCCGCGATCTCATCAATCCCCCGCCAAGGCCACATGTCCGAACCGCACACGCAAGCAGCGGTGACCCGAATGATGGCATCGGTGGGCTTTTGGATCACGGGATCCTCCCGGTCCTCAACCCGGACGTCTCCAGAGCCGTAAATGATGGTTCCGCGCATGACACTTCTCCTGGGGATGTGGTCCTTGGTTCCGGTCAGAAACCCTGTACTTCTTCCACCCTAGTCCCGCTCATGACTCTTGAGGAGGGACGGATGCACCCACCATCCGGGCACCCATGATCAGGTTTTTGGGTTCAGGCGGTGGAGGGCGCCCAGGACCACGGAGCGGTCCGCAGTGGTCCACAACGGGGGCAGACTGGCCCGCAGGAAGCCTCCGTATCGAGCGGTGGCGATCCGGGAATCCAGAATGGCAACCACACCGCGGTCTGAGCCCGAGCGGATCAGCCGACCGGCCCCCTGCGCCAGCCGTACCGCTGCATGCGTTGCAGAGACTGCCATGAACCCGTTGCCTCCGGCATCAGCTGTGGCTCGGGTGCGGGCGGTGGACAGCGGATCATCCGGGCGAGGGAAAGGAATTCGGTCAATCAAGACCAATCGGCAGGAATCCCCCGGGACATCCACGCCCTGCCACAGGCTCATGGTGCCGAACAGGCAGGTTTCTGGGTCCTCCGCAAATTCCTGGACCAAGGAGTTCAGGGAGGCATCCCCTTGACACAGAATGGGAATCTCGGTTCGTTCCCGCAGGTGTTCGGCGGCTTCCTCCGCGGCCCGTCGGGAGGAGAACAACCCCAGCGCGGCTCCCCCGGATGCCTCAATGAGTTCCAGGATTTCCTCCAACATGGCTGGGGACAACTGGCGCCCGGGCTTCTCCAGGTGCTTGGCCAGGTACAGAATGCCTTGACGTGCGTAATCGAAAGGGCTGCCAACATCCACACCGTCCCAGCGCGGGGCGCCTGCACCTTGCAAACCCAAATCCCCGGCCACGGAGTCAAAGGACTCCCCCACGGACAGTGTTGCTGAGGTCATGATCACGGTGCGGCCGTCAAAGAGTCCATCCCGCAACTGGCCTGCAACAGATAGCGGAGCCACGTGCAGGGTGGCGGGGTCATCATCCTGGGCCGGAACATAGCCCCGTCCGGGTTCCCAACCACCGGCACGGGAAATCCACAGAACCTCCCGGTGTTCATCGGCCTCCAGCATCCGCTGGCACAAGTCCAGAATTTCGGTGACCCGCGAGCGCGCCATTTGCCGCCCGCCGTCGGCCTCTGCCTCCTGACCTGAACCACCCTTCTCCGGTTTTGAATCGGTCATGGCCTGGCGAGCGGCATCTCGGATTCGACCCACGGCACCCACCATGGCTTCGTTCAAACCGCGGGGCAGCAACTCGGCCGGAACGCCGGTCAGGCAACGTTCAAGATCGTCAGCCCCTGCTTGCAGGTCATCGGAGGAGGCGGCGGTGTGCTTGCGGATGGAGGTGGCCGCAGCGCGCACAGCCGCAGCAGACAACGCCCCGGTGACTGCGCCAGTGACTCGGTCACGTAGTTCATGGGCCTCGTCAATGATCACAACATCGTGTTCCGGAAGCACCTGCACATCTTCAAACGCGTTGATGGCCAGGAGCGCATGGTTGGTGATCACCACGTCCGATTCAGCAGCCCGTGCCTTGGCCAGCTCCGCAAAGCACTCCTCCACGAACGGACAGGAACGGCCCAGGCACTCCCGGGCGGTCACGGAGACTTGACGCCAGGCCGCATCGGTGACGCCCGGCAGTACTTCGTCCCGATCTCCCGTGTCCGTTTTCTGTGCCCAGTCGCGCAGACGTTGCACCTCTTGGCCGAGCGCGGAGACGGGAGCGGATGAGGGATGGGAGCCTTCCCCGGGGGTGGCGAACAGGGCGCCGTCGTCGTCTTCCGGATAGCCGCCCTCCAGTTTGTGGAGGCAAGCGTAGTTACTGCGGCCTTTGAGCAGCGCCACCTCCATGCCTTCAGGCAGTTCACCCTCCAGCGCCGCCAGAAGCCTGGGGACGTCGCGGCCCACCACCTGGGATTGCAGGGCGAGCGTTGCCGTGGCGATCACCACGGGTTTGGAAGCCGCCCCGCGATGGGCTGCGGCATGGTGCAAGGCCGGAGTCAGGTAGGCCAGGGACTTACCCGTGCCGGTTCCGGCCTGCACCAACAGGTGCCGGTTCAGTTCCAACGCCTCTGCCACCTTGGCCGCCATGAACCGTTGGCCGTCGCGGCGCTGCCCGCCCAGCGCGCTGACAGCTGTGTCCAGGAGGTGAAGAGCATCCGCTGCTCCGGGCAGAGTTTCGGGACGTTCGGTCACGGCCCGGCCCTTGCCGTCCCGGATGCCTGCGGACGGGGAAACCGTGGTGCTCATAGGGGAATGTTTCTCCAGGAGTGTTCAGCCCGGTGGCGCTATGGACGATCTGCTGCGGGTTCACCGGCGGGAACCGCCGCTTCAGCCGCACCGTCCGCCACGGAAAACTCAAGGGGCTGTTCCGGCACGTACCGGGCCAGCTCCCCCGCCAGATCCTCCCGTACTTTGACCAGCAGGTGAGTGCCTTCTGCAAGGTATTCGGTCCGCAGGATCTCGGCATCCCAGCTGTGCAGTCGGGAGACCACATCTCCGTCACTGTAGGGCACCATCAGGTCCAACACGTGATCCGGGCGCGGAATGGAGCTGGCGATCAGGTCTTTGAGTTCTTCGATCCCGGCACCGGTGTGGGCCGAAACCACAGCTACGTTCTTGTAGGTGTTGCGCAGGCGCTCGATCACGAACGGATCAGCGGCATCAGCCTTGTTGACCACAATGATTTCCGGCAGCGTGGTGGCCTGAATGTCCGCCAGCACCTCACGTACCGCGCGAATCTGGCCTTCCGGATCCGGGTGGGCACCATCCACCACATGCAGGATCAGGTCCGCATCGGCCACTTCCTCCAGGGTGGATCGGAAAGCCTCCACCAGCTGGGTGGGCAGTGAGCGCACGAATCCCACGGTGTCGGAGAGTGTGTAGCCGATCCCGTCCGGAGTGGTGGCCTTGCGCACGGTGGGGTCCAGCGTGGCGAACAGCGCGTTCTCCACCAGCACACCGGCGTCCGTGAGCCGGTTCAGCAGGGAGGACTTACCGGCGTTGGTGTACCCCGCGATGGCCACGGAAGGCACGGAATGACGACGGCGATTCAACCGCTTGGCCTCACGGGCCGGCTTCATGGCCGCAATCTCCCGCTTCAACTTGGCCATGCGGGCTCGGATACGACGCCGATCCAGCTCGATCTTGGTTTCACCGGGACCGCGCGAACCAATCCCTTCACCAGCTGCGGCACGGCCACCGGCCTGACGGGACAGGTTGCCACCCCAACCGCGCAGACGCGGCAGCATGTATTCCAGCTGAGCCAACTCCACTTGGGCCTTGCCCTCTTTGGACTTGGCGTGCTGGGCAAAGATGTCCAGGATCAAACCGGTCCGGTCAATCACCTTGACCTTGACCACATCCTCCAGTGCACGGCGCTGGGACGGGGCAAGCTCCTCATCCACCACCACGGTGTCCGCACCGGTGGCAGCCACAATCTCCTTGAGTTCCAGTGCCTTGCCGGAGCCCAGGTAGGTTGCGGGATCGGGTGTGCTGCGGCGTTGGATCACGCCATCCAGGACTTCCGAGCCCGCAGTTTCGGCCAGCGCGGCCAGTTCCCGCAGGGAGTTTTCGGCGTCCTCGGCCCGCCCGGAGGTCCACAGTCCGGCCAGGACCACCTTCTCCAGACGCAGTTCGCGGTACTCGACCTCGGTGATGTCTTCCAGTTCCGTGGACAGGTTGGCCACGCGGCGCAGCGATTGCCGCTCGGCAAGATCAAACTGCTCGCCGTCAGAACCGGTGTGGACGGTTTCGCCCGCCAGTTCGCGTGCCCGGCCGCCCAACACGTGACCGGCCTCAGCACCGCGATCCTGTGTTGCCCGCGCCCGGGAGAGCACCCGCTCCACCACATCTTCCAATTCGGATGGGGTGGGCTGATGACCGCGTTCGGAGAGCTCGGCGGAACCTGACGAGGGGTTGTGGGAGCCGTTATGGGTGTTGGTCATGAATCCTTTTCATGGTTTGGGTGGGCCGCATCTGTGAGCCACGGCCAGGTCTTCTTGATGTTCAACGGCACCGGCACCGGCCTTGTTCCCGCTCCCTGGATTCGTCCTCACCCGGGCCCTGGGAGGCTGCGTCTAGGCTGGCTCGTATGACTGCGCATTACTTCCTCACCCCCGATGGTCCTGAACAGCGGATGGAATTGGAAGTCCAGCTGCGCGGTCAGCAACTCCGGGTGGTCACCGCAGACGGCGTGTTCTCTCCCAAAGCCTTGGACAAAGGCACCGCCGTGCTGCTGGAGGAGGTTCCAGACCCCGTGGGCCGCGAGTTCTTGGACCTGGGCTGCGGTTGGGGGCCGATCACTTTGGCCATGGGGCTGGGGTCCACAGCGCACGACGACTCCCGGGTGACCGCCGTCGACGTCAATGAACGGTCCTTGGCACTGACCCGGGACAACGCGGCTGCCCACGGCGTGCGTGTAGAGGTTTGTCTCCCGGATGAGGTGCCGCCGGAGAGGCAGTTCGATGTCCTGTGGTCCAACCCGCCCATCCGGATTGGCAAGGAGGCGCTGCACAAGTTGCTGCTGCGCTGGTTACCCCGCCTGAGCCCCACCGGTGAGGCATGGTTGGTGGTGCAGAAGAATCTTGGCGCAGACTCTCTGCAGAAGTGGATGCTGACCGCCCTCCCGGAAGCCACCGGGACCGCGTGGGACGTGGAGCGGGTCAGCACCTCCAAGGGGTTCCGGGTGTTGCGGGTCAGCCGAAGCGCCCGTTAGCCACCACCACGGCTGGTCCCGCCAACACCACGTGTTCGGCGCCGTGCGGGCCCTCCACAAAAGTTGCTGAGACCACTCCACCGGGGACTTCGATCAGCCATTCATCCGGTGCGCTGTCTCCCGCCCAGAAACGAGTGGCTGCAGCCGCAGCGCAAGCCCCCGTGCCACAGGACTGTGTTTCCCCTACGCCGCGTTCGTGCACGCGCATCCGGATGCGGCCGATTTCCTCAGCTCCGGTTCCGTCCTCCTCAATGGGCACCACAAACTCCACATTGGTGCCATCCGGTGGGGTGGGACGCACCGTGGGCTCGGTGAACAACTGCAGCGAATCCAACTTTTCGCCCTCGGCCAGAGCCACCACGGTGTGGGGGTTGCCCATAGTGATGGACACCGCCGGACGGGGAACACGCAGCCCAGCGCCGGTCACCACGGAGTCGGAGCCACGTGAGCGGGCGGTATCGCCGTCGATGAACCCCCAGGGGCCCATGTCCACGGCGTAACCATCCTCCGTACGGGCCACAGCCTTGACCCCGGCCCGGGTGCCGATCCGCACCACGGCACCTTCGGCCAGCTCAATGAGCCCGTGGCCCACCAGCGTGTGTACAAAAACTCGAACCCCGTTGCCGCACATCTCCGCAATGGAACCGTCCCCGTTGCGATAGTCCATGAACCATTCCGCTTCCGGAGCCTGCTCCAAGAGCTGGCGGCCTTCCTCCAGGTGCTCAGAACGGGCAATTCGGATGAACCCGTCACCGCCAATGCCCGCGTGGCGGTCACAGGCCAGACGGACCGTTTCGTCACTGAGCAACAGCTCCGCCTTGGGGTCCACCACCACCACAAAGTCATTGCCCGTCCCGTGCGCCTTGACGAACGGCCAGCCGGTCAACTCGCCAAACACCTGTTCGGTGCGGCATGCGGGGCTGTGCTCTTGGGGCATGGTTGGGGTGTGGTCCTGGGATTCTTGCGGCTGGGGTTCTTCGGTGCTCACGCGCCCATGCTAGTCCGCCGGGCTGGTTGCCCTGATCAGCTCCACGGCTCGATTCACCAGCAGCGGATCATGGGCGGGGAGCCACTGCACGCGAGGATCGGCGCGGAACCAGGTCAGCTGCCGCTTGGCGAACTGACGAGTGGCCACCACGGTGGATTCCACGGCTTGTTGTCTGCTCATGGTGCCGTCCACGACGTTCAAGAACTGTCCGTAGCCCAAGGCACGAGAGGCTGTTTTTCCTTCGCGCAATCCTTGCGGGATCAGGGCACGGACCTCCGCCTCCAAACCCACTTCCACCATGTGCGCCACACGGTCAGTCAACCGGTTGTAGAGCACATCCCTCTCCAGATCCAGAGCGATCTGCACGGTGGGTTGCACGTAGCTGCGTTGCGGCATGAAGGAGGTGAACGGACGGCCCGTGACGTGATGGACCTCCAGTGCGCGGACCAGGCGGCGATCATCCTTGATGCGCGACGCCGATTCCGGGTCCACTTCCTGCAGACGCGCCCGCAGAGCACCCGGGCCATGCTGATGCAGTTCAGCTTCCAAGCCCGCGCGAATCTCCGGGTCCGTTCCGGGAAATTCCATGTGATCCAAGGCCGCCCGGACGTAGAGCCCGGAACCGCCCACCAGGATGGGTAATTTGCCGCGGGCTCGGATCTGGGCAAAGCACTGCCGCGCCTGCTCCTGGAACACGGCCACAGATGCTTCCTGCGTGACATCCATGATGTCCAAGAGGTGGTGGGCCACGCCGTCGCGCTCCTGCACGGTGGCCTTGGCCGTGCCAATGTCCATGCCCCGGTAGAACTGCATGGCGTCCGCATTGACCACCTCGCCGTTGAGTTCCCGAGCCAGGCGCACGCTCAGCGCGGTTTTGCCAGTCCCGGTGGGACCCACCAGGGCGACGACGGGCAGCTCAGGAGGCTCCGGTCCGGTCACCTCAGCGACCGCTGACCGGGGACGGCACCACCGGGAGGGAAGGCATCCCCAGGCTGACCTGGCCGGGTGCGGCATTGGCACCCGCGCCAGTGCCGCAGGACTCGGCTTGCTCCCGCTCCCATGCGTCCCCGCCGCGGGAACGCCGCACGCTGTACTGCGCCCCCGTGGGGTCGGAGATCAGGTGGTAAGCAGCAGCCTGGGTGATCGGAACTGTCACAAAATCTCCCGGGCGGGGAGGCTGGGCACCGTCAGGGACGGAAAAGTGCACCAGCCGCTGGTCTTGAGCACGGCCGGACAGCCTGCGGGTCTCCCCGCTCTTCTTGCCGGCATTGGCGGTGACCAAAAGTTCCACGGTGCGGCCCAACATGGCAGCGTTCTCCTCCGCCGCAATACGATCCTGCAGCGCCACCAACCGTTCAAAGCGCTCCTGAACCACAGCCTTGGGCAGTTGATCCTCACGTTCACCTGCGGGGGTTCCCGGCCGCACCGAATACTGGAAGGTGAAGGCCGAGGCGAAGCGGGACTCCTCCACCACCCGCATGGTGTCCTGGAAGTCCTCTTCCGTCTCTCCCGGGAAGCCAACGATGATGTCCGTGGTGATCGCGGCATCCGGAATCTGCGCCCGGACCTTCTCCAGAATGCCCAAGAACTTCTTGGACCGGTAAGAGCGCCGCATCTCCCGCAGCACACGGTCGCTGCCCGACTGCAAAGGCATGTGCAGCTGCGGCATCACATTGGGGGTCTCAGCCATGGCATCAATCACGTCATCCGTGAAGGCCGCCGGGTGCGGAGAGGTGAAGCGCACACGCTCCAAACCCTCGATCTCACCGCAGGCGCGCAGCAGCTTGGAAAATGCCTGCCGGTCACCAAAGGACACACCGTAGGAGTTCACGTTCTGCCCCAGCAGGGTGATCTCCACCGCCCCCTGGTCCACCAACGCTTGAACCTCGGCAAGAATGTCCCCGGGACGCCGGTCTTCTTCCTTGCCACGCAGGGAAGGCACAATGCAGAAGGTGCACGTGTTGTTGCACCCCACAGAGATGGAGACCCAACCGGCGTAGGCCTGGTCCCGCTTGGTGGGCAAGGCCGACGGAAAAGTCTCCAGGGACTCCAGAATCTCGATCTCGGCTTGTTCATTGTGCCGGGCCCGCTCCAACAGCACGGGCAGGGACCCAATGTTGTGTGTTCCAAAGACCACATCCACCACCGGGGATTTCTTCAGAATGGTGTCCTGGTCTTTTTGAGCCAGGCAACCGCCCACGGCCACCTGGAAGTTCTGATTCTTCTGCTTGTGTTCCACCAATTGGGAGAGGTGACCGTAGAGCTTGTTGTCTGCGTTCTCCCGCACCGCGCAGGTGTTGAAGACCACTAGATCGGGGTCCTGTCCATCCCGCACCGGGGTGTAGCCGGCCGTCTCCAAGAGCCCGTTGATACGTTCGGAATCGTGCACGTTCATCTGGCACCCGAAAGTACGCACCTCAAAGGAACGCGGAGAGTCCAAGACGGGGATCTCCGGGGCTGTGGTGGACGGGCCGGTCCGGGCCGGTTGTGCCGTGCTGGGGGTCTGGGTGTGGGCGCTCGCAGCAGTTACCTGGGCGTCAACGTTGGTCATACTCACCCGACAAGGATAGTGGCCACGTCAAACCCCCTCCTCCGCCGAGATCATGGTTTGTGGAGGATTCCGGGCGAAAAATTGAGAGGAACCATGATCTCGGCGGAGTTAGGTGGGTGGGGATTCGGCCAGGACCTCTTTGACGACGTCGAAGGCCATGCCCGGGGCGTATCCCTTACGCGCCAGCATGGAGACCAGACGGCGGGTGAGCTTGTCCCGTGAGGCTCGATCCGCCAGCTGCTCGGTCAGTTGCTCGCCGGACGGTGCCTTGCGGCGGACCAACTCCAAGGCGTCAGCGCGTTCGTCGTGGTCGGTGCGCTGCTCCAAAGCTTCTTCCACCAGCTCGGGGTCAATCCCTTTGGCTTGTAGGTCTCGGCGTAATGCCGGCCGCGCAAGTTTCCTGGTTTCCGCCCGCGACCGCACAAAAGCCTGGGCGAAGGCAGCATCATCCACCAATCCCACGTCCTCGAAACGGTCCAGCACCGCCATGGCAACGTTTTCGGGCACTCCGCGATCCGCCAGCTTGTCCTCCAGCTGACGACGAGACTTGGCCGATGCCGTCAACTGACGCAGCACAATGTTGCGAGCCGCTTCATACACGTCCGCGTCGGTCTGGGCGGCTGTCTCCGGTGCGCTGGGCTGCTGGGCTCGCCCGGAACGTTGGTATCGCTCTTGGGCGCGGCGACGGCGCTGTTCGTACATATTCTCAGTCATGGCCTGCTGTCTCAGTCATGCTCTGCTTTCGGATACTCCACGACCCCGAAAGGCAACGTCACTTTCGGGGTCGGGACTTCTAGTGGGTCTGCGCAGTGTCAGAGGACCTCAGAACGCAGCCTTGGCGGAAGAATCGGTGGCACCGAAATCAGCCACCACACCATCCTCATCAACTTCCGGAGCATCATCCTCCAAGATCCCCAACTTGGTCAGGATCTTGTGTTCAATCTCCATGGCCATTTCCGGGTTGTCCCGCAGGAATCGACGGGCGTTCTCCTTGCCCTGGCCCAGCTGGTCACCCTCATAGGTGAACCAGGCACCGGACTTCTTCACAATGCCCTGCTCCACACCGAGGTCGATCAACCCGCCCTCCGTGGAGATGCCCTGACCGTAGAGGATGTCGAACTCCGCCTGCTTGAAGGGCGGTGCCATCTTGTTCTTCACAATCTTGGCGCGGGTTCGGTTGCCCACGGGGTTGGCGCCGTCCTTCAGGGTCTCAATGCGGCGGACATCCACCCGCACGGAGGCGTAGAACTTCAAGGCCTTACCACCGGTGGTGGTTTCCGGGGAGCCAAAGAAGACACCGATCTTTTCACGCAGCTGGTTGATGAAAATGGCGGTGGTCTTGGAGTGGGACAACCGGCCGGTGATCTTACGCAGAGCCTGAGACATCAGACGGGCTTGTAGACCCACGTGGGAGTCGCCCATTTCACCTTCGATTTCAGCCTTGGGCACCAGGGCAGCCACGGAGTCGATCACCACGATGTCAATGGAGCCAGAGCCCACCAACATGTCCATGATCTCCAGCGCCTGCTCACCCGTATCAGGCTGGGAGACCAGGAGGTTGTCAATGTCCACCCCGAGCTTCTGGGCGTAGACCGGGTCCAAGGCGTGTTCGGCGTCAATGAAAGCGGCAATCCCGCCTGCCTTCTGCACGTTGGCTACGGCGTGCAAGGCCACGGTGGTCTTACCGGAAGATTCCGGTCCGTAGATCTCCACCACGCGACCGCGCGGGAAACCACCCGTGCCCAGAGCCACATCCAGCGCGATGGAACCGGTGGGAATGACCTCCACCTTCTGTGCCGGCCGCTCCCCCAGACGCATGACGGAGCCCTTGCCGTAGTTTTTGTCGATCTGAGCCAGGACGGTCTCTAGCGCCTTTTCACGGTTGGCATCCGCATTTACTGCGCTGGTCTTGGGGGCCATGATTCACCTCGTGTGTGTTCGTGGTGCGGCCACTGCGGCCGCCGGGGTGGGCGGAAAAGTTATGGGGTGCTTGCACTGGGCCACCACCTCCACCCGGAGCTGTCAGAAACAACGCTAAAGCGGGGGTCAGACAACACAAGGCCCGAGCCCAAAACCGAGGGGGAAGTACTCGGCGTCGAACCCAAAAAGCGCCCTGTGGAGTCATGAGGGCTTGCCTCAAGCACGACCGCTACCTTACACAATTTATCGAACACATGTTCGGATGGATGGTGCGGGCGTGTCACGCTGTGAAGAGTTCTCCCACGTGACGGTTACTTCTTGGGCTCCATGTCAGGGCCCCACCACCGACCCTCCGGAACGTCCTGATCCTTGCACAGCGCAAACCACACCGTCTTGGGGTCCACGCCATCGCGCAGTGCCTGCTCGGCGGTGCGGTGGTTCAGTTCCCCCAGCACCGTGTCCTGGGCCAACATCCGCCCCTGGGCGGCACCGAATTCGTGCGAGAGCATCTGGTAAAACCGGCTCAGCCTCAATTTTCACCCTCCATCACACATCACATCACTGAAACAAAAACACTCCCACCGCAAAACAGCAGGACCCACCCGCCACAATGGCCGATGGGTCCCAATGCCGTTCGGGGACGCTGGTCTCAACTCAGCGTGCCCCCGCACGTTGCGAGTTCAAACCTCAGTGGGCGCGAACGCCAAATTCGTGCTGGTACTGCTCGCGCAGTTCCGCGGGCACAGTGTCCGGTGCCAGGTTGCCCTCAACCTCAGCAACACGATCTGCCACCTCACGCAGCATGGCGGAGACGGGCACGTCCAGTGCAGCGCAGATGGAGGCCAGCAGTTCCGAGGAAGCTTCCTTCTGCCCGCGCTCCACTTCACTGAGGTACCCCAGCGAAACTCGGGCGGAGTGCGAAACCTCACGCAGGGTGCGTCCCTGCCGCTGGCGGACTGAACGTAGGACCTCACCGATTTCCTGGCGCAGGACAACGGGCTTGGGTTCCGCGTGAGCGGAATCGTTGATGGAAGTGGTTTCGACGTCCTTCCAGCGGATGACGCCGTTGACTGACACGGGGGTCTTGGTCGTCGTAATGATTGGCTCCTCAATCGTGCGGAAAAATCTCCGCGTGGCCCGGTGCTCTGCCGATCAGCTCGGCACCGGATGGCCCTTCCCTGGGCCGTTCGACGGGTACAACCGCCGAACAGGTCACCATTGTTCCCGATAGTTTCCCAGATTTACTGGGAGCTTTCTGAGAGCTGACAGTGCACCGCGAGTTCGGTCAGTGCCACTTCCACACAAGCCTGCCGGATCTGAGGTCGCGTACCGTCCAGGTGCAACTCCAGGCTGCGGGTTCCGCCGAGGCCGGCCAGCCCCACGTACACGGTGCCCACGGGTTTGCCGTCATGCGGTTCCGGACCTGCCACGCCCGTGGTGGCCACGGCGACGTCGACCCCCAGCACCTCACGCGCACCCCGCGCCATGTCCTCTGCCACCTGGGCATCTACCGCGCCAACTCGGTCCAGAAGCTCAGCGGAAACCCCCAGTACCCGGGTTTTCACGGCGTGCGAATAGGACACGACTGCACCTTCAAAAACCGCAGATGCGCCCGGGACGGACACCAGTGCGGCGGCCACGGACCCTCCGGTCAATGATTCCGCAGTGCCCACCGTCAGGTGACACTGCGCTGCCACCGCCACCGCGCGTCGGGCTGCTTCCAGAGCGGCTTCTTCATGACTCCCCATGACGCTGCTCCGGTGAATCAGCTGTTGTCCACGGGACGCCCCGCAGCCAAGGCGTCACGGCGCAATTGCCACGCCTTGATCACGTAATCAATGCCCGTCACCACGGTGGAGATCAACGCCAGCGCCATGAAGAACCAACCCAGCCAAGCCCACCAGGCACCCACCACGGGCACCAGCGGCAGAATCATGACCAGCAGGGCAATGGTCTGCAGCACGGTCTTGAGCTTGCCACCCTTGCCCGCAGCCATCACGCCGTAGCGGATCACCACAAAGCGCATGAGCGTGATGCCCCATTCGCGCACCAGGATCACAATGGTGACCCACCACCACAGTTCTCCCAGGATGGAGAGCACCACGAACGCAGCCCCCGTGAGGAGCTTGTCCGCAATGGGGTCAGCAATTTTGCCGAATGAGGTGATCAGCCCGCGGGCCCGTGCAATGTCCCCATCCAACTTGTCCGTGAACATGGCCAGGGCGAACACACCGAAGGCAGCCCACCGCATGGCCTGGGAGTCATGCCCGAAAGGACCGCCTGCCACCAGGAACCACACAAACAACGGGACCAACAGAATCCGCAGGGTGGTCAGTGCGTTTGGCAGATTCCAGTTGGAGGCGTTGGGTGCTTGCGCGTCAGTGGTTGTCATCGGTTCATCGTCCCGTCAGCTGCCAGGCGTCGTCAGATGCGGACTCCTCGGCGTCGTCGTAGTAATCAGTGACAGCCGGACCCGTGGGCTCGGCCAAGGGGTCCACACCGGAGTCCCCGCTGGATCCCCCCGTGCCCGCGTGCTCCTGGGCACCCACGACGACGGCGGTCGGCGGTTCCTCCCCGCGGATCACCGCCAGCGTGGCGGCAAGATCGTCCGGGCGGACCAGCACGTCGCGGGCCTTGGAGCCCTCGGAGGGGCCCACCACCCCGCGGGATTCCATGAGGTCCATCAGACGGCCCGCTTTGGCAAAACCCACACGCAGCTTGCGCTGCAGCATGGAGGTGGAGCCGAACTGCGTGGTGACCACCAGCTCAACCGCCTGCAGCAGAACGTCGAGGTCGTCCCCGATGTCCTCGTCAATCTCCTTCTTGGGGGCCTCCTGCACCACGTCCTCACGGTAGTTGGCCTTCATCTGAGACTTGACGTGCTCCACAACCTGGTGAATCTCAGATTCCGCAACCCAGGCACCCTGCACACGCATGGGCTTGGAGGCACCCATGGGCAGGAACAGGGCGTCACCTTGACCGATCAGTTTCTCCGCGCCCGGCTGATCCAGCACCACGCGGGAGTCGGTCACGGAGGAGGTGGCAAAGGCCATGCGGGAAGGCACGTTGGCCTTGATCAGACCGGTCACCACGTCCACGGAGGGGCGCTGGGTGGCCAACACCAGGTGGATACCGGCCGCACGGGCCAGCTGGGTGATGCGCACAATGGCATCTTCCACATCGCGGGGGGCCACCATCATCAGATCGGCAAGCTCATCCACGATCACCAGCAGGTACGGGTACGGCTTGATCTTGCGCTTGGAGCCGGGTTCCGGCTGAACCTTGCCGTTGCGCACACCCTTGTTGAAGTCATCAATGTGTTTGTAGCCGTAGTGCGAAAGATCGTCATAGCGGGCATCCATTTCCCGCACCACCCACTGCAGGGCTTCAGCAGCCTTCTTGGGGTTGGTGATGATCGGGGTGATCAGATGCGGCACGCCTTCATAGGCGGTGAGTTCCACGCGCTTGGGGTCCACCATGACCATGCGCACCTCATCCGGGGTGGCGCGCATGAGCAGGGAAACGATCATGGAGTTCACGAAGGAGGACTTACCGGCACCGGTGGCACCGGCCACCAGCATGTGCGGCATCTTGGCCAGGTTGGCCACCACAAAGCCGCCCTCAACGTCCTTGCCCACGCCCATGACCATGGGGTGGTCGTTCTTCCGGGCCGCTTGCGAACGCAGAACGTCACCCAACACCACGGTTTCGCGGTCCGTGTTGGGAATCTCAATACCGATGGCGGATTTGCCCGGGATGGGAGAGAGGATGCGGACATCCGAGGACGCCACGGCGTAGGAGATGTTCTTGGACAGCGCGGTGACCTTCTCCACCTTGGTCCCCGGGGCCAGCTCAATTTCATAGCGGGTGACCGTGGGGCCACGGGAGAAACCGGTGACCTCCGCGTCCACCTTGAACTGCTGCATGGTCTCCGTCAACGCCCGCACCACGGCGTCGTTGGCTTCCGAACGCTCCTTGGCGGGCGCCCCCTGGATCAACGACGACGACGACGGCAGCGAGTACGCCACGTCCCCATCCAGCTGCAGCTGTTCCGTACGTTCGGGGATCGGAGTGGCCTGCGCAGAAGGAGTATGGCCAGCAGGGACCGGTGCGGGGATCACGGTGGTGTCCCCGTCCGTGCCGTCGGCGTCAATCAGTGCGGCTGCTCCGGAACCGGCAGCGGTGTCTGCCGCTCCCGTTCCTGCTGCCTCAAGACCCTGTTCACGGCGCAGTTCCTGGGCGGCCAGTTGATCGCGGGTGAGGCGTTTCTGTCCCGGACGCAAGCCGGGTCCGGACGAGCCGGCTGCGGACCGGGCAGCGGCGTCGTCGTGATCCGCCGCGCCCTCAAGGGGTGAACCTGCTTGATTTGCGGACTCGACGTTGAACACTGAGGCCGCTGCGCTGCGGCGGGCGGAGGGCCCAGTCTGCTCCACCACGGGCACCTGATCCGTGGCTTCCCCGATCACCGCGGTCTCAAAAGCCTCATCCCCGTGGTAGGCGTCCAACCGCTCGCGCTCAGCGTTTTTGCGGTCCTGTTTGGCCTTCTTCCGGGCCGCCCGCCGTGCCGCACGGTCATGGGTGGGGGCGGGGTCGCGGTCGTTGAGGTAGGAGCGGTCGTGGTCATCGGCACTGAGATCAGCAGTGGAATCCCCCCGAGTACGGCCGGGATCAGCCCCGAGCACGGCGTCCCAGGCATGGGCAAGTCGCGGACCGATCTGGGCAAGAGGTGTGCCCGTGATGATCAGAATGGACAGAGCCAGAACGACCCCGCACAGCACCGCTGCCCCCACGGGAGTCACCACGGAACCCAACGGGCCGGCCACCAGGTAGCCAAAGGCGCCACCGGCCGTGAGGCGAGCGTCAAAACTCTCCGTGACCCCTGGCGAACCACCGATCACGTGGGCCACGCCTGCACCGGCCAGGATGGCGACCGTCAGGCCCACAGCAATCCGATTGTTGGTGGAGGTGGGAATCGGGCGCCGGAAAACTCGCACGGCAAAGCCAATCAGGGCCAGGGGCAAGGCCAGCGCGGCCCAGCCGATCAGCCCTGCCACCAACCAGTGCACACCGTATGCGGCTGGCGAAACCACGGGGACGCCCGCCCCGTACAGGGCCCACCACTCAACCACCGCCACCACCAGACCAGTGGTGAGCAGCACCAAAGCACCGCCGTCCCGGCGGTCTTGGGGTTCAAGGTCAGTTCGGAGTGTGCCGATGCGTCGGACTGCGCCACCGATCAGGTGCGCAAACCAGAGCCAAGTGCCTACAAGGGCCTCCACCGCGCGCTCACCAAAACCGGGCTGTGGGTTGTTTGAAGAACCCTTTTTTGCCTTCGAGTTGGTGGAACCGCGCGACGTCGATGCACCCTTGCGGGCGGGGGAAGTACGAGTCGCCATACAACCAGGGTAAACGACGCCGACGGTGAGGTGCGATCAGTCGCCGTTGCGCCGGTCCCGCTCAGCGTCTTCCCGGGCCCAACGCCGCCGGTTGACGTCATCACGCAGGATCAGGAACCAGATCACGCTGAAAACCATCAGCACGGCGCCGATCAAAAAACCTGCGGAGGCCAAGCCCATGGTCAGGATCTCCGGATCTGTTGCCACGCACTCCCGTGACATGTCTCCGGCCGGGCAGTCTGACCATGGGCGGATCATGACCAGCACCCCGGCAACCAAGCTGGCCGCCGAAATCACGGCGCCCAGCACCAGCATGATGATGCGGGGTTTGCCGAAGCTGCTCATGGTGAAGACCTCACCTTCAGTTCTTGGCGTCCGATTCGACCACCACGGGCACAATCATGGGCTTGCGGCGCAGCTTGCGTCCCACCCACGGGCCGATGGTCCGGCGGACAATCTGCTGGAGTTGATGCGTGGTGTACTGCTTGGGTTCATGCAGCGCATCCTCCAGGGCACCCGTGATCTTGGGGATGATGTCGTCAAAGACACGGTCATCCTCGGCCACGCCACGTGCGTGGACATCCGGGCCGTTGACCACCCGTTTCTGTTTGCGATCAATCACGGCCACCACGGAGACAAAGCCCTCTTCACCCAGGACAATACGGTCCTTGAGGTCCTCTTCGGTGATCTCACCCACGGAGGAACCGTCCACGTAGACAAACTTGATCTCATGACCGCCCACAATTCGGGCTTTGTGATCCTTCATGTCCACGCAGGTGCCGTTTTCGGTCAGCAGCACGTTCTCCGGGGGCACACCCGTGGCCTCGGCCAGTTCACCGTTGGCCATCAGGTGGCGGATCTCACCGTGTACGGGCATCACGTATTCGGGTTCCACAATGTTGTAGCAGTACAGCAGCTCACCCGCTGAGGCGTGGCCGGACACGTGCACCTTGGCATTGGACTTGTGCACCACGTGAGCACCCAAGCGCATCAGCCCGTTGATGATCCTGAACACGGAGTTTTCGTTGCCCGGGATCAAGGAGGAGGCCAGGATCACGGTGTCACCTTCACGGACCTGCACGCGGTGGTCACCGCGCGCCATCCGGGACAGCGCTGCCATGGGTTCCCCCTGGGAGCCGGTGCACATGATGACCAGTTCGTCATCCCGGAACTGCTCCACCTTGCGCTGATCCACCAGCACGCCTTCGGGCACATCCAGGTAGCCCAGCTCTGCGGCGATCCCCATGTTGCGTTCCATGGAACGCCCCATCAGAGCCACCTTGCGCCCGGAGGCCACGGCGGCGTCGAGCACCTGCTGCACGCGGTGCACGTGCGAGGAGAAGGAGGCCACCACCACCTTCTGATTGGACTTCTGGATCACATCAGCCAGCACTCCCCCAATGTCTTTTTCCGTGGGGGTGAAGCCTGGGACTTCTGCGTTGGTGGAGTCGGTCAGGAACAGATCCACGCCTTCCTCACCCAGGCGGGCAAAGTGGCGCAGGTCCGTGATCCGGCCGTCCAGTGGCAGCTGGTCCATCTTGAAGTCGCCGGTGTGCAGCACGGTTCCCGCTTTGGTGCGCATGAACACGGCCAGGGCGTCCGGAATCGAGTGGTTCACGGCCACGAACTCGCATTCAAATTCGCCCAGTTTCTCCACCTGACCCTCGCGTACGGTCAGCGTGTAGGGCTTGATGCGGTGTTCACGCAGCTTGGCTTCCACCAGAGCCAAAGTCAGCTGGGAACCAAGGATCGGAATGTCCGCGCGGCGCTTCAACAAATACGGCACAGCGCCAATGTGATCCTCATGCCCGTGGGTGAGCACAATGGCCACAATGTCATCCAGGCGGTCCTCGATGTGGGAGATGTCCGGGAGGATCAGGTCCACGCCGGGCTGATTCTCCTCTGGGAAGAGCACACCGCAGTCCACGATGAGCAACTGACCGTTGATCTCGAACACGGTCATGTTGCGCCCCACCTCACCCAGGCCACCCAGCGGGGTCACCCGCAAGGTGTCTTTGCCCAGGGCAGGCGGTGCGCTCAAGTTTTCCATCCAATGGGTCATGCGACCCCTTTCTCATGGTTGCTGCTCTCAAGGGAGAGCGTTGATCAAATCTTCAAAGTGTTGGCGATGACGGACCCGTTGAGATCGGCCGTCATGGCAGCCAGTTCAGCTTCCGTGGCATCCACGTAAGGCAGGCGAACGCGGTGGTTGGGCAGCACGGACTGCCAGTTCAAAATCTGCTTGGCCGCAACTGCACCTGGCACATGGGTCATGGTGGCCCGCACCACGGGCTCCAGGTCATGGGCGATCTGCAGTGCTTCCTGCAAGTTGTCCGCGTTGACCGCATCAATCAACCGGCGGAACCGGGGGGTGTCCACGTGGGTGGTGACCCCCACCAGGCCCACGGCCCCCACGGACATCCAGGGCAGTACCAGGCCGTCATCCCCGGAGTAGAACAGCAGGTCGGTTTCTGCGATCACACGCATACCGGCCACCAGGTCCGCCTTGGCGTCCTTGACGGCCACGATCTTGGGGTGCTCGGCCAACCGCAGCAGCGTGTCCACGGACAGCGGGATGCCTGTACGGCCGGGAATGTCATAGAGCATGATCGGGAGGTCCACGGCATCTGCCACGGTTTCAAAATGAGCCACCACACCGGCTTGGGTGGGCTTGTTGTAGTACGGGGTGACAATCAGCAGACCGTCCATGCCTGCCTTCTGGGCCTGGGCGGAGAGGTGCAGCGTGTGGTGGGTGTCATTGGACCCGGCACCGGCCACCAGGGCCACCTTGTCCCCCACGGCATCCCGCACGGTGCTGAACACGGCAAAGTGCTCATCATCCGTCATGGTGGAGTATTCACCGGTGGTGCCACCCACCACCAGACCGTCACAGCCTTGCTCCACCAGGCGGATGGCCAGAGCTTCCGTTGCGGCCAGGTCCACGGCGCCGTCGTCCTTGAAGGGGGTGACCATGGCGGTGAGCAGTGTTCCGAACAGAGGCTTGTCCTGGTGCGCAGTCATGGCATACACCCTAACTTGCTGCGCCCGCGGACCGGGGTCCGGAATCGGCTCCGGCGGCAGAAAGTCGCACGGCCTGGCGCATGGCGCCGCGGGCCCGCCGGGTGTCCCCGGAGGCGCTGTACGCCAAGGACAGTCGATACCAGGCACGCCATTGCTCGGGTTCAGCCTCCACCTCACCCTGCCAGCGGGGGAAATCGGCATCCGCAGCCTCACGCACGATCCGGCCGGAAGGATGCCGTGGCAGATTGTCCTCCGGCAAACCGCCCTCCGCTGCCAGTTGCCGCCCCAGCTGTTCAATCCGCACGCCAAACAGCAGTTCACGTGCCAGCGCCCAGATGCCCAGAACGGGAATCAGCACCAGGGCCACCCCCATGATCCGGCTCACCCAGGTTTCGGCCGTCATCAGAATCCACGCACGCTGCAGGGACAGGGCCAGATAAAACACCAGCAAGGCCACCATGGCTGCCGTCAGCGCTTTACCCCGGTTGGTGGACTCCAGCAACGTGAAGACCCCGGCGAACGCGCCAATGACCAGCACTGTGAGCTTGGCCGTGGTGGGAATCGGAAGCAACCACAGGGTGATCAGGGCAGCAACCAGCACCACCCACCCCAGTAGCCGCAGCGAATTCATGGACGACGACGCCCCGCCGCCGTCTTGTACCGCACCCCCGTTTTTCACGCGTCCAGATCCATGAAGTTCTCCAACCCGTGAGTGAGGCCCGGATGGGTGACCACGTTACGCACGCCCAGAAGAACTCCGGACATGAAGGAGATGCGGTCAAAGGAGTCGTGACGGATGGTCAACATTTCACCCTCATTGCCCAGCAGGGTCTCCTGATGAGCCACCAACCCGCGCAGGCGCACCGAGTGGACGCTGACCTCCTCAATTTTGGCCCCGCGGGCCCCATCAGGATCTGTTTCAGTGGCATCGGGTGAGGCTCCCAATCCGGCATCGCGCCGGGCCTGGGCAACCAGTGCCGCGGTGCGGGCCGCGGTGCCGGAGGGGGCATCCACCTTGTTGGGGTGGTGCAGTTCAATGATCTCCGCGGATTCAAAGAACTTTGCCGCAATCGCGGAGAAACGCATGGCCAGCACGGCTCCGATGGAAAAGTTCGGGGCGATCAGAACGCCCACACCGGGATGCTGCTCCAAGAGGTCCTGCAAGCGATTCAGGCGTTCTTCATCCCAGCCGGTGGTTCCCACCACGCAATGGATACCGTTCTCCACGCAGAAGCGCACGTTGTCCTCCGTGGCGGAGGGAACCGTGAGGTCAATGGCCACCTGGGCTCCGGCCACCACCAGCTGTTGCAGAGAATCATTGTGGTCAATGGTGGACACCAGGTGAACATCCTTGGCGTGGTCCACTGCCTTGACGGCTTCGGAACCCATCCGCCCGTGGGCACCCAAAACCGCCACCTTGATGGGTTCGGTGTTGGCGGGATCGGCGTTGTTGCTGGATTCGGCCTTGCTGTTCTCTTGGCTCACTGTTGCTCCTTGCGTGCCTGTTGGCTGCGTTGTGTGTCCAATTCACCGGGGCCATCATCTGGTCCCAGATCATTGAGGTTGTACGGCGTCAATCCTGCTGCGGTGCCACCACCTGGACCACGGTGGGGCCTTGGGCCAGTTCTTGGGCCAGGGTTTGAACCTGCTGCGGGGTGACGGCACGGACCCGGTTCAACGTTTCTTCCAGGTCATAGAACTCCCCCGTGGTCAGCTCCGCCGAGCCCAAACGGGACATTCTGGAACCGGTGTCCTCCAAGGCCAGGACGGTTCCACCGGCAAGTTGTCCCACCACCTTGGTCAGTTCCGCCTCCCCGATTCCGTCATGGGCGAGCTTGTTGAGCTCATCGGTCATCAGTTGCAGCACCTGATCGGTCTTGGCCGGGGTGCACCCGGCGTACATCCCAAAATAGCCAGCATCTGAGTAAGACCCGCCAAAGGAGAAGGTGTTGTAGGCCAGCCCTCGCTTTTCGCGGATCTCCTGGAACAACCGGGATGACATCCCACCGCCCAGGGCCGCGTTGAGGACTGTCATGTGATAGCGGCGGTCGTCGCCGGCCACCAACCCGGGGAGACCCACCACCACATTGGACTGCTCCACCGGACGGTGCAGCATGTGCCTGCCCCACTCCGGCTGGGGTGTGGTGGCATCCACGGAGCCCCGGGTACGCCGTTGCTTTGCCGTGCCCGGTTTGTAGGCGTCCCATCCTGCGGCAGCCATGGACTGCACCACCATGTCCACCACGGCCTGGTGTTCCAAACCACCCGCGGCGGTCACCACCAGGCCCTCCGGACGGTAGTGCTCTTGGAAGTGCTGCCACACGCGCTGACGGGGTACCGCCAGAATTTCATCCGGTGTGCCCCCGATGGGACGGGACAGCGGATTACCGCGGAAGACATGCTCCACAAAATGCTCGAAAGCAACATCCGTGGGATCGTCCTGGTCCATGGCCAGTTCTTCCAGGATCACACCGCGCTCGCGCTCCAGCTCATCCGGGTCCAACACAGCGCCGGCCACCATGTCCGTGAGGACGTCCACGGCCATGGGCAGCTGCTCGGAGAGCACGCGGGCAAAGTAGCAGGTGTGCTCCTTGGCCGTGATGGCATTGGATTCCCCACCCACTTCATCAAAGGCTTCAGCGATCTGCAGGGCATTGCGCTTGGCCGTCCCCTTGAACAGCAGGTGTTCCAGGAAATGCGTGGAACCCAGATGTCCCGGGGCTTCATCACGCGATCCCACACCCACCCAAAATCCCACGGTGGCAGACAGCAATCCGGGCATGGATTCAGTCAGCACACGGGTGCCGCAGGGCAGGACTGTGCGGGTGACCACGGCGCCGCCGTCGCCGTCGTGAATCACGTGGGTGAACCCACCCTGGGTGGCGCTTCCCGCTGCACTGTGGTCGTGCGGAACGGAAGGCGAAGAGATGCGTTCAGTGGCGCTCGCGGGTGTTGAACCCGGAAGCAGAGGGAGGTCTACAACCGTCATGCGGTAACCGGTGTCTCCTGTGTGTATTGGTATCTGGGTGTATTGATGATGGTGTGGCCCCGGAGCGAGCCGGAATGACAGCGGAACCCCACAATCACCCCGTGATGGCCGTCATCCCCGGGGCTCACAGGAGCACCGGGGATGACGGCGAACTCACCGGTGCCATGAGCCCACCAGGAAACGATCCTGGTGCAGGCCACGGCGCCAGCGTGAGGATCAGGCCTCTTCAGCAGCCTCCGCAGAATCCGCGGAGTCAGCCGAGTCGTCCTCGGCCACCACCGGGGAGAGCGACAGTTTGCCGCGGTCATCCACCTTGGTGATCTCCACCTGGACCTGCTGGCCCACGGAGACAACGTCCTCGACCTCGTTGACGCGCTTGCCGTCGTTGAGCTTGCGCAACTCGGTGACGTGCAGCAGACCGTCCCGGCCCGGGGTCAGGGACACGAAAGCACCGAACGTGGTGGTCTTGACCACCGTGCCCAGGTAGCGCTCGCCGACCTCCGGGACCTGCGGGTTGGCAATGGCGTTGATGGCCGAACGGGCAGCCTCCGCGGAGGGACCGTCCACGGCACCGATGTAAACCGTGCCGTCGTCCTCAATGGAGATGTCAGCGCCGGTGTCTTCCTGGATCTGGTTGATCATCTTGCCCTTGGGGCCAATGACTTCACCGATCTTGGAGACGGGCACGTTGACAGTGATGATCCGCGGTGCGTGCTCGGACATTTCATCCGGGGCGTCAATCGCGGCGTTGATGACGTCCAGGATGGCCAGACGGGCCTCACGGGCCTGGCCCAGAGCGGCGTCCAGAACATCCGAAGGGATGCCGTCCAACTTGGTGTCCAGCTGGATGGCGGTCACAAAGTCCTTGGTGCCGGCCACCTTGAAGTCCATGTCACCCAGGGCATCTTCCGCACCCAGGATGTCGGTCAGGGCAACGTGGGCGTCCTTGCCGTCCACCTGGCCGGTGACCAGACCCATGGCAATGCCCGCCACCGGGGCGCGCAGCGGCACACCGGCGTTGAGCATGGACAGGGTGGAGGCGCATACGGAGCCCATGGAGGTGGAGCCGTTGGAGCCCAGGGCCTCGGAGACCTGACGGATGGCGTACGGGAATTCCTCGCGGGACGGGATCACCGGGGCCAGCGCGCGCTCGGCCAAGGCACCGTGACCGATTTCGCGGCGCTTGGGCGAACCCACGCGACCGGTCTCACCGGTGGAGTACGGCGGGAAGTTGTAGTGGTGCATGTACCGCTTGGACTTCACCGGGGACAGGGAGTCGATCTGCTGCTCCAGCTTGAGCATGTTCAGCGTGGTCACACCCATGATCTGGGTTTCACCGCGCTGGAAGATCGCAGAACCGTGCACGCGCGGCAGGATCTCCACCATGGCGGTCAGCTCACGGATGTCCTTGGGGCCACGGCCGTCAATACGCACGCCATCACGCAGGATGCGCTGACGCACGGTCTCCTTGGTGAGCTTCTGGTAGGCGTCGTTGACCTCGTTCAGGCGATCCGCGAACGGCTTGCCCTCACCGGTCAGATCAGCCAGCACCGACTGGTGCAGCTCATCGGTGGCGTCTTCGCGTTCCTGCTTACCGGCAATGGCGTACACCTCAGCCAAGCGGTCGCCAGCAGCCTCCTTGACGGCAGCTGCGACGTCGTCGCCGTGGCCACCAAAGTAGGGCAGCTCCATGGCGGGCTTGCCGGCGCGGGCCTTCAGATCCGACTGGGCTTCGCACAGCGCCTTGATGAAGGGCTTGGAGGCCTCCAGGCCCTCAGCCACGATGTCCTCCGACGGTGCCACGGCACCACCCTGGATCAGGTCCCAGGAGTTGTCGGTGGCTTCGGCCTCAACCATCATGATGGCCACGTCTTCGGTGCCGTCGGCAGCGGTCACCACACGACCGGCCACAGCCATGTCGAACACGGCGTTCTCCAACTGGGAGTGCTTGGGGAAGCACACCCACTGGTGCGTGCCATCAGCCTGGGCGATCAGCGCCAGACGCACGCCACCCACGGGGCCGCCAAAAGGTGCGCCGGAAAGTGTGGTGGACATGGACGCGGCGTTGATGGCCACGGTGTTGTAAATCTCATCCGGGTCAATGGCCAGGACGGTCACAACCACCTGGACCTCGTTACGGATGCCCTTGTCAAAGCCGGGGCGCAGCGGACGGTCGATCAGGCGGCAGGCCAGGATCGCGTCCGTTGACGGGCGGCCTTCACGGCGGAAGAAAGAGCCGGGGATGCGGCCATCGGCGTACATCCGCTCTTCCACGTCCACGGTCAGGGGGAAGAAGTCAAAACCATCGCGGGGCTTCTTGCCGATCGCGGTGGTGGACAGCAAGGTGGTGTCGTCGTCAATGGACACCAGGGTGGAACCAGCTGCCTGCTGTGCCAGCAGACCGGTTTCAAAGCGCACAACGCGCTTGCCGTATCGGCCGTTGTCAATCACGGCCTCTGCAAACTGAATCTCGGGACCCTCCACGGGTCACCTCCATTTCATGTGGGGATTCTTCTGATGTGGCAGCAAATCCACCGCACTCGCGCTCGGCCTTCGATCGAAGCCCACGGTGCCACCCACTGATGGGTGTTCCGTGAGCCACTGTCGAGGACCGTCACCCGAGTCTGGGTGGAACTTCACGTGCCGTGACGGCGTCACCTGTGTGGCGGCGTCGTCGTGGCCCTCGCCTCACGGCGATGACCGGTACTACATCCCTAGCCTGTCAGGTTCGTGGTCTTCACGCCTGGATTTGAGGCTGAGAATTCGCTGCGGGCACTGGTTTTTCGGTGCCCGGACAGAGGACAGGGGCGGGGTTCCACCCGATTCAACGGGCCGAACCCCGCCCCGGCTCAAGACGGTGATCAGCGGCGCAGGCCGAGGCGCTCGATGAGCGCACGGTAGCGGGCGATGTCGGTGTCACGCAGGTAGGTCAACATACGACGACGCCGACCCACCAGGCCCATCAGGCCGCGGCGGGTGTGGTGGTCGTGCTTGTGCATCTTCAGGTGCTCGGTGAGATCCGTGATGCGACGAGTCAGAACTGCGATCTGAACCTCGGGCGAACCGGTGTCGCCTTCGTGAGTCGCGTATTCCTTGATGATTTCCTGCTTGACGGCTGCGTCAAGGGCCATGATGAACTCCTTTAAGTTCAGTGCCGTGCGGCCCGGGCGTGATTCTTCACGCCGGGTCCCTGGACCCACTGGCGCGGGTCTTGCGGGGGTCCGTCCACCACGGACTGCAGGCGGACCACCGAATACTGTACCAAACGGCCCTTCGGCACGCATGGGGCACGATTCGAGCTTCCACCGAACTTTGGGCACGGCAAATGCGTTTTCCGGCCCTCCCCGGCGCATTTGCCGTGTTCAAGTTGACTGGATACCGAACGTGGTGGATCAGCTGCGGGACTCGGCCAAATCACCCTTGAGGACAAGCTCCCGGTCAATGCTTTCTATCAACAAATCGTGAAGGTCCAGGGGAACGAAGGATTCCAATCGGAGAAGACCCTTCTCGGTGAGGGTGACTTGTAATGGTCCGCGCTGCTCCGTCTGAACCCATCGAAAAGCTTGACCACCTCTGGCTGTGTCAATCGACCAGAAGGACCATGTACCCGCGGTGACCTCATCTTGAAGCCCCTCATGCCCCTCAAAGTCGATGACATCCAGAACCGGGTCCCCCAAGAAGGTGGATCCTGTGACAAATTTCTCCAAGGATTCAGCCGACACTGTCATTGCGACACTCAGTGGCCAGGTTGCCCTGAGCCCACTCCACGCAGCAATGATGGCCGGCGCCATCCGATAATGCTCGTGCAACAGGTAAAAGTGCCCATCGGCCCCAGCATGCAAATCTTTGGCGCTCGGGCCAATCAACATGAAGGCACCGTCTCCATCAAACCACACTGCGAATGTTGTTTTTGAGAAACCAACGTTTCCGCTACCACTGAGGTCGGGCTCGGTTGCAGAGACAGACGCAAATCTCTGACCCGTCTCCGTCAGCTCCCCCCGAGAAACCAGACCCAGACTTTCCAGGTACCGCAGTTTTCCCGAGTGCATCTTCAGTGAAAAGTCGGATAGCGGCCCACTGCGGTACATCTGATGCACCAGCTCCAGAACAGTATCGTGATCATGGTGAGAGCCCCCGGGAATATCAGCCAGGTAGAGTCCTGCTTCCTTGACCTGCGCTGCTTTCTCCAAAGGGACATTATCCACACCCCAGGATTCAGAAAATTCCTTAGTAGCGATGACGTCTTGACGATCCCGTGGTATTTGTGAAATAGAGTTCACAGCCCCCTCATCGGATCCCACAAGCCTGACAGAACCCGCAACAACCCGCCCCAGGTCAGCAAAATCTCTGTGAGCACCGGCCGGAAGCGTGAGAGTGATTTCAATAACTGAATCATCAGCACCAACCAACCAATGCCACTGCGTGATGGGCACGCCAGCCTCAAACAGCGAGAACACCACCTCCCGCCCGCACAATCCTGATTCCGTGCAAAAAGCATCCCAACCCAAGAGAGAACTTCCGACAAAGGTAGAAAGCATATCGCGTGTGCAGTCTGCGCTTGCCAGAGCAACGCCACCATCAGTGGCCGCACACCGAAAGAACCTCACCACCAGATTAGGGACTATCGAGTGACGTTCCCAAACCGCTTCCCACAGCACATCATCCACTGGCATGGTTGCAACTACCAAACCAGGAATGTCACTAGGGACAAGAATCCAGTCCCCCGGAATGGATAGCACAGCCTGCCCCACTCGGATCATTTCAAAACTCAGCGCTTTATCATCCAAGCCATCGATATTCAGCATAATAAATTCACCCTCAAAAGCCTTTCCGTGAACTCCGGTTCTGATCAGAGATTAGAATCCTCGCGCTCCTCTTTTACTCAGCTGGGATTCGACAACTGATATCACTCCATACGGGCTAGCCAAGGAAGACTGAAGTCCGACCGTGTCACCGGCGGCAAGCATGCCACCCACGCCACCGGGGCGCCCGGAGTGCCAGCGATTAACGGGGCGGATACGCTCTGCAGCTGCCGGAGTGACATGAACGACAACCTTGGAGCGCGCTGATTCAAGTCCCTTAATCTCCGACCAGCCCAAACACCACGATCGAGTACGAAGACCAGACTCATCTATCGTCACATGCTCCGGACGAAGTGCACCCCACATGAAATATGATCCGAACAAGATTAGGAACACGCCAACAATCGGCAACAGAGGCCAAATCAACCGAGTCACACCTCCGCCAGGCTCCATAGCACCCGTGACCAAACCAAAAAATATCCACAGACTCGATACTCCCAAACCAAGACAGAAAACACCGCTGATCAACCAACGCCAAACCTGGACTCGAACAGTCACCAGCAATGGCTGGATCGCAATATTCTCCTTCACCACTGGGCGACTACTCTCAATCTCCAACAAAGAATCGTAGTGGGGATTTTCTTGTCGAACTCGTAGGTACTCCCTGATCCACCGAGGCAACAGAAACTTTGGCAACGGCAAATACATCCCCCAGAGGCCGACCGGAAGCAGGATAATCAAATGAATAAGGCCTATAATTGTAAAAATATTCCCTAGGGGAGTTGACAATCCATGCTCTTGTGGACTGAAGGCCATAGCAAGTCCCCCAAATGATATTCCTTGAAAGAACATCGCAATGGAGAAGCCCTTCAACGGCGGCCAGCCTGCACCTCTATATTTTACCCACTCACGATTGAGTCCCATCCAGGCCGGGAGCCACAACAGATAGCCCAAACCGGCAAAAAACATTAATGGCGGGATGGCAAATAGCACATTAGAATTATAAATCATTAGTTTCCGCCAAAAAATCCTGAGAACTTACTTGCACTTTTTTTCAACAAATCACGACCTTGGTTTGCCAGCCCCTCGGCAAAATGACCTGCAGTGGAACCCAGACTTTCCTTCTCGTAGTCGCCATAAATGTCCGACAGGAACTTGACATTGTCGACCACACCCGCGGCAACAACCACGCCACTGACATCCGTTCCTCCAATTCAGAGAATCTCGAAGCTCATCCCGGACTGACGCGCGACCCACACTCAGCAACCTACCCTCTCAAATGCGATGCTCCATATGAGTTTTTCCTCACGAATCGTTTCGATAAACTGTGATTCCGGACAAGGATTAAAAGAGCGGCGATCCCCTTCGACTCAACTGGTATTCAACAATTGATATCACTCCATCCGGATTAGCCAAGGAAGACTGAAGTCCGACCGTGTCACCGACGGCAAGCATGCCACCCACGCCACCGGGGCGCCCAGAGTGCCAACGATTAACGGGGCGAATACGCTCTGCAACTGCCGGAGTGACATGAACAATAACCTTGGAACGCGAAGATTCAATTCCCTTAATTTCCGACCAATCCAAACACCACGAACGGGTCCGGAGCCCAGACTGATCTATTGTCACATGCTCCGGACGAAGACCGCCCCATACAAAGTACAGTCCAAGCAAAATCAGAAACGCGCCGGAAATCGACAATAGAGGCCAACCCAACCGAGTTATACCCCCACCAAGCTCCATGGAACCTGAGACCACACCAATAAATATCCACAGACTCGCTATTCCCAATCCGAGACAGAGGATGCCACTGATCAGCCATCGCACAACCTGAACCCGAACTGTTATCGGGAATGATTGGGTCCCAAGACCTTCGTTCACCACTGGACGACTATTCTCAATCTCCGACAAAGAATCATAGTGGGGATTTTCTTGTCGAACTCGTAAGTATTCTCTAATCCAGCGAGGTAGCAGAAATTTGGGCAGCGGCAAATACATTCCCCATAATGCGATTGGCACGACAATGAAGAAATGGAACCCAGCAACCAGGTACAGGGCATCACCCAACGGCGTCGATCCATCAGCACCGCGCGGCATGAAAGCTTCGGCGAGCATCCCGAAAGCAGCCCCTTGAAATAATGCTGCAATAGCTAGGCCCTTGAGTGGAGGCCAGCCCGAATTCCTCTCCTTAATCCATTCTTTATTTAAGCCAAGCCAAGGAGGAAGAAATATTAGATAGCCGAGTGCAGCAAGAAACATAAATATTGGAACACCAATAAGCATGTCAGGTGATTTCAGCAAATTAATCCCCTCCAAAAAATCCACGTACGGCATTTATTCCATTTCCAACTTTGTCTCGAATAACATTGCTGGCTCTTTCGGTCATATGCCCCACGGCCTGCCCTGCACTCTCACGTTCACCGTCGCCATCCATGTCCGGTAAGATTTTGACATTGTCGACGACACCGGCGGCAGCAACGCCGACTAAGGCGCCTGCCACGCCACCAACAATCGTTCCACCGACTGGAATGATGCTGCCGATCGCTGCTCCGGCAGCAGCACCGGCGGCCACGCTGGCACCAACTTGTCCCGCTGTATTGGCGGCAGCGTCAAAGTTGGCTTCTTTCTTAATATCAGCTTCAGACATTCCTGGGTTTTCACGCCTCAGGTCTTCAACATTGGATTCGCGTTCATCTTTGAATGTCAGCCCCGCGGTGGCAACGGTCCCAGCCACGCCGAAGGCCCTGCCCCCATATCGCAGACCCTTAGACCAACCCTTCTCCTTCACGCGAGTACTTTCCTCGACCACAGTCAGTGAGTTCCCTTTCAGCTCGGAACCCTTGAGCTTGACTGTCTTCTGGTCCCGCGCCTGGTGCATCTCTTTGGTGAGTCCGGCCAACGGCAACCCCTCCAGGAAATTGTTGGCAAAGCCTTTCG
This sequence comes from Kocuria sp., assembly GCF_030538595.1. Taxonomy (GTDB): domain Bacteria; phylum Actinomycetota; class Actinomycetes; order Actinomycetales; family Micrococcaceae; genus Kocuria. The sequence goes on from NZ_JAUNTS010000008.1 coordinate 68,495, forward strand.
CGCTCCACTGGAGCCCCCGGAGAGGGCTCCCTCTATATACGGACTTACGTTCCTTCCAAAGTTCCTTCATTTGCTGTCCGGACCTGGCTGCATCACGCGACGCCAACCCCAAGATTCCGTTCTTGCCTTGCCAGAGTTCGCTGCCAAATATTGATGTGGTGTTTCGAGCTCTGGTCCTACCGGTCTCCGCCGTGGCTCGCGCCGCGCCCTTGCCACTGTCAGTGAATTCTGTTCTGTAGGTACGGTTCGTCGTGGTGGTAGTTGTGACTCGTTGTCCTTGAATAACTGCCAGTCCTGCAGCTACAACATAGCTTTCACTCGACGCTGCGAGGCCAGCAGTTACGGGACTTCGTACATCACCCCAAGAATGGTAGCCTCGGCCGCCAGGCGCAGGCCCCAGCGGATTCAGTTCCAAACCGCCCAGGGCTCCGACCACAACAGAAATGATGGATTCGTATCTCTTCTGCAGAGAGTCCATCTGATCGATGAGCTGATCGTGACGCAACTGTTCATGCGGCTCCAAGTCGCTCCACCCATGGAACAGGTGCTCTGCATTGAAGACTTGAACTTCGAGTGAGAGGTCTTCACGTTGGGATCGCAAAGCTGTCAATTCGTCGCAGAATGATTCGAGTTGACGAGCAGCTTTGTCCCCGTAGGTCTTGACATCGTCAGCCAGAGAGTTGGGAGTGTTGAGTCCAGCAACCAACTCCGCGTCTGAGTCACCCCGGTAGTGGTTTGCCAGATTTCCCCAGGTGGAGTGTGCATCTCCGATGTGGTCATTGAACCGTCGAGCCTGGTCACGGAGGTCCCCCGCCAAGGACTCGATCGGCCCCGGAGATTCCCACGTGGTGAATTTGAACGGGTTGATGAAAACCATGAAATGTCCTGTTCTAAAGGATGCCCGGCATGTCGGGGCGCATGACGGTGCTGGCAGCAGTTGACGAACGATCCCGCATCTCGCGATCACCACTGACCACGTGGCCCACAGCCTGACTCCCGTGGTAGGTAGCACCACTCACATGTTCAACAATGGACTCCATGGTGGGGACAATAGTTGTATCCCTCAACGCTGTGAGGGCGGTCCGCAGCTCGGGACTCTTGGCCTCCTGGATGAGGCTGTCGACCGTCCGATCCAGGCTGCGCCTCTCGGTGTCAGCCGATTCGCAATCAGAATCAACGGTTTTGAACACGTTAGAGCAAGCTCCCGTGTCTACGCTGTATGAGCTCACAAGCTGTCCTTTCTGAATAACCAACCAGCAAGAGGGTACTCGTAGGCTTGCATTGCTCCTAGCCGAAAGCATATTGGGGACATCATGAGGATCACTTTGCATCCATCTCATGGACGATCCGTGCATTCTCGCGGAGTTGAGGACTTCCATCAGCTATCTCCTCTGCGTAACAATTCCAAATCAGTCGCAATGGCCTGGCTCAGAAACCCCGCGGCTCCCTTCCTGGTCGGTCCCCCATTGACAGCCCACTGACGGGCAGAATGGACCCCAAGAGCACACCAGCGTCTACCGGAAGGCATCTCCCCATGAGTCACTCCACCACCCAGCCGGCCCCGCAACGCGGCGGCAGCAACGCACAGGAACCGGAGATCGAGTACGACCAGGAGAAGATCGACCAGGCCGGGCGGGAGGCGGAGCAGCAGGAGGACTTCTTTGACGATCACGAGTTCAACAAGGAACTCTCCGACCAGGTGGGGGTGGCAGATCGCCGCCACACGCTGCATGACGGGAACAAGATTCCGCCCATCGGCCTGGGCACCGCACGCATGGACAATGGCGTGGCCGAAGCCGTGGTGTATGAAGCCCTGAACGCCGGCTTCCGCCTCATCGACACCGCCGCCAATTATGAGAACGAAGCCGGCGTGGGCCGCGCACTCAAAGATTCGCTGCTGCCCCGTGAGGATGTTTTTATCACCACCAAGCTCCCTGGCCGCGATCAGGGCACGGACCCGGTGCGTAGGTCACTGGAACAGTCCCTCCAGCGCTTGCAGCTGGACAAGGTTGACCTCTACCTCATCCACTGGCCCAACCCCCAGCGGGGTCGCTACGTGGAGTCCTTCCGCACCATGTTGGAGCTGCGTGAGGAAGGGCTGATCGGCTCGGTGGGCGTCTCCAACTTCACCCCGGAAATGGTGGATGAACTGATCGCCAAGGTGGGTGAAGCCCCCACGGTGAACCAGGTGGAACTCCAACCCCAGTTTCAGCAGGAAGCCTTACGCGCCCATCACCACGGTCACCGGATTCTGGTGGAGGCCTGGGCGCCCCTGGGCTACAACTCCAAGGTCATGAACCACACCTGGATCCAGGAAATAGCGGCTGACCAGGGCCGGACTCCCGCTCAGGTGATCCTGCGCTGGCACATCCAGAACGGCGTGGTCCCCATCCCCAAGACCTCCAAGCCCAACCGTATGGCGGAGAACCTGGACGTCTTCGGCTGGGAGCTGAGCCCCGAGCAGATGCACCGCATCAAGTTGCTGCACACGGGCCTGTCAGCTTCCGGATTCGACCCCTGGGAGCATGAAGAACTCTGAAGTCACCCTCCCCCACTGAACCCCAACGACGGCGGCACCCCGGTTGATACCGAAGGGCCGCTGTCATTGGGTGTGGGGTTGGTCGGTTGAAGTGGTGTGGACTGTCTGGACTCAGGTTTCGGCCAGAAGCTCCCGGGTCTGCTCAACGTCTTTGGTCATCTGTTCGATCAGCTTCTCAACACCTTCATAGGCCACCATGCCCCGCAGGCGCTGCACGAACTCCACAACCACTTCCTGCCCGTACAGGTCAAAGTCCTCCACGCGTTCCACGGGGCGGTCGATCACATGCGCCTCCACCACCCGAGCAACACCGTCAAACGTGGGGTTGGAACCCACGGACACTGCCACGGGCCAGCGGCGGTCCTGAGCATCGTGGAGCCAGCCGGCGTAGACGCCGTCGTCCGGGACGTAACCGTCCGCTTCCGAATCCAGGTTGGCCGTGGGGAAACCAAGCTCCCGGCCCCGGGCCGCACCGTGCACCACGGTGCCGCGAACACGGTGTGGGCGCCCCAGCATGACCGAAGCCTCTGCAACCTCTCCGCGGGCCAGCAACTCACGAATCCAGGTGGAGGAGATGCGACGGTCGGTGTGCTCACCCACCAGCTCGCCCTCCAGGTCGGCCACCACCACAACCTCAAAACCTTGCTGACGCCCCAGGTCACGGAGGACTTCAACATCACCCGAGTTGCCGTGGCCAAAGCGAGTGTCCGCACCCACCACCACACAGTCGGCTCGCAGTCCCGTCCGCAGGAAATCAGTCACGAACTGCTCCGGGGACTGCGCCGCAAAATCCAGGTCATAGTGCTGCACCAGCACCGCATCCAGCCCCAACGCCTCCATGGCATCCAGTTTGTCCCTGGTTCCCATGATCTTGCCGCGGTGCGTTTCCGGGCGGTGAACTTCCGCCGGATGCGGGTCAAAGGTGAGAACCACGGCCTGCCGGTTCTGCTCCCGAGCCATCTCCACGAGCTTCCGCAGGACCTCCTGATGGCCACGGTGAACACCGTCGAAATTACCGACGGTCACCACAGACGGCCCAAAGTCCTCCGAGACTTGGGTGAGGGAGTGGTAGCGGTGCACGGTGCTCCTTGTGCGCGTGGGTCTGGTGGTGCAGTACGGGTTTGCTGACGGTGTGTTTTACCGGCACTCAGATTAGCCGGTTCCACCCTCCCCCGCCGATTTTCACGACGACGCCGGTACGGCCCATTCGTAGGCTGCCCCCTGGGAGTCCGTGGCCCGGATGGAGGCCATCCAGCAGTCCCGGATCTCGCCGCGCTGCTCCAGGTAACCGGGGATGAACACGGGCTTCCCGAAACCGAGTTTCCAGGAAAGTTTGACCGATGCCCAGTTGCCGTCGAAAGCGACCCAGTGCAGGTGCGTGAAGCCGAGGGTGTTGAAGGCGTAGTCCATGAGCAGTCGGCAGGCCGCCTCCGCGGCTCCGGTGCCACGGGCGTGCGGCCCAAAGTTCAAACCGATGTCCGCGGCACCCGCGCGAATGCGAGACAACTCGATGGTGCCCAAAAGCCGTTCGTCGGAATCGTGGACCGCCCAGTTCAGAGCCGTACCGTCCCGCCACGCTTGCGGCGCGTGTTCCAGGAGGTACCAGCGCGCGCCGCTATCCGTGTAAGGCACCGGCACGGTGGTCCATTGGACCGCCACCGGGTCCTGGCAGTTGAGCACCAGCTGATCTACGTCCGCCTCAGACATTTCCGTCAGGGTCACAAATCCATCGGTCAGCGTGGGTGGCTGCTGCGGCAGAGCTTTCACGATTCCTCCGTTCCGGGCTGGACGCCTGCTGTGCCGTGACGGCTGGGCAGAGTGCGCCACAGCCACCACAGGCCGATGAACGGTAGCACCAGGGGGATGAATCCGTAGCCCTGGCCGAAGTGAGACCACACGGTGGCATCGGCAAAGAGGTTTGGAGCCAGGTAGGTCCAGGCACCGATTCCCACCACTCCCACCAGCTCGATGAGCACGGCCACCGTGGCCACCTTGTGCCAGGTCGCTCCGGTACGGGTCAGGGCCACCGCCGCCAGGATGTAGACCAGCGCCGCAAAGAGGGAGAGCAGGTAGGCCAGCGGGGCGATGTCGAACTGCGTGCCGATCTGGTAGGCCGCACGCACGCCGGCCGAGAGCGCAAAGATGCCGTAGACGGCAATGATCACGCGACCGAACCCGCTGTTTTTGGCATCATGCGGGTGCCCGCTCTGTTGCTTGGGACCAAAGCGGCGCTGCAGCACACCCCCGCGTGCGGTTGGCTCCTGTGCAGGCTCGGCTTTGGCGACCTGGGCGGTGGGGCTGGACATGGTGGGGTCGTGACTCACGTCAGGATTCTCCGGTTGGATGTGATTGAACCTTCGATACAGCTCGGTACCGCATCCTCCATTGAACACGAACCGAAGCACTACCAACTCTACGGCCACATCACTGGTGAGAAACCACATACCCGCGGAGGAAGGGTCACCCGCACAAGAAGCTCGTCGGCCTATCGGCAGGCGGAACCGCCGTCGCTGCTTGACGTGTAGCGCAATGTCTGACCGTCGGACAACGTGACCACGACGACTGCAAAGTTGGGCACCACGGCAGTCGCGGTGGGGCAAGTTCTGGGTGGCACAACCCCGCTGTAGGTCACTGCGAATCGTCCCGACGGACCGGTCGTGAAGTCCCGGCATCCATCTGTGTCGGTGGTGTACGTGCCACTCGAACCGTTGGTGCCGGCTGTCCAGGAGAAGTTCAGATCCCAGGATTGGCGGGTGACGCCGTCCGGATAGACTTGATTGGTCAAGTTCTGAGTATTGCTCACGGTATTGCGCCAGGCCGTGCCAGCTCCCGGCGTGTAAGGCATGGCAGCAAGGTTCTCAGACCGGCGATTGGAGCTCTGATTACCGACCCAGAAAGCACCGGGCCCGGAGGAAGTCTGGCCGATCCGATTTGCGATCCACCACTCGTAGGTGACTTGGGTGACCGTGACGCCCGCAGGCAGGTTGTCGACATACGTCTGAGCGCCAACAGACAGAGACTGCGTCGTGGACGGCGCACCCAGAGTTCCCCAGTTGTAGGCCAACCCACCGCTCACGCGCAGAGTGGGAACGCACCGTGACGCTGCGTACGCCGGAGCAGCGGAGGCCACAGCAATGGTGGGTACCGTCCAGGCAAGTCCTTTGGCCACTGTGCGCCGAGATACGTCTCGGATTAGCTTCTGATTACTTGACATGGATTGAGATTAACACCGATCAATACGGGAAATGATGGGTGTGGGACTTTCCAATACGATCAACACATTTGTGGGTGCTGTGGCTTGCGACCTGGGCATCAATCCGACTCACCTGCAGGGGCACGCTCGCCGAAGAATTCTTCGCAGCCGACATCAAGAAGCCTTGAACCACAAAGACCTTGGGGCTCATCACAGTGAGCAAACCCCTATTGGTAGTACCAGATGAACTAGACGACACGGGCATAACAGCTAGTGAAAGCTAGTTCGGTTGTGTGGCAGTCCGCACAGGGTCCGCAGGAGCTTCCGCAGCCGCCCGCATGAGACCCGCCGCAGCCGCCCTTGTGGTGTCCTCCGCAGAAGGCCACATATGAGAATAAGTGTTCAGAGTGATGGTTGCAGAAGCGTGCCCCAAAGCCCGCTGAACAGTCACCACATCACACCCGGCGGCAATCAACCCGGAGGCATAAAAGTGCCGCAGATCGTGAATCCTGCAAGGCTCTCCCCCGACCTGCTTGCGCGCCTGGTTCCACCGGTAATCGGCTGAGCTTCCACCCATCAGACCACCGGAGGCCGTTGCGAACAGGAACCCCTCAACGCCGTGCACTCCTTGCCCAATGTGCTGACTCAACATGTTCAACAGGTCATCGGGAAGGTAGACGTCCCGTTCCGAATGCGCCTTCGGAGGGCACAGTTCCAACCCTCCCCCGGCCTTCCGAGCCACCTGGTTGGCGACTCGCAGCTTCCGCCCCAAGAAGTCGATGTCCTGTACTCTCACAGCGCAGGCTTCTCCGATCCGTAGGCCGGCAAAAGCGCAGAGGGCGAACAGCGGCCGGTGACGGGCGTCCGCTGCGTCGATCAGCGTGGCAACCCGTGCAGGGCTGGGAATGACTGTGTGCTGTTCACGGCGGCGCTGTTTCGGCAGTGATACACCCAGCGTTACGTCTTCTCTGAGCAGTCGGTCAGCCACCGCACAACGGATCACGGTCCGCAGATTCGTGAACCGCACTTTGATGGTGCTGGCGGCCAAGGTTTGGGCTTGTTCCTGCACCCAGGTCTGAACGTGTGAGCGGCGCAGCTTCCCGAAGGGAAGGTCCAGGAATCCAGCCGAGTTGATGGACTGGTCCACGGCCTGTTGTGTGCGGTGGTTCCAAATCTGGCGGGCTCGAAAGTCCTGGTAATAGGTTCTCAGCGTGATGCTGTCGTTGCTGGGGTCCACGTAGCGACCGGTGGCCGTGTCCACGGTGACGGTGTCGAGCCACTTTTGAGCGTCGATTTTGCGCGGGAAGTGCTTGGCGTGCTCCTTGCCGTCCTGGTCCCGGTAGCGGGCGCGCCATGACCCGTTCGGGCGCTTCTTAATCGATGCCACGCGTTAAATCCTCAACATCTTCAGCCAATCCGAGGCCAGTCAGCTCAGGTAGTGCTTGCCGCGGATCCCTCCGATCCCGCCTTGCCCCAAGATGCTGGGCAACGCCTTCAACTACACCGCGGCTCACTGGGAACTGAGCAGCTGTGTTTGCAGCCCACGCGAACGTGTCTTTCAGGGCGGCGTCATCCCCTGAATCTTGGGCTAGGGCATGCCGCAATGAAGCGTGAAGCATCAGCAATCTGCCCACTTCATCCTTAACCTTCGACACAGCTGGCCCCATCGCTTCGACCAGATCACGAACTAGTTGCCGCTGTGACATGTCCTGTGACGTCATCAGCAAATCATCAAGTGTGCAGTCCAACTTGCGGGCGATCATTGCAGCTTCTTCAACAGTCGTGGGCCGAGAACCGCGCTCGATCTTGGCGATTTTGTCCCTGGTGAGTCCGTGAGAGTTCAGGAGGTCCGCAAGGTCCTGCTGGGTCATCTTCTGCGCCGTCCGGATGAGTCTGAGGTTTGTCCCAAACCGCTCCTTGAAGTCTGCACTCACAGTGTCACCATCCATCGCTGCATCCATATACGCACACGCTATGTGCTTGACAGGCACAACGCAACCAATCAAACTAGATGTGCGTCAAACGCTCACCAAATGATCGCACCTCGCACACTGGAGGAATGATGACCACGCCCACCCAACCCGACCGCCTGCTGTACATCGAGGACTTCGCTGAACTGATTAGACGGTCACCCTCAGCAGTGAGGTACATGCTCCATGCAGGCACCGCACCCAGGTCCGCCCTGATCGGGGGCCGTCGCATGTTTAGGCAATCCGACGTCACGACCTGGCTTGAAGCGCAGTTTGAGGCCGCATCGTGACCCGCCACCGTGGAGCCGTGCTCGTGCCCCTGGAGGACTATCACGACGCGAATTTCTACCCACACGACAAAACCCGCCCCGGTGCACCAGCCGCCAAGCACGGCACCAAGACGGGCAACCCAACCACCAACAACCAGCAGGAGGGCACTCGCATGTCTATCACAGCAAGCACGGTCACCATTCCGGCCGGATTCAAACCCCAGTACGAACATGACCCCACACCCGAGCAGCCCAACCTGGCTGTTCTGGACCGGGCAGAAGGTCCAAGGTTCCACGATCACGGCTTGAACCTATCCGCTGAGTGGCACACCAGCACGGGCGTCAAAATCCACACCTGGGTATCACCCGGCGGGGAACCACAAACCGCCGTGGATGACCTCCCGAGACTCGCCGCAGCACTCCTGGCGTTCTATGACGAGGTGCGTGCTGCCACCGCGGAGACTGTCGATTTGCCGTTCACTCGAACAGACGGCAAGCACAACAACTAATCCCAATGAGTGGGAGCCCCGCGCCAACCCGAATGAGGCGGGGCGGGCAAACACGGGGCTCTCACAATTCACACCACACGGAAAGAATTGAGCGTGCGACACCACAAGTCTACCCGAATCCGGGCGAATAGATACGCGGAAGCCACCCCGCCACTAACACGCGAAGAATCCGCCACCACTGAAAATGATTGGTTGGCTGTTACCCGGAAAGCGCGGGGCCTCATTGATCAAAATGACCCCCTTGCGTTGGAAATTTTCAACATGGGACGCCGCCACGGGCAAGAAATTCAGGAATCCCGATCACAAATCGCCATGCTCGCATTCATGGAAGGGATCGACCCGAATTATCAGGGCAATGTTTCCTACGTGTGGACACGGTTGGCCAATGCCTGCCGGATATGGTCCGACCCCACAGTTTCCCACCCTGTGCAACCCCGCACGCCCGCTACGCACTTCTTCACCCCCACCCAGGACCGGGCCCAGGCGTGGGCGAACCTGGCAACCCAGGGGGTGGCCGCGTGAACCGCCCAGAAACAGAACCCTGGTCAGAAACGAACCTGAAGCTCACCCGCGCATCAGATGTGCGAACACGCCGCCAACGCTGGTTGTGGGACGGGATTATTCCGCTTGGTGTTCTGACCTGCTTCGCCGGGAACGGCGGAGAAGGTAAGACCACATTTGCGCTGGACGTCGCAGCCCGTGTCACTCACGGCACCCTGGACGGAGACTTACACGGAACCCCTCGTGATGTGATCCTCATTGGTGCTGAAGATGACCCAGCATCAACCGCCGTGCCCCGGCTGAAAGCAGCGGGCGCGGATTTGGAGCGCGTGCATTTCGCCCAGGTGGAGACCGTCACCGACTTCCACACTGGGCAACGTGAGCTGAAGTTCCCGATGGATACCAGCATGCTTCGGCAAGCCGTTGAGGCCACGAACGCGACCCTGATCATCATTGACCCCATTTCCTCAGCCATGAGCAATGGCGATCTGAATAAGGTCCAAGATGTTCGGGCAGCAGTGGAGCCCATTGCCGCGTTGGCGGCATCACAGTGTCTTTCCGTGATCCTGGTCAACCACTTCAACAAGGGATCCGGCAGTGTTCGCAACAAGGTGTCCGGCTCGCACGGTTTCCGTGATGTTCTGCGGTCTCTGCTGGTGTTCGCCAAGGATGAGGAAACTGGCGAGCGAATCCTGACGCAAGACAAAAATAATTACGGCACGGGCCTGAATTCGTACAAGTTCACGATTGAGTCAGTCGAGGTGTCCACCGATGACGGGGAGACGGCGGAAGTCGGGCGGGCACGATTCCTTGGGGCATCCGATATTTCCGTGGGGGACATCATCAATCGGGAGCCGGGTGGTGCCGATGATGCCGAGGACCGGAACGCCGCCCAAGAGTTCCTTCTCGATTACTTGCGTGACCAAGACAGGCATGAAGCTGTTGCCGGTGACGTGATCAAGGCGGGAGCAGCAGCGGGATTCAGCCGAGACGAGATGAAGAAAGCCCGCGCACGATGCCAGTCGCCACGTGTTGTATCCACGAAGTCTGGTTTCGGCTCCAAGGGCGGTTGGGTCTGGATGATCGAGGAATCCCCCCATGAAGGGAATGCCCCTTCTAACGGTGGCACCTTTGGCACCTTAACGGCAGAAACCTGTGTTCCCCCTAGTCAGACCAAAGGGGCCACCTCCCCAGTGGATGACACCTCAGGCAAGAGCCCATCTGATAAAACCCCTAGTCAAACCAAAGGTGCCAAAGGTGCCACTTTGCAAGAGGGCGACACCTTTGTGACCACCCCAGCCGAGGACGGCGGCTTCTGCCAACGCGTCGGCTGCGCCGGCAGGGCAATCAACGGCGGGAAGTTCTGCCGCCACCACGACGGCCTGACGGACCGTCTGGAAGCCGACCGGCGAACCCACCTCACGGTGGTGGAGCCATGAAAGACCGCACCAACCTTGGCCTGTCCCCCGCAACCACACCAGGCGCTTGCGCAGGAACCCCCCGTTGCATCAATGGGTGGTTAGGCACACCAGACACCCCCGCCCCGTGCCCAATCCACCGGCCCCATCTGAAACACGGTTTAGGTGGCTGGTACCTGGATCGAGACCAGTTGCCGCAGAGGGGGAAGCGATGACCCACACACGGGAAACCGCCGGAGCCTGGGTACAGGAGTACCTGACAACCAAGGGAGGGAGCGCACCAGGGGCTAAGGTCAACGCAGCAGCCATGGCGGACGGTTACGCACCCAGCACCCTCCGGGCCGGTCGGCTCACAGCGGCCGCGCCGTGGATCGCCGTCACCCGCGATCCCACCGACACCCGCCGCACCGTCTGGTCGTTGACCGACACCCAGCCAGCACCGCACAGGAGCACCCCACTCCCGGGAGGCCTGGGGACCACACACCACCGGGCGTACCGGGAACTTATGGCCCTGGTGGATGCCCACCCGGTTCCCTGCCGGACCGACCGCCACCGGCACGCCTGGACCAGCCCAGACACCGAGGATCAGGAGTACGCCGCCACACGCTGCACCGCCTGCCCCATCCGACGTGCTTGCCGCCAATACGCCACCCGCTGGACAGAAACCGGTGGTGTTTGGGGTGGGAGACAGGAACCCGCCGAGAAAAACCCAAACCCCCAACGAAAGGACAACCAACAATGAACCCGCTTACGAATTTCGAGAAAATCACCGGATACGAATTCGCCGCCGATCTTGTGAAATCCCAGTTGGAAGGTAATCAGGAACGCTTTGACCACATTTTCAGTGAATGCGTGAATGGTGATCCGCGTGTCGCGCAGCTCGCATTGAAATCAATTGCCGTAGTCGCAGCCAGGTCTTTGTACGCGCTCCACGCTGGTAATCGACAGACCGCAGCAGATCAACTGGATACCGACATCATGGGAACGGTCATGCAACTGCAGAACACACCCGAATCCGAATGACCCTGTTTACCAATCTGGGGTAAAATCATGGGCAGGTGAATGTGCGGATGGTTTTTTGGTTGTTCCTCACTAATCCGCATCAACACCCAGACACCGAAGTGTGACCCACCGGGCGGCCAGCCTAAGGCCCGCCAGCCCTGTGCCACGCGCCCCACCAGGATGGTGACGAGACCTTGGCCAAGGTAAGTCACTGGTCTTGGTGGGGCAACTTCGGGGGATGCCAAGCCAGGCAGCCGCGCCAGCCCAGACAGGAACCGGCGGACGAGACCCCACAGGGTAAGTCCACCAGTCCCGCTGAGCGGCCCCGCTAGCCTAGGCTCGCGTGACCCGCGTCGTGACCACAGAACACAGACCCCTATTCAGGGGCTATCACGATTGCGAGAACAAACAATGGATACGAAACTCCAAGCCCTCACTGCCGAAGCGCAGGGCATCATTGCCGCCTACAAGGCTGGCACCATGACCGATGCCCAACGGAACCGGCTGAACACCCTCAACACAGAGATTGAGGCACGTAAGGCTGAGGTAGACCAGATCAAGGCCGGCGAAGCCCTGGTGGCGGGTATTGGTGCGGAAAAGAGCACCGGCACACCCAAGGGCCAACGCCTGACCCGTGGGGCCGTGCAGAAGACCGCCGGTGACCTGGCGAAGCAGATCACCCGGAATTCCCACAGCATGGGCACAAAGGCCGCCATTACGGGCGTGTATCAGTCCGAGTGGGGCGAGAACATCACGGTGTACACCACCCCCTTGGCCCCGTCCCTGACCTCATTGTTCACGGCCTTGCCGCTGACCCTCCACGGGCAGGAGCACTACAGCTATCTGCGCACCGGAGAGAACGATCTACGGGCCGATACCGTGGTGAAAGGTGAGCTGAAGCCCACCTCCACGTTCGGTGTGGAATACGTCCAGGATCGACTGCGTATGTTCGCCCACGTCTCCGACCCCTGTAACGAACAGGTCTTGGAGGACGCCCCGGTGCTTCACCAGTTCCTCGGCAAAGGCCTCACTGACGGCCTGTTGACCGCCCTGGACCGGCAGCTGATCAGCGGTCGCGGTTCCACCGTCCCCGGCCGACCGGACATCGCTGGTCTGCCGCAGGACGAGAACAACGACGACGAACCGAAGCGAGATGAAATTCTTGGTTTGGCGAACGTTGATGGAATTCTTGTTGTTGAGGTTGCTGAAGGCGTTGGAATGCTCAACAGCATCCGAAAGGCAATCACTTCCATCTCGCTGGCCAGCGGCGCAGAAGCCAACACCGTTGTGATGCACCCAGCACAGTATGAGGAACTGGAGCTCCAACAGCTCACTGATGGTGCGTACCTGCTGGATTCCTCACCGGTTGCATTGCACACAAACACGCTTTGGGGCTTGAACATCACGCTCTCGCAGGGTGTGGAGATGGGTGAGGCATTCATCCTGGATACCAACGCCGTGCAGCTCTCCACTGATTACCAGGGCATCCGCCTGGCGATCTCCAACAACGTGGATGACGATTTTCAGCGCAACAATGTCCGCTTCCGCGCTGAAGCACGGTTCAACCTGGACGTGATCAATCCCAAGGGTGTCGCCCGCGTCCGCACCGCAGCGTAACCCCACACAAGAAGAAGGGGAGCCTCGCCGTCAATGGTGGGACTCCCCTTCTCCTGTATCCACAACCCCACACACCTGTTAACGAAAAATGTTGAAGTTGCAAACGCAAAGGGCGGAGGCTCCGATGATGGTTCTCTCCCCCCGGACCCCACCCCCTCCCCCTAAACGGTGTTCAAGTTTGGTTTGGGCACCCTAGTTTGTCGCCTGGTGAGCGTCGTGAGCCTGTGTCTGAGCAGTCCGACGCGGGCATGCCCACACGCGCCATAGCGCCCATTGTCGGGACCGACCAGGCGACTGTTGCCAGAGACACCCAAGCACAGTCTGATACCCCTCAGAAGGTGCCTTCTCCCACTGTCGCGGTCTCCGTTACTGGCATGGACGGGAAGACCCACACCCGGCAAGCCCCAACCCAGCCGGAACCACGCGGCACACGTCCCAACCACCGCAGAGCGCAACGCCACACCGCGCAACGTAGTGGGACCGGATTGAACACCCAGGCGACTTTATGAGCATCCCCTCTGACAAGATCAGGGCATGCTTGATTCAAACACTTGGTCAGCCCTGTACCCCTACGTTGCTCTCATAGTGACCCCCGCGGTCGGCCTAGTCGGCATATGGGTGGGAGAGCGCCTAAGACGCGCCAGCAACACTGAGTCAGCCGCTAGAGAGCGCGATATCGCCCGGCGCGGTCAGGTAGCTGCCGCGGCTGTGTCGTTGATAACCGCCGTTAGGCAACACCTTGCGTTCAACATGGCCAAGGCTGACCATGACCGAAACACCACTATGTTCAACCGGAAACCAGCAGTGGGCATCCAGTCCTTAGAAGGGATGATTGACGACCAGTGCGAGGCTCTGAGCCGGGAGCGGGATCATTTATTGGCACAGCGGACGAAAGTCAACAGTGACCTGTCCACAGCTGTGGCATTGATTCAAATCCTGTGTCCACATTTGCACGGCCGAGCGCATGAGCTGGCCAGGATGGCCGCCAAGAGCGATTCCCCCTCGGTCGAACTCGAATTGCACGTGAGAGAGTTCGCGGACGCAGCGGCAGAGTACGTCTAACCACGGTGGCGCAATCACGGTCTGAGTCCGCACAGAGTCCGCAAAAAGTCCGCAACAGGGCCAAAAACACCAACCACCGACAACACCAAGAACCCCGGAATCACGCGGAAGTTAGCGCCTCACAACCACCCGCTAACCCCTACTGGTAGTACCAGATGAAGTTCATGCGATAGACCATCACAATAATGGTGGGGCCTGTGGCGGCCAGGACCCAGTTGGACCAGCTGGAACGTTCCACCAGAGACCAAATGAAGGTGCCCGCGGGGATGATGAGCGCTGTGAGCAGATAGCCCCAGTACTCCAATACGCTACCCGAGGCTTCCGGACCCACGAACATCATCACAATTGACCCCAGCCCGTACACCACCAGGAAGGCTTCCAGCAGCAGCACGGACCCCTGGGTCAGGTCACTGGGGGCGCGGCCCCGCATGGCTTGGACCACGCACACCAGGCAGGACAGGGTGCCGAGCACCACGGAGGCCCAGAACCAGCCGTCATATCCCCACAGCATCAACGCACTCCTTCACGTGCAGAAATCATTGTGCCCGCAGCACCAGAACAGGCTTTGCGGTCCGCTCACCGGGATTGCCACGGTCCTCCAACAGGGCAACCACACCGCCATCGGGGGCAAAACCTGCGGTCAGTTCCGAGGAACCGGTGGCGGCAATGCGCTTGCCGTGACCCAGGTCGGTGGTCTCTGAGGCCGAGAGTTCCCGGGCCGGGAACATGGCCCGGGCTGCGGTGTCCAGGGAGGTCACGGGAACGGTACCGCCGCTTGCCACTATCTCCCGCAGCTGGTCCAACTCGGCAGCATGGGACAAATCAAGCGAGCCCACCCGCGTCCGCCGCAGAGCAGTCAGGTGCCCGTGAACACCCAACACATCACCCAGATCACGGGCCAGGGCACGCACATAGGTACCGGAGGAAACATCCACCGTGACCGTCACGTCCACCACCTGGGTGCCGTCTTCCAACTCCCGCCGTTCAGCAGCATGGACGTCAAACCTGGACACCGTCACGGATCGTGCTGCCAGTTGGACGTCCTCACCTGCACGAACACGGGCATAGGAGCGCTTGCCGTCCACTTTGATGGCGGACACCGCCGAGGGAACCTGCTGGATCTCCCCCGTCAGTCCCGCCACAGCAAGGGCGATCTGCTCATCAGTCACGGCCTGAACGGCATCCGCATCAGCGACGTCGGTCACCTCACCTTCGGCGTCCTCGGTCACCGTGGCCTGACCCAACCGGATGGTGGCGTCATAGGTCTTGTCCGCACCCACCAGGTAGGTCAGCAGTTTGGTGCCGCGGCCCACGCCCACCACCAGAACGCCGGTGGCCATGGGGTCAAGAGTGCCTGCGTGACCCACTTTTTTGGTGCCGCACAGTCTGCGCAACCGACCCACGACGTCGTGGCTGGTCCAGCCCTGCGGCTTGTCCACCACAACCAAACCCTCCGGGACGGGCAGGGACGGGTCCGGGCGTGGAACATCCTCCCGCGGCCGAGAAGATGGGTCGCGGGAGGATGTGTGATCCGCAGATGCAGACGTCAACGGTTGGTGTCCTCCGCCTCAGCCTCGGCTGGTTCCTCCGCCGCAACCTGGGTGGTTTCGCCGGCGTGGGCGGAGTCGTCGTCGTTGTCATCGGAGGTGCGGTAGGGGTTCTCCCCGGAGGCGTACTGAGCGCCCACCGCGGCCGCCGCCACCTCCGCGTCCTTCTCCTTGGCTCGGCGCAAAACGTCCTCCAGGTGGGAGGCCGCTTCCGGAATTTCATCCGCCACGAACTCCAACGTGGGAGTCAGGCGAGCGGTGATGTTCTTGCCCACCTCCGAGCGCAGGATGCCCTTGGCGGACTCCAGCGCGCGAGCTGAATCAGCCTTCTCCTCAGCCGTGCCGTACACGGTGTAGTAGACAGTGGCGTGCTGGAGGTCGTTGGTCACCCGGGCATCGGTCACGGTCACAAAACCCAGGCGGGGATCCTTGATCCGGCGCTCCAGGGCTTGGGCAACAATCACCTTGATGCGATCCGCCATCCGGGTGGCGCGCTGTGCGTCAACCATGGTCACTCCTTCAATCAGTTCACAAAGTTCTTCTGCTTCCAGCTTGCCAGTCATCCACACTCACAGCGGCCGGCAGGCTGGACAAGGCAACGGCCCGTACCCGTCCGGTCAGGACTGACGGTACGGGCCGTTGCATGCTCGTTTTCGCAGTGGCGAAAACTGAGGCGATCAGACGCGGGGCTTCTCCTGAAGCTCCCAGGTCTCAATGATGTCGCCTTCCTTGATGTCGTTGAAGGAACCGAGCCCAATACCGCACTCGTATCCGTCGCGGACCTCAACGGCGTCGTCCTTGAAGCGACGCAGCGATTCGATCTTCAGCTTCTCCTGCACCACGTTGCCATCGCGCACCAAGCGGGCGTTGGCGTTGCGCTTGATCAAGCCTTCGGTCACGTAGGAACCGGCAATGTTGCCCCACTTGGAGGAACGGAAGACCTCGCGGACCTCCGCCTTGCCCAGCTCCACTTCCTCGTACTCCGGCTTGAGCATGCCCTTCAGCGCTGCCTCAACATCATCCAGAGCGTTGTAGATGACCGAGTAGAACTTCATCTCCACGCCTTCGCGGTCCGCCAGTTCGGAGACGCGCTCCGCGGGGCGAACGTTGAAGCCAATGATGATGGCGTTGTCCACGGTGGCCAGGTTGACGTCGTTCTGGGTGATGGCACCCACGCCGCGGTGAATCACGCGCAGCTGAACTTCATCAGAGGCAACCTCAATCTTCATGAGCGAATCTTCCAGGGCCTCCACGGCACCGGAAACGTCACCCTTGATGATCAGGTTCAAGGTGTCGATCTTGCCCTCGGCCACGGCGGCGTCGAAGGATTCCAAGGTCACACGCTTGCGCCGCTTGGCCAGCAGGGCGTTACGGTCAGCTGCCTGACGCTTCTCAGCGATCTGACGGGCCGTACGCTCTTCAGCGGTCACCAGGAAGGTGTCACCGGCGCGCGGCACGGAGTTCAGACCCAACACCTGCACCGGGCGGGAAGGAGTGGCCTCCTCCACAGCCTGGCCGTCCTCGTCGAACATGGCACGCACGCGACCGTGGGCACCGCCCACCACCATGGAATCCCCAACACGCAAGGTGCCGGACTGGACCAACACGGTGCACACGGCACCGCGGCCACGGTCCAGGTTGGCTTCAATGGCCACACCGCGGGCTTCCTTGTTCGGATTGGCCAGCAGTTCCAAGGTGCCATCTGCGGTCAACACAACGGCTTCCAGCAGCCCCTGGATGTTCTGCCCGGCGCGGGCGGAGACATCCACGAACATGGTGTCGCCACCGTATTCCTCCGGAATCAGACCGTATTCGGTCAGCTGACCGCGGATCTTCTCCGGGTTTGCCTCCGGCTTGTCGATCTTGTTCACCGCAACCACGATCGGCACATTGGCGGCCTGCGCGTGGTTCAAGGCCTCAACGGTCTGCGGCATCACGCCGTCGTCCGCAGCCACCACCAGCAACGCGATGTCCGTGACCTGGGCACCACGGGCACGCATGGCGGTGAACGCCTCGTGACCCGGGGTGTCAATGAAGGTCAGCTTGCGCTCCTGATCGTCAACCTCCGTGGAGATCTGGTACGCACCGATGTGCTGGGTGATGCCGCCGGCTTCGCCCTCAATCACGCGGGTGTTGCGGATGGCATCCAGCAGACGGGTCTTACCGTGGTCCACGTGGCCCATGACGGTCACGACGGCGGGGCGCGGCTCCAACACTTCTTCATCCTCGGCAGCCGATTCGGCGGCCAAGTCGATGTCAAAGGACTCGAACAGCTCGCGCTCCTCGTCCTCCGGGGAGACGATCTTGATGACGTAGCCCAGCTCGGCACCCAACAACTCAAAGGTTTCCTCGTCCAAGGACTGGGTTTGAGTTGCCATTTCGCCCAGGTGGATCAGTACCTGGACCAGTGCGGCCGGGTTGGCCTCAATCTTCTCCGCAAAGTCCATCAGCGACGCACCGCGGCGCAAACGCACCTCGGTGGAACCGTTACCGTGCGGCACAGAGACGCCACCGATCTTCGGTGCATTCATCTGCTCCAGTTCCTGGCGCTTTGCCCTGCGCGACTTACGCCCCTTACGGGACGGGCCACCACGACCGAAAGCACCCTGGGTGGCACCGCGGCCACCGCGGCCCGGACCACCACCGGGACGGAATCCTGCTCCGCCACCGGCACCCGGGGCACCGCCACCACCGCCTCCGCGACGGGGACCGCCCTGGCCACCACCGGCACCGCCGCGGCCACCCGGACGGGCTCCGACCGGCGCCACATTGGTGGTGTGACCGGGCATCATGTTCGGGCTGGGGCGCGGACCGGACGGACGCGGGCCACGGGGAGCCTGGCCGGGACGCGGCGCAGCTGGGCGAGGACCGCCCTGGCCGCCACCCTGTGCCTGACCGCCGCCTTGACCCTGGCCCGGACGCAGGCCTGCGGGACGGGGACCACCTTGGCCACCACCCTGACCGCGAGAACCCGGACGGGACATACCCTGCTGGGAAGCAAACGGGTTGTTACCCGGACGCGGGCCTGCGGGACGGGGACCGCCCTGGCCACCACCCTGACCGCGAGAACCCGGACGGGACATACCCTGCTGGGAAGCGAACGGGTTGTTACCCGGACGCGGGCCGGAACCACCCGGCTTGGGACCGGGAGTGG
This sequence comes from Kocuria sp., assembly GCF_030538595.1. GTDB lineage: Bacteria > Actinomycetota > Actinomycetes > Actinomycetales > Micrococcaceae > Kocuria. The sequence continues at coordinate 87,276 of NZ_JAUNTS010000008.1, forward strand.
GGCCGCCAGCGGGCTTGGGCGCGCTCTCCTGAGCCCCTGCAGCAGGGGTTGCAGACTCGCTGCGCTCGGTCGGCTCGGACTTCGCGGCAGCCTCGGGAGCGTCGGTCGGAGCCGAGGCTTCCGGCTTTGCTGCAGCCGCACCGGGTTTCGGCGCAGCCGAAGGCTTGGGAGCGGGCTTGGCTCCCGGCTTGGGGGCAGCGGAAGTTGCCTTGGCTGCGGGCTTGGCGGGGGCGTCGTCGTTGGCAGCGGCGCTCTTGGGCGCTGACTTGCCAGCGGCAGGCTTGTCCGCCTTGGTTGATGTGGGGGTTGCGGACTCGGCCGGCGCTGCGGTGCCCACGGCATCCTTCAGCTTCTTGGCCACCGGGGGCTCCACCGTGGAGGAGGCCCCGCGGACGAATTCGCCCAGGTCCTGCAATTTGGCAATGGCCTCTTTGGAGGTCATGCCGAGCTCTTTGGCCAGCTCGTGTACTCGTTGCTTAGCCACTTTTCTCCTGTCCCGGTCCGCATCCGTGACAGGAGGCGGACCGACTACTTGCCGTGTGGGGTCGCCACAACGCTCACCGAGCGCGCGGCACAACCGTGTTCAGAGCACTGCAAAGCACTCATCGTTCGGCACTCATCGGGTTTCCATCAGCTTCTGACTCGCTTTCCATGGCAGTCCGCCCCGGAACTTCACTGCCCGCCACGTTGACGGGTCAGCCGGTTTGGACGCGGCCGTCACGTGAACGGCCGTGGTCGGCTCACTTGTGCACGGCATCCAAGGGTTGGATGGCCTGCTCGATCTGCTGCACGGCGGCGGCTGCATCAACGCGGGTTTTGAAAGCCCGGTTGAAGGCGTGGCGTCGCGCGGCTTTTTCCACGCACTCGGGTGCGGGATGCAGCCATGCTCCGCGGCCACCCAGGGATCTCTTGTGATCAATCACGACGACGATCCCTGCCGCCCCAGCCTGCACGGTCAAGCGCACAAGGTGGTCGGGTTGGTCAACGGCTCTACATCCAATGCAGGTGCGCTGCATGACGTGTTCCACGAAACTGAACGCACCCCTGAGTTGGAAAATTCCCGCACCGCGAAGGGGTGAAGGCATGAACCATCGACTTTTCGACCGCAGACCAGTCTAGCCCACCCACCAACCAACTCCGCCGAAAACATGGTTCTTCTAGAAAAAGGACCCTCAGATTGGGTCAAACCATGTTTTCGGCGGAGTTGATGGGGTGGTGTCAGGCGCGGGATTCCGGGATGATGTCGATCTTCCAGCCGGTGAGCTTGGCCGCCAGACGGGCGTTCTGCCCCTCCTTGCCGATGGCCAAGGACAGTTTGTTGTCCGCCACCACAGCTCGGGCCGACCGCGCCGCAGCATCCAACACGTCAACTCTGACCGTCTTGGCGGGCGAAAGCGCATTGCTGATGAACACGGCGGGATCGTTGGACCAATCCACGATGTCGATGTTCTCCCCACCCAGCTCATTCATCACGGCCCGTACGCGGGTACCCATTTCCCCGATGCACGATCCCTTGGCGTTGACACCCGGGGTGTTGGCAGCCACCGCAATCTTGGTGCGGTGCCCGGCTTCACGGGCAATGGCCATGATTTCAACATCGCCGTCTGAAATCTCCGGGACCTCGAACTCGAACAAGCGACGGACCAAGTCCGGGTGCGAGCGAGACAACGTGATGGCCGGACCTTTGAGCCCGCGGCGGGCCTCCACGATGTAGGCGCGGATACGTCCACCGTGGGGGTACTTCTCCCCCGGTACCTGCTCGTGCGGCGGCAGCAGCGCCTCCACCGTGCCCAGGTCCACCTGGATCATCTGGGGATTACGGCCCTGCTGGATCTGCCCGGAAACCACTTCACCTTCACGGCCCTTGAAATGTCCCAGCACGTTGTCATCCTCGACATCGCGCAGACGTTGCAAGATCACCTGCCGTGCGGTGGAGGCGGCAATTCGGCCGAAGCCATCGGGAGTGTCATCGAACTCGCCGATTTTATTGCCTTCCTCATCCACCTCCGGAGCCCAGATGGTCACGTGCCCGGTCTTGGTGTCAATCTCCGCGCGAGCATCCTTGATGGCACCGGCGGAACGCAGGTAAGCCAGAACCAGAGCCTGTTCGATGGTCGGGACCAGCAGGTCCACGGGGATCTCCCGCTCCCGCTCCAGCATCCGCAGGGCACTCATGTCGATATCCATATCGAGCCTTTCCTGGTCCTGGAGCGCGGGCGTCAACCGCTGCTCCCCGTGATGGACAACAGCGCACCGCCCGGACGGACGGAACGCTGTTGATCGTTTGTTCATGAAGATTGCGAGCTGCAATCAGATTCGGCCCTCAATCCTACACCTCAGTCCTGCACCTCCACTTTGGCCCGCCGGATCTGGGACAGCTTCCAGGTTTCCGGCTCCAGGAGTTTGACGGGCATGCCCTTTTTGACCTGTTCGCTGCGCTGTAGCGTCACGGTGGCCTCACCGGAGTCGGGTGACTCTGAGGCCTCCCCAATTGCCTCCCCCGTCACCACGGATTCCCCGGCTGATGTCGGCTCCACCGCCAACAACTGAGCCGTGAACTTCCCGCTGTTGCCGCCTTCCATGGGGGTAACCCTCACGTGACGCCCCACGGAACGCTTCCAATGCCGCAGCAATGTCAGTTCCCGTGCGGCCCCGGGAGATGAAACTTCAAGCTCGTAAGCGGGACCGTCGACGGCGTCGTGTTCATCCAGTGCCTGCGAAATGGCCTGGGAGACACGCGCTATGTCTTCCAGGTCAACTCCGTCCGTGGAGCCCTCCGGCAGGTCCACCAAAACCTGCACCACGCGCGTGGCACCGGCTCCGCGAACCTGCACCTCCTCCAAATACAGTCCCGCCTCTTCAACCACGGGGCGTAGAAGTTCGCTCAGGTGTTGATCGCTGCCCTGCTGGCTCATGCAACACCACCAATGGCTGCAGCAACCGCCGGGCCAACGCCCACACGGGAAATCTCCTGGGCTTCCCCCGTGGCTCGATCCTTGAGTTCCAGCAGACCGTCGGCCAGACCGCGTCCCACCACCAGCATGGTGGGCACCCCCAGCAGCTCAAAGTCCCCGAACCGTACGCCCGGGGAGACCTTGGGGCGATCATCGAACAGGACGGCAAAGCCCTGTTCTTCCAGCTCAGCCACAATGGCCTCGGCCTCAGCCATGAACTCCGCGCCCTTCCCCGTGGCCACCACGTGAACATCAGCCGGGGCGACGGCGCGTGGCCAGATCAGGCCCTTGTCGTCATGGTTGGCTTCAGCCAAGGCTGCAACGGCACGGGTCACCCCAAAGCCGTAAGACCCCATGGTCACCACAACCTGCTTGCCGTTCTGGTCCAACACCTTCAGACCCAGCACATCCGCATACTTACGGCCCAGAGCAAACACGTGGCCCATCTCAATGCCGCGGGCAGCCTCCAGCGGACCGGAACCATCCGGTGCGGGGTCACCCGGGAGCACCTGGGCACATTCGATCGCAGCGTCCCAGGTGAAGTCGCGCCCGGCCACAAGGTCATAAACATGCTGACCCGCCACATTGGCACCGGTCACCCAGCGGGTTCCGTCCACCACGCGGGGGTCCACAAAGTAGGGCAACCCGGTGGCGGAAGTCTCTCCCAGCAGAGGTTCATCCAACGTCAAACCAGGCCCCAAATAGCCCTTGACGATCAACGGCTGGGTTTTGAGGTCGTCGTCGCCGGCTTGCTCCACCAGGATCTCACCGGGAATCTCCAAGACCTCACCCAAGCTGACTTCCAGGCGTTTGAGATCAACGTTGCGGTCCCCAGGCAGCCCCACCGCCACCAGCTGGGTCTCACCATCCGGGCGGGTCACCTTGACCACCACGTTTTTCAACGTGTCCGCCGGTGTCCAGGGGCGGCCCTGACGGGGGTGCAAACTTTGCGACTGCTCCACCAGGGTGTCGATCGTGGGTGAGTCCGGGGTGTCACGCACCACGGCGGGCGGGGCGTCGTCGTACGGGAGAGACGGCGGGACCACTGTGGTCACGGCCTCCACATTGGCGGCGTACCCACCGGGTGAGCGCACAAACGTGTCCTCGCCAATGGCCGTGGGGAACAGGAATTCCTCCGACTGGGAGCCGCCCATGGCCCCCGAATCCGCAGAGACCGCCACCACGTCCAGACCCAGGCGCTGGAAAATGCGCACGTAGGCCTCACGGTGCAAGCGGTAGGACTCAGCCAAACCGGCGTCGTCCACGTCAAAGGAATAGGAGTCCTTCATGATGAACTCGCGCGAACGGATCAGACCTGCACGGGGACGCGCTTCATCCCGGTACTTGGTCTGGATTTGATACAGGATCGCGGGAAGGTCCTTGTAGGAGGAGTAGAGGTCCTTGACCAGCAGCGTGAAAACTTCCTCGTGGGTGGGTGCCAGGAGGTGGTCGGCGTCCTTGCGGTCCTTGAGGCGGAATAGGTTTTCTCCATATTCCTCCCAACGGCCGGTTGCTTCATACGGTTCGCGCGGCAGCAGCGCCGGGAAGAGCACTTCCTGCCCGCCAATGCCGTTCATCTCCTCCCGCACAATCTGCTCGATCTTGCGCAGCACGATCATGCCCAGGGGCAGCCAGGTGAACCCGCCCGGAGCCGCACGCCGAATGTACCCGCCGCGGACCAGCAGTCGATGGCTGGCCACTTCGGCATCTACGGGATCCTCGCGCAGGGTTCGCAGGAACAAGGTGGACATTCGCAGTGCCAAAGAGTGCTCCGTTTCGGATTCATCACAGGTGATTCTTGGGTGCGGCACCCGGTCACGGGAGGCTGCTGCCGCACCAGTGACGCACATCATCAACAACGACGACGGGCCGGACCCGGGCCATCCTATCGCCCGTGACTCCGCCCCGTCGCCTTTGGAAAATCTGCCGCTCTCCGGAGTACGTCCGGAAGATCAGCGATGAGTTCTCACGCCTGCTGCAGCGCCTCAGCCACCTCGGTCAAGATTGCCTCGTAGTCGGCCTCAGTGCCTTCGTACTCAGACACAGAGATCACGGACACCAGAGAGTTGCCGTACACCATGCGGCCCGTGTGCACATCCATGCTGCCGTTGGGTCCACTGGCCGTGAAGGTGGTGCGGATGGCGGACTCGGCCGAATCCACGGTGATGTTCTCATCACTGAGCTCAATGTCCATGGCTGCACCATCCAGCGCCATGGTGGCCTGTTCGCAGTCCTGGGTGGAGGTCTGGAAGTCCTCCAACTGGGTCTCGGCCTCATCCACGGAGTCATAAACGTGCACGGTGACAATCACGGAGCCACCCTGATCTGCGGCCACCACGGAATCTGCCACATTCGATTGCATGACCCCACCCATGAAGGAGCCCTTGACCGGATCATTGCAGGTGGTTGGCTGCACGGTCACCTCACCCATGGCTTCCTCCAAGAGAGCCGGAATGTCGTAACCGGATGCCTCCATGATGGAAGCGGTGGCCGCGTTGACCCGGACGCCGTCAATGGTCTGACCGTTCAGGGCCGCCATCACGGTGTTGTTGGTCAGATCCGTGGGGGCTTCCCCGGAGGCTGCGGTGCTGGTGCTCGTGGGCGACGCAGTGGAGGTGGCGGTCTCCGTGGCAGTTGCGGTGGATTCGGGTGACTGCGTGGACTCGGCCGTCTGCCCTGTGGTTTCCGTGGCTGTGGCGGTGGGCTCAGCGGCGTCGTTGTTGCTGCCGCCGAACAGACCGCAACCGGTCAGGGCCAGGACGGTGGCGGCAGAGGTGGCTGTGATCCATGCGAATCGACGTTGAGTTGCCATGGTGTGGTGCTCCTTGAGGTGAGTTGTGCAGGCAAGTGCTGGCCGCTTCTGTTGGCTGTGCGCAGTGTGTCCGCTGCCTTCGGTGCGTGGGGTGCGGCCAGGCCCACGCACGCGGTCGAGTCACAGGCATTGCCCCCAATCAGATGATGACTAGGGGCAACGCCGCGGTGTGCAGATGAGAATTGGTCAGGACTGAGTGGGGCTGGGGCTGGCCGTGTCTGTGGGGCTGGCTGATCCGGTGGGCTCCACCGGTCCATCCACAAAGGCCGTGGCAACGTCCGCAAGCGCGGACTGCAACTCTTGTTCACTGGCCGGGGTGGCGGAACCGGTGTCACCTTCCACCACAGAGATGCCGTTACCGGGCGCAACCATGACCACCAGGTTGCCCACGCTCATCACACCGGAGCTGAAAGTGGTTTCACCGGCAGCAGTGGGACTGGGGCTGGCCGTGGCACCACCGGTGGCACCACCGGAGGCACCAGCACCTGAGAGGACCAAGGTTTCACCAGCACCTTCAACATACGGGTTGGACTATGAAGAATCCACTGTGGTTTCATCACCCATCACACTGAGGGTCACGTTTTCACAGTCCCCCAAACTGGACTCCAGATCCTTGACAGCCTGATCGGCGGCGTCCCGGGAATCCATGACCCGAACGGAAACGGTCATGTCATCCGCGTTGGTGCCACCCACCATGTCCGCCAGGTTGGGAGAGAGACCGTTCCCGTCCATGGTTCCAGCCGAGATCGCAGTGAACAGGGGGTCTTTGCACTCGGTGGGGTCACTTTCCACCATGGACATGATCATCTGCAGCATGGACTGCGCATCCTCGGACTCCGCACCACCCAGTGCATCCCCAGCGGGGGCCACACCGGTGAGTTCTTCACCATTGACCGTGGCGGCTGCCAACGTGGATTCTGCGGTTTCCAAGGTGTAGTCATCCGGGGCCACCACAGGAGTGGGGCTCGCTGACTCCCCACCTCCGTTGCCGCTTCCCCCATTGCCACAGGCGGTCAGTGCAAGCACGCAGACGGCACCTGTTGCCAACAAGAACTTCGACTTCTCAGCCATGTTTCTCCCCTTCGTTGGCCGGCTCCACCGTCAGTACGACGGTGCGGATTCGATCCGGCATTGATGCCGCTCACACTAATGATGTGCAGATGCTAATTCCAGTAGGCGCGGTGGAATTTCCCGGCGTGGCACTCGTATGACACGACATGACGAAGTGAGCGAGGGTACGACGAACGGACAAGGCTGCCGACACACCCCATCAGCCTCCGAGCATCGAGTTGTGCCGTCCACAATGGGCGGCACAACTCACTGACCGCCGCCGAGCATCAGAACAGCACCGTGGCGAATGTGCCCACCTGGCGGAATCCTGCGCGGTGGTAGGACTTCAAGGCCGGGATGTTGTAGGAGTTCACGTACAGGCTGACCACGGGCCAACGGCGTCGTACCTGCTCCACCACTGCGGTCATACACGGCGCGGAAAGCCCCTGCCCGCGGAACTCAGGGTCCACCCACACCCCTTGGATCTGGCAGACCTCCCCCGCAGCGGCCCCAATATCTGCTTTGAAGACCACCGCACCGTTGCGGATCACCACATAGGTGCGGGTCTGGCGCAGCAAATTGATCATGCGGATCACATAGGGAGAGTCTTTGGCCACGTAGGGTGCGTACCCAACTTCCTCCGTGAACATGGCGGCACTGGCGGGAAGAACCTGAGCCAGCTCCTGCGGCTGAGCCACGCGCACCTCCGGATGAGGTTCACAGCGGCTTGGCTCGGTTGCGGTCATCAGCGGTTGTTCTTCACGTACGGCAAAGGGCTGGTCCCAGTGCGGCGCCAGCCAACGCCACAGTCCCAACACTTCACGCTGGGGGCCAAAGAAAGAACTGCGTTTGACCGTTGATTCGGCAAGGTGGGTGGCCACCAGTTCAATGCCTTGATCTTCCAGGGCAACGGGAACCACATTGCTGCCCACCCAGCAGGCACCGGTCAGTGTGATGGCCTGCGAGCGCCGCCCGGGTAGGGTCCATCCACTCCGGGTGGTGGCCACCACCGGTGCCGACTGGGCAGAGTCCGCGGCCCGAAACCTGCCGTGGTTCTCCGCCACAAAAGCGGAGCTGACCGGATGCTCGGCCATGAGCCGGGTCAGGGCTCCGGCCGGTACCGCGTGGGGCAGGATCAACCGGGTTGGTGACCCGGCAAATAGTTTCATCCGGCCACGGTGACGGTGGGGGCTGCGGATTCCTCCCCATCCTCCGCGTCCATCTCCTCCGCAATGCGGTTGGCTTCCGCGATCAGGGTTTCCACGATCTGGTCTTCGGGAACGGTGCGGATGACCTCGCCCTTGACAAAAATCTGCCCCTTGCCGTTGCCGGAGGCCACTCCCAAATCGGCCTCACGGGCTTCACCGGGTCCGTTGACCACACAGCCCATAACTGCCACGCGCAGCGGGACGGTGAGATCTTTGAGACCTTCGGTGACGTCGTCGGCAAGTTTGTAAACGTCCACTTGGGCCCGCCCACAGGACGGGCAGGAGACAATTTCCAGTTTCTTGGGGCGCAACCCTAGGGACTGCAGGATCTGGCTGCCCACCTTCACTTCCTCCACGGGAGGTGCGGAGAGGGAGACCCGGATGGTGTCGCCAATGCCTTGGGAGAGCAGCGCGCCAAAGGCGGTGGCGGACTTGATGGTGCCTTGGAAGGCGGGGCCGGCTTCCGTGACCCCCAGGTGCAGGGGCCAATCCCCTTCAGCGGCCAACAGTTGGTAGGCCTGCACCATGGTGACCGGGTCATTGTGCTTGACGGAGATTTTGAAGTCGTGAAAATCGTGTTCCTCGAACAGGGAGGCTTCCCATTTGGCGGACTCCATCAGTGCCTCCGGGGTGGCCCGGCCGTACTTCTCCATGAGGCGCTTGTCCAGGGAACCGGCATTGACACCAATGCGGATGGACACCCCTGCGTCCTTGGCCGCCTTGGCGATCTCCCCCACTTGGTCATCGAACTTGCGGATGTTGCCCGGGTTCACGCGCACTGCCGCGCAGCCGGCGTCGATGGCTGCGAACACGTACTTGGGCTGGAAGTGAATGTCTGCGATCACGGGAATCGGGGACTTCATGGCAATGATGGGGAGGGCATCGGCGTCGTCCTGGGACGGGCAGGCCACGCGGACAATGTCGCAGCCGGCTGCGTTCAGTTCCGCAATCTGCTGCAGGGTGGAGTTGATGTCCGTGGTGGGGGTGGTGGTCATGGACTGCACACTCACTGGGCATTCGGAGCCGACTCCCACCGCGCCCACGCGGATCTGCCGGGTCTTACGACGCGGCGAAAGAACGGGCTGAGGTGGCGCGGGCATGCCCAGGCTGACCGGACTCACGAATGCTCCTGACACTTTGACGATTCAAGGCTCTCGACTGCGCGGCCGCGTGCCCCGCACACCACCGCAGCTTGCCGAGCTCCTATTGTGCCCCAGTCCGGGACAAGACGACACCACACCCACAACGACGACGCCGTAGCCTCCCACCGCAGCCGGCCCACCCCAAGACCGTGGCCGACTGAGTTCACAACAAGCGCACCGGTTCAATGATGTCTGCAACAACCAGCACCACGGTCATCACCAGGAAGGCCCCCACCACCACGTAGGTGAGGGGTAGGAGTTTCAGGGGGTCAAAGGGGCCGGGGTCGGCACGCCGGGTGATTTTGGCCCAGGTCCGGCGCAGCTTCTCCCACAGCGCACCAGCAATGTGACCGCCGTCCAGTGGGAGCAGCGGCAGCAGGTTGAAGGCGAACAGCGCCATGTTCACGGACCCGATCAGCCCCACCAGGGTGGCGGACTTCTCCCGCAGGTTCAGCTGGTCCGTGGTGGCCACTTCACCGGAGATGCGCCCCACCCCCACCACGGACATGGGGCCGTTGGGATCGCGCGGTGCGTCCGTGACTGTTGACACTGCGGTGTTCCACACGTTGACGGGCAGCCGCCACAGCACCCCGGCCACGTTGGTCATGGCATCCCACACGGCGCCGGGAACCTCCGTGACAGGTTGGGGCACCATGTCAAAACGTGGGGAGACCCCAATGAAGCCCACGTCCTGCAGCACGTACTGGCCGTTGTCCAGGACCGGTTCGCCCTGTCCGTCCAGCATGGGCCGCTCCGTCAACAACGGGGTGATGGTGGTGCTGATCTCCTGGCCGTCACGCTGGTACACCATGGGGATTTCTCGGTTGCCCTGCTCCCGGATGATGGTGGTCAGCTCCTCCCAGCTTTCCACCTCCTGCCCGTTCAGGGACACAATCCGGTCCCCCGGCTCCAAGCCCGCCGCATTGGCCGGTGCCTGCGGGTCCTGATCCGTGCACTCGGTGCGCGTCTGGGCCTGGTCCTGAGCATCCGTGGCCTGGACCTGCACCACACATTCGTTGACCGTGGAAATCTGCGTGGTGGGGGCCTCCCGCCCAAAACCCATGATCAGCACAGCTATGCACACCACTGCGATCACCAAGTTCATGAACGGACCGCCGAACATGATGATGATCCGCTTGTGGACCGGCAGTTTGTAAAAGGCGCGGTCTTCATCCCCCGGCTGATAGTGCAGGTCATCCTGGCTGCGGGTCTCAGCCACGGCTTGCTGGAACAAGCCGGTGGAATCCACACTCGGCGCTTCACCTTTGTGCGGCGGGTACATCCCCACCATCGCCACGTAGCCACCCAGAGGGATGGCTTTGAGCCCGTACTCGGTCTCACCGCGTCGTCGGGAAAAAATGGTGCGGCCAAAGCCCACCATGTATTGCCGCACCCGCACTTTGAAGAGTTTGGCGGGCACCAGATGCCCCACCTCGTGCAGGGCGATGGAGAGGATGAAAGCCACGGCCGCGATCAACACCCCGGCCACATAGAGCAGAACAGTCACGGCGGACATGCAACCACACTCAGCTCACAGTTCCCCACCGGGTACCGGCAAAGTACGTGGGTGCCGTACGCATTCGACCACCCGCCGTACGCATTTAGCCCACTCCGGGGCATTTTTTTGGTCATTTGCGTACTCGGACCAACGACGACGGGCCCCTTCCACAGCGGACCTCAAGCGAGAAGGTCCGGAGAGACGACGACGGGCCCCTTCCGCAGCGGACCTCAAGCGAAGCAGTCCAAGGAAGGGGCCCGTCGTCGTCATGACGTGGCCGCTCAGGCCAGATCAGCCAAACTCAGCGGCGCATGATTTTCCGCGCCAGGGAGTTGCCGAAGAACTGGACCAGTTGCACCAGGACAATGATCACGGCGACGGCGGCCCAGGTCACCTCATCGTTGAACCGCTGGTAGCCCAGGCGCAAGGCAAAGTCGCCCAGACCACCGGCGCCGATGGCACCGGCCATGGCGGACATGTCCGTGACGCCGATGACCAGGAAGGTGTAACCCAGCACCAGGGGTCCGAGGGCCTCGGGCAGGATCACCGTGGTGATGATCTTGGGCCGGGAGACACCCATGGAGCGGGCGGCTTCCACCACACCGGGGTCCACGGACATCAGGTTCTGTTCCACAATGCGCGCCACGGCAAACACGGCGGCAATGGACATGGCAAAGATCGCGGCATTTTGCCCCAGGCGGGTACCGATCACGGAGTCCGTCAGGGGGCCCAGTGCGGCCAGCAAGATGATGAACGGGATGGGCCGAACAAAATTGACCACCAGGTTGATCGCGGTGTTCACCGCCCGGCTGGCGTACAAGTTCCCCGGGCGAGTGACGTAGAGGGCCACGCCAAAGAACAAACCGATCAGTCCGGCAATCACCATGGTCACGGAGACCATGTAGAGAGTCTGCCCAATGGCAGTCAGCAGTTGCGGACCCAAAACGGACCAGTTCATGCTGAAACCTCCTTCACGGTACTCAGTTGACCCAGGGCTGCGATGGTTTCCTCCACGGCATGGGGTTCACCAGCCAGGTCCAGGGTCAGTGATCCAAAGGACTGCTTCTGCAGCACGGAGACCCCACCGAACACAATGCGGAAGTTCACCCCGCGCGCGGCCGCAGCGGAGAGCACCGAGCCAACATCAACGCCGTCGCGGATCTCGACGACGATCAGCCGGCCCTGACTGTGCTGGCTCAGATAAGCCAGTTCTTCCGGATCGGGTTCATCGTGACTGACGGTGGAGACAAAACGCCTTGCGGTTTCGGTTTCCGGGGTGGAGAAGATCCGCGCGGTGGGGCCTTCTTCAATCACTCGTCCGCTGTCCATGACGGCAACGCGGTCCGCGATGGAGCGCACCACATCCATTTCATGGGTGATGAGCACCACGGTGATTCCGAACTCCCGGTTGGCCCGGCGCAGCAGACCCAGAACTTCCTGGGTGGTGTCCGGGTCCAATGCAGATGTGGATTCGTCAGCCAGCAGGATCTTGGGCTGGGCAGCCAGCGCACGGGCAATGCCCACGCGCTGTTTCTGCCCACCGGAAAGCTGCTCAGGATAGTTCCCGGCGCGCTCCGTGAGTCCCACAAATTGCAGCAGCTCAGCCACGCGTTCCTTGCGCTTGGCCTTGCTCCATCCGGCCCGGATCAGCGGGTACTCCACGTTGCCGGCCACAGTGCGGGAAGTGAACAGGTTGAACTGCTGGAAGATCATGCCGATGTCACGGCGGATGGGTGCCAGCTGATCCTCGCTGCGGCCATCCACGCGGTGACCGTCCACCTGGATGGTGCCGCTGGTGGCAGGCTCCAAGCCGTTGATCATGCGCACCAGCGTGGACTTGCCCGCCCCGGAGTACCCGATCACGCCGTAGATTTCACCGCGACGGATTTCCAAGGTGACATCCTCCACGGCCGTCACCTCCCGGCGCCCCTTGCCCTTGCCGGTCACGAATGTCTTGGTCGCGTTCTCAAAACGAACAATGACCTCAGCATCCTCACCCGGCCGGGACAAGGGGTTTTCCGTCTCCACGGAGGTCACTGCTGCAGGTCCGCTTGGTAGTCGGCCAAGATCTGGTCCAGCTGCTCCCGAGGCAAGTCCAGGGACACGGCGGTGTCGCGGGACTCCTCAGCTTCAGCTGCCAGAACGGAATCCGTGTGGAAGAGGTCGGCAACCTTGTTCAGGGTTTCGTCGTCAGCATTGGCTCCCGTGGTGGTGAACAAGTTTACGTAGGGGTAGGAGCTTTCCTCCCCCACACCGTCCTCGGCCAGGGCGTCCTCCGCATTCAGATCAGCGCGCTCCAGGAAGTCGTTGTTGACCACGGACGCAGCCACGGAGTCCAAGGAGAGCACGGTCTGCTCAGCAGAGACCGAGGTCACCCGCACCTTGGAGTTTTCTGTGTCCACGTCATTTTCGGTAGGAGCGGTGGTGTCGGAGGTGAACTGCACCAGGTCGTTGGCCTCCAGCAGCAGCAGTGCCCGGGTCTGGTTGATGGAGTCGTTCGGAATGGCGATCTCGTCACCATCCTGGATCTGGTCCAGGGAGTCGTACCGGTTGGAGTAAATGCCCATGGGGTAGATGGAAGTGGAGACGATCGGCACCACGTCCTCACCGGAGTTGTTCCGGTAATCGGCCAAGTAAGCGATGTGCTGGAAACGAGCAATGTCAATGTCGCCGTTGACCGTGGCCGGGTTCACCTGGCTGTAGTCGCCAAATTCGCGCAGTTCCACCGTGATTCCTTCTTCGGCAGCTGCATCAACGATGGCCTGGTCCACGGGAGAGGAGCCGATCACGCCCAGGGTGATCACGCCGTCGTCGTACGGGGCTGCGTTGTCATCGGAACCACCGCAAGCGGCCAGGGTGAGGCCCAAGATGGTGGTGACGGCCAGTGCGGAAACTCGGTAAGCGCGCATGGGAGGGTGTGCCTTTCATTCGTGATGCGTGGGTCTGGACCCGCGCGCACACCATGAATCATCCCGTGAGGATTGGGCGCGATTCCGTGCTTGCCACAGGTCCGTTGACCGGAGCCGGATGTTCATCTGGGGCACCCCACCACGTGAGAGGGTTGCCGCCCGGCCAGCCAGAGCTTGTCGCCGGGACTCGTCATCCATTGCCCGGAATCCTAGCATTGGCGCCGCACCTTGGTGGAGACCGCCCACGAATTCCGTAACCCGTGAGCGCAATCTCACACCGCCATCACAATCGGGTTCTGTGCGCTCTGCGCACGCGCTAAACACACACGAACACACATGTTCACCAAGAAATCCACTGCAACCGGCCCGTCTCTTCGTGCCCCCTTCCGTAGCGTTTCAGGAGGAATGTGGGGGCGCGTCTACACCCAGGGGCAACCTCACCAACGCTGCCGGAGTCACCGCTGGACTCCGGTCATGTCAGGAGGAGCACCATGACCGCCCAGACCACTGACCGCTTGATCAACGACGATCAATTCGGACCTGACGCCACCCCATGGCGAGGTTTTACCGAAGGTCCGTGGCAGGACGGCGTTGACCTCCGCGATTTCATCCAGCGCAATTACACCCCCTACGACGGCGACTCCTCCTTCCTAGCAGGTCCCACCGCCCGCACCACGGGCATCTGGGAGCAATTGCTGGCCATGTTCCCTGCCGAGCGGGAGAAGGGCGTCTACGACGTCGATCCCCTGACGCCGTCCACCATCACCTCCCACAAGCCCGGCTACATCAACGCCGAACAAGAGATCATTGTGGGCTTGCAGACCGACGCCCCGTTGAAGCGCGCCATCATGCCCAACGGCGGCTGGCGGATGGTCAAAACCTCCCTGCAAACCTACGGGTACCCCGTGGATGAGGGTCTGGACAAGGTCTTCACCACCTACCGCAAGACCCACAACGACGGCGTCTTTGACGTCTACTCCCCCAATGTCCGGGCTGCCCGTTCCTCCCACGTTGTGACCGGTCTGCCCGATGCTTACGGTCGCGGACGCATCATCGGCGATTACCGCCGAGTGGCCCTGTACGGCGTCGATGCTCTGGTGGAGGCCAAGAAGCGCGAGCGCGCGGAACTGGACCTCTACGGGGCAGATGAAAAGGTCATCCGCGAGCGCGAGGAGAACTCTGAGCAGATCCGCGCCCTGCGGGAGTTGCAGGAGATGGCGGCTTCTTACGGTTTTGACATCTCCCGCCCTGCTGCCAATGCCACGGAAGCCGTACAGTGGCTCTACTTTGCCTACCTGGGTGCGGTCAAGGAACAGAACGGTGCGGCCATGTCCTTTGGCCGGAACACCGCGTTCCTGGACGTCTACTTTGCCCGTGACCTGGCTGAGGGCACTCTGACGGAGTCGGAGATCCAGGAAATCGTGGATGACCTGGTGATCAAGCTGCGCATTGTGCGCTTCCTGCGCACCCCGGAGTACGACCAGCTGTTCTCCGGTGATCCCACCTGGGTCACCGAATCCATTGGCGGCATGGGTGCCGACGGCCGGACCTTGGTCACCAAGACCTCCTTCCGGTTCCTGCAGACTCTCTACAACTTGGGCCCCGCTCCGGAACCGAATCTGACGGTGTTCTGGTCGGCTGACCTGCCGGAAGGCTTCAAACGGTTCTGCGCCCAGGTCTCCATTGACACCTCCGCCATTCAGTTTGAATCTGACGAGCTGATCCGCAGCGCCTGCGGGGATGACGCCGCCATTGCGTGCTGCGTGTCCCCCATGACGGTGGGTAAGCAGATGCAGTTTTTTGGCGCCCGCGTGAACGTGGCCAAGTCCCTGCTGTACGCGATCAACGGTGGCCGGGATGAGGTTTCGGGTAAGCAAGTAGCCCCCGAATCTCCCGTGGTTGCCGGTGACGTCCTGGACTTCGACGACGTCTGGGAAAAGTTCTTGGTGCTGCTGGACTGGCTGGCTGCCACGTATGTGGAAGCACTGAACTGCATCCACTACATGCACGACAAGTACGCCTACGAGCGCTTGGAGATGGCCCTGCATGACCGCAATGTGCTGCGCACCATGGCCTGCGGCATTGCCGGGCTGTCCGTGACCACGGATTCTTTGTCTGCGATCAAGTACGCCACCGTACGCCCGGTGCGTGATGAAACGGGTCTGGTGGTGGATTACCAGGTGGAGGGCGACTTCCCCACCTACGGCAACGACGACGACCGCGCGGATGACATTGCGGTGAAGATCGTCCACGAGTTCATGGAACGCGTGCGCCGGCACCCCACCTACCGGGATGCCGTGCACACCCAGTCCGTGCTGACCATCACCTCCAACGTGGTCTACGGCAAGGCCACCGGCAACACTCCTGACGGGCGCCGCACCGGTGAGCCCTTTGCTCCGGGGGCCAATCCGTCCAATGGTCGGGACACCCACGGCATGTTGGCCTCCGCCCTGTCCGTGGCCAAATTGCCCTTCGATGAAGCCATGGACGGCATCTCCCTGACCAACACGGTGGTTCCCTCCGGACTTGGCCGCACCAAGGACGAACAGGTCACCAACCTGGTGGGTCTGCTGGACGCCCAGAACGTCTCCGACGGCTACCACATGAACGTCAACGTGCTGAATCAGGAAACCTTGGAAGATGCCATGGAGCATCCGGAGAACTATCCGCAGCTCACCGTGCGGGTCTCCGGGTACGCCGTGAACTTTGTGCGCCTGACCCGCGAGCAGCAGTTGGACGTGCTCTCCCGCACGTTCCACGATCGCATCTGAGATCGGTCCCAGTCACCACATGCCAGGTACACGAACTACTCACCCCCGGTTTGCGCCGTCGGAGGGATCGGTGGCGGCCATGCGCCCCACCGCACCCACTGCCGCGGTGCAGCCGACCGCTCTGCCGCGCCCCCGACGTCGTGGTGCCGCCGATGGACTGCCCGAAACACTGGGCGACCTCCACCGGGAACTCCTGCCGCTGGACGACGACGGCCGACCCCTGCACCATGAAAAGGTCCAGGCTCTACACGCCGGGCTCATGGGTTCCATCCACTCGTGGGAGTTGGTCACGGCGGTGGACGGTCCTGGTACCCGCATGACCGTGTTTCTCTCCGGTTGTCCGCTGCAATGCCTGTACTGCCACAACCCGGACACCATGCAGCTGAAAAACGGCACGTTGCAGTCGGCGGAGGAAGTGCTCAAGAGGATCAAGCGCTACCGCAAGATCTTTGATGCCACCGGCGGTGGGCTGACCATTTCCGGTGGTGAACCGCTGTTCCAGCACCAGTTCGTGCGCCGGATTTTGCGCGGCGCCAAGGAGATGGGCGTGCACACCGCGCTGGACACGTCCGGGTTCTTGGGCCGGGTTGCTGATGACGAACTGCTGGCGGACGTTGACCTGGTTCTGCTGGATGTGAAGTCCGGAGATGAGGACACCTATCGGAACACCACCGGCCGGGCGTTGGCTCCCACCGTGACGTTCGGGGATCGGCTGGCAGCCATGGGCAAGCCTCTGTGGATTCGATTCGTGCTGGTCCCGGGCCTCACGGATGCACCGGAGAACATTGAGGCCGTTGCTGAGATCGTGGCTCGGTGGGGCTCCGTGCAGCGCGTGGAGGTGTTGCCGTTTCACAACATGGGTCAGGACAAGTGGGCAGCGCTGGGACTGAACTATTCGCTGGAAGGTGTGCAGCCGCCGTCGTTGGAATCCACGGAAGCTGCCCGTGAAATCTTCCGGGCGCGGGGCCTCACGGTTTACTGACCCTTGAGCCAGTCTGTGGACTCCGCCTGCTGCGCCCAGTGCGCAGTTTTGAGCCTGCTGAGGCCGCCCTGGCGCCGAGTGCGCAATTGTGTGGCCCCTGAATGACTCAGGAGCCACACAATTGCGCATCCGATGTGGAGAGAGCCTTATCCGAGCAGGGCTCTGCCAGGGGGTGCTGCGCCAGCCGGCCCTGCGCCAGAAACCGGGTGAACCCACTTACGTGCAGATTGAGAGGTCATGGCGATCACCACGATGACCGACACTCCGGCGTTGATGAGCTCCATCCACGGCGCGGGCCCGCCCGTGGCTCCGGTGACCGCTGCCAACCGGATGGCCGCATCACCAACGCTGATGGCCACCAGGATCAGCCGTGCCCAGGAATTGCGCCTGAGGACTGCTGTCAACAGAGCTGCAAGAACCAGAACAGCCATCCAATAACAGCTCAGGAGTAACCACTGCGGCCAATTCGGGGTGAGTCCGGGAAGCAATACCACTGCGGTTCCCTCACGGTGGAGAGCAGTTGTGTGCCACACGTCTGCTGTCCACCGCACCAGCAGGATGGCCGCACTCACGATCAACGGGACGGGTGGGATCCGAAGCCGCGGCACCCTCAAGTCGGAGCTCTGAATGAGCCTCGGTTCCCGCGCTACCTGCTGGTTGCTGTATTCCTCATCATCTGCACTGCTGTATTCCTCGCCTGGACTGTGCGGTTGTGAGGCGGATATTGCACCGCGGCCACTGTCCGTATGCCGTCTGGCAGTCATGTCCGCCAGAGCCACACGGCCATCAGATTCCAGGTTGTCTCCCCCGCCATTTCGGGTGTGAAACGGGACTCCCACGTCCAGGAGTGACCACTGCGCAGCTGGGGTGGATTGCTCCACCATGGCAACCATGTAATCGCGTTCAGCATCAATGTCCGCATCAACTTTGTGCGTCACCTGCATGGTGAACAGCGAAAATCCAATTCCCCGGTCAAAGGTTGCAGCCGCTACCCAATCCACTGGATGTCCCCCGGGCAATCTCCACCCGGTCGGTGCTCTCCAGAGGCGAATGTGGTGCCGTTGGCTAGTGGTGTGGCCCACCAACCGCTGAAAAGCAAGGTCTTGGGGCCGTCCGAACAGCTCCAAGGTGGAGACCGGAGCTGATGGGTAAGAGCGGCGAGTCAATGTGGCCACGATCATTTTCAGCGTTGACCGGGTGTCCAACGGGTCAGCTTCAATCCATCCAGCAGCGCTCAATGCTGATCGCAAACTCTCTGGTGAACCACAAAACGCCATGTTGACAGGATCCCCCAGAATGCCAATGTCTGTCCGGGTTCGCCCCATGTAATAGTCCGGTAAGTACAACTGGGCCAAAACTTCGTGAATGCGTGGCAAGGACACATAACTGAGGACAGCCCAGAATGGGATGAGCAAAAGCAGCCGGCTGGTGTTCCCCGCGGAAATGTCCAGGACGCACACCACCGCCAACCACGCCGCCAGGATGCCGCCCATCAGCAGAAGCACAGTATCCAGCACCTCATTGCGGCGTAGTCGCAGCCGACGCCGCGCTACCCGGCCGCTGGATACATAGCGGACAGGAACCGGGTGGGCGGATGTCTCCGGCCCATCTGCTCCCTGCGTCTCAGATTCGGCTGCCATCCAAGTACCTTATCCACCGGGCAGCATCAGCGGGGCTGTTTCCGTGCATCTGGATGGTGACTAGTGTGGTGAGGGCCAATAGATCAGAGGAGAGCCATGAGAGTACTCGTCACCAGTTCCCGCAATACCTTCGCCCTGGACATGGTGCGCAAGTTGGCGGAAGCAGGCCACACAGTCTTCACTTCCGACACCTACGACGGCGCCATTGGCAACCATTCCCGTTATGTCACAGCTCACCTGGTCACTGCATCACCCACGTTTGAAACCGACCAGTTCATGGCGGACATCAATCAAGCGATTGTGGATCATGACCTGGACGCAATCCTCCCCACCTTTGAGGAGGCGTTCTACCTGGCGGCCCGCCGTGAGGAACTTCCCCACAATGTTCGCCTCTACACGGGCAGCTTTGAGCAGCTTGCCCGATTGCACGACAAAGACACCTTCCAAGGCATTGCAGCGGCAGCGGGGGTACCTGCCCCGGAGACCACCATGGCCACCGATGATGAATCTTTGCGGGCGGCCACGGAAAAGTATCCGCATTACTTTGCCCGTGCTGCCTTCTCCCGCGGGGGCGTAGCTCTGCTCACCAACACGGGGCCGTTGGCCGGCAATCTGAAAATCACGGACGTGCACCCGACTCCGGAGCAACCTTGGCTGGTTCAACCGTTTGTCCAAGGCCCCATGGTGTGTTCTTACTCCACGCTGATTGACGGCGTGGTGACGGCCCACTCCACGTACCGGGCACCTGAGCAGTGGGCACACAGCACAGGCATTGAGTTCCAGGCCGTGGACTCCACCAAAACTCTGGAGTATGCCCAGAAAATTGCCCGGGAAATTGGCCCCTACACGGGGCAGTTGTCTTTCGATTACGTGGACAACGACGGCGATTTCTCCATCATCGAGTGCAATCCGCGCACCACCAATGGTTCGGTTTTGATGACGGCCCAGCAACTCTCCGACGGCTTGACCAAGCCTGGTTCGGGTCCATCCGTTGTGGCCCCCGGCAAAACTGTGGAGCTGACTCCGGCCGTGATCTTGGAGGGATTCCGGGAGCCACTGCGGCACATGCCCGTGGAGATTCACGATCTCATCCACGGCAAGGATCTAGGTGCAGGCTGGCATGACCCGACCGCCATGTTGTGGGCCCCAGCTTCGGTCCTGCACGGGTTGAAATTGGCGCGCGGCCATCATGAGAAGGCACTGGCAGCGCTGGGCGGAGACATTGTGTGGGACGGTCAGCCCATCACAGGAATGTCCCAGGAGGCCGCCTCGGTTTTGGCCGGTCTCCACTGAAATCCATGATGTGCGATTCATGCCCGTGGTAGCTGGGTCATGACCGAGATAGCTGGGTCATGACCGAGATAGCCGCGCCGTTACGGTAATAACCGTGCGGCTAGGGTCACCGCGCGCGTCAAACTTGCGGTAGCTCCGCGGGGTGAGCCCCACCGGGGAGAGTCGCGGCTCATGTCTGGGCTGTTCAACTCCCCCCGGTGGGCACGTTCCATGATGTGCACGGCGGCATCAGGATGTGCTTCCAAGATGCTGTGCCCCACCGGTAGATCAATCTCCGTAGCTGCGGGCAGAAGTTGAGTGATGCGGCGGGCCACCGGCGGCGGTGTGCGCAGGTCATACTCACCGCTGACCACCAACGTTGGCCAGGAAAAGTCCCGGTAGTGATCATTGAGGTCATAAGGCTCACCACTGAACTCCGGGTATTGTCCCGCCGAGCTTGCATAGACCAGCGCTGTGTCCAAGGGTGCACCGTCCGGCACAGGACCATAGTTGAGTTCGCGGAAAGCCAGTGTGGCCACCACGTCAAACTCATAGAGGAAACGCCACCCGTGACCGCTGGAGTTCTCACGCCCTGCATACGCGTTGAGTAAGCTCCAGGCAGTTTTACCCCGGCCCTTCAAATGGGCATCGGCCACGCTCAGTGCCAGGTCCGGCCCTCCGAGTTCAAATGCGGCACGGAGAACAACCACCGTTCGGGTGTCAGGAACAGACCCGGCGCAGATTTCCCGCACCTTGGCCGCCAAGGCGGGGGTTCCCGGTGTTTTCCCTTCCCACAGCACCTCACGGAGATTGGCTCGCTCAAATATGGGATCCTGCCCAGAGGTTATGGGCGAGTCCAACACCATGGAGTGAACTCTCTGCGGATACTGCACGCCCAAGCCCCCGGCAAGATAACTGCCGTAGGAGCTTCCGTAAACAATGACCTGGTCAATGCCCTCAGCTGTCATCACTGCTTGCAGATCAGCCAATACGGCTCCCACCGTCATGGCAGATCCAGGCAATACCCCGCCACGTATATCCTTGCGGGAGAACCCGACACCGCGGTGTTCAACCATGAGCAGATCAAGTCCGCGCCGGGCGGCACGGCGTCGTAGTCCTCGGTAGGGCAGACCACTGGCCAAACCCGGTCCACCGGGGATCACCAGGATGGGAGTGTTTGACGGCGGCCCGGTCCGAAAGTAGGTGAGATCAAATTCCGGGGTGGCGGTCTCCGCTGGTCGCCGCAATCGTCGCAGTCCGGGAATCAGATGATCAGCCGGCTTGAGTGCAGATTTCACAGTTCACATGCTCCTGAGCCCGCCCCGGCCCCGACTGTGCAGTTCTGGGGCACCTGAGTGTTGTCCGTTCGTCGAGTGCGCATTTTTGTGGCCCCTGAAGCCGCACTGGTACCGAGTTCGCAATTGTGTGCCCCCTGAATCACTCAGAGGCCACACAATTGCGAACTCGACGCCAACGTAGGGTCCGGTAGGTCAGCCGGCCAAAATCTCATCGGCCCGGGTCCGGGCCCAGCGTTCGGCCTCCAAGACAGTGGCCAAGGTGAGTTCACTGCTGGGTTCGTGCTCTTGCACCACCTGCGCCACGGTGTCCACGATGCCTGTGAAGCCGATCCGCCCCGCGTGAAAAGCCAACACAGCCTGCTCGTTGGCCGCGTTGAACACAGCCGGTGTGGTAGGGCTTTTGGCTGCGGCCTTCTTGATCAGTTCAACGGCTGGGAAGGCCACGGTATCCAGCGGCTCAAACTCCCAGGTGGCAGCAGTGGACCAGTCACACGGCGTGGCCGCACCCGGTACCCGGTGCGGCCATCCCAGCCCCAAAGCAATGGGCAAGCGCATGTCCGGTGGTGAAGCCTGGGCGAGTGTGGATCCGTCCGTGAACTGCACCATGGAATGCACCACGGATTGCGGGTGCACCACCACATCAATGTGATCCAGCGGCACATCGAACAAGAGGTGGGCCTCCAGAACTTCCAGGGCTTTGTTGACCATGGAGGCGGAGTTGGTGGTCACCATCAGACCCATGTCCCACGTGGGATGGGCCAGGGCATCCTGGGGTGCGACGTCCTGCAATTGTTCGCGGGTGCGGCCCCTGAATGGGCCACCGGAGGCAGTCAGAATCAACCGGTCCACCTCTTGGTGGCTGCCGGAACGCAGAGCTTGCGCCAGCGCGGAATGCTCCGAATCCACCGGAATCAGCGGATCAGCGTGTGCGGAGGCGGCCACAGCCTCCTGAATGAGCGCTCCGCCTGCAATCAGGGATTCCTTGTTGGCCAGTGCCAGCAACTTATTCGCTGCCAGCGCCGCCAAGGTGGGGGCCAGCCCGATGGAGCCGGTGATCCCGTTGAGCACCAGATCGGCGTCCTCCGCCGTGGCAGCCTGGGTGGCGGCATCCGGTCCATGAACGACGACGGGGCGGTACTCACCTTCCGTACCCGGAGCATGCGGGGCACCTGCGGCGCGTGCTTCTACCTGAGCGGACTCGATCAAAGCGGTGAGGCGAGCGGCGTCCTCTGTTCCCCCACTGGTGGCCACCAACTGCGCCCCTGTTTCCACGGCCTGCTGTGCCAGCAATTCCAGGTTGGAGCTACCGGCTGCCAGCGCTACCACCTGGAAAACGTCCTGCCCGGAGTCCTCGCGCGCCTTGCGGACCACATCAAGTGCCTGGGTCCCGATGGACCCCGTTGAACCCAGGACGCTGATCCAGCGGGGGGCCACCGCCAGGAGTTCTGCCCATGGTGACCGCTGACTGCTGCTGGCTGTTGGTGCGCTCTGACTCATGGTCCCAGTATGGGCCAGAGGGCTCGGGACACGACAACGCCCGGCTCTCCTGAGAAACGGACCCCGAGCAGAGCAGCCCGGGCAAGACCGGGACTCGCCACAAAACGACAACGCCCGGCCCTCCTGAAACGGGCCCCAACGAGCCCGTCCGCGGAAGACCGGGTCTCACCGCAAAACGACGACGCCCGGCCCTCCCGAAGCGGACGTCAAGCGAAGCAGTCCGAGGGAGGGCCGGGCGTCGTCGTTGCAGCGCCTACAGCCGAAAGTCAGCGACCGGCGCCGCGGCGACCGGTGAGGAGGCCCCAGACGAAGAGCACGACGAGGGCACCGACGGTGGCGATAACCAGGGACATGATGATGCCGCTTTCGCCGATGGTCTGTCCTGTGACTGCGGAGAACAAGAAGCCGCCGACGACGGCACCGACGATACCCAGCAGCATGGTGACGATGATGCCACCGCCCTGGTTACCCGGCATGATGAGCTTTGCCAGTGCGCCGGCGATCAAGCCCAGGATGATCCAACCAATGATGGCGAGCATGAGAGTCTCTCTTTCCGTTGGTGACCCCGCTGGTGCGGGGCTGAGGGGGACGGTCCAACAGCCTGCTGATGGCTGCCGGTTACCAGCAGATTACAAGACCACTGACAGATTTGCGCGCATACACATGAGAGGTATCTCATGATTGCCACCACATTGTTACCAACGAGTCATGGAAAGGCCCCCGTGGTGCCGGTGTGATCCGGCGCCACGGGGGCCTTGATTTCTGAGCCCAAGGCTCAGAGTGTGAGGCTTCGCTCAACACTGAGCGCAGGCTTCACTCAGTGCTGGTACAGAATCTGCGATCAGTGCTGGTGTGGGAGCTTCGCTCAGTGCTGGACGGGAGCCTCCGCACCCACACCGGTCATGGAGCGAACCTCCATTTCGGCCTGCTTCTCCACGCTCTCCTTGTAGGGATCGGTCTTGGAGCCGATGTAGCCCAGCAAGAACGACGCCGGGATGGAGACCAAGCCCGGGTTGGACAGCGGGAACCAGGAGAAGTCCACGCCCTGGATCATGGAGGTCTCCGCCCCGGACATGACCGGGGAGAAGATGATCAGACCGATGGAGATGATCAAACCGCCATACATGGACCACACCGCACCGCGCGTGGTGAAACCGCGCCAGTACAGCGAGTACAGGATGGTGGGCAGGTTGGCCGATGCTGCGACGGCGAAGGCCAGCGCCACCAGGAATGCCACGTTCTGCCCCTGGGCGCCAATACCTCCCAGGATGGAGACCACACCGATCACCACCACGGTGAGTTTGGCAACTCGCAGCTCTTCCTTGGCGCTGGAGTTACCCTTCTTGATCACGTTCGAGTAGATGTCGTGAGCAAAGGAAGCTGAAGCGGTGATCGCCAAACCGGCCACCACAGCCAGGATGGTGGCGAAAGCCACGGCCGCGATGATGCCCAGCAGCACAGAGCCACCCAGCTCAAAGGCCAGCAGCGGCGCTGCGGAGTTCACGCCACCGGGCGCTGCCAGGATGCGTTCGCTGCCGATCAGGGCGGCGGCAGCAAAGCCCAGCACCAGGGTGAACAGGTAGAACAGGCCGATCAGGGAGATGGCCCAGACCACGGACTTACGGGCTTCCTTGGCGGTGGGCACGGTGTAGAAGCGCATGAGAACGTGAGGCAGACCTGCTGCGCCAAAGACCATGGCCATACCCAGGGACACGAAGTCCAGCTTGGTCCATTCGTTCAAGCCGTAGCGCAGGCCCGGCTCCAGCAGCTTCTGGCCGTCCATGTCAGCACCGGACTGGTTCACCACATTGACTGCTTCTCCCAACATGGAGGAGAAGTTGAAGCCGAACATGGCCAGCGCCCAGATGGTCATGGCACCCACGCCAGTCATCAGCAGCACGGCTTTGATGATCTGCACCCAGGTGGTGCCCTTCATGCCACCGATCAGCACGTACATGATCATGAGCGCACCCACCACAATGATGACCAGCGACTGGCCCCAGCTGGAGGAGATGCCCATGAGCAGGGAGACCAGTGCACCGGCACCGGCCATCTGTGCCAACAGGTAGAAGAAGGTCACGCACAGCGTGGAGGTGGCCGCAGCAATGCGGACGGGGCGCTGACGCAGACGGAAGGACAGCACGTCAGCCATGGTGAACTTGCCGGTGTTACGCAGCGGCTCGGCAATGAGCAGCAGTGCAACCAGCCAGGCCACCAGGAAGCCGATGGAGTACAAGAAGCCGTCGTAACCCTGGAGGGCGATGGCACCCACAATGCCCAGGAAGGATGCTGCCGACAGGTAGTCACCTGCGATGGCCAGACCGTTCTGGGTGCCGGAGAAGGAACGTCCACCGGCGTAGTAGTCAGCTGCCGTGGAGGTGTGCTTTGAAGCTCGCAGCACGACCACCATGGTCACGGCAACGAATGCACCAAAGATCAGCATGTTCAGCCACGGGGCGCCAACGGTTTCCGTGGCTGTTTCGGCGGGAAGCATTACGTTCATGAATCAAGCCCCCTTGCTTGAATGAGCGCCGGTGGAGCCACCGTGGGTTGCGGCGTAGTTGCCGGCTTCCAAGGCTTCACGCAGTTGCTCGGCCTGGGGATCCAGGCTCTTGTTGGCAAAGACCACGTACAGGCCAGTGATGGCAAACGTGGTCACAAATTGCAGCAGGCCAAGGATGATGCCCAGGTTCACGTTGCCGATCACCTGAGTGGACATGAAGTCCGTGGCGTAGATGGAGAGAACCACGTACAGCAGGAACCAGACCAGGAAGAAAATGGTCATGGGAACCACGAATTTGCGGTGCGTGGATCGGAGAGATTGGAACTCCGGGGAGCGCTGGGCTGCCTGGAAGTCCTGGGCCGTTGGTTCGGCCACTGAGGGTTGCTCTGACACGGGAGACCTCTCGTAACGAGCTTAACGTGACAGGTGTCACAGTGTGGACTCGCTCACATTAACCGCATGTTCGCCGTCCACCAACCACCGTTCATCTGATTTCAGCACCGTGTTGCGCAAAAAACGGCGTTCACACTTGTCTGACAAGTGTGAACGCCGTTTTAGACAGGTGCAAAAATTTTGTCTCAGCGCAGGGCCAGAAGCAGCTCCACCAGCTTGTCCAAAAAGGCGTCCACCTGCTGTTCCTCATAGGCCGACTCCCCCGATGCCGGGCCGAACACCGCCGTACGAACCCGATCAGGATGGATTGCATCCGCCGTGCTCAATTCCTCCACGATGGCGTGGCAGAGGGCATCCACATCAACCACTGCGTAGCCGCGTGTGGTGACGCCGGAGGGGCGACGGAAGCGCTGGCCGTCCGGGCGTTCCAATCGACCAAAAATGAGGTCCGACAGTGCCCCCACCTGCTCTTCCCAGGACTCCCGTCCGTGAGCTGTGATGTAGGCGTGGTTTTCCCGTTTGGCCAGGGTGTTTTCCACCGTGTCCAGGGCGGCATCAACCTCCGCTGGTTCATAGCCTCCGCGAGCTCGCCCAAAGATCACCTGGCGCAGTTCGCTGCTGGTCAGTTCCTCCCCAGATTCCGCGCGACTCAGGAACTCGTCCACGTCCTGGGGGTCATACCCCCACCGGCGGCCTTCCACCCGGGAAAACCGCTCGCCGGGGGCGGCAACGACGTCGTCGTCCTGAGTGGAAGTGACTGTGGGTGCGTTGTGGGGGCTTTCGGTCATGGCACGTGCTCCTGGCTGATGACGGAATCTGGTGAGGGGACGGGAGCTGTCAGGTGGAAAACGACTGGATGGAGAAGTGCGGCGCGGATCAGCCTTGCAGGACGCGCAGCAATTCAAAGACCACGTAACCCACGGGGGCCACAAACACAATGGAATCAATGCGGTCCATGACGCCCCCGTGGCCCGGGAGCAAGGTGCCCATGTCTTTGACGCCGATTTCGCGTTTGACCATGGACTCGGCAAAGTCCCCCAGCGCGGCCACCCAGACCAGGAAGAACGCCAGAATGGGTCCGTGCCACCACGGATCACCCAGCATCAGGGGAATCAGCACGGAGGCCAGGACCATGGAACCGAGCATGGACCCCGCAAAACCCTCCCAGGTCTTTTTGGGACTGATCCGCGGTGCCATGGGGTGCTTGCCGAACAACACCCCGGCAAAATAGCCAAAGGTGTCATTGCCAACCGCCATGAGAATCACGATCAGCACCTTGGCCGCACCCTGCTCCGTTTGGAACAGCAGCACCAGCAGAGACAGACACAACGCCACCCACGTCAGGGCAAACAGTGAGCCCATCACGGAGAGCATCATGCCCTGTTTGGGTCCGAACACCCGCACGGAAATGACCACCAGGGAAGCCACCACCGTGGCAATGATCAAAGCCTGTGCGCCACCAAAAAAAGCGGCCATGGGCATGACCAACGCGCTGGCGACTGCGGGGATCACCGGAATCTGGATACCTGCATGCGCCAGGGCACGGCAGACTTCGTACACTCCCAACGCAGCCGCCGCTCCCGCCAGCAGGGCAACCACCGGCGGATAAACGAACAGACCAATTCCCAAAGCCCCCAAAAGCACAACGGCCACGCCGATGGCCGCCGGCAGGTCACGTCCGGCGCGGGATTGTTTGGGGGCGGTGGGCGGTTGAGCCTCAGTGGTGTTCGCGGCGGTTGACATCAGACTTGAAGCAGCTCAGCTTCCTTGTTCTTGAGCAAGGCATCAATCTGCTCCACGTGCTTTTTGGTCTCTGCATCCAGATCCTTCTCAGCGCGTTTGCCTTCGTCCTCCCCGATCTCCCCGTCCTTGACCAGTTTCTCAATGGAGTCCTTGGCCTGGCGGCGCACATTGCGCACGGAGATTCGGGCGTCCTCCGCCTTGGTGTGCACAATCTTGACGTATTCCTTGCGGCGCTCTTCCGTGAGTTCCGGCATGACCACTCGGATCACATTGCCGTCATTGGCCGGATTGGCACCGATGTCCGAATCACGCAGCGCCTTTTCAATATCACCCAAGGCGGCGCGATCGTAGGGGGTGATCAGCAAGGTCCGGGCTTCCGGGCTCTGGAAGGAGGCCAGCTGCTGCAACGGAGTGGGGGCGCCGTAATACTCCACCAGCACGTTGGAGAAAAGGGACGGGTTGGCCCGGCCGGTGCGCACCGCAGCAAACTCCTCGGAGGCATTGTCCACAGCCTTGCCCATGCGGGTCACAACGTCGGACTGGATATCGGAAATCACGGTCTTCTCCTTCGGATGACACCGGGCCCAATGCTCGGTGTCGATTGGTGACGATCATGCGGCACATCCTGGTGCTACCGGTGCTGACAGGCTCCCGGCACACCACAGCCGCGGACACTGGCAGGTAGTCTACCGGCGTCCGCGGCCGTGATGGCGCTCAGACGGTGATGAGCGTACCCAGATCCTCCCCCAGCACCGCGCGGGTGACATTGCCCGGTTCCTGCATCCCGAACACCCGCATGGTCACGTTGTTGTCCCGGCACAGGGAAAACGCCGTTTGATCCATGACGCGAATGTTCTGCGTCAGGGCGTCGTCGTAGGTCAGGAAATCCAGCTTCTTGGCCTCCGGGTTGCTGCGGGGGTCATCCGTGTACACCCCGTCCACGCCATTTTTGCCCACCAAAACTTCATCGGCATTGACCTCCAGGGCGCGCTGCGCCGCCACGGTGTCCGTGGAGAAATACGGGAGCCCCGCACCCGCGCCGAAAATTACCACGCGGTCTTTTTCCATGTGCCGGATGGCACGACGCGGAATGTAGGCCTCAGCAACCTGCTCCATGGAGATGGCCGACTGCACGCGGGTGTCCACACCGCACTGCTCCAAGAAATCCTGGAGAGCCAAGCAGTTCATGACCGTACCCAGCATGCCCATGTAGTCGGCACGGGAACGGTCCATGCCCGCGGTGGAGAGCTCTGCCCCGCGGAAGAAGTTGCCACCGCCCACCACGATCGAGGTTTCCACGGTGCCAACGGTCGCTGCGATCTGCTCGGCAATGTCGCGGACCACGGTGGTGTCCAGCCCCACCTTGCCCCCTCCGAAAACCTCACCGGAGAGCTTGAGGAGGATGCGTCGTCGCCCATTGGGGTGGCCGGCATCCCGGCTGGCCCGGACGGCGTCGTCTTTGATTTCTGACGGGCTGGTGGTCGGCATGAGTGCTCCCAACGTGGACCTACAGTGGATGACCTGCGAACCGGCCCCGCAATCTCCGGGGCGCACGCACGCAGGTGGGCAAACTGGATTCAGCATAGCGGCCCGGCAGTCCATGGCGAGCTTCCGCACCTGCTGAGGCGATACCGCAGATCAGACGACAACACCCCACTGACCGGTGTGGTCAGTGGGGTGTTTGCCCGGTGAAAGCTCAGGAATCAGGAGCCCACGCGGAACCGAGCGAAACCGGTTGCGGTGGCGCCGTTGTCGGCCAGGAACTGGCCCACGGAAACCTTGGAATCCTTGGCAAAGTCCTGATCCACCAGCACCGACTCCTTGTAAAAGCCGTTCATGCGGCCTTCCACAATCTTCGGCAGGATCTTCTCCGGCTTGCCTTCAGCCTTGGCGGTCTCCTCGGCAACGCGCTGCTCGTTGGCAACGGTCTCCGCGGGGACTTCTTCGCGGGAGAGGAAAGACGGGGACATAGCGGCAATGTGCACGGCGACGTCGTGTGCAGCCTCGGTCACGTTCTCACCGTCAACTGCCAACAGCACGCCCACCTGGGCCGGGAGGTCCTTGGAGGTGCGGTGCAGGTAGAGCTCAACGGTCTGACCCTCAACGCGAGCGATGCGGCGAACCACAACCTTCTCACCCAGCAGCGCGCCGGTCTCGGTCACCAGATCGGACACCTTCTGGCCGTCGATTTCGGTGGCCAGAAGGGTGTCCAGGTCGGCAACATCGTTGGCGACGGCAGCGTCCATGACCTTCTCGCCGAACGCAATGAAGGGGTCGGCCTTGGCCACAAAGTCGGTTTCGGAGTTGACCTCAACCAGGTAGCCCTTGCCACCCTCAACGCGACCCACCACAATGCCCTCGGCGGTGGTGCGGCCTTCGCGCTTGGTCACGCCCTTCAAACCCTTGACACGGATGATCTCCAGGGCCTTCTGCTGATCGCCGTCGGCCTCGTCCAGGGCCTTCTTGACGTCGAGCATGCCGGCGCCGGTGCGCTCACGCAGTTCCTTGATGTCCTTGGCGGTGTAGTTCGCCATGTGTCAGCTCCTTGTTCGTTCGTGTCCGCGGTGCAGATGCGCTGACCGCGGGTGTCCCAGGAGGCATGATGCGTTCCTGAAACAAAGAAAAGTTGAACGGAAGGGGACGTGTTGGCACGTCCCGTGATCCCCGAATGCCTCCCCACCTGCACACACGTGTGACAAGTGAGGAGGCAATCCTCGGGGTGAAAATCACTCGGCGGAAGTGGCCTCAGCAACAACCTCAGCGGCCTCCACTGCTTCCTCAGCAGCTTCGGTTTCCTCGACAGCTTCCACTGCCTCCGCGGTGGTCTCAGCTTCGGCGGCAGCCTTCTCAGCGTTGTGCTGTTCCAGCAGCTCGCGCTCCCACTCAGCCATGGGCTCCTCGGCAGCACCTTCAGCGCCACCCTTACCGGAGCGGGCCAACAGACCCTCGGCGACGGCGTCGGCCACCACGCGGGTCAGCAGGTTGACCGAGCGAATGGCGTCGTCGTTGCCCGGGATGGGGAAGGTGACCTCATCGGGATCGCAGTTGGTGTCCAGGATGGCCACCACCGGGATGCCCAGCTTCTGAGCCTCGTCAATGGCCAGGTGCTCCTTCTTGGTGTCAACAATCCACACCATGGAAGGGGTCTTGGTCAGATTGCGGATACCGCCCAGGGTGCGCTCCAGCTTTTCCTTCTCCCGGCGCAGCAGCAGCAGTTCCTTCTTGGTGTATTGCGAACCCGCAACGTCCTCGAAGTCGATCTGCTCCAGTTCCTTCATGCGGTCGATCCGCTTGGAGACGGTCTGGAAGTTGGTCAACATACCGCCCAACCAGCGGTGGTTGACGTAAGGCATGTTCACGCGGGTGGCCTGCTCGGCAATGGCCTCCTGGGCCTGCTTCTTGGTACCCACGAACAGGATGGTGCCGCCGTGTGCCACGGTGGACTTGACGGCCTCGAACGCGCGGTCAATGTAGGACAGCGAGTTCTGCAGGTCAATGATGTAGATGCCGTTGCGCTCGGTGAGGATGAATCGCTTCATCTTCGGGTTCCAGCGGCGGGTCTGGTGGCCAAAGTGCACGCCGCTGTCCAACAGCTGGCGCATGGTGACGACTGGCATGGTCGTTCTCCTTGATGAGATGTGCTCGCGCACCCCTGGTCCGGGGAAACGGAACACGGTTGGTGGTTGTCGGCCTCTTCCGGCGGAAGGACCCCTGGCACGTTGCGGCCGCTGCCCCAAGGCTCAGGGCAGTTTCCACTCACCACCCGCTCTCCTTGTGGAGGGCGGGACCGTGGCGTGTGGGCCGCGCGTCCGCGCTCCTCCGGTTTCAGCCGGTGGTTTGACGGACAGCACGACGACGACGTGCGCGAAGTCAGCATCTGGCCTGAAGTCCCGTCCTGCTCGCGGGTTCCCAACCCCTGAGAAGTCTCTACCGGTAGATGAGATCTTTCGGCAGGTGACATCTCTTGGGTGAAAAACGCGGGCACAACAAGACACACAGTTCAGACACTGCGGCGTCCAACTGTACTACAGATCGGCCTGCACTGGATGACTGGATTGTCTGCCTGAGCCCGGAAGAAGTGCGGCCAGCTGCCCCCGCTGCATTGGGCACGTGGTCTGCCGCTGAGCCAGGCAAGTACCACGTCACGCGGCACCACCTCCACAGGCGGTTTTTTGTGCCGAGGTGCGGGGGTAAATATCCACACATCACAACCAGCCCTGGTGACCCTGCCAAGCCGTGGGCCACGGTGAGGGCATGAAAACCACATCACGTTTTGTGCGCGACTGGATGGCCCTCAGTCTTGTGCCGGTGCTGCTCGTTGTTGCCGCAGGACTACTGGCTGTGACGGCACCCCCATCCAGCTGGTTGGCCCAACCTGCCACGGCGGCGCCACCACCGAATACTCCTGCGTCCCTGACCACGGCCAGTGGTTCCGTGGAATCAGCGCTGCTGGCTGTGCCACCGCGAGCACCTGCACGCAGCGGCCAGGAGGCCGCACTGGCCAAGCATAGGGGCCAGTGGGAATCCCCCACTGGCGGTGCACCCAGAGTGGCCAAGGACTTCCAGCCACCAGCCAAGCGATGGCTCTCCGGCCACCGCGGCGTTGACCTGACGGTGGCTTGGGATGGGCGTGTCTACGCACCGGCAGATGGCACGGTCTCCCACGTGGGCACGGTGGTGGACCGCAACACCATCACGATTGATCACGGAGACGGTCTGCGCTCCAGCTTTGAACCGGTGGACAGCGACTTGAAACGTGGAGAACGTGTCCGCAAGGGTCAGCTGATTGGCATTCTGGAAAACGGCAATCACTGCATGTTCTCCATTCGAGCCTGCGTACATTGGGGTGTTCGGCTGGGCGATGATTACGTGAATCCGTTGCAGTTCATCGGGGCCTTTTTGCCCTCGGTCTTGCTGCCAGTTCCCTAGCGCGGCCACCGGTCAGACTGACCGGAAGCCACCGTTGCGGGACCCACCCGGCGCCGCTCGAACACAAGGTGGTTATCCACGTCTCAACAATCCTTGACGTG
Source organism: Kocuria sp. (assembly GCF_030538595.1). Classification (GTDB taxonomy): domain Bacteria; phylum Actinomycetota; class Actinomycetes; order Actinomycetales; family Micrococcaceae; genus Kocuria. The sequence continues at coordinate 119,978 of NZ_JAUNTS010000008.1, forward strand.
CAAGTCAGAGCGCGTCTAGTCTGCGAAACATGACTCGACATAGAGTTATCCTCGCCAAGAAGAACCTCATAAAAAAGCTGCAATTCCCCAGCCTGACGCTCATTGTTGGGTGACGATCATGCCTATCACCTACAAGTATTGGCTCGCCATCATCATCAGTGGCGTTCTTCTCTTGAGCGGCATTGGAGGGATGATTTTGATGTTCTTCCAGCCGTGGGCATCGTGTGAGTACGGAGACGTCCCAGCCGAGTGCGCCCTGTCACCCACCGCCGCCATGGTCCAAGCTATCTTTGCTCTCACGGCACTAGCTGGCTGCGTGGCGCTGCTGATCACCAATTGGAAACTCAGTCAGGTGAAGACTCGCTGACGGGGGCTGCGGCAGGGCGAGTGACCTGAAATCACCCCGGGCAAGTCCGCGTCCGGTGCGCTACATCAGCAAGTCTTGCCCATCAACACGCGTCTCCCAAAACTCGAACTGCACGTGTATGTACGGTTCAACAACGTGTTGCACCTCCTCGGACAAGGCAAGTCCCTCCGTCAACGCCTGTTGCCTTCGAGAAATCGACGGCCACCCACGTTGCTCGTCGTAGTCCGTGGCGAACGACTGTGACCACGCTCGAACTCTCGCCGTGAGCTCTGGCCCCAGAGATAACTCGTCTTCCGCCAGCGGGCCTTCCGGGCCGAAAAACGGCCAAGGGCAACCGTAGTCATTGAACATACGAACAGTTCCCTGACCCGTCATCAGCAACCACCCCCTGGAATCGACGTAATGACTCGGCGATTGTTCGTCGAGATCACCACACGGGGGTAGAAGGTCTTAAACACCTGGCCACGGGTGTTGCGAACTTGGATGGGTGTTGTGTAGCAAAACTTCCCGCCACCTTGATTCGCATACTTTGACGGTGCGGCCAGCGATTGCCTTGTTGCGAAGTCCATAAAGTCGTCCCAGTTGCCCCTCATCGGCGACATGCGGTTCGTCCAATCAACCTGGTGTCGTGCTCGTATATGCCGGTACCCATGGCTTGCTGGAGCGCCGCACTGCAATGTAATCCTCCCACCAGAAAAACTGTCACGTTTCGCAGCCTGGTAGGTGGTCACCACGTAGTTTTCCCGCTTCAGAGTGTTGCAGTTCAGCGAGCTGGTGAAGATCGTCACGGCTCTGGACCTCAGTCTCAGTGAGCTCTTGGGACCGAGCATCCTCCAGGCGCAGCAAAACCCCGCGATGAACTTGTCACCACGGGGCTGAGGTAGGGCAGTGGGGCTTGAACCCACAACCAAAGGATTATGCGACTATCTGTAGTACACTTTTTGCATGGCACTTGAGTTTGCCTCGACCGTTGACCGACACGGCATTCCGCGCGCCGACACGTTGCACGCGATGCTCAACGCCGAAGCATCAGCGGAGGTGGAAGGCCGCCCAGGTGAAACCACCATGGTCTACGTCGGGCACCCGCATCCACAAACGGATCGGTGGCTTGAGGTCATCGCGGCGCACCGCCCACCTCGCACCATCACAGTTTTCCACTCCATGCCACTGACAGATCAGTACCGATATCTCCTCCAGGAAGGGAAATCGTCATGAGCCAGACCGATTACGACGACCTGGCCGACCAGGCCGAGCGCGGACAACTTTCAACCAAGCCTGGCACTATCCGCCGCGGCTCGGCTGCTGCAGCCGAGGCACGAAAAGCCCTTCTGGAAGCCGCTGATGCAGCCACCATTGAAGAACTGTCAGCAATACCCTTGGGCCGACCCACGCTCCGGAGCACCAAACCCGGCCCCTCGCCGATTCTTCAAGTCCGCGTCCCCCAGGACCTCAAGGACCGTGTCGCGGCCATAGCTCAGCGCGAGCACCGCAACGAATCAGAGATCGTCCGTGAAGCTCTCGCAAACTGGGTAACGCGCAAAGGCGCCTAACTACCCCGATACGCTGCGGAGTTCAACATCTCGCTTGGTGAGCTCCTGGGACCCAGCATCCTCCAGGCACGGCAAAGCCTCCGCGGTGACCTTGTCACCACGGGGACTGAAGTAGGGCGAGTGGGGCTTGAACCCACGACCAAAGGATTATGAGTCCTCTGCTCTGACCAGCTGAGCTATCGCCCCTTGGACGTCGTTGTCGGCAGCTCACGTGGCACCGACAACGACGGCGGCCCCTAGCCTATCGGAGTCTGCGGGTCATCCAGCATCGGCCAGTTGGCCAGAAGCCTCGCTGGGTCTGCTCCGCGGTACATACGCTCAAAGGCTTCCACCGTGGCGCCGAAGCTGTGCTGTTCCACCAGTTTCCGGCTGGCCTCCCCCATGGAGCGGCGTTGCTCCACGGTTAGATTCAGAAAATCCAAGAGCTTTTCCGCAACCACGGCGTCGTCGCCCGGCGGGAAGAGCCACCCGTTGACGCCTGATTGAACCAAGTGCGGCAATGCACGCGCGTTGGCCAGCAGAACTGGCCGGGAAGCGGCCATCGCTTCCAAAGTCACCAATGACTGCAACTCTGCGGTGCCCGGTTGGGAAAAAATCTCTGCACCGAGGTAGGCCAGGCGCAGGTCGGCGTCGGAGAGAAACCCACGGAAGTTCACTCGCTCAGCAACGTCCAAGGACTGCGCCAGTTCGGCAAGTTTGTTGTACTCCCCGCCTTGTCCCACAATTTCCAGGACCGCATCCGTTTGATTCTTGATGCGAGACAACGCCCTGATCAGCACGTCAACATTTTTCTCCGGATCCAAGCGTCCCACAAAGAGGATGGTGGGGTGCTCGTGCGGCGGCAGCTGCTCCCCTGGTCGCACCTGATAATTCTGCGCATCAATTCCGTTGGACAGCGCGTACACCGGGTACGTGAAGCCGTTGGCTTTCATAGAGTCAACGGCCAACGGGGTGGGTGCGGTGACCACATCACAGTGGCTGAACACCCGGGCCATGTCTCGCCAGGAGATTTTGCGGTACATCCGCCGAATGATCCCCGGCAGGGGCAGGTGCTGTTCAATATTCTCTGGAATGAAGTGGTTGGTACCGATCAAACGGATACCGCGCCGGGCAGCCTCACGGGCGAACAGCCGTCCCAGAATGTAGTGGCATTCAACATGCACCACATCCGGGCGTACATCATCCAAGATTCGTTTGATCTCGCCGCTGACTTCCCAGGGCAAACACAGGTTGAACGTGGTGTAGGTGAAGGCTGTGTGCGAACGCAGACGGTGCTCCGTGACCCTCCCATCCATACGTCTGATGGACCGCCCCCGGCTGGGACGCGGTGCGGCCACGTGCACTCTGTGCCCACGATGAGCCATGGCCTGAGCCAGACGTCGGGAAAACTGCGAGGATCCATTGATGTCCGGCGGATAGGTTTCAGCAACCACCAAAACGGTCAACGCTCCTTGGGGCGGAACCGGCACCGCATCAAGGTCCTCAGCGGGAAGGCGGTAGTCATCCCTGATGTGTCCACGCGGATCTGGGGTGAGCTGACTGCCTACGGGATGGCCGGTACGGGGGGTCGGCACAGAGATTCAATCCTCCTGTTGTTGAGTGGGCCGGGTTTTCACGGCCCCGGGCACAATACCCAGTTCACCTGTTTTTGGGGCCCGCGCGGCGGCCAGTTTGGCCAAAACTTCCGGGTGATGCCTGGACAGGAGGCGAACCCCGGACACAGAAACGCCGCCGCTGGCTGCCAGGGCCAGCGCTGACACTGGACCAAAGTTGGCGCCGGCCTCTCCCAGCACGCTCAGACCGAGGATCACACCCACCATGGGGTCCACCACGGTCAGTCCAGCCATGACCAGCTCGGGCGGCCCGGCAGCGTAGGCACTTTGCACCAACCAACCGCCCAGCGCCGCAGCCACAATCAGTCCGATGAGATTGTCGTACTCAATGTTCTGCCACCAGGCTCCCGTGCCCGTCCGCAGCTGCACCGAAATTACTTTGACTTGGACCGCAACGAATCCATAAAGCGTTCCGGCAGCGAACAGGTAAAAGAGGGCTCGATGCTGGTCCCTGAGCACCAGCATCCCGATCAACACCAGGACAATGACGCCGGCCAGTAGGTATGTCACGACGTCGGAGGCTCGGTCGGCAATGGCCACGGCGGGATCAGTGACCCTGACTGCCGTCAGCACAAAAACTGTGGCTCCACCCACACACAGGGCAATGGCCCGCCATGTTGGAGCGTTGATGGGGATTCCCACATGCCGGGAATGCAACACCGTGGTGATGACCAACCCCAGCACACCAATGGGCTGCACCACCGTGACCGGAGCCAAACTCAGGGCAGCTACGTTGAAAACCGTACCGAACCCCAAGAGACCCAGGCCCACTGTCCAGCGCGGAGAGCGCAAGATGTGGAGGAACTGGTGCAGGGACAGTTTTCCGTCACTACGGCTGACCACTGCCACAGACTGCAGATGGGTCCCGCATGCAAGCCCCACAGCCGAGAGCACTGCCAGGCCCACAGCGATCCAAAGCATGCAATATCCTCTCGGAGCAATGTGGTCCTGCGGGGCTTCGTGGCGCCAGAAGCGCCTCCTGACTTGTTAGGCCAACAGTGGCAATGCTAAGGGAGAGTCACCGATATTTGCCGCAACATCAAAAATCCCCGGGAGTCTGCCAGACTCCCGGGGATTTCCGGTGGATGATCAGCGCGATCGACGAACCAGTTTGATCAGGAAAACCAGAAAGGCCGTTCCAGCAGCTGCGGCCACTGCCAGGGGCCCTACGCGCTCGCCCAACTGTTCTGCTGAAGAAGCCGCCTTGAAACTGGCACCTGAAACTTTGCTTCGAGTGCGGTCCACAAATCCGACGGCGGAGTTCTGAACGTGATTCTTGCGAGCCTCGGCGTCGTCGCGCAGTTCCTTGAGTTTCTCGCGGCGCACGCTGAGACGCTGACGCAATTGTGCCTCGGTGGGAGCTGGCGGCTGATGTGAAGACTGGGCTTTCTTCTCCTTCTTCTCCTGAGCCTTGCGCTCCGTGGCCTCCGCCTCCTCCCTACGCACACGAGCTTCGGTGTAGGCGGAACCCTCTTTGACCACACCGAGGTCGTATTTCAAACCACGGATGGCGCGGACGGGATTCAAGGGCATGGCGCTCTTGATCATGAGCGCACCCACAGCAGCCAAAACAATGAGCACCAGCAAGAAGAAAGCTGCCACGATCAGAGCCGACAGCCAGAACGGCATGACCTGAGCCAGACCGGCCACTGCGGCCACCACCAGAGCAATCGTGGCCAGCAGCAGGAACACCAGCCCCACCACCACAAAGGCGACGCCCTTGCCAACCTTGATGCCCTTGTCTTTGAGTTCCAGTTTGGCCAGAGCCAATTCGTCCTGGATTTGGCGCGGCAGCAGCTTGCTGAACACCTTGACAACGTCCGGCAGCGACGCCGCACCGGCCTGGGATGAGCGCTGCGTGGCGGTGCCCGCTGCAAGGTTGGCTCGCTCCGAACCGCCGCTGTGGGCCGAGTTCGCTTGCGAATCCACGGACGTGGACATTACTGCCTCCGTAAAATTCTAGATCAGCAGCAACCTGATGGTTACTTTGTTCTCAGCCACCAAAGTATCACCGGGCTGATGAAAATGTTGCTTGGCCCAGACACCTGTAGGCCCACCAACTCCACTGTGGGGACGAAAAAGATCACCTCCCGCTACCGCTTGACCACCCCACGTGAGAGGCATCACAGCACAAAGTTCATGATTCCGCAGACACCGTGTTGCATCTTTGGTGACAAGTCCTTTAACGTTGCACCGTTATGGAACCGTGATAGTCCCTCCCCCTTTCCGGTTCCCGCGCTTCCCCACGGATCATTTTCCGCACACTTTTGCTGCCCGCGGCCTCTTTGGCCTGGCCGGGACCGGTTGTGCGCGCACCAAAGTGGTCCTTTGACTCATGTCTCCCACCAGGAAGCAAACACGGATGAAGAACCCCCGTTTTCTCAGTGCTGCCGTCACCGTGGCTGTTGGCGGCGGCACCCTCGCTGCCGTAGGCGCCACCCCTGCCAACGCAGCTCCGGAGTCCGACTGGGACGCCCTGGCCCAGTGCGAATCCAGCGGCAACTGGTCCATCAACACCGGTAATGGTTTTTACGGTGGCCTGCAGTTCACCCTCTCCACCTGGCAAGCCTTTGGCGGCACAGGCATGCCGCAGGATGCCACCCGCGAGCAGCAGATCGCCGTCGCTGAAAATGTTCTGGCCGGCCAGGGATGGGGCGCATGGCCCGCCTGCTCCAGCGCGCTGGGACTCAACAGCGCCGCCCAGCCTGTGGCCAACCCCATGGGTGTCAGCACTTTGCAGACTCCGGTGGAAACTCAATCCACCACCACGGAGACCCCTTGGTCAGCCCCCGCTGCCGAGCCCGCCGCTCCAGCACAACCGAACGTCACCTATCCGGGTTTGACCACTCTGTCTGTGGATGTCAACACGGGAGCCATCCAGTTCCCAGATGTTGATGCTGCGCACTACGCCAAAGACGACATTGATTGGGCCTCTTCCAACGGCGTCGTGATCGGTTACGGCAATGGCAACTTTGGTCCGGACGACTCACTCAACCGTGCCTGGTACATGCTCATGCTCTACCGCATGGCCGGTGAGCCCCCGGTGGATGAGACCTTGGCAAGCCGGACTTACACGGATGTTGCGGCCAATCACCCCCAGGCAGCTGCCATCTCCTGGGCCACCGAACGTGGCCTGGTGGCTGGTTGGGAAGATGGCACGTTCCGCCCGTCAGCAGCCGTTGACTCCACTGCACTGGGAACTGTGCTCTGGCGTGCTGCGGGCTCCCCCGTTCACCAGGGCCCTTCAGTCTCTCCCTACACAGATGTGGCTCCGTGGACCCCGGGGTACGACCAGATTGATTGGCTGAACTCGGTAGGCGTTCTGCCCTCCTATGACGGCAACTTGGGCGTGGGTGATGGCATCACCCGCGCGGAGGCCACCAGCGTGCTGCGGTCCTCCGTGGGTGCCGGAATCCTGCACAACAACGGGGATCAGGCCAGCGATGTGACCACCGTGGCCGAGACTGAGCCCACTTACACCGAACCCGCTCCCGTTGAGCAGGGCATCCAGACCTCCGAGCAGGCGCAGCAGCAGGAAGCTGCCCTGGGCAACACGGGAGCCACCCCGGTTGATGTCCAGACGGTGGTTGACGGTAACGCCACCACCTCCGGCGCAGCCCTCGTGGAAACTGCCATGCAGGGTTTGGGTGGCAACTACGTGTGGGGCGGAACCGAGTTCAAGAACTGGGATTGCTCAGGCTTCACCCAGTGGGTCTATGCCCAGCACGGCATCCAGATTCCCCGAGTGACCTGGGATCAGTTTGCCGCCGGCACCCCCACCTCCAACCCACAGCCGGGCGATCTGGTCTCCCAGAACAACGGCTCCCACGTTGGCATCTACCTGGGCGATGGTCTGATGATCTCCGCACTGAACCCGCAGCAGGGCACTATGATCCACTCCGTGGACGCCATGCAGGTGGATGGTTTCTACACCTACCTGTAAGCTCCGGGAAACCGTGGCTGATGGCCTGATAATCCCTGAGCCTCGGTTGCCAACGGATTCAATCCCCCCGTACCTGGAGTGAGTCTTGCCGCCGCGCAGATCGCTTCGGAATGAGTCAAGCCCCGGCGTGTCACCGCGCCGGGGCTTGACGTTCATCAGCGGCGCCACAGTGCTTGACCCGAAACCGTGGCTGGTGTTCAACAACCAAAAAGACCTTGACCAGGCTTGTGCCTGGTCAAGGTCTTTTGTTCGCTCCCCCGACTGGGCTCGAACCAGTGACACTTCGATTAACAGTCGAATGCTCTGCCAACTGAGCTACGGGGGAATGTGCTCACATACGCGTGCAACGAGAGAAAATCATACCCGCCGGACCTGCAACACACAATTCGACGACGAGACTCACCCAAGATGCCCACGTGGAGTGCTTCCTTGACTCGTCTCAAACTGGCCCAGGCCGCTGCACGGGGCCCGGCCGAAAGCACAGCGCGCCACCCGTTCAGTTTCCCGGAGTGAGAATGCCGTCCAGCAGGTTGTCCAGCAGGGCTTGGATGAACTCAGCCGTGATGGGTTCGTCGGGGATCAGCAGGCGGTGGTAGACGGCACCCCAGAGCTGATCGACGACGACCTGGGGGGCGACTTCGGCACGAAGTTGCCCGGATGCTTGGGCGCGCTGCATGCGCACGACGGCGAGGCGGCGTCGTGCAGCTGAGTAGAGCGTGCGGTAGGCGACGGCCAGCTCGGCGTCGGTCTGCGCTGCTCCGATGAGCTCAGCCAGGAGCCGACCGGCCGGTGTCTCACTGACAAGTCGTCCAAAAGCGTGCAGCTGAGTGGTGAGGTCCGCGCGGATGTTGCCGGTGTCGGGGAAGGCAAGAGTGGATTCGACGGCGTGGAAGTAACCGTCGAGAGCGAGCGCCCCACGAGAGGGCCACCACTTGTAGATCGTGGTCTTGCTGACCCCGGAGAGACGGGCGACACGCTCTATGGTGAAATCCGTGAGCCCTTCGGCAAGCAGCAAGTCTCCGACCGTGTGCAGCACGTCGGCGCGGACTTCCTCGGCTGGGCGGCGACCTCGACCACGGCGTCGCGGTGCCTGTGGTGAGGTTTCGATCGCGGGATCGGGAGTGCTGGCCAACGGCGGGAGCTCCTGTCAACTGAGGCAGTCTGGGTTGAGCACTCCGCTTAGCTGATGACGAGACGGGCCATCAGGCCGTCGCGGAGTTCGACGCGCATCGGGCCAAGGAGTCTGCGTGGATGGTCCGGGTGAACGGGAATCCCCGTAGTGGCCCCGCGGTCGCGGATGCGGCCTTATGCGAGGCCGCCATTGGCGAAAATGACCTGGCCGTTGATCCAACGGGCGGGGCCGGCCAGGAAGGCGACAGTCTCCGCGATGTCCTCGGGCTGGCCAAGACGCTCCAGCGGGGCAGCTTTCGAGAGGTTTTCGATGGTGGCCTCGTCCTTGCCTTTGAGAAACAGCGGTGTGGCGGTGGGGCCGGGGGCGACGGCGTTGACGGTGATGTCATTGCCGCGCAGCTCACGGGCGAGGATCAAGGTCATCCCCTCGACGGCGGCCTTGGAAGCGACGTATGCGCCGTAGGTCGGGAAGGAGGTCCTGGTGACGGTGGTCGACATGTTGATGATCGCGCCGCCGGGCCGCAGCGTGGTGGCCGCAAGCTGGGAGACCACAAAAGTCCCACGGATGTTGATGCGGTGCATCCGGTCGAGGTCAGCCAGGTTCAGGTCCGCGATCGGCGACAGGAGCATGATCCCAGCTGTGTTCACAACCACATCGAGGCCGCCAAATGCTGTGATGGTCGCGTCGAAGACGGCCTTCATCGCCTCTTCGTCAGCCACGTCACCAGCCAGGGCGATGGCCTGACCGCCCTTGCTCTGGATCTCGGCGACGATCGCATCGGCCTTGGCTGCGTTACTGGAATAGTGAACCGCCACCGCGAACCCATCTGCGGCAAGCCTCTGGACCACGGCCTTGCCGATGCCACCGGAGCCCCCGGTCACCAGTGCAACTCGACCTGTGCTGGATGTGTTGTTCATGGTTGGTGTCCTCTCCGTGAACCGTCGCCTTAATGGACGACTCGTTCACAATAACGCGTAATGGACGAACCGTCCATATCTCACGTTGACTCAGTTCAGGTGAGGCACCACGAACGAGTGGACTCAACCCACTTGCAGCTTGCGCCGCTGCACTTCCAAATCCATCAGTTGCCGACTGATGGACTGGAACTGTTCGGGATCGGTACGCGAATCCGTACGTTCCAATTGCGCCCGCAGGTCCGCTTGCCGGCGGTGAATCTGACGGTCGAACAGGTGTGCAATCACACCGGAGGCGTAGCGCTGCAACTGGACTTCATGGGATGCAGGTAAAGCCCGCATGGACAGTCCGGCCACGTAGCCACGCAGTTGCTCGGGAACGGCGGCGGTGAGAGCTTCCACCCACGCTCGGCCCTGTTCAACGTCCCCGGCACCGGCTCCGGAATACACCGCGCACACGGCATCGTGAATGGCAGTGTGTGCCGGGTGCGCGCATTCCACGGCCGTGAATTGCTCCCACTCAACATCACCCAGCAGATGCGGGGCCTGGACCACCACCTCCAATGCTTCACGCTCGGTGCGCAACATGGGATCACGCGGATTCGGGAGCTGGAACCTAGGCGCGGGTTCTGCCTGCTCCTGGACGGGAGGCTCAAAACGGGGTTCGTAAGTACGGCTTCCCGAACGCGGAGCTCGGGCCGCAATTTCCACCGCATTGACGACGTCGGGAACCTCCAGTCCCAGCCACCCGGCCAGTTGCCGCGCATAGGCCGGGCGCAATGTCACGTCCCTGATCTGGGCCACGATGGGTGCCGTGGCGCGCAGGGCTTGGACTTTGCCCTCCAGTGTTCCCAAGTCAAAGCGCTTCATGGTGGCCTGAATGGCGAACTTGAACAGCGGCTGCTTGGCCTCCAACAGCCCCCGCACTGCTGCATCACCGCGCGCCAGGCGTAATTCGCAGGGGTCCATGCCGCTCGGTTCAACTGCCACAAAAGTCTGGGCCATGAACTTCTGGTCCTCTTCAAAGGCACGCAATGCGGCTTTCTGTCCGGCAGCATCGCCGTCGAAGGTGAAAACCACCTCTCCGCCGGAACCGTCGTCCGAAAGGAAACGCCGCACAATCTTGATGTGCTCCGCACCAAATGCCGTCCCACATGTGGCCACGGCCGTTGGGACACCTGCCAGGTGCATGGACATCACATCCGTGTAGCCCTCCACCACAACCACCTGACGCTGCTTGGCAATCTGGCGTTTTGCTTTTTCGATCCCGTAGAGCACCTGGGATTTCTTGTAGAGCTGCGTTTCGGGAGTGTTGAGATACTTGGGGCCCTGGTCATCGTCAAAGAGTTTGCGTGCCCCAAAGCCAATGACTTCTCCGCCGATTCCACGGATGGGGAAGATCAAACGCCCACGGAAACGGTCGTAGAGACCCCGGTTCCCGGCCGAGAACATGCCGGTGGCTTCCAGTTCGTCGTCGTTGTAACCGCGGGTGCGCAAGTGTTTCAGCAGGTGATCCCAGCCCTGCGGTGCATACCCCACGCCATATTCCTGAGCGTCCTGCGGGGTGAAGCCGCGTTCGCCCAGGTACTTTTGCGCCTCCAGCGCTGCGCGAGTGCGCAATTGCGCCTGGAAGAACTCGGCGGCCACTTTGTGGGCGTCCAACAGTCTTTGACGCCGCCCTATCTGCTCCCGGTCTGGTCCGCTGCCTTGCTCGTAGCGCAGTTCGTAGCCAATCCGTGCAGCCAAGCGTTCCACTGTCTCCGTGAAAGTGGTGTGCTCCAAGGCCATCAGAAACGCAATGACGTCCCCTGATTCATCGCAGCCAAAGCAGTGGTAGGTGCCGTACTGCGGCCGGACGTGAAACGACGGCGTTCGCTCGTCATGGAATGGGCACAACCCCTTGAAGGAGCCGATACCTGCGGGCTTCAAGGTCACGTAGCCATCAACGATTTCACGGATGTCAGTGCGCGAACGCACCTCATCTATGTCTTCACGTCGAATCAGCCCAGCCACAGCACATGAGTCTAAGCCCTCCGACCTTGGTGGCTTCCAAGTTCAGCCGGTGGCTTGGTCGAACCGGAACAGGAAGGCAGCCAAACGTGTGCTGTGCAGCACCACTGGGACGACGTTGTCGATCCTGTCAGTCGCCTTGCTGCAAAGTTTTGGTTCCGGCCATGGCGCCGCCTCCCAGGATAGCGGCAATGGCAAAGCCAAAGAATCCCCAGGGATGGGCAACCCCCGCCGCCAGAACTGCTCCACCCAGAATCGGTCCGGAAATTGCCCCCAGACGACCAATACCTGCGGCCATACCCAGAGCTGTGGCCCGGACCTTGGTGGGATAATTCGCAGCGCAGAAAGCGTAGACCAGCACTTGGGCGGAAAAGACAAAGCACCCAGTCACAAACACCATGGCATAGATGCCCAGCAGCGGCAGTTTGATGGCCAAGGCCGCCAGTAGTGCACCTGCACCGATGAACCAGACCACCGCCGCCACACGCGGAGTCACGCGGTCTGCAACTCGCCCTGCAATGACAAGTCCAACCACGGCACCGATGTTGAGGATCAGCAAGAAACCCAGTGCATTTCCCAGGTCATAACCGGCAGAGCGCATGATTTGAGGCAGCCAGGTGTTGAGGCCATACACCAAGAGCAGCCCCATGAAGGATGTGATCCAGACCAGCACGGTATTGCGCTGATACTGACCGCTGAGCACAGTTGCAGCACCCCTGGGCTCGGCTTTGGCAGGCGCATCAGCCTGGGCCGTTGAGCCCGGGCCTGTGCCGTCTACGGTTCCCGCAACGGCTGCCGCGCGCAGTTCACGTTCCACCTGCTCCTGGTGGGAGAAGTCCAGGCCGTAGTGCTCGGAAACGCGCCGGGCATCCTCCACTCTGCCCTTGGAGAGCAGGTAGTCCGGGGATTCTGGCAAGTAGAAGTACATCAACGGCACCAGAACCAGCGCGGGTAGGGCCCCGATGATGAACATGGCGTGCCAGTTGATGTTCTGCACCACCACAATGGCCAATGCCGCCGTCAGCACCGCACCCACGTGATAGCCCGTCATCATCAATGTGGTGGATTTTCCGGTGCGGCCACGTCCCGCAAATTCGGTGACCATGGAAATACCGGTGGGCAAGCAACCACCCAGACCCACGCCGGCCAAAAACCTCAGCAGCCCGAACAAAAATATCGAGTCAACAAATGCCATCCCAAAAGTGAAGATGGAAAACAAGATCACAGCCCCGATGAGCAACTTGCGGCGCCCGAACTTGTCCGTGGCCCAGCCCATGCCCAGCGCGCCGATCATCATGCCCACCAAGCCCACCGTGGCTACGGTGGTGCCCGATGCCGCCGTCAACGCGAATTCGGGATCATCAATCATGGAAGACATCACGGCACCCAGTACCACGGCGTCAAAACCGTCCAGCAACACCGCCACCCAGCACAACGGGGCAACCCAGCCCCGGCCTTTGAGAATCACCACAGCGGCTTGTCTCCCATTCTCCAGTTGGTACCAACTATGCGATTGTGCAGCCGCAGCGCAGAGGTGTCCGTCAGGGACGCGATCTGATCCACCACAATGCGTAAGCGCCGGTCCTCCGCCCCCGGGCCATCCGCCACGGCATTCCAATCCCCCGCAAAAGCAGGCGAGAGGAATCTTCCGTCGGAATCCATCAGTGCCGAAACCAGAACGCGCAGAATCTCACGCTGGTTGTCATAGATCGGTTGGGAGTCGCGGATGTTCATCATGTAGGTGACCGCAAGCCCTTTCAGGACCGCGATCTCCTCCACGGTCTGGGTGGGCACCACCAGTGAGGCGGCGTACCGAGTCAGAGCGCCTTGTCCCGTGACTTGACGCGTGGCGGCCACAGCGGACATGGCAAATCGGCCAATGAGCTGGGAGGTCATGTCCTTCAGATGTGCCAACGCCCGCCGGGAGCCATTCATCTCCCCCACCCACTCGGGTGCTGCTTCCAAACGGCACAGCGCAGCGTCCAGCACCGCGTCCTCCACCCCGTGCAGGTACCAATTGCGGGTGTTCTCAAACACCCGTTCGCGTTGCCGGGAGTCTGACAGGCGCGACAGGCGCAGCATCCCGGCTGCCACGGCATCTTCTACATCGTGCACCGAATAAGAGATGTCATCGGCCAGATCCATGACCTGGGCTTCCAAACACTTGGTCCGCGCCGGTGCTCCTTCACGCATCCACTCAAAAACTGGCAGGTCATCCTCATACACCCCAAATTTCTGCGAGCGCGAACCATCCGCTTTGAGAGGGGCCTCATGGGCCCTCCACGGATATTTGCATGTGGCATCCAGGGTGGCGCGAGTCAGATTCAAACCGGCGGAGGTGGAGTCGTCGTCGTTGTAAACCTTTGGTTCCAACCGCACCAGCAGGCGCAAGGTTTGAGCATTTCCTTCAAACCCGCCAATGTGTGCGGCAGCGGCATTCAGTTCAGTTTCCCCGTTGTGGCCAAAGGGCGGGTGGCCAAGATCGTGCGACAGACTGGCGGCATCCACCACATCCGGATCACAGCCCAGCATGCGGCCGAGCTCCCGCCCGATCTGGGCCACTTCCAGGGAATGTGTGAGCCGATTGCGCACAAAATCGTCCGACGACGGCGCCACCACCTGGGTTTTTGCCGCCAACCTGCGCAGGGCTGAAGAATGCAGCACCCGGGCACGGTCCCGTTCAAAATGTGACCGGTATTTGTTGTGGTGATTCTCCGTGACCCACCGTTCGATGTCCCGCGGTGCATAACCCTCCGCCGGGGTTTGCGTGCGATCCACCGCGGCAAGCATTTGGGCAATGCCTTCGATGGGCAATTCAGCGGCAGCGGGCGGCTGGTGGGAGGCACCGGTGGAGAGTGATTCGGAATGGGGCACGGAACCATTCTGCCTGTTCAGCCGCCGGATACATCCAATTCGGCATCCGCCAGGCCCAGACGTTGGTCATCGTGAATGTAGCGGTCCTCCAGCCACCGGTCCGGCAAGGCAGCTTTTTTGGGATTGCCCGCGCGTCCACGCGGGCCTTCCACGTCTGCCCCGGGGTAGGGCTGGTCCAGATCCAGCTGGTTGAGCAGTTCTTCCAACTGGTCCAGGGATTCCACGGAGGCCAGCTGGGCTCGGAGTTGGCCCCCCACGGGGTACCCCTTGAAGTACCAGGCAACGTGTTTGCGAATTTCACGGAGGCCGTGCAGTTCGTCGTTGTTTTGTTCTGCCAGCAACTGTGCGTGACGGTAGATGGTGGCCGCCACGGCGCGCAGGCCGGGCCGGGCGCGGTCCCGGCGGCCGTCAAAGGCTGCCTGGAGGTCACCGAACAGCCAGGGCCTCCCCTGGCAACCACGTCCGATCACCACACCGTCCACGCCCGTTTGCTCCACCATGCGCACGGCATCTTCCGCCGACCAGATGTCCCCGTTGCCCAGGACCGGAATGTCCGGCACGGCCTCCCGCAACCGGGCGATGGCGGACCAATCCGCCTGACCGGAGTAGTGCTGTTCCAGAGTGCGACCGTGCAAGGTGATGGCGGCAATACCGGTGTCCCGCGCCATGCGGCCGGCTTCAAGGTAGGTGAGGTGGTCGTGGTCGATCCCCATGCGGGTTTTGACGGTGACCGGGATGTCACCGCGGTCTGCCTCCCTGACCGCTGCGGAAATGATGGCCTGGAACAGATCCGTTTTCCAGGGCAGCGCGGAGCCGCCACCGCGTTTGGTGACCTTGGGAACGGGGCAGCCAAAGTTCAGATCAATGTGATCTGCAATGTCCTCCTCAACCACCATGCGCACGGCCTTTCCCACGTTGACCGCGTCCACGCCGTAGATCTGAACGGACCGCGGTGTTTCATCGGGATCGTGGTGGACAATTGCCAGGGACTTCTCGCGGCGTTCAACCAGTGCGCGGGCCGTGACCATTTCCGTGACGTACAGGCCGCCTCCGTGTTCGCGGCACAACCTACGGAACGCCTTGTTGGTCACCCCAGCCATGGGGGCCAGGACCACGGGAACGTCAATGGTCAGGTTCTTGAGCTGAAGCGGCGGGAGGTCCAGGACCACAGCTTCCTCAGCTTGAACGGTCTCCACAGTGCCCGGACCGAACGGCGTGAGGTCGGCACGGGGGCGCAGGGGGATTTCAGTCAAGCTGGTCATCAGAGTATTTTCCCACAGCCCACCCCCCGGCAGAACGTGAGTTTGACCGCCCCGTGAGGCCCCGCCATCCGCACCGGGCAGCCCGCGCAATATATGTATGGGGTTGCCGTGGAACCCCATCACGTGGCATAGAATATTCGCATCTGCACACTTTTTGTCTGCTCGCACTCCTGGTGCACCGCAGAACGTTGATCCCGGAGGCCACCGTGTCCTACGCCCCGCAAAATCCTCAACCGCTTTCCCCGAATGCGGGCCCCTACCCCACCGGCCAACAGCAGTTTCCGGGATCACCGCCACAGAACTCACCTCAGCTACAGGCCGCCTGGCGTTACTCTGCACGCCGCAAGAATGACACCGCCGCTTGGCTTCTCTGGATCGGTGGACCCTTCCTCATTGGCATCCCGGTGCACGATTTCTACTTTGGTGACATCAGCCGGGGCCTGGCCAAGCTGGGGCTGCTGGTCTTGATCTTTGTCAGCTTCATAGGAGGCGGGATTGCCAGCGCAATTTTTGCCTCCCAGACCTACTACTCCTCAAGTTCCTCAGGTTTGCCCGGCCTGTTCATGGCGGGGATGCTGGTGGCCGGGTTGTGCTTTCTGGCCCTGACCATCTGGTGGATTTACGACGGTGTGACCATGTCCCGCCGCTTGGAAAACACCAATGACCGTATTCGGCAGGAAATCGCGGCTGAACAGGGCATTGACCCCTATTCATTCTGAGATCATTGCCACCACAGCACCCCTTCGTGAATCAGGTGTCTACCATGACAAACCCCAGTCACCCCGTTGATCCAACCCAGGACCACGTATCCCAGCCCGGCCCCGCAGGGCTGGAAAACGCCGATGCCGCGGCGCGCTCCCGGCAAGCCGCCTGGCGTTTCTCCGCGCGGATGAAGAACAACACTGCGGCGTGGATCATGTGGGCCGCAGCACCCTTTGTGGTGGGCGTACCCATTCATGACTTCTACCTGGGTTCCATCCTTCGCGGTCTCATCAAGGTCGCCCTGGTGATCATTGCCTGGGGCGCGTTCATGGCCAGCTACTTCGGTTTCATCTTTGCTGTGGTGGGAGCTGGTGAAGATGCACAGGTCATCCCCAACCCCGGACCAATGTTGTGGGTCGGATTCGGTCTGACCCTTGTGTGCTGGCTGGTGCTCACTGTCTGGTGGATCTACGACGGCTTCATCATGACCAAGCGCATTGATGCCCGCAACGATTCCATTCGTCAGGAAACCGCCCAAGAGTTGGCAGTGGATCCCTGGTCCTTCTGAGTCAAGGGTCTTGCCACGCAGGCCAGAAGTGAGGTGTGCCGCCCAACAAACCTGTTGGGCGGCACACCTCACTTCTGACGGGCGATTCTCTCAGTCGGGTTCTCAGGCGGGGTCAGCGTAGGTGACGGCTTCATCCATCACCTTGGCCGTACCCTCCGCCACCAACTGCGCACACACCACGGCCAAGGGCCGCATGGCATCCGTGACTTCCACCCGGATGGGATAACGGGCCACCAGCAGCCCCATCAACTTGGCCACGGCCACCGCTGCCTCTTCATCCCCCATGCCGGGATCCCAGCCGATCAGAACATCTGTGGGTAGATCATCCAGTTCGGCCAGCCGTTCGGGATCAGCTTCCGTACGTTCCACGTCCAGCTCCAGGGAGCGGTAACTGATGGCAAAGGCGCCAATGCTGCCGCGGACACCGGCCCCACGATCCACCCCACGACGCAGGACGATGGCACCGTAAGCCTGCGAACTTTCGGCCAGAAATTGCGCGTTGACCTGTCCCAACGTCAGTTCCGCGGGCGGATCCCACGCATTGACCGAGCTGTAGAACTCCCCCACCGCGCGGGTCAGCTCCACAGATCCCGTGGCCAGGTCCTCAATGGACTCCGTGGCGGACTCCCCCTCACCGATGGGCTGCGGAGGAATCGCCCCGGGAGCAACAACAACGTGACGGTGAGTCATCACAGGAATCATCCCCTGTGCCTGTACAAACCTCTCCCCCGACGTACCGGGGCCCACCTTGGTACGTAAAGGCAGCCCGGGGTGTTGTTCGTGGGCCGCACCCCGCAAACGGGCAGCCAATTCCTGACCCACGCCCTCACCCCGCGCCGCCGTGGCAACCTCCACAAACGCCCAGAGTCGCGTGGGGTGCATGGGGTTCAACTGCACGGCTCCGGCACCTACCACGACGTCGTCCCCGCCGGCGGAGTCGTTCGCCACCAGAGTTCGTGACCAGGCTGGTTGCTCCGAATCCGGCCCCATCAGGGCTCGCAGGGCAATGACAGAGTCAGACTCCGGGGCGGGCAGCACGCCCAGGAGGGCAAGGTCATCGCCGTCGTTCCACGTGCGGTAGGAATAGGACATGAATCAGCAGCCCAACTTCTCCGCCAGGTAACCGGTGACCTTGTCCAGGGACACCCGTTCCTGGGTCATGTGATCACGTGAACGGATGGTGACCGCCTGGTCCTCCAAGGAATCGAAGTCCACCGTGACACAGAAGGGCGTGCCGATTTCATCTTGGCGACGATAACGGCGGCCGATCGCACCGGCGTCGTCGTAGTCAATGTTCCACCGGCGCCGTAATTCGGCGGCAAGGTTCTGAGCCACCGGTTTGAGGTCGTCTTTTTTGGAGAGCGGGAGCACGGCAGCCTTGACCGGCGCCAACCGCGGATCCAACTTGAGCACGGTGCGGGTGTCCACACCCCCCTTGGTGTTGGGCGCCTCATCCTCCACGTAGGAATCCACCAGGAAAGCCATCATGGAGCGGGTCAAGCCGAAGGAAGGTTCGATCACGTACGGGGTGTAGCGCTCGTCTGTGGCCTGATCGAAGTACTGCATCTTGGTACCCGAATGCTCGGTGTGATTGCTCAGATCGAAATCAGTTCGATTGGCAATACCCATCAATTCGCCGTACTCAGAGCCCTGGAAACCAAATTTGTACTCGATGTCAATGGTTGCATCCGAGTAGTGCGCGCGTTCCCCGTCCGGGACATCAAAGCGGCGCATGTTCTCCGGGTTGATGCCAAGGTCCACAAACCAGTTCCAGCAGGCTTCCACCCAGTCATCGAACCACTTCTGGGCATCGTTCGGGTGGACAAAGTACTCAATCTCCATCTGCTCGAACTCGCGGGTCCGGAAAATGAAGTTACCGGGGGTGATTTCATTACGGAACGCCTTGCCCACCTGGCCGATGCCGAACGGCGGGCGTTTGCGGGAGGCCGTGACCACATTGAGGAAGTTCACAAAGATGCCCTGGGCGGTTTCCGGGCGCAGGTAGTGCTTGCCCTTTTCATCGTCCACCGGACCCAGGTAGGTCTTCATCAGACCGGAGAACTGCTGAGGCTCGGTCCACTGACCCTTGGTACCGCAGTTGGGGCAGGCGATCTCTGCCATGGACTCGGGGGCGCGGCCCTTTTTGTCTGCAAAGTTTTCTTCCAGGTGATCCTGGCGGTGGCGGGTGTGGCAGGACAGGCATTCCACCAGCGGGTCCGTGAACGTGGCCACGTGCCCGGAGGCCTCCCACACGGCGGTGGGCAGGATGATGGAGGAGTCCAGACCCACCATGTCCTCACGCCCGCGCACAAAGGTCTGCCACCACTCGCGCTTGATGTTTTCTTTGAGCTCGGCACCCAGCGGCCCGTAGTCCCACGCGGAGCGTGAACCGCCGTAAATCTCACCCGCCTGGAACACAAAACCGCGGCGCTTGCAGAGCGAGATAACGTTATCCAGCGTGGACTTGGGAGCCATGAAATTCACTTCCATTTTCTGCCGCGACCACTGGCTGTGGCCTGGCGTGAGGTTGCGGGCTGTCCGCCGCGACGTCCAGAGGTCACCGGCGGCACACAAGATGTGCGGCCACCGCATCACCCAGTGATCCGGCAGCCCATCAAGGGTAACCAACGACGACGAAACCAGGCGAGTCACCACACTGCGCCATACCCAAGCGACCGGCCGAGGCTCACCACCACCAAGGGCTGCATGATTCAGAATGTGGGTGTAAGCCAACGACCAATCCTTCTGCGGCACCTTCCCGGAGCACAACAGACAGCACGATTTCCCAGATCACAAGGAGTCAACCCGTGGCAACAATTCTGGTGGTCGAAGATTCGGCTGACATTGCCTCCCTGGTGACAGAGACCTTGGAATCGGTGGGCCACCGGGTTGCCGTGGCCAAGGACGGGTTGGCGGCACGCCAGCATCTCCAAGAGGGTGCCACCACCGCTGATCTGGTGATCCTGGACCTGATGTTGCCCCATGTGGATGGTGGCACGCTCCTCAAAGAACTGCGGATCACCAGTCAGGTTCCCGTGCTGATCCTCTCTGCCAAGGACGCCGTGTGGTCCAAGGTGGACCTGTTGCGGCTGGGTGCCGACGACTACATGGTCAAGCCTTTCGACCTCACGGAATTGACGGCTCGCGTGGAATCTCTGCTGCGCCGCTCAGGGCTCAGCGTTCACCGCAAGGTCTTGGAACACGGAGCGTTGGTCATGGACACGGCATCCGCCACGGTCACGGTCCACGGCTGCCCCGTGGAACTGACCGCCACCGAATTTCGCATCCTGGAGATGATGCTGCATTCCCCCGCGCAGGTCTTTTCCCGGGCACAGATCTACGAAGCGGTCTGGGCAGAGCCCTTCATGGGTGACGACGGCGCCATAAAAACGCACGTGTCCAATCTCCGCTCCAAGTTGGCTGCGGTCCCTCACTCGGTAGCTGATTCAGACACGCCTGAGTACATCCAAACCGTCTGGGGCTTGGGGTATCGACTGGCACAGCAGCCGTCTTGATGTTTTCTTGACGCTTTCTTGACCCGCGGTGGATGGATCTTGACCCCGGTCTGACATCTACCTCTTACGGTTGGCCTCATGAGCGGAACAAACATCCCGGCGGTGACCACCCGCGGGCTCACCAAAAAATTCGGGACACACCCAGCCATCACGGACGTGACTCTCACGTTGGGCAGCGGCACGATTCATGCCCTCATCGGTCCCAGCGGGTCCGGCAAGACCACTCTGTTGAATCTGGTGGCGGGCCTTGCCCAGCCCAGTTCCGGCTCGGTGCACCTCTTTGGTGTGGATCACGGGGTCCGCCCCGGTCTGGATCAGCGGCGCAGAATTGGTGCCTTGATCGGGGACCACCCGATCATGGATCACCTCACGGCGGTTGAGAACTTGACCTACCACCGGACTCTGCGTGGTCTTGCCCAACGCGGCTTGGAGGATCGGCTTCTGAACCAGGTGGGGCTCGCGGACCACGGCACCGGTGGCACAGCGCAACGTCGGAAGATGCGGAACTGTTCGCCGTCCATCCGGCAAAGAGTCGCCCTGGCCACCGCCTGGATGGGCGCGCCACAGTTGGTGCTGCTGGATGATCCGCTCGCCGCACTCGATGCACCGGAAGCGGACCGCGTCAAGGGAGTCATGACCACGTTGGCCCAGGAACACGGCACCGCGGTGGTGATCGCCGATCGTGACATAGGCCCGTGGCGCAACGCAGCAACACAATTCATCCTGCTGGCCGACGGAGAGGTCCAAGACGTCCTGAACTCGGTCGATCTTCTTCGGACAACGGGACGATTTCTGCGGATCGTGAGCGAACAGACCCCCGCGGTGGTCCGTGTGCTCCAGGAGGAACTTGACCTCACCGACCACGCAATCCTGCCCGACGACGCCGTTCGGGTCCGTCTGGGTGATCTCCAATCCTCAGTGGTGCTGAAAACACTGGCAGCCCACGACCTTTGGCCATCCAGCTTCACGGAGGAAAGCATCCCGTGGACCTCCTCATCACCCACCACGCACCACACTCCTGGGAGGCAGGCATGATCAATCTTCTGCGCGCCGAGACCTTGCGCTTGCGCCACAACCCCGCCGTTCGCCTTGCTCTGATCTTGACCTGGGTTTGCGCCTTCGTGGCCGCAGGTGTCATCTGGTTGAGTCGGCAGTTGTCTTCGGGCGGTTCGTTCTCCAGCTACGGCACGGGAGCTCTGTCCGAGGTGGTGGTGGGCATCAGTCTCTCCGTTCTGTTGGTGAGCGTGATCGTGGCTCAGGACTATGAACACTCCACCGCCAAAGCCGTGAATCTTGTCTGCAGCGCGGGCCAGATTGTGACCGTCAAAGCCATCCTCCTGGTGGCCGGGGTGGGGCTGATCCTCCTGCCTTACTCGGTGGTGGCTCTGATAGGGCTGTTCCCATTCGGAGATTTTCTCTGGGGATCACCCAGTCCCCTGATGGGGGCGGCGTTGAACTCAACGATTTTTCCCGGTGGTGACCGGGCTGCACGCACTGTGGTCGTGATCCTTGCCACAGTGCTGAACATCGCGGCGCAGGTGTCCATCTGTTTGCCACTGGCCTTCTGGTTGCGGCGCACATGGCCCACCTTGGGCATCGGGATCGCTGCGGTGTTCCTGTTGCAGGTTCTGGCCAACAGCTTTGACCGGGTGCCGTATGTGGGAGCGTTGTGGCAAATGACGCCGTTCAGTTGGAACCGTTGGCTGCCTCTGCCCTTCACGGAAACAGAGATGGTGGCTTCCATTGCCGTGTCCGTGTTTTTCATGGCCGCCATGGTGTTGTTCTCCTACGCCATCGTGCGCCGTCGTGATCTCAACTGACAATCGGCGCACCCACGGACCTGGTGCGGCTGTCACAACTGGCCGGCAACAAAGGAGGATTCCACGATGATCTGGTGGCTGATCGCCGTGACGGTATTGGGCGTGGCCTGCGCGGCAACGCTGGTGCATCGGCACCTGATGACCGCTCAGATCGACAGTCTGCGGCGGCAGTTGGACGAGCAGATGGCACGGGATTGGTTCCGGCCCGTGACCGTCCAGTTCGTGGACTCCCATGTGGCCGAGTTGGCCTCAGCCGTCAACAGCACCCTGGATCAGCTCGTCGCACGGTCCTCCGACGAGCGCCGGATGGAGCACGAGTTCCGCCAGCTGACGGCAGACCTCTCCCATGACCTCCGCACACCGCTGACCGCCGCCCGCGGTTACACCCAAGCCTTGGCAGCTGAGCCCTGCACCCCGTTGCAGCACAACCGGATTGCCGTGGTGGAGCGCAACCTGCAGGAGGTCGAGCGGCTGATCGACCGCTTGTTCGAGTACACCACGCTCCTGGACAGCAATCGCGTCCCCCAGGTGGAGGAGTTTGATCTCAACCGTGAGGTCACGGAAGTCCTCCTGTCCCATGCCGGGCAGCTGGAGGCAACCGAAATCCCCGTGACCGTGGCATCCTCCCATCCCGTCATGGTCAGATCAGAACGTGGACACCTCCAGAGGATCGTCAGCAATCTGGTGGCCAACGCGGCCACCCACGGCACCGGATGGCTCCGGGTGCACGTGCTCCCCCACGCCTCCGGGGCGCGGATGATCTTTTCCAACGGCCTTCACGACGGCGACCCCGTGGAAGCCAACCGTGTCTTTGAACGCTTCTACACCACGGACTCGGCCCGCTCCACCCGACGCCAAGGGTTGGGACTGGCCATTGTGCGCAGTTTGACCGAGCAGTTGGGCGGTACTTGCTGGGCGGAGACCACCACAGCGCAGGAGGTTGCGGGTGGACGCAGTCTGACGGTCACGGTGGAACTCCCGGGAGCAGACGGGACTGATCCATGAGTCACAATGGGTCCATGGCAGCTTCCGCATCTGATCAAGAACTTCCCATCCGCGATTCCATGATCCGCCTGGGCCAGGCCCTCAAACTGGGTTCCCTGGTGGAAGACGGCGCACAGGCGCGCACCGTGATCGAGGACGGCTTGGTCAAGGTCAACGGAGACATTGAGGAACGTCGGGGACGTCAGCTGCACGACGGCGACGTCGTCACCCTCAACGGGATCTCTGTGGTGATTCGCACCGGGGCCTGAGCAAGCCAGCATCATGTCCGTGACACGGCTGGAGTGTTGACTGACCCGTCAGGCGTTGAGCACGTAGTGGGTCAGGTATTCGTTGACGTGACGCAACTCTTGCGGGGAGATGCTGTGCCCCATCCCCTGGTACTGGACCTTGGTGGTGTCCGCGTGAGTCAGCAACCACTCGGCGGACACATTGACCAACCGCTCCGGGAGCACCGGATCTTGCGGGTCACGGCCCCAGAACAGCTTGAACGGCTGCTGCTCCAGTTCACTGTCCCGGAAGATGGCCAGCGGCTCGGGCAGGGTGAAACCTGAGAGCCCGATCACCGCAGCGATTTCCCCCGGCATGGCCCTGACCAGTGATGTTGCCATGGACATGCCCTGGGAGAAGCCCAACAACGTCACAGAGGGACGCCCGTGAGCTTGTTCACGCAGCCACCCGATCAGAGGTTCCAGGACGGATTGCACCTGGGCGGGGTCGAACGCGTCGTCGTCGTACAGCGGATACCAGCGGTACCCCGGCCCCTCCTGCTGCGGTGCACGGACGGAGGCCACCACGAACTCCTGCGGTAGGCCCGGCAGCAGGCCCAACAGGTCTTTTTCATCGGCGCCAAAGCCGTGGAACATCACCAGCAGCGGCGCGTGAGGGTCCTGGGCGGGGTCGCGGTTCCAGGCAATCGTCATCTGTTCAGGCATGAAAACCATCTTCCCACGCCGAACCCTCACGCCACTCGTCGATCAGCCGGTGATGGGCGAGTCACGTGAGGGTTCGGCGCAGCACTCAGGACATCGCTCGTGCCCGCGCCTCCCGGACCAGGAGAATCAACCGCGGGACGCTGCCCGGCGGCTGATGCGGCCCCACCTCCAGGTCGGCCGCCACCACGCGGATCTCAATCCACCCCGCCGCCTCCGTGGCACGTTGACGCTCAATGTCGCGCACTCGCTGCCCCCGGTGATCATGGTGAGCACCTTCAATCTGCAGGGCAATCCTGTGGTGCCGATCAGCCAAATCCGGCCACACAAACCGGTGCCCGGGCGCGCCGAGCTCCACGTCCGTCTCCCACCCCGTGAGGCCGTACTCTTCCAACAACAGCCGAGCCCTGGTTTCCAGCGCAGAATCCACTCCCGGTACCGCACGTTCCACGGCTGCCCGCGCTCGCAGCACACCGCGACGGCCGGACAGTCCGTCAAGATCGGCCAGAAGCGAGCGTTTGTCGCGCTGTGCCAACTGCCCACGACTGAAGCCCGTGGCGTGTTCGTTCACGATTCCATCCGCAATGGCCACCAGCGCGGCGTCGGTGAAGACGTGGCGACCACGTGCGGTCTTCATGGCGGCCAGATCCAGCAGAGTTCGGGCCGGTGAAGTCACGGCCACACCACCTCCGTTCCAGACCTCTCCGGGCCCCGGTTGGAACTGATGGCCCACAAACCCCTGGACCCGCAACGGATTGGTCCGGGAACTGACCGAAAGGTGAATGCTCTGATTTTCCTGCGGACGGAAGGGAAGTCGAAAACCCAACAGGATTGCCGCCGTCACGTGGCTGGCCACTGCATCCGGATACTGCACCATGACCGCTGGAAGGCGTGCCATCAGACCCTCCCTAGTGCCTGTTCCGGGAAGAGCAACACCCGGAAATCGCCCTTCCCAAACACCCGGCATCACCGCACGATAGTTGGCGCTCCACAGTTGGCTTGAAGTGACCCCGTGGTCGGCTGCCTGAGTGGTCGTGAACCAACGGGATGCCAGCTCGGCTGGTAAACGTACTCGCGGTGTGGGCATGGCCCCAGCTCACCGCGCGGGAACCATCCGGCGCCAGGGGCCGCCCCAACCTGTGGAAAACACCAACCCGGCTGATGCCGAACCCTCATGTGACTCGCCGATCAGCCGGTGATGGGCGAGTCACGTGAGGGTTCGGCGCAGGCATCACCGCAAGACCGTGGCGGCCACCAAGTCCCCCAGCTGCCGATCCTCGATCAAGAATCCGTCATGCCCTGCGCCCGAGTGGATGGTGTGCCGAGGCACCTCACCCGGCAGTGCTGCACACAGCTGATCCGACTCGGATGGGAAATACAGGCGGTCGCTGTCCACCGCAGCGACCAACCAGTCGCACGTGGTCACAGCCAACGCTTCCTCCAGGCTGCCGCGCCCGCGAGCGACGTCGTGGCTCATCAACGCCTCATTGAGCGTCAGGTACGCGTTGGCATCGAACCGGTCCGCCAACTTGGAGGCCTGGTGATCCAGATAGCTCTCCACCTTGTACCTACCGCGTTCACCGGCGGCGGCACCCAGAATGGACTCCCCCGGCTGGGGATCGCGGCTGAAACGGGTCTGCAGTTCGGCGGCCGAACGGTACGTGATGTGAGCGATACGCCGAGCCAACCCCAAGCCCAGGGATGGGAAGGCCGAACTGTAATAGTCCCCACCGGCGAACGCCGGATCTTGGCGCAGCGCCAAGTTTTGCGCCTGGCCCCACGCAATCTGTTCGGCACTTGAAGCAGCGCAGGAGGCCACCACGCCGCATGCGGCCACACGCTCGGGGAAAGTCACGGCCCATTCCAGCGCCCGGGCACCTCCCATGGACCCACCCATCACCAGCCGCCACCGCCGGATGCCCAACGCATCTGCCACGGCGGCCTCCGCATGCACACCATCCCTGATGGTGACGAACGGGAACCGAGATCCCCACGGTCTGTGATCGGGGTCCACGGACGACGGCGCCGCAGTGGCCGGGCCCGTGGAGCCGTAACATCCGCCCAGCATGTTGATGCAGACCACAAAGTACTTGGTGGTGTCGATCACCCGTCCGGGACCCACCAGACCCTCACACCAGCCAGGTGCTTGCGCCCTGTGCCGTTCAATCTCCGGCGCGTGTTCGCGGGCTTGGCCGCGGGCCAGATGGGTGTCTCCGGTCAGGGCATGTTCCACCAAGATGGCGTTGGAGGCCTCAGCATTGAGTTCGCCCCAGGTTTCGTAGGCCATTCTGACCTGCGGCAGGGTGACACCGCTCTCCAGGAGCACGTCTCCCACATCCACAAAAGCCAGTACGCCGTCCTCACGCACAAACTCGGTGGCACTTTCTGTTCCCCCGACCAACGTCATCTCAGGCTGCTCCCCCGCCGGGGGCATCGTCGTCAGTGGCCATGGCATGTTCCACACTTCCGGCAGCTGTGAAGCCCAGCTGAAGGTCGGCAAGGATGTCGTCAATGTGCTCCAAGCCCACGGAGAGGCGCACGAATCCGGGCTGGACCCCGGCATCCGCCTGCTCTGCTGGGCTCAACTGGGCGTGGGTGGTGGAGGCCGGGTGAATGACCAGGGAACGGACATCGCCGATGTTGGCCACGTTGGAATGTAGGACCAACGCATCCACGAACGCCTGCCCGGCGGCAGCTCCCCCGTCCAGCTCAAAGCCCACAATGGAGCCGGGACCCAGGGGTGCGTAGCGCTGCGCGGTTGCGTACGACGGCGAGGACGGCAGCCCGGCGTAGGTCACCGAGCGCACGTCCGGCTGAGCTTCCAGCCATTCAGCCACCTTCTGGGCATTGGCCACGTGCTGTTTCATCCGCAAGGACAGCGTTTCAATGCCCTGCTCAATGAGGAACGCGTTGAACGGGGAAATCGAAGCCCCCAGGTCACGCAACAACTGGGTACGTACCTTCAAGGCGTAGGAGACGTTGGCACCAAAAGGACCGTCTGCACCGAACACCTCACCGAACACCACATTGTTGTAGGTGGGATCCGGGGTGACGAACTCCGGGAAACGCTGCGGGTAACGGGTGTAGTCAAAATTGCCGGAGTCCACCACGAATCCTCCGATGGAGGTCCCGTGCCCACCCAGGAACTTGGTGGCCGAATGCACCACCACGTCCGCGCACCATTCAAAGGGTCGCACCAGATACGGGGTGGCCACCGTGTTGTCCACGATCAGTGGCACCTCAGCGGCATGGGCCACCTCTGCCACAGCCTGAATGTCCAGAACGTCATTGCGCGGGTTGGGGATGGATTCCGCAAAGAACAGTTTGGTGTTCGGCTCAACGGCATCCCGCCAGGCTTGGGGGTTGGCCGGGTCGGTCACGAAGGTGGTGCTGATCCCCAGCTTGGCCAGCGAGTGCTTGAGCAGGTTGAAGGTTCCGCCGTACAGGGAGGCGCTGGCCACCACGTGATCGCCGCTGCCCGCAATGTTGAGAATCGCGTACGTGCTGGCGGCCTGCCCGGAGGCGACCATGACCGCAGCCACACCGCCCTCCAGGGAAGCCACCCGGTTCTCCACCGCTTCCACGGTGGGATTGGTCAACCGCGTGTAGATGGGGCCGAGTTCCTGCAGCGCAAATCGTCCGGCAGCCGTTGCGGCGTCCGGGAACACAAAGGAGGTGGTCTGGTGGATGGGCAGTGCCCGCGCCCCCGTGTTGTCCAATTGCTGACCGGCGTGAATTTGCCGCGTTTCAAAGTTCCAGTCTGCGGGGTTACCGGCGGTGGCGTGATGGCTCATGGTGGCTCCTGTACTCAGGGGTCTTGAGCCGGAGCCATCGCCAGGTACCGGCGTTCGCCCCGGGTCCGCGACCCGCGCTTGCCGCAACGCGAATACGCGCGGCCCGGTCCTCACCCAGGGCACCCCACCGCGGTGGAGGGTTGCCGGCCAGCAAGCTGGGGCTTGACGCTGGCTCTCGTGACCGCTTTCATTCTCCGGTGTGGACGGCTTGATCCGCAAGCCGCGTCAGGTGTTCAGGACACAGGCCTTCAAACACCGGTCATACCCCAGCCGCAAGAGCTCACCTCAGCCAAAGAAATAGGCTCCCGCCAGGAAACCCACCGCGTCCAGCAGGAAATGCGCTATGACCAACGGCATGATGCGCCCAGTTTTTCGATAGATCCACAGGAACACCAACCCCATCACCACGTTTCCCAGGGCCGGGCCGATTCCTTGATACAGGTGATAGCTACCGCGCAATACCGCTGAACCCACCAGAACCAGCGGCCAGCTCCACCTCACGCGCAGGAGCCGATCCGCCAGGAAGGCCACCACAATGACCTCTTCCACCACGGAGTGTCGTACCGCTTGGGCCATCATCAGGATCAGGTTCCACCATTCAGTGCCACCGGCATTGGTGGTGAGTTCCGCTGTGATCCCCAGGCCTCTGCCTACCTGGTAGAGCCCCAGCGTTCCCAGGCCCATCACCAGGAACAACAGCGCCCCCAATGCCAGATCTGGCACGGGCGCCTTGAAATCCAGTCCGATCTGGCGAATCACCGTTTTGAGTTGCCCCGCTGATCCCGCCAGGAAATACAGCGCCAGGAGCACCGGCACAAAGGCCAGCAGGATACTCAGCGACTGCCGCAGGACATCGAACACCGGGAAGGTGCTCATGGCCTGATTCATGCTCGCCTGCGACTCGGCAATGCCGGTGGTGGAGAGTACTTCGGCCAGGTTCAGGATCGACCACAGAGCGCTGGCTCCCAGGGAGACCCCCAGAACCAGCACAATCTGCATCCACAAGTCGGCGCGGACACTCCCAAATCCGGGTACGGCTTGGGGGGTGACGTGCGGGTCCGAGGAGGCAGCGGCGTCGTAATCCAGGTGGCTGGAATCGGCCCTGTGCCGGGCTGTTGTGGCGGGCAGCTCCGCGGGTTCGTCAGGTTCAACGGTCATGAGACCTATTGTGCGTCAGCGCGATAAGTTGGGGTTCATGACTGAACACGCCGCACGGCACCCGCATGCCCCCACCACCGACCGCAGAGAGACGGTCCGTGAATTCCACGGGGACAGGTTCGTGGATTCCTACGAATGGCTGCGGGACAAGGAATCACCGGAGGTATTGGCGCATCTGGAAGCGGAGACCGCATACGCGGAGGCCGCCACCGCCCATCTGACGGGACTGCGAGAGCGCATTTTCCAGGAGATCAAGGGCCGCGTTCAGGAAACGGACCTGTCCGTGCCCTACCGCAGGGGTGATTGGTGGTACTTCGGGCGGACCGTGGAAGGCGGGGAGCACGGGATTCGGTGCCGCGTTGCGGCCACCACACCCCTGAACGACGACGACGCCTGGACGCCTCCTGTACTGACCCCCGGTTCCGCATTGCCCGGTGAGCAGGTGCTGCTGGATGGAAATGTCGAGGCCGCCGCGCATGATTTTTGGGCCCTGGGCAGTTTTGACGTGACCCCGGACGGTCTCTGGATGCTGTGGGCCACGGACACCACCGGGGACGAGCGCTTCACGGTACGGGTGAAGAACTTGGCCACAGGTGAGGTGCTACCGGATGAAATTCCGGACGCCTCATACGGCGCTTTCCTCTCCCCCGATGGCAAGGAGATCTACTACACGGAGGTGGATGACTCCTGGCGCCCGTGGCGGTTGCGCTGCCATCGGCTGGGAACATCTGTGGCGCAGGACCCGGTGGTGGCGCAGGAAGATGACCCAGGGCTGTGGTTGGGAGCCAGTCTTTCCGCTGACCGCACGTGGCTAGTGATCGAATCCGGGTGCTCGGACTATTCGGAAGTTTCCCTGCTGCCTCTGAGTGCAGCCCCGGGGACGCAGCCGCAGGTGGTGATTCCCCGGGAGGATCGGGTGCTGTATCAAGCCGAGCCGGTTCACCTGGATGGCCGCACAGCTGTTCTGATCTCCCATGACGTTGAGGCCCCGGATGGCCGAATCTCGCTGATTGCCTGGGAGCAGCTGGGGAAATCCTTGACTGCGGCAAATCCCACGGAGGTGATCCCGGCCCAAGCCGGTGTGCGCATCCTGGGATTCACGGTGCTGCAGGATTACGTGGTGATTTCCGCTCGTGCGGAGATGATGCCATCCGTGATGGTGCTTGCCCTGGACGGTTTGGGGACGGCTGAGCAGCGGGAGCTGATGAACGTCACGGTCCCTGCTGGTACTGGTGCTGGTACGGCTGCTGATGCCGGTGCCGGTGCGCACGCTACCGATCAGAGCACCTCAACCTTTGAGAGCATTGAACTGCTGGCCGCCGACTACGACTCCCCCGTACTGCGGTTTTCCGCCGAATCCTTCATCCGCCCCACTCGCATCTATGATCTTCTGCTCAACCCACAGCC
Organism: Kocuria sp.; assembly: GCF_030538595.1. GTDB lineage: Bacteria > Actinomycetota > Actinomycetes > Actinomycetales > Micrococcaceae > Kocuria. The sequence continues at coordinate 150,541 of NZ_JAUNTS010000008.1, forward strand.
CGAACTGCAAGGTGCTGAGCCGTCTGGCCTTGCTTTGCCTCAGCCCGTACTCCGGCAGGAAAAGTCTGTACTGGGCGGATACAACCCGGCGGATTACACGGTGGAACGCGATTTTGCGGATGCTGCAGATGGCACGCGGATTCCGATCACGTTGATTCGTCGTCGTGATGTGAACGGCGCGGCCCCAGCCGTCATCTATGGCTACGGGTCTTACGAAATCAGCATGGACCCGGCCTTCTCCTATTCCCGGGTGTCCTTGCTGGACCGCGGGGCTGTGTGGGTGATCGCCCACGTCCGTGGAGGTGGTGAGCTGGGCCGCGACTGGTACGAACACGGCAAGAAGCTGCATAAGATCAACACGTTCACTGACGTGGTGGCGGTGACGCAGCACGTGGGGGCTCGGGTGGATGTCGATTCCTCCCGGCTGCTGCTCATGGGTGGGTCAGCTGGCGGCTTGTTGGTGGGCGCGGTCTTGAATTTGGCGCCGGAGTTGTTCTGCGGCGCGGTGGCCTCCGTGCCGTTTGTTGATCCCCTGACCTCGATCCTCATGCCGGAACTGCCGCTGACCGCCCTGGAATGGGAGGAGTGGGGCAACCCCATTGAAGACCCTGATGTCTACCGCTGCATGAAGGCCTACTCCCCGTACGAAAACATCCGATCCGCCACTGCCCCGGCACACCACAACGACGCCGCACCCACCACCCACAGTTATCCGGCTCTTCACAATCCAGGGTGTAGTCGCGGTCTGAACCCGCCGGCTTCCAGAA
>NZ_JAUNTS010000009.1:0-23750 GCF_030538595.1 Kocuria sp.
TAGCGCGCCGCCCTGTCACGGCGGAGGTCGCGGGTTCAAGTCCCGTCAGGGTCGCAAAGACGGCGTCAGTTCAACTGAGCGCCGTCTTGGCATCCCACTGGGGTGTCTGGCTCTGTAGCTCAGTTGGTAGAGCGTGCGACTGAAAATCGTAAGGTCACCGGATCGACGCCGGTCGGAGCCACTGAAACCCCCGCGTAGCTTCTACATCGCGGGGGTTTCTTCATGTCTGGCGGTGTCCGGCATCGCCTGTGGAGGTTAGCGGACAAAATGTGTGTAAATCCCGGGTGTGTTATCTGTGGTGTTGTCCTGCACAGCCGTGTTGGATGCCGTTGCCGTCTTCGGGGCTGAATCCGGTGTTGTAGAGCACTGGCCCGATCTGTTCCTCTCGTTCAGTGTGCTGTGGTCGTGGTGGCGGAGAACTGATTCCACCGTGCCTTCCCAGCTTCCATAGACACCTAACCTTCGCAAGCCGTGCGCAGTTTGATACCCCATCAGCCCTGATGAGGTATCAAACTGCGCACGGCTTGCGGGTTAGCCACAGGGTATGCACCGGTAGCCGGTGGAACCAGCGATGGTGGTGCCGCTTTTGACCAGGGGGCGGGCGCATACACCACACGTGGGTCTGTTTCGTGGAAGGGACACCTGACATGCTCTCAAAGCATGTCAAGGCTGGTGTTGCCATACTGCTGGTTGGGATCCAGGGGCCTGCGCTACACACTTCTTGGCGTATAACCCCCCACTGCTGCGGGCGGGGACGGTGAGTGGTTGCCGTCATGGTGCAGGGTCGTGAGGGCTGGAGAACCCTTGAACGCCGTGTTTGGACCGTTTGGCATGATCTACCCGCTGTCGCGTGTAGGTCAGATAGAGCGCAAACAGCCCCACGGGTATCAAGCCCACGCCAACCCACCACCACAGACTCCACTGCTCAGCCATGACCATGAGCGTGGGTATCAAGAACGCGAGGATGATTATTACAGTGAGTGCTCGAACTGCTGTGACGTTGGATTGATAAGCCTGCGGTGAGGTGTCCAGCATGTTGTCCGCCATGAAGATTGACGGCCGGAAGAAGGCGAACCAGGGCAACGCGATTGCAACCGTGAAAGCCAGACCTCCCATGAGCGCCATGGCACAGGCCAGTGACAAGCATGCGCCAAGCCACGCGAACCCATACATGTCAGGCTCCGGCAAGGGGCCTTCCCAGGTGGCGGCTGCCCAGGTGTCCGGCGTCAAGCCCTCTCGAACGGGCGGTAGCAGGGTTACCAGGAGCAGCACGGCAGCTATGGGTAAAACCGTGACGAACGGGACCACCATGGTGCGCCACAAGGAACCCAGGATTGGACCCATTTGAGCATCGCGTCGCCACAGTGACTCCACCACAGCCCACACGGTGGGCACGGCGGGGGCAACGAACAGTACCCAGCCTCCGATCACGGCAACATTGCCATCGCTGGCGCTGACCGTGATCAGCCCCGCCAGCGACAACGCAGCACACAGGCCGAAGAGAATGCGGGTGAGTGGAGAGAGCATTCGAGCCATGATGCTGTCCTGCTCACTGGTTGCGTACTGAACCTCCACGCGTTTCTCCACCATGGCTTGAGCAGCTTTGGCTCGCGCAGCTTGACCGACGCGCCGAACGCTTCCCGGCTTGATGGCGGAGCGAACCATGGTGGCCACGAGCACCAACACGCAGGCAAACATCACCAGAACAGCGGCAAGAGCTGCCAGGTACTCGTAGTCGTTCCTCATGGAGTAGCCCGCTCTGATCCGTGGCCAGGCGCTGCCGCGAATCCCTTGAGCAGTGGCGAACATCAAGATCAGCCATGTTGCGGCAGCTCCACTGACCGCAGCAACTAGGACCGCACCGAAATCCCAGGCAGAAGCCTTACGCCTGAATTTCCACATGGACCGTGCCCAGCCAAGGAGCAGCAGCCCCACGGTGACCTGTGCCGCCGCCATGACCACGTACGGAAGTGCGCTTCCAACAGAGGAAAGGTAGGCCACGGCAAAGGTCAACACGGGCGCCACAACCATGAGGGCCAAGGTTGTCCAACGCAGCCCGGGGCTCACGGCAGGAGGGTTGGCGGAAGCAGAAGGCATAACAGATGTCCCGTTCATCGTGGGTCACTGGTATTTGAATGGTAATGGGTATCGGTGGCGGGCTCTGAGGCAGGTGACTCTGCAATGCCCTGGAATTCGATTGCTCTTCTACCCTGCGTACTCCAAATGCGCCAGCGGCATCCAACGCTTCATGATCCGCCGCAGAGCAACCTCGGCGCTGAGGTCGTCGCCGTCGTCCAGCAAGTGCAACGCGTCCTGGAAATCGCGTGGACTTTCATCCGGTTGCAGGGGCGCGGCGATGGACCCGTAATCCAGGCAAATGACAGCGGAGGAGGAGAACTGCGCAGCCCAGCGCGCCATGCGGTGCAGGTCCGCCCCAAGCTCCAGGAGCTCTTCATCCTGAGTGGCATTCAGCACTTGTGCACCCCATGCTGCACGCCGGGCCGCAGTATCAGCGGGGACGATCATTCGGTGGGTGACGTGTCCGTCCTGGTCCAGCGGGGCACGGTCCTCATCCGCGAACAAGGAGAACCAGCTCATGGGAACGGTCCAGTTGGAGTCTCTGGCGAAGTTGCGGGTGCGGCGCTCGGCCCGAATGTGCCGGGCTTGTTTACGGACCTCCTCCTGGTTCAGGAGCAAGGTGATCAACGGTTGGTTGTGCTGCTGTTCCTCAGAGGTCACTGTTTGCAGGGCTCTGTGCAGCTGTTGCGGTGGGTGATACACGGGAAAGTCGGCGCGCTGGGTCAGCAGACCGTGTGCAGCGGCGGGCGCTGCGGAGAAGTTCATGGTCCACAACGGCTCCCTGGCCGGGGGCAAAGCACCCCGCTCCTGCGTGCAGAGACGCGCCAGGGTTTCGGACAGTTGACCGTCCTGACCCACCTGCGGTGACACGGCGCTGCTGACCCGATCGCGGTAGGCCGGTTCCAAGTCCTCAAGGGCCACATAGGCGCGCAACGTGAACCGCTGGGGTAGTCCTGCGGCTCCGCGCCACGCGCTTCCGGCATTGAGAAGTGGGGTCATGGGAAACTACAGCGCAACCTCAATGACAACGGGAGCGTGATCCGATGCCCCTTTGCCTTTGCGTTCTTCCCGGTCGATCTCAGCCCCCGTGACCTGTGCAGCCAAAGCAGGCGAGCACAGCTGGAAATCAATCTTCATGCCCTCCTTTTTGGGAAAGCGCAGCTGGGTGTAATCCCAGTAGGTGTAAACGCCGGGTCCAGGGTTGTGCTCACGCAACACATCCACAAATCCGGTGTCCAGGAAGGCGTTGAAAGCTGCCCGTTCGGGCTGCGAAACATGCGTCATGTGATTGTCCAGGAAGAACTGCATGTCCCACACGTCCTCATCCCGCGGGGCCACGTTCCAGTCCCCGGCCAACACAATCTTGGCCTCCGGGTCCTGTGCCAACCACGCCCGAGCATTTCTGTTGAGCGTTTCCAGCCAGTCGAGTTTGTAAGACATGTGGGGGTCATCCAAGCCGCGGCCGTTGGGCACGTACAGGGACCACACGCGAACCCCGTTGCAGGTTGCCGCAATGGCGCGTGCTTCCTGAATGGGCTCCTGGCTGCCCTTGCCAAAGGTGGGTTGGCCGGCAAACGTGCGTTCAACCTCCTCCAGCCCCACGCGGGAGGCGATGGCCACACCGTTCCATTGGCTCAGCCCAAAATGTGCCACCTCATAGCCGGAGAACTCGAAAACCTCCCACGGGAAGTTGTCATCCTTGGCCTTGGTTTCCTGGATGGCCAGCACATCCACATCCGAACGATTCAGCCACGCCTCTACGCGGTCGGCTCGGGCACGGATGGAGTTGACGTTCCAGGTGGCGATCTTCATGCCTTCAACCCTAGGGCAGAATACAGACACGCCAATTTCCGCGGGCGTGGCGGTAGTAGCCTTGTAATTTTTGTCACCAGGCCCGTCACCCACAAGACACGGCTGGTGCGGTGACGGGGAGCGGCAATGTCTTGCGGCGCTGATGACCTGGGAAAACATGCGAAATCTCAGGGTTTTGTGTCGTGTGCATGAGAAAGCAGGCCAGTTGGAGACATGGGGTGTGGTGGGCAGGCACTCTTTCGGGGACGCCGCTCACGTTGTGCGGTGACAGTTGTTTTCAGTACCTATGGAGTGGGGAACCTGCGCAACAGGACATGGTGGGGAACGCGTGCGGCTGCGGCCACTGGGGAGTGGACGCAACCGACGTCGTGTCCATTGCGGGGTAGGCAGTACACACACTGGCCCAAGTGAAAGGCCACGTAATTTTTGGCGCATGGATGCGCCGCAGGGGGGATCATGTCCGTACCGGACACACAGGTGAGCGCAGTGGGTAGTGACGACGCCGCAGGCACGGCACCGTCTGCCCCCGCCACTGCCATTGGCCCGGCGTCCATGGCGTGGGTGCGCTGTACTCCGCATGGTTCCGGTCCCATTCCGACCGCTGAGATCCGAGCCTGGGCGGGGTGCTGCCGGGTGGCGATTTTTGACCCCTGGGAAACTGCCGCGGCCGAGCATCTGAAAGAGCTGGCCCCGGAGACCACGGTGCTGTGCCGCAAGAACATTGCCATGGTGGATCAGACGGAAACGGGTCCGCTGCTGGCCTCCGGCATGTCCTACACACAAGCCGAGCGCCACGGGGCCTGGTTTGCGGTGGATCGTGCCGGCGACCGCATTGCGTGGGAGGAGCCGGCCCAACGGTGGCAGATGCGGGTCTGGGACCCGGAGTATCGCCGTGCCTGGGTGCACAACGTGGTGCTGGAACTCACGGACTCACCCTTTGACGGCGTTCTTGCCGTGGGGGACTTGGAGGAAACTCCGCGACTGGACCTGCCGCTACCGGACTTGGGCTCCCAGACTCAGCAGCGGGAGGCCAACGATGCCCTGTTTGCGGAGGCCGGGCAGGCTCTGGCGGAGATTGGGAAGACATTGGTGGCCTCCGTGGGGGACGCTCGGCGTTCGCCGTCGCGCTGGGTTCGGCTGGCCCAGTGGGGCGGGGTTTTTGAGCCTGGCTGGTTGAGCACGGTCACGGGCCGCATCCTGGACCCGGGGACCGCGCGGCAGCAAACGCACAGCCTGGTCAGTGACCGCCCGGAAGAAGTACCCGCAGATCAGCTGGCTATTGTGCGCACCCCCGTGCCGGACAACGGTGCCCGGGAGGGGAAGGTCAGCGCTGAGCAGGCCGATTTGGCGCGGTACGGTTTGGCGGCCTACTGGGTTTTTGGTGGTGGGCACGGCATGTACGCGGCCAGTTCATGGGATGGCCGCCGCGGCCTGTGGATTCCGGAAATGGCGTGGGACCTGGGGGATCCCATTCAGGAGCCCGAATCCGTGGTCAATCTGTGGTCCCGAACTTTCACCAAGGGTTGGGCTGCGGTCAACCTGGCCAGTGACGGACGACGACGACGCCACGTGCGCCTTCCCCACGGCTATCTTCTGCCGGATGGCAGGCAGCCACCCGAGCAGGTGGTGCTCTCCGCTCATCAGGGCATTGTGCTGCGGCGGGACTTCTGAGTTCTGTTGTTTTCCGAAGACGCTGTGGGCCGCTTCCCGGCTGGGAAAGCGGCCCACAGGTGTTTTCAAACGGGAGCCGTCAATCGGCGGGCTAGGGCATCCACCAGGAGTCCATCAAGGTGACCGGAACAGTGCGCTTGTGCCGAGTGGCCAGCCAGCGGGCCTCAATCTGCTCCGCGATCTCTGACGGTACTTCCTTGCCCTCCAGGTAGTCGTCAATCTGGTCGTAACTCAAACCCAGCTCGGTTTCATCCGTTTGGCCGGGGCGCTCGTCCAGCAAATCAGCGGTGGGAGCCTTCTGCCACACGGATTCCGGTGCACCCAGGTGGGCCGCCACCGCGCGGATCTGGCGCTTGTTGAGGGTGAACAGCGGCAGGACGTCTGCGCCGCCGTCGCCAAATTTGGTGAAAAATCCGGTGACTGACTCTGCACCGTGATCCGTGCCGATCACCAGAAGGCGCCGTTCCCCGGCCAGGGCGTACTGGGCCACCATCCGTACGCGAGCTTTGACGTTGCCCTTGTTGTAATCACTGATGGCGCGCCCGGTGGCGGCGGTGAATCCCTCTTCAAAGCCGTGCACTGCGGGGCCGATGTTGAAAGTCACCACCTCATCTGCACGGATGAAACCCAGGGCTTTTTGGGCATCATCTTCATCGGCTTGGACGTTGTGCGGCAGACGGACCGCCACAAAGGTGGCTTCCTGTCCGTTGTCCCGCAGGCGTTCGGCCGCGAGCTGAGCCAGTCGTCCGGCAAGGGAAGAATCCACCCCTCCGGAAATGCCCAACACAAACCCGCCGGCCCCCGTGGAGCGGGCATAGTCCACAAGGAACTGCACTCTGCGCTCCACCTCCTGAGCGGGGTCGATGCTGGGGGAGGTGCCCATCTCCTGGATGATGGTCTTTTGGATCTCAGACATGAGCTCATGCTAATGCTGCGGTGTTACCTGGGGGTGTCTGGTGGCGGTGTCTCCTGGGAGCTGTCCCTGGGTTGCTGAAGGTGTGGAACCTCCTTGCCCCACCGATGATCCACTGTCCTGCAACTGCGTGCCACAAGATTCTTTCAACCCGCAAATGCGGATATTCTTCCCTAATGAGCATGCTTTCCGTTGCCCAGGCGGCACATTTTCTGGCTGTCAGTGATGACACCGTTCGGCGGTGGATTGCCTCCGGGCGCCTTGAATCCACCACAACAGCGTCCGGTCACACCGTGGTGGCAGGTCTGGAATTGGCCCAGCTGATCAAGAACAATGCTGTGGCTCCGGAAGATCCCACGGGGGTGGCCAGTTCGGCCCGGAACAGGTGGGTAGGGCTGGTCACCGCGGTGACCTCTGACACGGTGATGTCCCAGGTGGAAATGCAGTGCGGGCCGTACCGAGTGGTTTCCCTCATGAGCACGGAGGCCGTTCGGGACCTCGGCCTGGAGCCAGGTTCCGTGGCGACTGCCGTGGTCAAGTCCACCAACGTGGTGGTGGAGGTTCCCGGGGCATGACGTGGTTCAGATGGAGAGCAAAAGACCGGGCTGGATCAGTACGTTCTGGCGCAGGCAAGGTGGCGGCGGGAGTGGCCGGGGTCGGCGTCGTTTCTCTGGTGTTGACTGGCTGCGGGTCCGGTGGCGGGGACACGTCAGGTGCGGAAAACCAGACCATCACGGTGTACGCGGCGGCTTCTCTGACGGATTCCTTCACCGATCTTGCCGCGGAGTTTGAGGCCGATCACCCGGGAACTGAGGTGGAACTGAACTTTGCCGGTTCTTCAACTTTGGTCACACAGCTGCAAGACGGTGCCCCGGCGGATGTTTTTGCCTCGGCCGATCAGGCCAATATGGACAAGGCCGTGGAAGCTGGTTTGGTGCAGGGGCAGCCCAGCATTTTCGCCACCAATACGCTGACCATTGCGGTACCTGCCGGTAATCCAGCGGGTGTGCGTAGTTTTCAGGACTTGGGGGATGAAAACCTGAAGGTGGTCATCTGCGAATCTCGGGTGCCCTGTGGTGCAGCCACGGAGGAGATTGCGCAGCTCATGGGAGTGACCTTGTCGCCAGCGAGTGAAGAGAGTGCCGTCACGGATGTCATGGGCAAGGTGACTTCCGGGCAAGCTGATGCCGGTGTGGTCTACAAAACCGATGTCACCGCCGCGGGGGATGCCGTGGAAGACATTGAAATTCCGGAAAGTCAGCAGGTGGTCAATGAATACCCCATCGCTGCGTTGTCCTCAGCGCAGAACACAGATCTGGCCCAAGAGTTCATGGATTTTGTGGAGGGCTCGCGGGGCCAGGAGAGATTGGCGCAAGAGGGCTTTGGGGCGCCGTGACGGGATTGCGTCGTCGTAAACCCCGGTCCTATCTGGCCATGCCCTGGTGGGTGGTGCTACCTGGAATTGTGGGTGCCTTGTTCATTGCGATCCCCGTGGTGGGCATGTTCTTTCGGGTTGATGTGGGGGCATTCTGGGGGTTGATCACTTCTGATTCTGCGCGGGCGGCCTTGTGGCTCAGCCTGCGGACCGCCGCCACCAGCACGGTCCTGTGCGTGGTGCTGGGAACGCCGTTGGCTCTGATCTTGGCGCGGACGCAGTTCCGGGGTCAGAGGCTGGTGCGTTCGTTGGTCCTTCTGCCGTTGGTCCTGCCGCCCGTGGTGGGTGGTATTGCGTTGCTGTACGTCTACGGACGCGCGGGGCTGGTGGGCCAACACCTTGAAGTTTTGGGAGTTTCCGTTGCTTTCACCACCACTGCGGTGATCATTGCGCAGACTTTCGTGTCCATGCCGTTCCTGGTGGTGGGTCTGGAAGGTGCATTGCGTAGCGCAGGAACTCAGTACGAAGGGCTGGCCGCCACACTCGGGGCGGGGCCTGGCACTGTGTTGCGACGTGTCACCTTGCCGTTGGTTCTACCCGGGCTGATGTCCGGCGCGGTTCTGGCATTTGCACGCAGTCTGGGGGAGTTTGGTGCCACGCTGACCTTTGCCGGGTCTTTGCAGGGGGTCACCCGCACCTTGCCGTTGGAGATCTATCTACAGCGGGAGACTGACCCAGATGCTGCAGTAGCGTTGTCCCTGGTGCTGGTTGCCGTGGCGATTGCCGTGGTTGGGTTGACTGCCCCGCGTGTCTTGCGGCGGCAAGCATGACTTTGACCTTTGAGGTGCACGTGGCTGACCGTGACGTCCACACAGCCTGTTCTCTGGAAGCCGGCCGCACCCTGGGTCTGATCGGACCCAACGGTAGCGGCAAGTCCACGGTGCTGGATGTGCTGGCCGGGCTGCTGATCCCCAGCTCCGGGCGTGCATCCCTGGGGAAGCTGACCCTCTTTGATCTCGACGACGACGCTCGCGGCGCCTGGGTGCCACCCCATCGGCGCGCCGTGACACTCATGGCTCAAAGACCTCTGCTGTTCCCCCATTTGAGCGTTCTGGACAATGTGGCCTTTGCCCCGCGTTCGCAAGGACTCTCGCGGCGCGCTGCCCGCCGGGCAGCCATGGATTGGCTGGCTGAAACCAATGCTGATCGTTTTGCGCGGAGGCACCCGGATTCATTGTCCGGAGGTCAGGCCCAGCGGGTGGCTCTGGCACGGGCGCTGGCAGCAGAGCCGGACCTGCTGCTGTTGGACGAACCCCTGGCCCCGGTGGATGCTGCGGGTAAGGAGGATCTGCGGGCCCTGTTGACTCGGGTTCTTGACGGCCGGACCGCCGTGGTGGTCAGCCACGATCCTGCGGACGTGGAGCACTTGGCGGACCAAGCGTTGACCATGCGGGGGTGAAGGCTGGGCTGCGGTGGTGCCCAGGCGTGCGGCCAAATCCGTTGTCGCGGTTTCTTTGTCAGACTTAGGTAGTACAGTCGGGTCATGGCTACGGTGACAAAGCGTGATCTCAACCAGCGCACAACGGAAGTCCTTGCCCGAGTGATTGCGGCTGGTGAAGTGGTGGTGACCGAACGGGGTGAACCTCGGTGGCGGGTGAGTTCCTACCGGTGCCAGGATGACGCACTTGCCCGCGCGCAGCGGCAGGGTCGCTACCTGCCGCCACCAGCGAACCCTGTTCCCTGGGCTGAGGTGGCTGTCGGACCGCGTTATGAGTCCGGGGATGTTGAGGCGCTGCTTGATGAGATGAAGGGCGACCACTGAACCGTGAGCATCGTCTACCTCGATTCATCGGTGGCCCTGCGCACGCTCCTTGACGTGCCAGAGCGTTCCAGGCTTCAGCATTGGATGGAGGCACCGGACACGGACTTTGTTTCCTCCCGACTCCTGCGTACGGAGGTGGTGCGCGTGCTGCGGCGTGACAGTCGCCCTCCATCCGATGCCCAGCCCCTTCTGACTCGCGTTGGACTGTTCGACATCACGCGTGAGGTGCACACCGTGGCGGAGTCGATCGAGCGGCACGTCAAAACACTGGACGCATTGCATCTGGCCACGGCGCTGCTGATCGGAGACTCCGTGGCGGTCGCCACTCATGACGCCAGCATGAAGACTGTAGCCGAGCACTTGGGCCTGCGTGTGCTGGATCCCGTGCTGTCCGTTTGAACCGTCTTATCCGATTGATCGGGGCGCCGTCGTCGTCAAGCTCTTGAGCCACCACTCTTCCAAATAGTAGGAAGTCCAACTAAGGTGTGCCCCAGGCCACATTCGCAACGGTGCGGATGACGCGTGAATACAGACACCCCAGGAGCCTGTTGATGACTCGGACACTGACCCATTACCGCGGTGGCGATCACATGGAGGGAACCTCCGGTCGCTTTGCGGATGTCTACAACCCCAGCTCGGGTGAGGTCCAGGCTCACCTGCCGCTGGCTTCAACGCAGGAAGTGGCGTCCGTGATCGACGACGCCGCCCAAGCCCAGCCCGCGTGGGCTGCCACCAGCCCAGCCAAGCGGGCCCGCATCTTGGGCAGGTTCGTGGAACTCGTGGAGCGGGACATGGAGGAGCTTGCCCACCTGCTCTCCTCGGAACACGGTAAGACCGTTCCGGATGCCAAGGGAGATGTTCGCCGTGGCCTGGACGTGGTCGAGTTCGCCATGGGGGCTCCGCACCTGCTCAAAGGCGAGTTCTCCGACTCCGTGGGTGGGGGGATCGACACCTACTCCATGCGTCAGCCGCTCGGTGTGGTTGCGGGTATCACCCCGTTCAACTTCCCAGCCATGATCCCGCTGTGGAAGTGCGGCCCGGCCATCGCCGCAGGCAACGCTTTTGTGCTCAAACCCTCCGAACGCGATCCCTCCGTTCCGCTGAAACTGGCTGAACTGTGGACCGAGGCCGGACTGCCTGACGGCATCTTCAACGTGGTCAACGGGGACAAGGAGGCCGTGGACGCCATCATTGACGACCCCCGCATCAAGGCGGTCGGCTTTGTGGGCTCCACCCCCATTGCCCAGGCGATTTACGAACGCTGCGCCCGCAACGGCAAACGAGCCCAGTGCTTTGGCGGGGCCAAGAACCACATGATCGTCATGCCAGATGCGGACCTTGACCAGGTGGCGGACGCCCTGATCGGTGCCGCCTACGGGTCCGCCGGGGAACGCTGCATGGCCATTTCCGTGGCCGTGCCCGTGGGGCAAGAGACCGCGGACGCCCTGGTGGCCAAACTCGCCGAACGCACCCGGGGCCTGAAAGTCTCCCATTCCTTTGACGACGACGCCGATTACGGCCCTCTGGTCGGCCAAGACGCCTTGGACCGGGTGACCAAGTACATCGGGATCGGGGTGGATGAAGGTGCTGAGCTGCTGATTGACGGGCGCGATCTCACCGTTGAAGGCCATGAGGGCGGGTTCTTTATCGGACCGTCTTTGTTCGATCAGGTAACGCCTGACATGCGGATCTACCGGGAGGAGATCTTTGGGCCCGTGCTGTGTGTGGTCCGCGCTGCTGATTACCAGGAAGCTCTGGCCCTGCCCACCGACCATGAATACGGCAACGGCGTGAGCATCTTCACCCAGGACGGGGATGCCGCCCGTGACTTTGCCTCCCGCGTGGAGGTGGGGATGGTGGGGATCAATGTCCCCATCCCGGTGCCAATCGGCTACTACACCTTTGGTGGCTGGAAAGCCTCCGGTTTTGGCGATCTCAACCAGCATGGGCCGGATGCCTTCCGGTTCTACACCAAGACCAAAACGGTCACCTCACGCTGGTCCATGGCCAACAAGACCGTGGTGCCCACCGCTGAAAGTACAAAGTCCAGCTTCCACATGCCGGCAGGAGATCAGTCATGAGCCCTACTGAGACCACCACAACCGTGGCTTTCATCGGGCTGGGAAACATGGGCGGCCCCATGGCCGGGAACCTGGTGGCCGCCGGTTATCGGGTTCTCGGCTATGACCTCTTTCCGGCCGCGCTGGAAGCAGCTGCCGCCAGGGGTGTGGAGACTGCTGAAAGTGGTGAAGCGGCGGTGGCCCAGGCCGACGTCGTGATCACCATGCTGCCCAGCGGGCAGCATCTGATCGACGCCTATCAGGGCGGGCTGCTGGAGGCGGCCAAGCCGGGTGCGCTGTTCGTGGACTGCTCCACGATTGACGTTCATGACGCCCGCACTGCCGCCGATCTTGCACGCGCTGCCGGGCACCGGCCCGTGGATGCGCCCGTGTCCGGGGGAACCATGGGTGCTGAGGCGGGCACGCTGACCTTCATGGTGGGTGCCGCGGAGACTGAGGCTGCCGACGCCCGCCCGCTGTTGGAGGTTATGGGCAAGAACGTGGTGCACTGCGGTGGTTCCGGTGCCGGGCAGGCGGCCAAGGTGTGCAACAACATGATCCTGGGGGTGTCCATGATCGCGGTCTCGGAGGCCTTTGTGTTGGGGGAGCGGTTGGGGCTGAGTAACCAAGCGCTGTACGACGTCGCCGCGCACTCCTCCGGGCAGTGCTGGGCGTTGACCACCAACTGCCCGGTGCCCGGTCCGGTGCCCAGCTCACCTGCCAACCGGGACTACCAGCCCGGATTCATGGGGGCACTGATGTCCAAGGACCTGGGGCTGGCCATGGATGCCATCACCTCCACGGGAACCGCCGCCCGCATGGGGCCGCTGGCTGCGGAGATCTACCGCTCCTTTGCTGACGACGGCGGTGCCCGCACGGACTTCTCCGGAATCATCAACACCATCCGTGAGGCCTCAGGGGCTACACCTGAGAACAACAATTCCAAGGAGGCATGAGCGTGACTGACTCCCAGTCGTACGAAAACATCCTGGTAGAGACCCGCGGCCGCGTTGGTCTGATCACCCTGAACCGGCCCAAGGCATTGAACGCGCTGAACTCCAAGACCATGGAGGAAGTGGTGGCCGCGGCGCGCGCCTTTGACGCAGATCCCGGAATTGGGGCCATCCTGCTCAGCGGCTCGGAAAAAGCTTTTGCCGCAGGGGCGGACATCAAGGAGATGTCCTCTCAGTCCTATGCGGATGTGTACCTGGCGGACTGGTTTGCCCACTGGGATGAGTTCACGCGGGTGCGCACGCCAACCATAGCCGCCGTCTCCGGCTATGCGCTGGGTGGTGGGTGTGAGCTGGCCATGATGTGTGACGTCTTGATTGCTGCGGACACCGCCCAGTTCGGGCAGCCGGAGATCGACCTTGGTGTGCTGCCCGGAATGGGTGGCTCCCAGAGGCTGACCCGTGCTGTGGGCAAGGCCAAGGCCATGGACATGGTGCTGACCGGCCGGCGCATGGGCGCGGAAGAAGCCGAGCGTTCCGGTCTGGTGTCCCGCGTAGTCCCGGCTGATGAGCTGGCGGACACGGCGTTCGAGGTCGCGGAGACCATTTCCACGCGCTCGCTGGTGGCGGCACTCGCGGCCAAGGAGGCCGTGAACGTGGCCTTTGAAACCACTCTGGCGCAGGGTGTGCTCTTTGAGCGCAGAGTCTTCCACGCAGCCTTCGCCACTGAGGACCAGGCGGAAGGCATGGGCGCCTTCGCGGAGAAGCGGAAGGCGGAGTTCAAGCACCGCTGACTCCACCTCCGCCGTTTCTCTGCCGAACTCTCACGGGACTCGTCCATCAGGCGCTGATGGACGAGTCCCGTGAGGGTTCGATCCGTTCTGGCACGGTCTCACCCCAGTACTTTCACCTGCGTCCCGGTGGGAACCGTGACGGTATAGGAAGGTTCACACAGGCCCACATACCCTTCACCGCAGGCGGAACTCAACGTCAAGGTGGAGTCGGTGAGATCCCAGTTGGGTTCCGACGGCGTGCGTCCGGCTGTGGTGACCTCACGCTCCACAGTGATGACATCGGTGTCCGTATGCCGGACGTCCAGCCTGCCAAATTCGTTGTTGATGGTCAGGTGTTCCCCGTCAGCGGGGAAGGACTCGGTGGCTGTGTTGGAGATCTCCTGCGATCTATCGGAGCCACAGGCTGTGAGTAGCCAGCCTGAACTGAGCAGAAGTCCTGCTGTCAGGGTTGCACTGAGAGTGGTTTTCAGACGTGCCATGAGGGCTCTCCTTCTTGTGAATTTCCGGGATCAGGCCAGCCGGAGCAGTGACGGTCACAAGCGTCAGGAGCACGAGGGTGGCACTGAGCAGGACGGCGGTTACCGCGTGGTTGTTTGCATGCGACCAGTCCACCGGAGAGGGCCGCGAGGGGACACGGGGGTGGTCTCTCCATTGGGGGTGGAGCTGGCTCTACCCCCAACCGTCCACTTGACTGGATCGGGCGGTATCCATGCCCGGGACTACGGTTGACGTATGCCCGTATTCACTCTCCCTGTGCACCTGTCGCGGCGCATCGGCCTGGAGCTGGTGTCCGCGCTGTTGTGGCCAGTTCACCTGTGTCTCATGATTTTTTTGCCCACGTTGCCCGTGGCCTCATTGGTGGTGGCTGATGCCGAACGGGCGCGGGCTGCAACCTTGGGTACGCGCACACAGCGGTACGACGACCCACACTGGTTCTCGCGGGCACGCCACCGGTTGTTCAGCGAAGCACTGTGGAAGTACGACATCCCAGTGTCCTTGCTATCTCTTGTCATCGGGTTCATCTCCTGCGTGGTGGGAGCGGTTGTGGTCCTGTGCGGGGGGATTTTGGTGGCGGCGCCGGTTTTCCATGAGCGCGGCGTGGCCGTGAACCTCGGCCCGTGGGTGGCTTCCACACCCGCCTCGGCCTGGGGCATGGTGCCCGTGGGGCTGCTGGTGCTGGTCTGCGCGGCTGGCCTGTACCTTGTGTGCTCCCTCGGACGGGACGCGGTGGTGCGCAGCATCGGTGGTCAGGAGGCTGAACGCCTGCAGCGCGAACTGGGTACCGTTCAGTTGAATCGGGCGCAGGTCATGGAAGCCTTCGAAGCCGAACGACGACGCATTGAACGCGACCTGCACGATGGCGCCCAGCAAGACCTTGTGGCCTTGTCCATCACGCTCGGCATTCTGCAGCACACGGTGAAAGGTCTGAACGGCGGCCAAGCCGAGCGCATCCAGGACTTGTCCTCACGGGCTCAACATCAGGCTGAACGATCCTTGCTGCGACTCAGGGAAACCGTGCACGGCATTCACCCGCGGGAGCTGACTGACCACGGGTTGTTCGACGCTGTAGAGGAACTCACCGATCGCTCACCCCTCACCATCACCTACCGGCACGCAGGCGATGACTCCCGAGTGCCGTCGTCGGTTGCCGGGGCGGTGTACTTCGCGGTGTCGGAGGCACTGACCAACGTGTCCAAGCATGCGGGAGTGGGGGAGGCCGTCGTCGTGGTCGAGGTGGCGGAAGATGCCGTTCATCTTGAGGTGGCGGACCGTGGTGAAGGTGGGGTGCGTCTGGGTCGATCCGGTGAGTCCGGGCTGGCGGGTTTGAGGGAGCGTCTGCGTGCGTTGGGTGGAGAGTTGACCGTGACCGAGGGGGACGACGGCGGTACTTCCGTGACTGCTCAGGCTCCCCTGTATCCGGTCTGGAATACGCCCGGTGATGTCCCTGTCGCTGCTGTAAGCGTGGCCGCGAGACAGGTGCGGGCGATGACCGGAACTGCGCCGACTATGAATGGAGCTGCGCCCGTGATGAATAGAGCCGTCCGGTGAGAATCTTTCTGGCTGAAGACGCAGCACTGATCCGGGCGGGCATTCAGGAAGTTTTGACCAGCGCCGGTTATGACGTGATCGGGGTGGCCGCAGACGCCGATGAACTCGTGGAGGCATTCGAGCAACATTTGGCTGATGCCACCCCTCCCGACCTGATTCTCACTGATGTTCGGATGCCACCCACCGGAACCGACGACGGTCTACGTGCCGCACTGAACATCCGACGGCTGAGACCGGAGCAACCCATTGTGGTGCTTTCCGCCTATGTCTCTGGCCCTTATGTACGAACCCTGCTGGGGGAGTCCGGCCATGGTGGCGGATTGGGCTACTTGCTCAAGGAGCGGGTGGGAAAGGTCTCTGACTTCCTGTCTTCCTTGGAAGTGGTGGCTGGCGGCGGAGTCGTGATTGACCCTGACGTGGTGGCCTACACCATGAAACCGGTGGCCGATGGCCCCGTGGGGCGTTTAAGTCCACGTGAGCGGGAAGTGCTTCAACTCATGGCGGAGGGGCTGTCCAACGCGCAGATCGAGGACCGGTTGGTGGTGTCCCCGGCCGCGGTCTCCAAACATGTGGCCAACATCTTCACCAAACTCGAACTACCACCGGGTGAAGACAACCGTCGTGTGCGGGCAGTGCTGATGTGGTTGCGTGCGGATGAGTCGGCAGGCTGACCTTGAAGCGCCTGAGGGGACGCTTTTGTCCCGCATCAACACCTGATGTGGACAACGCTGAACCCTCACGGGACTCGTCCATCAGGTGCTGATGGACGAGTCCCGTGAGGGTTCGATCCGTTCTGGCTCACCCAGTTGCGGGCTCACCCGGTTACAGCCTCAGCTCTCGAAGTCGCCGGCGGCCTGCCGGAATGACTTGAGAGCCCGGTAGACGGATTCCAAGTCAGCCGGGGGCATGCCCACATCCTCGAAAACCGCGTTGAGCCCGGGGGTTGCCGCGGTGACCAGATCCCGTCCGGCGGAGGTGATCTCCACCAGACGACCGCGGCCATCGGAAGGGTCAGCCACCCGTCGTACTAATCCGGCCGCTTCAAGACGATCCACAGTGTTGGTCACGGAGGTCGGATGCACCTGTAAGCGTGCGCTGGCCTTGCTCATGGGAAGGGCACCGGAGCGGGTGAACTGCAACAACGCCAGAAGTTCATAGCGGGAGAACGTCAATCCGTGGGGCCGCAGCGCGTGATCGATCCGGGTCAGCAGGATTTGCTGCGTCCGAAAGATCGCCGTGACGGCGGCCATACCCGGTGCCGCAGCAGTCCAACCACGTTGCTCCCAATTCCGCCGAGCTTGGTCAATGGGATCACCGGCGGTGCTCGTGCCGCGTTGTTCCGGGTCAGTTTGTGTGTTGCTGGGTGTCATGAGCGCCTATTCGTTGGAACCCTGCAGCAGATCCGCATCCGAATACTCCTGCCCGCCGGTGGGAAGGCCGGCGTCGTCGTGGATCTCCGTTTCGCGGCGCCGTAGCTCCACGCGGCGAATCTTGCCGGACACCGTCTTGGGAAGCTCAAAGAACTCCAGGCGGCGAATGCGCTTGTAGGGGGCCAGCCCTTCTCGGCAGTGTTGCAGGATGCTGCGGGCGGTTTCCGCGGTGGGCTCATACCCCGCCACCAAGGCAACGTAGGCCTTGGGCACGGCCAGGCGAATGGGATCCGGTGACGGCACCACGGCCACTTCGGCCACGGCCTCGTGCTCAATCACCACGGACTCCAACTCGAACGGTGAGAGGCGGTAGTCGGAGGCCTTGAAGACATCGTCGGCGCGTCCCACGTAGGTGATCACCCCGTCCTCCGAACGGCTCACGACGTCGCCCGTGTGGTACAGCCCGTCCCGGAAGGCTTCAGCGGTCTTTGCCTCATCCCCCCAATAACCGGGGGTCAGGCCCACCGGCCGCGGATCAAGCCGCAGACACAGTTCGCCCTCGGTGGCGGATTCCTCCCCGGTGGCTTGGTCGAGCAGAACGACGTCGTACCCCGGCAAAGCCCGTCCCATGGCTCCGGGGATGACTGGTTGGCCGGGGGTATTGGCAATCTGCAGGGAGGATTCTGTCTGACCGAATCCATCCCGGATCTGAGTGCCCCACGCCTGCTGAACCTTGGCGATGACCTCCGGATTCAGGGGCTCACCGGCAGCCACCACCTTCTGCGGTGGAGTCTTCAGTTGGGTCAGATCCGCTTGAATCAGCATGCGCCATACGGTGGGCGGGGCGCAGAAGCTGGTCACGCCCTCCTGATCCATCTGTTCCATTAGGGCCTTGGCGTCAAAGCGGCCGTAGTTGTAGAGGAACACAGTGGCTTCAGCAATGAACGGCGCAAAGAAGTTGGACCAGGCGTGCTTGGCCCACCCCGGAGATGCAACGTTCAGGTGGACGTCCCCGGGCTCCAAGCCGATCCAGTACATGGTGGACAAATGCCCCACCGGGTAAGAGGTGTGGGTGTGCTCCACCAACTTGGCCTTGGACGTGGTGCCGGAGGTGAAGTAGAGCAGCAGGGTTTCATCCGCGGCGGTGGGCTCATCCAAGCTGAACTCGGCGGGTGCGGTGAAGGAGTCGGCCCAATCGTACTGAGGGTGGCTGTGTTCGCCGTCGTACCCGGGGACGCGCTCGCCGGTGGCCTCCCCGATGGTTATGACAGCGAAATCCCCGGGGACAGCGTTGAACTTGGGTGCTTGGGTGGCCGTGGTGATCACCCAGGAGGCGCGGCCGCGCTCGATGCGATCGGCAAGGTCGGTTGGGCCGAGCATCACGGTGGTGGGGATCAGGCGAGCGGCCAGCTTGGTGCAGGCAAGCATGGCTTCCCACAGTTCTACCTGGTTGCCCAGCATCAGCAGTACATGGTCACCACGCTTGACGCCAATGCTGTCCAGCCACGCAGCCACCTGGGAGGAGCGTTCCGAGAGCTGCTTATAGGTCCGCCTGGTGGAGGAGCTGTCCTGTTCCACCAACACCAGGGCCTCCTGGTCCCCGCGGGGGCCCGCCGCGATGTGATCGAACCAGTCGTACGCGAAGTTGAAGTGGCTGAACCTGGGCCATTCAAACTCCCGGTGTGCGGCACTCAGATCTGTGCGCAGGCTCAAGAGCTGGTCCCGGGCTGCGCGAAAGCGTTCGGTGACGGTGCCCTGGGCTGCGTTATCGGGCGAGGCGGCTGAGCTGGGCGAGTTGGTTGAGTTCCGGGTGGTGTTCGGCGTGGAATCAGCGGTCATAGCGTCCTCAAGTCCATTCGACTAGCTGGGTGACGGCTGAGGTGCACGTAGTGCCGTCACCGCCGTGTGATCGGAGTCACAAGCAGACTAGTTGGACCTCCTAGTAATAGACAAGGGGTCATGCGCTGCAACCCCGTGCACGATGAGCTCTCCGAGTGCCCGGTAGGAGGAGGCATCCCCGGCGCCGTGTTCCAGCGTGTGTTGCTGGATGCGATCCATGGCGGAGGCGATGATTTCGGCCACCAGCGCGGTAGGTGCGGGGCGAAACTCACCGGTGGCTACGCCATCGTCCATCAAGCGGCGCAATTTACTGGTGGCCACACGCGTATTGGTCGCGTAGACCTCGGAGGTGGCGACGTCGCGCATGAACTGGGCGGAGGCCGGTTCCAGCTCACGGGCCATGGCATCCAGATAGCCCAGCAGGCGGTCACTGACCGTGCCGGGCTGTTGCAGTGCCGCGTCCGTGGCGGTGGCGACCTCTTTGAAAAAGTCCACCAATACGACTCTGACCAGTTCTTCTCGCGTTCGCCCCAGTGCGTAGATCGTCGACTTTGAGCATTGGAGGCGAGCGACGGCGGCGTCGATGGTGAAGTGGGCGAACCCTTCGGTCAGGAACATGCCCCGGAGATGGTCGAAAACCTCCTGCTGGCGTTGGGTGCGGGTCACCGTGAAAATTATAGCGAGGTGGTGGGGCGGATCGGCGCTATGACGCAGGCAAGTTTTGCCTATATTTGCGCCTAGCGCTGCCCCGCCCCACCAGCTAGTTATCCTGAGGTCTTCCCCCATCCTTCGCGGGAATTGTGTGCAATGCGGCGTAGCGCGGCACGCCCATCTCTTGTTGCAATTGAAGCAACTATAGCGGAAACACATACACTCATAAGGAGTGCAAAATATATTGATGTTTCGCTAAACAAGTTGAATGCTAGCAAGAATATGAACGAGCTAATTAGGAAGATTAGGCTGCGCATCGCTTACCATCCCATGTAGGTGGCAAGTGCGCCACCAGCACCAGCGATACAGCTAATGGCGATTCCTGGACCCACCTTTGATCCAAGAAATTTGACTAAGGCCCAGTAAGAAACGCGCTTCTCCAAGATCGAAAGAATCGCGTCATAGCCGATCACGCTACCTCCGCAACCTGCAAGGGTTGCAGCCAGTCCAGTAAGCACTCCCTTGTCACTCTCTGCGCTTGCTGCCATGGCTCCGCTTGCGGTTGGTAGTGAGCTGGGCGATGGCGAGGGGGCCTCAAGGGCCTCATTCATGGAAGCAGCACTTTCGAGAATAGTTTCATTTCCTGCCGCATCAACGGCGACGGCATCCCCGGTGTCGTTGAACCCAAAGGCGACAGTATCGGATGGGAGTTGCGCTCCGCCAACTGCGGCGATTTCAGTATTGACCTGATGGATAGATTGTGCATCGAGCGTCTCGATGAGATCAATGTCAGCCGCTTCGGACGCGGCAACTCCCTTGCTGTGCTGGGCGGCACTCGCGGAAGCCGCTGTGGCGCCGGTTAGGGCTAAGGAGAGTATGAGTCCCGTGGCGGGGATGAACTTTTGCAGTGATTCAGTCTTCATGATGACATCCGTTTCTATGTCGGTGTGATCTATCGGACAATATTGACGCTCTCCTGTTTGTTCGATGCTGTCAATTGGGTTGGGTGATGTCTGGGCTGATCTTTGAAGGCTAAAGATGTCCTGACTAGTAGAAATAACAAAAATGTAACGAGCGGAGTGGTCCATAATAGTCTTGACTGTCCTGTCTTGTGAGGAGCGCCAGAATTGCTTTTGCCACCGGGTGAGGAGGTGGTAGGTGAGCTCTGCATAACTTTGGGACGAGGTTGAGAGGTTGCGGTGCCTAGAGGGTCCATTGTTGACTGTGTAGGTCCTATCGTGTTATGAGTGTGGGATCGATTATGAATTGCGAGGTCGCTGCGGTTTTCGGGCAGCTGCGCGACGAGTAAGCGCTGGTGTCTGGCTTTGTGTTAAACGGTACGTAAAGCTCAGTGGAATTAATCGACCAGGATGATCAGTTCGGCTGTGTCGGGCAGCCACGCCCGGCTGCTCGTGGCAGGTGTTACGCGCGGGTGCAGCGTGTCCCGCACTCGTCTCATTCATGTCCGGCTTCAGGATTGGCGGCTCATCGTAAAAGAGGGTGTAGAAGCGGTCGGAAGCCTCCGGTGTCTAGCAGTGCCCGGAGAAGGTAGTGGCCCAGATTCCTGAACCCCAGGGCCGTGCCTCGCAGGTGTTCGAATCGACCGTTGATCGCCTCTGTCGCTCCGTTGCTTGTCCCGGGATGGTCGAAGTAGGCGAGCACATCAGCAGCTCGGCGTTTCAGTGTCCTGCCCAGCGTGGTCAGTTCTTTCAGCGCTGCTGGCACTCCTACACAGAGACTCGCGATGACCGCCGACAGTCGGTCTCTGCCGCGCTTGCGGTCGGGATCGCGGTACGCGGCCACGATGCGCTGATAGACCGACCACGTGACATCGACCTGTGTGTGTTCCTCGGCACCGAGCACAGCATCGAGCCTGCTGGTCTGTTTCGCAGTGAGCAGGTTCGCACCGGTGAGTAAGACACGACGGATGCCGTAGAGCGGGTCCCCGGACCGGCCCCGGTGGCCCAGTGTCTCCTGCTGGATTCGCTGCCGACACCGCTCCACAGCGCTGCCTGCCAGCGCGACGACGTGGAACGGGTCCATCACCGGGGTAGCTTCGGGTAGCTCTTCGGTCGCGGCTGACTTGTAGCCGGTGAAGCCGTCCATCGCGATCTGTTCGATACCGTGACGGAATGCCTGTGATCGGGTAGCCAGCCAGGTTTTGAACACCTTCTTCAAACGTCCCTCAACGATGTCGAGCAGGCGGGAAGGGCCTGTCTTGTCGCGGATCGGGGTGAGATCGATCATGACGGTGACGTACTTGTCCCCGCCACGGGTGTGGCGCCATACATGCTCATCAACCCCGAGCACCCGGACACCGGCGAACCTGTTGGGATCATTGATCAGCAGTCGCTGGCCCTCGGCCAGGACAGCTTCGTTCGCGGTATGCCAGGCAACGCCCAGGCCCGCCGCGACACGAGCGACCGTGAGGTGGTCGATCACCAGGGCTTCCAGAGCCCACCGCACCCCTGCCCGAGAGAGCTTCGCTCGTTCACCCGCGGCTGTGCTTGAGTTCTCCCGCCACGACGTCCCGCATGCAGGACAGTGGTAGCGGCGGATTCTTACCAGCACCGTCGTGGGCCGGTGCCCGTAGGGAGCATGCGCGAGCTGTCGCGCGATGGTCCCCCGAGAAAGAGCCTTGCAGCCACAGTCCCGGCACCACGGATCCGGCCTCGCCAGCCTGCACTCGATCAGGGCACGGTTCGGGGTGATCAGCTGCCCCACGGCCTCCAGACCGAGTTCGTCCAGCCTACAGAACGTCGTCAGGTCAGGAGCATCAAAGGTAACGTGAGGCATGTCGAGGTCTTCCGGATGAGGCGTGTAGGAACCTTCATCATCGGAAGACCTCGACGCTTACCCCCGCACCGACGCGCCGACCAGCACCTACACCCCCCAACTGCGAAGAGCCTATCTATGGCTGATACCGAGCAATTAGCGGGCAACCATCCATTACGCAGTACGATTCATAGGGTTATCGTGCAGGTGAGCTGGATCACCCCATCGAGCCAACGTGGCCGTACGGTGCGGGAACCACCCCTCCCGCGAGTCAAACGGCCCGTAGAAAGCGAGTTCACATGCCTCCGGTCATTCGCGGTGAAGCCCCCATCGTCGAGAGCCAAGTCGGCATCCCGCACCCGGAAGTCGATCTATTTCAGGTTGAACACTTACTCAACGACGACGAACGCAACAGCCTCCACTCCATCCGCGAGGTCCTGCGCCGGGAAGTTTGTCCGGTGGTTGGCGAGTTCTGGGATCGAGAAGAGTTCCCTTTCCACCTGCTACCCGTATTGGCCAAGGCCGGTCTGGGCAACTTGGTGCTCGGGGGGCATAGCCGCCTGTTCATTGGTCTGGCCTACGCAGAGGTTGCCCGTGCAGATGTGTCCCTGAGTGCACTGGTGGGCATCCATAACGAGCTGATCCTCGGTCTGCTGCATGAGCTCGGTTCGCAGGCTCAGAAGGATCGTTGGCTGGAACCACTCAAGAACTTTGCGGCGGTCGGCTGCTTTGCGCTGACCGAACCCGAGCATGGCTCTGACATCGCTGGGGGCCTGGAAACCACGGCTGAGCGCGACGGCGACGAATGGGTACTCAACGGGTGCAAGCGCTGGATCGGTGCTGGTACATTTGCTGATTTTGCGATCGTATGGGCCCGTGACACCACCGATGGCCAGGCTAAAGCCTTCATCGTGGAAACCGATCGACCGGGCTGGTCGGCCACCAAGATCGAGCGCAAGATGGGCCTGCGCATCATGCAGAACGCGGATATCGAATTACACCAGGTGCGCATTCCAGGGGAAAACCTCATGCCCGGTGGGCACGGGTTTGCTGCGGCCAACGTGAAACTGCGTGATTCCCGAGCGTGGGTCGGCTGGCAGGGAGTTGGCGTGCAAATGGCAGCTTTTGAAATCGCGCGGGACTACGCCGTGCAGCGCAAGCAATTCGACCGCCCGCTGGCCAAGTTTCAACTTATGCAGTCGGACCTGGCCAAGATCATGGGCGGACTGTGTACCTCCACCGCGCTCATGGCGCGTCTAGCCGCTCTTCAGGAGGAGGGTAGCTTTGAGATGGTCCACGCAGCTTTGGCCAAATCAACGACGACGGCGGCAGCTCGCGAATCCGCCGCCATGGCCCGCAACATTCTGGGCGGCAACGGAGTGCTGCACGATTACGAAATCTCAAAGATTTTCAACGATGTGGAAATCCTCTACACCTACGAGGGCACGCACGAGATCAATTCGCTCATTGTGGGGCGAGCTATCACGGGGCAATCGGCTTTTGTCTAGACAGCTACCCCGCCGGGGGGGGGGGGGGGGGGGGCCCCCCCGCCGCCGTGGGGGGGGTCGACCCCCCACCACGCCCCACAAA
>NZ_JAUNTS010000009.1:23760-133475 GCF_030538595.1 Kocuria sp.
TGTGTCACCTCCGCCCCCCCGCGGGGGGTGTTTTACCCCCGGAGGACTGCGCTCGGGGGCGGGAGAACTCACCGACCGGCGGCAGATGAACCACACAGGAACTCAAGGAGAGACATGGATCAGTCCAATTCGAGTGCGATCGTGACCGGCGCTGCTTCTGGGCTCGGTGCTCAGGTGGCGGCAGCATTCGCTACGCAAGGCATCAATGTGGTCGGGATCGACCTGGAGGCAGGGATTGCAAAGGCCTCTGAGGCGGGCTCGATACCGGATGGCGTTGAACTGGTCGCAGCAGATGTCACGGATGGGACCGCCGTAGATGCGGCAGTCACCAAGGCTCAAGAGCTGGCCCCGCTGCGCACGGTGGTCAACTGCGCAGGAATCGCACCGTCGGCGCGCATTGTCGGTCGCAAGGGCACGCATAATCTGGACTTGTTCCGCAAGGTTGTGGAGGTCAATTTGATCGGCACGTTCACGGTCATGACTCGTGCTGCGGCGGTCATGGCGCTGAATGATCCGCTGGAAGATGGGGTGCGCGGCGTCGTCGTCAATACGGCTTCTGTTGCTGCCTTTGAAGGGCAAGTGGGGCAGGCGGCGTATGCGGCGTCCAAGGGGGGTGTGCACTCCATGACGATTGCTGCCGCGCGTGATCTGGCGGGAGTGGGGATCCGGGTCTGCACCATTGCCCCCGGGATTGTGGAGACGCCCATGATGGCTGGAATCACCCCGGAGTTCCGCGCGGAGCTGGAAGCCAACGTGCAATTGCCCAAGCGTCTGGCGCAACCGGCCGAGTACGCCCGGTTGGTCCAGATGATTGTGGAGCACGATTACCTCAACGGGGAGACCATTCGCATGGACGGCGCTCTACGCATGCCGCCGCGCTGAGCCAACCCCCACACCAACAACGACGACGCAGCGAGTGAGTCCCGTGGACAAGGAGAACACTGTGGGTGCACCGCAGAACTACCGGCTGAATGAATACTTGGAGACAGATTTCCTCGGGGTGTTCACAGACGTTGACGAGGCCGACCGCGCTCACTGGGACCGGGCCAAGCAGTTTGCGGAGGAAACCATCCCGGTGATCGGGGAGTCGTGGCACAATGCCGAATACCCGCTGGACCTGGTCAAGCGCATGGGGGAGCTGCACCTGTTCACGGATGGTTTGGAGATTCCCGGTCTGGAGCCCATGTCTGCGTTGGCCGCAGGTCTGGTGACCATGGAGATCTCCCGTGCGGATGGCTCCATGGGTGCGGCAGCGGCGGTTCAGGGTGGTCTGGTGCTGCGCTCGCTGGCCTTCTTTGCCAGTGACGAGCAGAAGGAAAAGTGGCTGCTGCCTGTAGCCACCGCCGAGGTGCTGGGGTCATTTGCGCTGACCGAGCCGGATCACGGCTCCGACTCCGTGTCCTTGGAAACCACCGCCGCGCGTGAAGGTGACGAATGGGTGCTCAACGGGCACAAACGCTGGATCGGCAACGGCGCCTCCGGCGGGATCACGATCGTGTGGGCTCGGGATGTAGGTGACAACCAGGTCAAGGGGTTCATCGTGGAGCAGGACACCCCCGGGTACACGGGTGTGCCCATTGCGGGTAAGGGTGCAATCCGCGCAATCCATCAGGCGGACATCACCCTGGAAGATGTGCGCGTGCCGGCCTCACATCAGTTGCCTGGCGTGCAGTCCTTCAAGGACGTCTCCAAGGTACTGTCCGAAACTCGGTTGAGCGTGGGGTGGTCAGCCCTGGGGCACGGTCTTGCCATGTTTGAGGCCGCCTTGAACTACTCCAAACAGCGGGTTCAGTTCGGCAAACCCCTGGCCACCAAACAGATGGTTCAGGAGCGGTTGGCGCAGATGCTCGAAGAGCTGACCAACATGCAACTGCAATGCGTCCAAGCCACGAGCCTGCAAGCCGCGGGAACTCTGCGGCCCCAACAGGCCTCCCTGGTCAAGTACCACAACACGCGAGCAGCCCGCCGAATTGCGAGCATCGCCCGTGACCTGCTGGGTGGCAACGGCATCCTTCTGGAGAACCACGTCATTCGGCATCTGCTGGATGTGGAGGCCATCCACACCTATGAAGGCACCGAATCCGTCCAAGCTCTGATCTTGGGCCGTGAGCTGACGGGGTACAGCGCCTTCGCCTGAGCGGGTGGAGCACCAATCACTGCAGTTCGGGATGGGGCCGCCACTAGAATGGTGCCCATGACCACCGAGCTGAACGCCCCGGACCTGGCCACCGCACGCGAGCGGTTGCGTGAACTGATCGTGGACCTGGCCGTGGTGCGCGGCAAAGTCACCCTGGCCTCCGGGATAGAGGCTGACTACTACGTGGACTTGCGCCGCGTGACCTTGCACCATGAAGCCTCCCGACTGGTCGGTCAGGTCATGCTGGGCATGCTGGATGAAGCGGGCGTTGATTGTGATGCCGCCGGTGGGTTGACCATGGGCGCCGACCCTGTGGGCAACGCCATCATGCGCACTGCTGGGGATCAGGGCCGGGCCATCGACACCTTTGTGGTCCGTAAAGCACAGAAGTCCTATGGCATGGGGCGACAGGTGGAAGGCCCTGCCGTGGAGGGGCGCAACGTCGTCGTGGTGGAGGACACCTCAACTACCGGGGGATCTGCGTTGACCGCCGTGGAGGCGCTGCAGAAGGCGGGCGCCAACGTGGTGGCTGTGGCCATCATTGTTGACCGCGCCACCGGAGCCAAGGAGCGGATCGAGGAAACCGCCGGGGTTCCCTGCCTGTACGCCTACGGCAAGGATGAACTCGGTCTTGACTGAGTCCTGGCTCTGATGTGTCCCGGCTGGGGCATAGCGGTGCCCCCGGGCGGATCGTCTAGCCGGAGCCGAGTCACCGATGAATCCACGGGGGCAATGCAGTCAATTATAGGGGAAGGAAACACCAGAAGCCATGACCCTTTATGGGCCAGTGCGGGAGTCGATGACCCGGCTCCTCTCAGCGCCGCGCCTCGAAACCTACAAAACTGCCAGCTCGGGCAAACTGGACCACGCCCTGGCTCTCTATAAGTGGAACACCGATATTTCGGGTGCATTCCTTGAAAGCCAGCACTACTTTGAAGTCGCGCTGCGCAACACAGTCGTGGAGGCTGTTCGTCGTCGTTGGTGCCCCCAGGTTGATGACCATTGGTATGACGAAAATTTGGTGCCCTGGGATGGGCGCTCGCGTCAAGAAATACAACGGGCCAAATCACGCCTTGCTGTCAAGGGGAAGAGCGAGACAGATGGCCAGATGACCGCCGAGGTCATGTTCGGGTTCTGGGTGAGGCTCTTCGACACCGGCTACTCAAGCACGCTGTGGAAAGAAGCGCTCAAGTCGGCCATGGTTCCGAACACTCAGCGGAAAAAGTTTCATGCCTCCTTGGAACGTTTGCAACGCTTGAGAAATCGTGCCGCCCACCATGAACCGCTCATCCACCTTGATTGTCGAGCGGAATACGAGGCGCTTCTCAGCGCCTCCTTACGTGTCCATGCCGACCTTGGCTGGTGGATTGATGCCCAGAGCCGTGTGCCTGAGCTCTTGGGGAAAAGGCTGGCATGAGCGATCTGACTGAATCGGAGTTTTCGGGGTCACGCCCTGAGATAGGCGTGGGGCCGTGGGAAGGTCCTTGGCCCGACGGCGAGCACTGGGACCCCGACCTGCTGCGCGACGGCGATCGCCGCAATGTGGAGGATGAATTCCGGTACTGGCGGATGGATGCCATCGTGGCTGAGCTGGACACCCGGCGTCATGGTTTCCACGTGGCCATTGAGAACTGGGAGCACGATTTCAACATCGGCTCCGTGGTGCGCACCGCCAATGCGTTCAATGCCGGGGGTGTGCACGTGATCGGGCGCAGGCGGTGGAACCGACGCGGCGCCATGGTCACGGATCGTTATTTGAGCGTGCACCATCATGCAACTGTGGCCGAATTTCTGACCTGGGCTCGGGCCGCTGGACTGTCTGTGCTGGCCATCGACAATGTGGAGGGCTCTGTGGCCATGGAGACCTACCAGCTGCCGGAAAAGTGCGTTCTGGTTTTCGGCCAGGAGGGACCGGGGCTCTCCTCCGATGTCACGGATGGTGCTGATGCGCTCCTGGAGATCAGCCAGTTCGGTTCCACGCGGTCCATCAACGCCGGTGCCGCGGCTGCTGTGGCCATGCACGCCTGGATCCGGAGGCATGTGTTCGGTCAGTCCCCGCGCTGACATCACCGGTTGTTGTTGAGAACACCGGCTACAAACGGTGTTCTCAACAACAACCGGTGATCTCACGACCTACGGCACGGACTGAGTCACGACGACGTTCGCCGCGCACCCAAGTTGGGACCGTGTGGGCTATTTCCGCGTCATGTTTCACGTAATTGCCAAGGCAGGGTAACGGCACAGTTGAGTGAGCTTCCTCACGGGTGCGGCATGAACCAGCCATTGACCAGGAGCAACACTGATTCAACTTTCTATCCAGAGTGCTTTGACCTGAATCACAGCACCCACATAGTGCAATCGTGAACGCAGCGATCCACACTGAAACCATCAAGTTCGGGCGTATCCAGGCGCGCAGTTCTCTACTGCAGCCGAGTTTGAATCCGACGGGGGTCGGGTTGGGAACTTTTGTGGGGCGCCCCGGAGCATTCATTGGGGAGATGAGTTATGGGCTCTTTTGCCGCCGTCCTACGGGACACCTACAGTCGCCGTCGAGCGTTGATCATTGCTGCGGCACTGGTTGCCACCCTTGCCGTACCCGCTCTGGTGGGAGTTGTCCCATCCACGGAGCGGGGCTTGCTGATTGTGACCGGTGCGGTGATCGGTGTGATCACTGTGCTGCTGATGCCGAACAAGCGACTCAACGCTGCGGTGACGGGTCGCAGCGATACCCGGGGAACCCTGGGGCAGGGTATTGCTCTGGCTCTCTACCTCTCCCCGCTGGTGCTGCTGAACCTGGTGTTCCCACTGGTCACACCGGCGATCAACAGCCAGGAAGTGGGGGGTGTGACCCTCACTTACATTGTGCTGGCAAGCTCCATCACCACACCTTGGCTGGCGCAGGCTGCCTGTATGCCGGCTTATCGTGGCTTGGCGCAGCTGATGGGGGACAAGAACATGTCCCAGATCGTCCCCCGCTTTGTCCAGGGTTGGATTCCCATGCTGGTCCAGGCGCTCCCGCTGGTGGTGGTGTTTGCCGTGCCGCTGTGGCTGGTGAGCGGATGGTCCATGCAGGCCATGGGCCTCTACGCCCTGCTGTGCGTGCTGCACCTGGTGTTTGTCCAGTCCTTGGTGATCGCCAACATCGGCGAGCGCCGCGGTCACTGGGCGGTCGCTTGGATTGCCTACGCTGCCGCCTTGGCTGTGGCTCCCACGTGGGTGTGGTTGCCCCCGGTTGCCGCCACGCTGACCCAGTTGTTCTTCATCCGCGGGCACCTGCGCAACGCCACCGCGCTGGTCCGGCTGCCGCACGGCGACGTCGCAAAAGACCTGTTGCGTGGCCTGCTCCTGGGCTCCGTGCTGTGGGGTGACAAGTTCATTCTCTTCCTGGTCACTGACGGGCAGTTCCAGGTGATCGTGGTTTTCATGGCCATGCTTCCCGCGGTGCTGGCGTACAACTTCTACTTTGTGAACCTGGCCCCGGCCGTGGACAACAACATTCGCGGATTGCACACCGCCATCCAGGGTGAACCCATCAAGGACTTGGTCAACACCTCAGCCGAGCTGTCCCGGGTGATTGACCGTTCTGTACTGCGCACCGGTGCCTTGGGCATGTTGCTGACCTTGGCCTGCTCCTTGGTTCTGGAGGTCCTGGTTCCCGAACAGGCCGGTTTGGCTGTGGGGATCGCCTTGGCTTCCTGGGCTTTCATGATGCTGACCATGCTCAGTTACGAACTCGATTACATCGGCGAGCGTCACCTGTCCCAGTGGTTGGCTGCCGCACACCTGATCATCATGATTGCAGCGTTTGCACTGGTGCCCAGCGTGGGGGCTTACCTGGTGATCGTGGTGGGGGACATCCTCCTGGTGGCCGTGGCCTGGTGGCTCTACAAGCGCGCCTGGTCGCAGCCCGAATACACCCTCTTCTGGCGGCACGCCGTCACGTGGTGAGCCCGCGGGCGTCGTCGCTGTTGGGAGAACAAAGCCGCAGCTGACGACGCCGCTCACCGCCTCCCAGCCCATCCCCTCTTTGTCTGGGGTGCAGTGGGCCTGCGTTGAATCATCTTCACAGCCTGAAACGGATTACATGCCATGACCTTCTTCAACAAGTTCACTCAGCAGTTCAAGAAGCCCACTTCCACCGCCGTGGAATTGAACCCGGCCCAGATTGCTCACAACGGTGAGTATCCGGAGGTGGATGTTGCCATCGTGATGGAGTCCACCTATCCGTACCTCAAAGGCGGGGTTTCCGCGGTGGTGCACGACATTGTGGTGGAGAACCCGGACGTGGAGTTCGGCATCATCCACATTGCGTGGGATTCCAAGGCTCCGCATGAGGACCTGTACGGAATGCCTGCCAACGTCAAGTGGGTGCGCATGGTGTATCTGTCCATGGAGGAGCACCGTCACGACTTCAGTTCGGCGCGGGTGGCTGATCTGAACATGACCTCACGGGAGCGCCGCGAACTGACCGACCGTCTGTTCGGTGCGCTCAAAGTCCTGGCCACCACAGATCCGGACAAGCGCGAGGTGGATGCGCTGTGGGAACTGTTGGATGAGGGTGTGTTGGAGTCCACCCGTCGTTACCCGCTGTGGGCACTGCTGGGCTCGCGCGAGTTCATGATGGGTGTGGGGCGTCACCTGCCTGAGCTGGGGCTCTCCCTCTCCGAAGCCTTCTGGACGCTGCGCAACTTCTTCTCCCTGGCGCATGCCGTGCTGGGCGAAACCATGCCGCGGGCCAAGGTGTACCACGCACACACCACGGGCTACGCCTCACTGATGTCAGCCGCCGCCGCCCGTGAACATGACACGTCCTTCCTGCTGACCGAGCACAACCTGTACGTGCGTGACACGGTGAACACGTTGCTGGGGCGCAACATGGCGCTGCCCCTGACCTCGGATGATTACCGGACCTTTGACGTCACCGCCGAACAGCGTGCATGGATGGCATGGTGGACGGAAATGGGGCACTTCTGCTACCCGTCTGCCCAGGTCATCACGTACCTGTACCCCTCCGCCATTGCGGAAGCATCCCTGCTGGGTACCGATGTCAACAAGTCCGTGGTGGTACCCAACGGCATGGTGATTGAGGAGTTCGACCGCCCATACCGTGCGCGCTCCCAGGCCATGGAGTCCATCTTTGCCAACTCTCATGAGCACCGGTGGAGCTTGGTCTACATTGCCCGTTTGGTGCCCATCAAGGGCCTGCTGGATCTTCTGGAGTCCATGGCCATGCTCCGTGACATGGGCTACCCCAACGTCCACCTCAACGTGCTGGGCCCCACCGAGCATGATCCCGCCTATCACCAGGCCTGCGTGGACAAGATCGCTGAACTGGACCTGGCGGACATGGTGACCATCCACGGCACAGTCAACGTGCGCGAACACCTGCACGAATACGACCTCTTGGTCCTACCGTCCTACAACGAAGGCCAACCGATTGTGGTGCTGGAGGCCATGGCCGCCGGTATCCCCACGGTGGGGACGGACGTGGGCGGCATGAAGCAGCTGATCCACGATGATCTGACCACCGCGGATGGTCGCGTGTATGAGGCTTGCGGAGAGCTGGTGGTGGCCGGGGACATCAAGATGATGGCGGAGGGAATCCACCGGGTGGTCTCCAACCCTGAGCTCTACAAGACGTACTCCGTGAACTCACGTGAGCGCGTGCAAAACTTCTTCCAGTTGCATGAGGTCATGGCCA
This sequence comes from Kocuria sp., assembly GCF_030538595.1. GTDB lineage: Bacteria > Actinomycetota > Actinomycetes > Actinomycetales > Micrococcaceae > Kocuria. The sequence goes on from NZ_JAUNTS010000009.1 coordinate 31,599, forward strand.
ACTACAACCAGCTCTACCGCATGCTCGGGGACACCGCTGGTGAGCGCAACGCCCGGTATGACGGTGCCTCTGAAGTTGCTCACCGCCGGGTGGACCCCATCACGGAATCCCTCATGGTGATCTCCGCAGAACAGGTGGAATCCACGACGGCGACCGGCATGGAGCAGGCCCGCACGGCTGCCGCAGACATGCCGGAAGTAGAGCCGGTGCATGAAGGAGACCAGTGGATGGACCTGGAGGCCTACCTGGCTGCCCACCGCGTTGAGAGCTCCGAGGATTCGCGCACTGGTGGGGACCGGCGTCGTTCATGACCGGGGTGGGGGCCTGGATTCGCTACAAGGATCCCATCCAGGCGCATGAGATCGACTTTGCCGTGGAGCACTACCGGGCTGCCATCTTGCAGCCGTGGGAGTTGGAGGCTGCCGCGGAACTCAAGCGCCGCCGCCCGGACATGACGGTGCTGTGTTACAAGTGCCTGTCCTCCACGCGGGAGTACGAACCCGGCCCCATCTACACCTCCGGTGTCAGTTTTGCCGAGGCCCAATCGGTGGGTGGTGACTGGTTTGCCACCCGCCGGGACGGGTCCCGGATTGAGTGGGAACGTTATCCACAGCACTGGCAGATGCGGGTGTGGGATCCCGCGTACAGAGCCCGGTGGGTGCACAACGTGACCACTGAGTTGGCGGACTCACCGTTTGACGGCGTGATGGCGGACAACGATGTGTTTGATGACTATTACGGTCTGGGTCTTCCTCTGTTCGACCTGGAATCGGTGGCCGATTTGAGGGCCGCCCTGGGAGAGCTGGTGGCTGCGGCGGGTGCTGGACTGCAGGCCCACGGAAAAATTCTGGTGCCAAATATCGCGGAGTCACGCCGTGAGCCCGGACGCTGGGAGGCACACGCCCAATGGGGCGGCGGGTTCGAGGAAGTGTGGTTGGGCTGGGACCCGGATCAGCTGTTCGAGCCATACACCGCCCAACAGCAACTGGTCCAGGCAGGTGGACCCGGTATTTCGATCCTGCGGGTGCCCACACACGGCTCGGACGATCACCCCAATTTTCTGTACGGACTGGCTGCATTCTGGATCTTTGGTGAAGGCCCCGGAGCGTACTCGGCCACGGGGCACGATGATTACTCGCAGTTGCAGTTTGTTCCGGAACTGGACTTTCAACTGGGCGCACCGCTGGGGCCCCCGCACCAGGTGGGGGAGGCCTGGACGCGGGAGTTTGAACACGGGTTTGCAGCCGCCAACCTGGCCAAGGACCGGCGTATGCGGCGCAAAATCAAAGTTCCACGCGGCATGGTGGACGCGGGTGGTCAGCCGGTTCCACGCAAACAGGTTCTCCACGCCCATCACGGGTTGGTGCTGCGCAGGGCGTGACTGTTCCCTGCCTCCCTGCTCCGTGAGATCACCGGTTGTTGTTGAGAGCACCGCCTGTAGCCGGTGCTCTCAACAACAACCGGTGATCTCAAATGGCGGTGAGGTGCTGCAGGTGCCGAGGGCGCGGCGAAACGTTACGCGTACGACGTCGTAGTCATGGCACCTCTTGGCATCCACTCTGCCGTGAGCGGTGGGCGGCTACTAGAATGGTGGGCAGTGCCACCGCGCACACGTGGCAGGTGGCAGTCCAAGGCACTCGATCAAGAAGGAGCCAGCATGCCCATCGCAACCCCCGAGGTCTACAGCCAGATGCTCGACCGGGCCAAGGAGCAGGGATTTGCCTACCCGGCAATCAACGTCACCTCCTCCCAGACCCTGAACGCCGCCATCCGCGGTTTTGCTGAGGCCGGCTCCGACGGCATCATCCAGGCTTCCACCGGTGGTGCCGCCTACTGGTCCGGCGCTTCCGTCAAGGACATGGTCCGCGGTTCCCTGGCCATGGCGGCTTTTGCCCGTGAGGTGGCCAAGAACTACGACGTCAACATTGCTTTGCACACCGACCACTGCCCGCAGGACAAGCTGGAAGGCTTTGTGCTGCCGCTGTTGGCCGAGTCGGAAGCTGCGGTGGCCCGCGGTGAAGACCCCATCTTCCAGTCCCACATGTGGGATGGCTCCGCCATTGACTTGGATGAGAACTTGAAGATCGGCGCCGAGCTGATTGAGCGCACGGGCAAGGCCAAGATTGTCCTGGAAGTTGAGATCGGTGCTGTTGGCGGTGAAGAGGACGGCGTGGTCGGCGAGATCAACGACACCCTCTACACCACCACGGATGACGCCATCAAGACTGTTGAGGCCCTGGGCCTGGGCGAAAAGGGGCGTTACATCACGGCGCTGACCTTTGGAAACGTCCACGGCGTTTACAAGCCCGGCAACGTCCAGCTGCGTCCGGAACTGCTCAAGCAGATCCAGGATGAGGTTGGTGCCAAGTACGGCAAGGATCGTCCGTTTGACCTGGTGTTCCACGGCGGCTCCGGCTCCACGGAGCAGGAGATCGCGGATGCTGTGTCCTATGGCGTCATCAAGATGAACGTTGACACGGACACCCAGTACGCCTTCACCCGCCCCGTGGCCGGTCACATGCTCTCCAAATACGACGGCGTGCTGAAGGTTGACGGGGAAATCGGCAACAAGAAGGACTACGACCCCCGAGTATGGGGCGCCTCCGCCGAAACCGGCATGGCTGCCCGCGTGGTGGAGGCTTGCAAGAACCTCGGTTCTGCAGGTACTTCCGTCTCTGCGTGATCTTGGTTTTGGTGGGTGTGTAGCTCACTGAACAACGACGGCGGGTCACCTCCCTTACCTGGGGAGGCGACTCGCCGTCGTTGTTGTGACTGCGTCCAACCGTGACGGACTGGTTCAGCTCCCACCCAATCGCTGGATCACTGCGGCAGCCGGTTCCGCCACGGCATGCCGGAAACCGGTACCGGCCCACAGGTTGATGTACTCGGTCTGATTGGTGGCAGTGGCGGCTTTGCGTAGCGGCGCCGTCAGGTGGTGCACGGCGGGGAAAGCCAGCGGGGCGCTGTCCGTGAACTCGTCCGTGAACCCGTTACGCAAAGCGCGAGCCGGGCGTCCGGAGAAGGCACGGGTCATGACCGTTTCCGTGCGCTCGGGATCGGCCAAGGCCGCACGGTGCGGCGCGGAGGTCCCGGCTTCCGGGCAACGCAGCAGCACCGTGCCCACCACGGCAGCTACCGCCCCGGCCCCTAGGACAGCCCGCACATCAGCAGGCGTGCTGATACCACCAGCAGCAAAGATCGGTAACTGGACCTGGGTGGTGATGGATTGCGCCAACTCCGGCAGCGCCACCTCAGCAATCGGTTCCTGTGGGTTCACGGTTCCGGAGTGTCCACCGGCGTCCACTCCCTGTACGACCAAGGCATCCACACCACGCTCGCGGGCTTGGAGGGCTTCTTCACCGTTGGTCACCGTCTGCACCGTCAGGGTTCCGGCGGCTTTGAGTCGATGAACGACGTCGGCCGGTGCCAGCCCGAACGTGAAACTCACCACCGGTACGGGGTCGGTGACCAGGAGCTCCAGTTTGGCCGCCCAGGCGTCGTCGTCATCCCGGGGTTCGGTGGTCAGCTCCACCCCCAGCTCTGAGGCGATAGGGGCCAGGGATTCAACGTAAGCCTCGAATTCGCCCGGTGCAGGCGCGATGCTGTTGGGCACAAACAGGTTCACACCAAAGCGGTCTGTTGCAGCCCGCACCGTGCTGATCTGCTCCGCCAACTGTGCCGGTGTCTTGTACCCGGCGGCCAGGAAACCTAGACCGCCCGCTTCAGCTGCGGCCATCACCAGCTCCGGGGTGGAGGGTCCGCCTGCCATGGGGGCTGCGACCACCGGAACCGACATACCTAGAGCTTGTGCGAAATCCACCATCAGAAAATCACCACCGGCTTGAGCGTGTCACCTGAATGACTGTGGTCAAAGGCTTGGTTGATCTGATCCAACGGGTAGGACTTGATCAACCGGTCAAAGGGGAACAATCCAGCTTTGTGCAGTTGGATCAGTTCAGGGATGAACACCTGAGGCATGGAATCTCCTTCAATCACCATGGAGATTTTCTGCCCGGAGAGCATCTGCGTGCCGATGTCGATGGTGGATTCTGTGCCCAGTGCGCTGGCTCCCACCAGTGCGGCATGGCCCAAGATGCCCATGCAGTCAGTCATGGTCCTGAACACCGCAGCCACACCTGTGGTGTCCAGGGCGTAGTCTGCGCCACCGCCGGTGAGGTCCTTGATCTGCTGGATTTGATCGTGATCGCGCCCGTTGATCGTGTGCGTGGCGCCAAGAGACTTGGCCATCTCCAAACGGCTGGGCACCACGTCCACGGCCACAATGGTCCCAGCATTGCGAATCTTGGCGGCCATGACCGCCGACAGCCCCACCGCCCCGGCTCCGAAAATCACGACGGCGGAACCAGGTCGCGGCTTCAGAACGTTCAAGATTGCTCCGGCTCCGGTCTGGATACCGCAGCCAAGCGGCCCAAGGATTTCCAGCGGGGCGTCGTCCGCCACTTTCACCACGCTGCGGGCAGCAACGTTGGCGTAGGTGGCAAAAGAGGACTGACCAAAGAAGTGTGAGGAACAGGGGTGCCCGTCCTTGGACAGTGATGAAGAGCCGTCTGCGCGCCGACCGGCAAAGTTGTGGGCGTAGAACTCCTGGCAGTAGGCGGGATGTCCCGTCAGGCACAACTTACAGTTTCCGCAACTGTTGAAGCTCAGGACAACCTTGTCCCCCTCTTTCAAGTGGGTGACGGCGCCACCCACTTCCTCCACCACCCCCGCACCTTCATGTCCAAGAACTGCTGGGAGCGGGGTGGGGTACCACTGGTCCCGGACAATGGCGTCCGTGTGGCACACGCCGGTGGCCACCATCCGCACCCGAACTTCATCCGGGCGTAGGTCGGTCAAATCCAGGTTCACGATCTCGAACGGAGTATCCGGTGCTGTGGCAAGTGCTGCGGTGATTCTCATGGCCCATCTCCCTTGATGCGGTGCACGTGTTCACCATTATGTGTGCGCCGGCACGGCATCAGCAGCAAGCCGGGAGTCCATTTTCGTATAACATAAACCGCATGACTGAGCGCGAAACGATCAACGGAGTTCCCGTCACCGAGCAGCAGATTGCGCAGTGGGCAGCTGAGGCCGAGGAAGGGTATAACACCGAGGAGTTGAAGAAACGTGGTCGTGGTCGCCCAGGGCGTGGGGCGGAACCATCACAGGTTGTTGCCCTGCGCCTGACCGCCGACGAGATTGCCACCCTTGACGCCCGGGCCGCACGTGAAGGAAAGTCGCGCTCAGAGGTGATCCGAGAAGCCCTGGCTTCCGCGTGAGAGTCCATCCCTCGGCGCGCAAACACGGCATCAAGCGGTGACGCTCCGCCACAGGAGAATCAGTTGGTCTTGAGAATATCCCCGTTGGAGGCGTCCACGTAGACGGTCAGTTCAGAGTTGTCAGCATCAATGTAGAGGTCCACTTTGTAGGCAACGGTGCCATCTTCGGCGGTCAGCTCCACCCCAGCTCCAGCGGATTTAGCCCTCCTTCGGTTCGCTCTGCTTTGTCACCCACTCGTCCCACTGCTCATCCCAGTCCACCGGGGGCCAGGGCTCACCGTCGGCGAGGGCATTGAGCTCATAGGCACCCTTACCGTCAATGGACTCCCGCAGGATGTCCGCGTGGCCGGCGTGCCGGGCGTATTCCTCGATGTAGTGGAGGATCACCCAACGCATGGGCCAGGACTCAAGTTGTTGCGGGTACCAGGGGACATCAGGCTTTTTCACTCGTGCGTCCAAGTCCAAGGTGGGCACCAGCGTCTCAATCCACTGCGCCATGTCCTCAAGAGCTCCCATGAGGGATTCCGCTGTGTCTTGATCCTGCACGGCTTCTGCTACCGGTTCCCCCGCCGAGTAATCGCTGGTCCCGTGGGATTGAAGTCTGCCGGGGTCAGCAGCGGTGGCCAACACGCCAGAGTTGCCGACGTAGAGGCAATGGCGGGCCAGCGCAGCCAGACTCATGCCACTTGCGGTGGGGGTGGCTCGAATTTGCTGGTCACTGAGTCCCTGCAAGGTTGTGGAGATCTGATGGATCTGCTGGGCACAGTATCCAGCCAAGGCATCATTTTCTGTTGTCACTTGGCGAGTGAAGAATGGCATGACTGCTCCTGGTGTGAGTATGCGACTAGGAAATTTGTGCTGACTCCCAGAGCATGCTCTGGGAGTAGGTCAGTTTCTGTCCTCTGAATCCGGCAGTATTCACCCATGAGCCACACCACCCGCCGCACACTGCGGCTTTTGGCCTTGCTGCAGTCACGCCAAGTCTGGACCGGCGCCGAGTTGGCCCAGGAACTGGACATCACGGTTCGTTCAGTCCGCAGGGACGTCCAACGGTTGCGTGACCTCGGCTATCCCGTCAGCGCAGATCGAGGCCATGCGGGTGGTTACCGGCTGGGGCAGGGAAATCAACTGCCGCCCCTGCTGCTGGAACCAGATGAGGCCGTGGCTGTGGGTGTGGGACTGCGCCTGGCATCCTCCACAGGTATGCCAGGCGTGGACAAGGTTGCTGCCCGCTCCACCGAACGCCTGGAGCAGCTGGTACATGCTCCTCTGCGGGAACGAATCCGAACCATAGCCCAGGCCGTGGAGGTGGTCAGCGACGGCGGCCCGACCGCTGATGTCGAAATCCTCTGGACCCTGTCCCAGGGAATCAGTGAGTCCCTGGAAGTGCGCATGGACTACGTGGCTCGTGACCATACGGAAACCCGCCGTCGCGTGGAGCCGTACCGAGTCCTGGTGTTCGGCAACCGGTGGTACTTCTTCGCCTGGGATCTGGACCGGCAGGACTGGCGAACCTTTCGGCTGGACCGAATCCAGTCAGCCCGCCTCTCCACTTTTGTTTTTCAGCCCAGGCCGACTCCCAACATCCAAGACTTCATCCAGCGCGCGGTCACCACGGAGCCCTATCACCACGTGGTCAGGGTCCGATTCATGGTGCCGCGAGCGCAGGTTGAACCACATCTGCCCAAGTGTTCAGGCATCTTGGAGGACGACGGCGCACAAGCCTGCATCTGGACCACCGGGGCCGATGACCTCACCTGGTTGGCGGGGTTCCTGGCCGCCATGGATCACGACCTCCGCGTACTGGAACCCGCGGACCTGCTGGCGGCCATGCAGGACCTCACAACACGTTTGCAGACCGTGCTGAAGGCCAGCCGAAATCCCTGACGCCCCGCCGCAGGAGAATCAGCTGGTCTTGAGAACATCTCCGTTGGAGGCGTCCACGTAGACGGTCAGTTCAGAGTTGTCAGCACCAATGTAGAGGTCCACCTTGTAGGCAACGGTGCCATCTTCCGTGGTCAGCTCGGCTTCGTCGATGTTGCCGGGGTGCTGATCCGTTGCGGTGGTGATGGCATCCGCCAAGCTGATCTGCGCGGAGTCGAACTCTTGTTGATCGTCGGAGTCCAGGGAGTCGGGATCGTCCTGCTTGACAATGTCCCCACCATCGGCACTGAGGGTGACTTCCGTGGACTGGCCGTCACTGACCAGAGTGACCTCCCACTCGTTGTCATCGTCAAAGTCGATCTCCGTGGCCTCCCCACCCACCTGGCTCTGTGCATTCTCAATGGCGTTCTGGGCCGAGTTGGCATCCCCGCCGGAGGTGGCAGCCCCGGCCGTGGCCTCATCCGTGGCAGTGGTGGCGGTTGGATCGGCCTGCGCAGTGGTTTGCTCGGCCGTGGGGACGGGGGTGCCGCTGTTGGCGCCGTCGACGTCGTCGTCAGCCCCCGGTTGAGTACCGCAGCCGGACAGGGCCAAGGCGAGCGCGGCGGAGGTGAGGACGGTGGTGGTGGCAAGACGCTTGTTTCGCATGATTCGACACTAGGCGCGGTGTGTGGCCCGATCAAGAAAGTTGGCCCGTGTCCACTGCCCAAGCAGAACTCACAGACCCCTGAACACGAATGATCGAGATGACCTTGGTCAAGTTAGTTGCGTCACGGTAGGCTCTGGCAGCAGAACGTACACAAACGAATATGCCGACGAGCACCCCGGGAGAGACCCCGCGGAAGCTACGTGGGGCGCCGTAGGAGCAATCCCTCCCCGGGAAACTCTCAGGCACCTGCACCGGGTCGCTCGGCAACTCTGGAAAGAACGGACCGCTCTGACACGGCGCGGCAGCCGTCACCGACGGGGCAAACAGGGTGGCCGCAAGCCAACCTGTGGAATCTCTCAGGTCCCATGACAGAGCGGGGAGGAACCGGTTGGGGCACACGCGTCCCAGGAATCAGGAGTCCCGTATGAGTTTGTCAGGCCCGCAACAAGCCACCCCGTTCGGTGCCGATGAGCACGCGTTTGTGGATCGGCACATTGGCCCTCGGGCGGCTGAGTTCCACCGTTTGCTTGCTGAAGTTGGCGTGACCTCCCTGGAAGAACTGGTGGATCAGGCAATTCCGGCCAGCATCCGCCAGGAGGGTGATCTGAACCTCCCGGCAGCACTCACGGAGGCGCAGGTTCTCACGGAATTGCGCAAGATCGCGGACCGTAACCAGCCCGGTACCCCCATGATCGGTCAGGGTTTCTACGGCACCATCACCCCGCCCGCCATCTCCCGCAACTTGCTGGAGAGCCCGGCCTGGTACACGGCTTACACGCCCTATCAACCTGAGATTTCCCAGGGGCGGCTGGAACTTCTGCTGACCTACCAGACCATGATCCAGGACCTCACCGGACTGCCGATTGCCAATGCGTCCCTACTGGATGAAGCCTCCGCGGTGGCCGAAGCTGCGCTGTTGATGGCGCGGGCCAACCGGAAGGCCAAAAACGGTGTGATCCTGGTGGACCAGGATCTTTTCCCGCAGTCGTTGGCGCTACTGCCTGGCCGTGCGCGCGCCGTGGGTATGGACCTGCGCATTGTTGACCTGACGGCCGGAGCGCCTGAGATCAACGAGCCCATTGCCGGGATGATCGTGCAGCTTTCCGGGGCCTCCGGGCGCTTGCACAACTGGACCGAGTTGATCGGCTGGGCTCACCAGAACAACGCGCTGGTCACCGTGGTGGCGGACCTCCTGGCGCTGACTGTGGTGAAGTCCCCCGGGGAAATGGGGGCGGACATTGCAGTGGGCACCTCCCAGCGATTTGGTGTGCCCCTGTTCGCCGGCGGGCCGCATGCCGCCTACATGGCCGTGTCCGAAGGTTTGCAGCGCTCCATGCCCGGGCGTTTGGTGGGCGTGAGTCACGACGACGCCGGCCGCCCCGCCTACCGCCTTGCCCTTCAGACCCGCGAACAGCACATTCGCCGGGAGAAGGCCACCTCCAACATCTGCACCGCTCAAGCGCTGTTAGCTGAGGCCGCGGCATGCTACGCCGCCTACCACGGCCCGGAAGGACTGACGGCCATTGCCGAGCGAGTTCACGGCTACGCCCGGGCGCTTGCGAAGGCGCTCAAAGCGGCCGGGATCGAGCTTGTGGCCGAGCAGTTCTTTGACACCGTGGTGGCTCACGTTCCCGGCCGCGCGGATGAAGTTCTGGCGGCGGCAGCCGAACACGGCATTGATCTGCGCCGCGTGGATGACGACCACGTGGGTGTCTCCACGGATGAGAAGACCACGGCTGAACATGTGGCCGCGGTACTGGAAGCCTTTGGCGTGCCCTCCGCGCAGGTGGAACTCACGGCCGCGCAGATTCCGGCAGAACTGGCTCGAACCAGCGAATTCCTGACCCACCCGAACTTCCATTCATACCGGTCGGAAACTCAGATGATGCGCTGGTTACGGCGTCTGGCGGACCGTGACCTTGCCTTGGACCGGACCATGATCCCGCTGGGCTCCTGCACCATGAAGCTCAATGCGGCGGTGGAGATGGCTGCCATCACCTGGCCCGAGTTCGCGGACGTGCACCCGTACTCCCCGGCCGAGCGGATGCAGGGCTGGCAGCAGTTGGTCACGGACCTGGAAGACCGGCTGGCTGAGATCACCGGTTACGCCAAGGTCTCCGTGCAGCCCAATGCAGGTTCCCAGGGTGAACTGGCCGGACTGCTGGCCATTCGCCGGTGGCACATCTCCCGCGGTGACGATCAGCGGGACATGTGTTTGATCCCGGCTTCCGCCCACGGCACCAATGCGGCCTCCGCGGTGCTGGCGGGCCTGCGCGTGCGCGTGGTCAAGACCGCCGCAGATGGCACCATTGACCCCGCCGATCTGGACAAGGCCATTGCGGAGAACGATGGTCGCGTGGCGGCAATCATGATCACCTACCCCTCAACTCACGGGGTGTTTGAGTCAGAGGTCCGCCAGGTGTGTGAAACGGTCCACGCCGCCGGTGGACAGGTGTACGTGGACGGGGCCAACCTCAACGCCATGGTGGGTCTGGCTCAGCCGGGCAAATTCGGCGGGGATGTCTCCCACCTGAACCTGCACAAGACGTTCTGCATCCCACACGGTGGTGGTGGGCCGGGTGTGGGCCCGGTTGCCGTGGCCGAGCACCTGGTGCCGTTCCTGCCGGGCGACCCCCTGGCCGGGGACCCGGGGCGCCCCACCGTGGGCGGTGCAGATTCCACGGGAGACACCGCTGCGGATGCCGCCTCCGTGGGTCGCGGCCTGCCGGTGTCCAGCACCCGATGGGGTTCCACGGGTGTACTGCCGATTTCCTGGGCCTACTTGGCCCTGATGGGTGGGGACGGGCTGACCCGGGCGTCGTCGGTGGCGCTGCTCAATGCCAACTACCTGACCAAGCGGCTCAACGATCATTTCCCGGTGCTTTACACGGGAGACAACGGCTTGGTGGCCCACGAGTGCATTCTGGACTTCCGCAAGCTCACGGCCCGCTCCGGGATCACGGTGGCTGATGTGTCCAAGCGGTTGATCGACTATGGCTTTCACGCCCCCACCGAGTCCTTCCCGGTCAGCGGCACGTTGATGGTGGAACCCACCGAATCGGAAGATCTGGCGGAGCTGGACCGGTTTGTGGACACCATGATCGCCATTCGCGCGGAGATCGAAGCCGTGGCCAACGGTGAGGTTGCAGCGGCGGATTCCGTGTTGCGCCACGCTCCGCACACCGCGTCAGTTCTGGCTGCGGACGCCTGGGACCGTGCCTACACCCGCGAGCAAGCGGCCTTCCCACTGCCCAGTCTGCGCGTGGACAAGTACTTCCCCCCGGTGGGCCGCATTGACGGTGCCCATGGGGACCGCAACCTGGTGTGCTCCTGCCCACCGCCGGAGGCTTTTGCAGATTCCCGGGAGCACGACGACGTCGCCGCGCCCGCCGATTCCGCGCAACCTGCTGACGGCGCAGAAGCCGCCGCCAGCGAAAACCGCGAGGCCACCACCAACACCAAGGAGCAGACCCCGCGATGAGCACCGAACACTCCAAGCCCACCCCCCTGACCTCGGTCCACGAGCGTTTGGGCGCCTCCTTCACCGATTTCGGCGGCTGGTGGATGCCGTTGCGCTACGGATCGGATGTTGCCGAGCACAGGGCCGTCCGGGAGGCAGCGGGCATCTTTGATCTCTCCCACATGGGAGAAGTCTCCGTGACCGGTCCGGATGCCGCAGCTTTCCTGGACCACGCGCTGGTGGGTCGGTTGTCTGCTATTGAGATCGGCAAGGCCAAGTACTCCCTTCTGTGCAATGAGCAGGGCGGCGTGATCGACGATCTGATCACCTACCGCCTGGGCCAGGATGATTTCCTGGTGGTGCCCAACGCGGCCAACACTCCCGCAGCGCTCGCGGCTCTCCAGGCGCGAACGACGACGCCCAGCGGTCAAGTATTCGATGTCACCATCACTGACCGCACGGAAACTACAGCTCTGATTGCAGTGCAGGGTCCGGCTGCGGAAGACCTCTTGGTGGAGGTTGTCACCCCGGAAAGCACCCAGAATGTTCGTGACCTGCGGTATTACGCGATCGTGGACGTCGTCGTGCATACCCCGGACGGTGAGTTGCCCGTCAAACTGGCGCGCACCGGCTACACCGGTGAGGACGGGTTTGAGATCTACGTGGATGTGGAATCTGATCCCGGGGCTGCCGAACGATTGTGGTCCGTGTTGGAGGCAGCCGGTGAGTCCCACGGGCTGGTGCCGTGTGGTTTGGCCTCCCGGGATTCGCTGCGTTTGGAGGCGGGCATGCCGCTGCACGGGCATGAACTCTCCGAACAGATCGACCCCTACAGCGCGGGTCTTGGTCCGGTGGTGGCTCTGAAAACCAAGGAATCGTTTGTGGGGCGCGGGGCTCTGGCTGCCATCAAGGACAGTGGCCCGGCGCACAAACTGGTGGGGCTGGCCAATGACACCAAGCGTGCAGCGCGGCCGGGCTACCAAGTGGTGCACGAAGGTGAAGTGGTGGGGGAGGTAACCTCCGGTGCGCCCAGCCCCACCCTGGGACACGCCATTGCCTTGGCCTTTGTGCGGCCGGATCTGGCGCAGGTGGGTACCGAGCTGGCTGTTGACCTGCGCGGTAAAGCCACGCCGTTCACCGTGGTGGAACTTCCGTTTTACAAGCGACAACGCTGAATGTGGTTGCCGCACCCGCGGACGACCACCTCTCCAACCAGCCAGCGGCTTTCCATCAGAAGCCATGAACCGAAAGGACCCCATCCATGAGTGCCATCGACAAGGTCAACAAGGACTACCGCTACTCCGCCGAACACGAATGGGTGGATTCAGCCAGCCCCGCCAAGATCGGCCTGTCCCAGATTGCTGTGGACGCCCTGGGCGACGTCGTTTATGTGGACCTCCCGGAGGCCGGCGCCACCGTGACCGCGGGTGAAGTCTGCGGAGAGGTGGAGTCCACCAAGTCCGTCTCGGAGATTTACTCGCCAGTGACCGGCACCGTGGTGGAAGTCAACGAGTCCGTGGTGGATGACCCCGCCACGCTGAACTCGGACCCCTACGGCTCCGCCTGGTTGTTCACCGTGGACGTGGAGGCTGAAGGGGAGTTGCTGACCCCGGAGGAATACGCCGCCGCGCAGGACGACGATGCCTAGGCCATCCGCCATGGTGGTCAGTGTTTTTGACCTGTTCAGCATCGGAGTGGGGCCATCGTCCTCCCACACCGTGGGCCCCATGCGGGCCGCAGCTGATTTTGTTGCCGACCTGGTGGCGGACGGGCAGCTGGCTCAGGTGAGTTCGGTGGGGGTGGACCTGTATGGTTCCCTGGCCTCCACCGGGCAGGGGCACGGGACGTTCACGGCGGTGCTGCTCGGGTTGGAGGGACACCGCCCGGAGGAAGTGTCCCCGGAAACCATTGATGAACGCCGCGCTGCTCTGGAATCGGGCGCCCCGCTACTGCTGGGTGGCGCGGTGGAGAACTCCCCGGGCCCGGTGGAGTTGGATTTCCACGAAAGTGACATTGTCCAACGGCCTCTCACACTGCTGCCGTATCACCCCAACGGCATGTTGTTCCGCGCTTTTGACGGTGACGGTCAACTGTTGGCCGAGCGCACGGCGTACTCATGCGGCGGCGGTTTTGTGGTGGTGGACCCGCCAGATGGTGCCGATCCCATGGCTGATGATGACAACGTTGAACTGCCCTATCCCTACCGCACAGCGGATCAGCTCATGGCCCTGTGCGCTGAACATGGGCTGACCGTTGCCGAACTGGCCATGGCCAACGAGTGCGCGCGCCGATCACGGCAAGAGGTGCTGGACGGGTTGGCGCAGATCGCAGCGGTGATGGAGGAATCCAAGAACTCCAATCTCCGCCGGACGGGGTGTCTGCCCGGGGGACTGGCGGTGCGGCGTCGTGCACCGGACTGGTACGCGCGCCTGAAAGCCATGGACACCACGTTCGACCCCCAGTACTGGGTGGAATGGGTCAACCTGGTGGCGCTGACGGTCAACGAGGAAAACGCCTCCGGCGGGCGGATTGTCACCGCGCCCACCAACGGTGCGGCAGGCATTGTGCCGGCCGTGATGTTTTACGCCACCCACTACACCGCGGCAGCCCGGGGCCATGATGCCCGGCCCCGGGCAGAGATCGTGGCCGACTACCTGTTGGCGGCCGGCGCAGTAGGGGCGCTCATCAAGGAACAGGCGTCCATCTCGGGTGCGGAGGTGGGGTGCCAGGGTGAGGTGGGGTCGGCGTCGTCCATGGCTGCGGCCGGACTGGCCCAGGTGATGGGCGGGACGGCTGAACAGGTGGAGAACGCTGCCGAAATCGCCATGGAACACCACCTGGGGTTGACTTGCGATCCGGTGGGTGGTCTGGTGCAGGTGCCGTGTATTGAGCGCAACGCGATTGCCGCGGTGACGGCTGTGAATGCTGCGCGGATGGCCCTGTTCGAGGACGGTCCCACGCACGTGAGTTTGGACCAGGTGGTGCAGACCATGCGGGCCACCGGTGCGGACATGTCCGAGAAGTACAAGGAGACGGCCCGTGGGGGCCTGGCTGTGAGTGTGGGCGTGAACGTAGTGGAGTGCTGACCCCTCCCCTCCCTCCAACTCCGCCGAAAACATGGTTTGGCGAGAAATTTGGCCCTGAAATTGGGTCAAACCATGTTTTCGGCGGAGGGGAGTTAGCTTGGGTGGTGGGACTCTTGGAGTTTGTAGACAGGGGTTTCCAATCCCTCCATGCGCGCTTTCAACTGCAAGGACAGGTATTTGGAATAGTGGCGGGATTGGTGAAGGTTGCCACCGTGAATCCAGAGGTTGTCCACGTTGGTGGGCTTCCACATATTGCGCAGTTCGCCTTCCCACGGCCCGGGATCACGCGTGGTCTCTGATCCCATGCCCCAGCACTTACCCACTCGGTCGGCCACATCCTGTGACACCAGATCGGCCAACCACTGGTTCATGGAACCGTAGCCGGTGGCATAAACCACAAGGTCTGCAGGTAGTTCTGTGTCATCTGCCAGCACCACTGATTCCTTGGTGAGGTGATCCACCTGACCCGTGGCCAATTTAACCCGGCCGTCAATGACCAACTGAGACGCGCCCACATCAATGTAATAGCCAGAACCTCGCCGCAGATACTTCACAAATAAACCGGAACCATCTTCGCCGAAATCCAGCTTGAATCCAGCATCCTCCAGCGCTTGATAGAACTCCTGGTTCTCTTCCTTCATGAGTTCGTAAATCGGGATCTGTGCCTCCGGAAGAATCCGGTAGGGCAGTGAGGCGAACAACATGTCCGCTTTCTCCGTGGTCACACCGTTGGCCAAGGCTTCCTCTGAGTACAAGGAACCCAGCGCCAATTTCATCAGGGCGGCACTGGGTGCAATGTGAGTGGAAGATCGCTGAACCATGGTGACCTCTGCCCCGTGGGCCCACAGGTCAGCACAAATGTCATGCGCGGAGTTGTTGGAACCGATCACCACTGCTTTCTTGCCTCGATACGTCTCACCGCCGGGATGGGCGGAGGAATGGTGCTGGTCTCCGGCAAATACATCCTGCCCCGGGAACTCGGGGATTTGCGGATAGCCAGAAACACCCAGAGCAAAAACCAAGTGCGTGGGACGTAACCGGACGGGTTCACCCGCACGGTTCACCTCTACAACCCAGGTTTCGGTCTCGGCATCCCAGGTTGCGGAGGTGCATTCCGTACTGCCCCAATAATTCAGCTCCATGATGTCCGCATAATGCAGTAACCAGTCCGCTACTTTGTCCTTTGCGGGAAACACGGGCCAGTCGTCAGGGAACGGCAAATAAGGCATGTGGTCGTACCAGACGGGATCGTGCAGGTGGAGGGATTTGTAACGATTGCGCCAAGCGTCCCCCGGCTTGGGGTGTTTGTCCACAACAATTGTGGGCACGTTCAACCGCCCCAGCCGGGCTGCCAGACCGATACCGCCTTGGCCGCCACCCACGATCACCACGTACGGCTGCTCCTGGTATCCCAACCGGGCTTCACGGTCCTGTCGTTTCTCCAGCCAGGTCTGACGTTCCTGCACAATTTCATGCACCACGCCTTGGTCGCGCCGCGGGCCCTTGCGTTCCTCAAAACCTTTGAGCTCCTGCAGGGTGGTCAGCAGTGTGTAAGCCACCCCGTTGCGCAGCCGCAGATGTGCCCAGCCGCGGCCGGCGTCAGTTTCAAAGTTCAGCCAAGCTTCGGCGTCGTCCCCCGTGACCGTGGGTTCCTCCGCCAGGGAAAAGTTGCGCGGGTGGGTGGCGGGGATGGTGGCCGTGAGTAGGTCCAAAATCTGTTCCCGGCCCTCTGCAGTCCTGAGATTCCAGGTCAGGGCCACAAAGTCGCGCCAGAAGCCCTCAGCCTCAAACAGCTCGACTGCCTCAGTGGCGTTCTCGGCGGCTAAGGCGGCGTTGAATTCTTGGAGCCATTGCTCGGGAGTGCGTGTCATCGGGGCCTTCTGATCTCGGATTCGCTGTGTCTGCACGTAGTGGGTTCGCTGAACGTGTCAGATGTGGTGTGGGTCACTATTGTGATGCCAGAGGGGTTGCAAATCCGTTGCAAAGGGGATGGTTTTGGGTTCAGCGACTGTGCCTGCTGCGGTGCGCGAATCTTGGGCACGCTGCCGCAGTATCGGCTTGCGTCCGGAGATGGTTGGTCCGGGCCCATTGAGCGAACCAGACCGTGTGCAGGAACTGCGCCGCCAGTCACCGTTGGCCTCCGCCGGACCCATGCTCAGCCAAATGTTGGGTATGCACGACGACGCCGCCCGTCTTCTGATCCTCACCGACCCTTCCGGCACGGTGCTGTGGCGTGATGGGTCCAAGAAGGCGCTCAGCCGCGCCGATGGCATTGGGTTCTACGAAGGTGCCAGGTGGGCTGACAACGATGTAGGGACCAATGCCATTGGGCAAACTCTTGTGACGGGCGGTGCCGCCATAGTGCAAGGGGAACATCACTTTGCACACAGTCATGCCGCCTGGGATTGCCTGAGCGTTCCGGTGCATCACCCGAGCAGCGGTCAACTGGCCGGGGTGCTTGACGTGTCTGCACCGGTTGGCACCACAACCCGGGACACTGCCCGTTTGGTGCAACTGGCGGCGCGCCTGCTGATGGCCCGCTGGGATTGCAGCACTGAAGGGGAACACACCTCTGATGTTGTGGAATTGCGACTCCTGGCGGAGCAACCCGCCGTGCGGGTGGATGGCGCCTGGCGGAAAATCGGGACTCGTGCCGCGGAAATTTTGGCCCTCCTGGAGCAGCGTCCGGGCGGTTGGAGTGCTGAGGAATTAGCCATTGAGGTGTATGGATTCGACGGCAATGCCGTGACAGTTCGCACGGAAGTCCACCGTCTCCGTCGCATTCTGGGGCCGCGCATTGCCGCTGGCCCCTATCGGTGGGCTGATCCCACGCACGTTCAATCTGACCTGGGGCGATTGCGTCAAGCTGTGGTGACGGGCGACGTCGAACAGTGTTTGAACCTCCGTCACGGCGGACTGCTTCCCCGCTCCACCGCACCGTCCATTGCCAGGTGGCGGGAGGAAATTGACGCCTTGGTGGCTGGCGTGGTGGCCCAACGCGGGAATCCGCAGCAGGTACGGCGGTGCCAGTGGGCGCGGATCGGTTGCCCCTGAAGCGGGCCTGGTCCGGGCCGGCTGGGGTCGCTGGGCGGCACAGCCGTGAGGCGCACCTTACGGCTGATCAGGGGTGCATGCGGCCAGGAGTTTGGGCAATACATTGCGGAGTTGATTGTCATCAGCCTGGGCAAAACCGACCACAATTCCGTGCGGTCCATCCGCGCTGACAGTTTCACTGCTGCTGGACGATTCCCACGCCCAATAATTCGACTGCCGCCCCACTCGTAACCCCGCTGCAGCGCAGCGTTGGACCACCAGGTCCTCCGAAAGCTCGGTGTGAATCACGGCGTCAATCCCGCCGTGCATGGGAACCAACCGAGCGCACGAGGTCTGACCAAACGCTGCCTGCACCGTGTCCCGGCGCCGACTGTACGCCGTGCGCATCCGTTGCGTATGGCGGCGGACGTGCCCGGAGGTCAGGAGGTGGGCCACGGCAAACTGAGTCACCGCAGCCACCGGGGTTCCCAGCGTGGTGCGCAATTCAACGACGCCGCCCCGCAAGTTTTCGGGGACGGCCACGTAGCCTGTGGCCAAGGCTGGAGTCAGCACGGTGGAGAATGTGCCCAGTAGGGCCACCTGCTGGCCGGTGGTGTCCAGCGCTGACAGGGTGGGTAGGGGTGCGCCCACATAACGAAGTTCGGAGTCGAAATCGTCCTCCACCACCAAGACGTCCCAGCGCTTGGCCCATTCCAGTAGTTCCAGGCGGCGTTCCAGGGTCAGGGAGCCGCCTAATGGGTACTGGTGGCTGGGGGTCACGATCAAAACGTCCGGGGCATCCTGTCCCACCGGTAACAGGTCTACTCGAAGTCCCTGTTGATCTACAGAACAAGGGACCACTGAGTGTCCGTGAGCACCAGGCACATCGCGCAGTCCGGGGTGCCCCGGTGATTCCAGACCGACGCGGAGGTGGCTGCGCCCATTGCGTTGGGCAGCGGCAGCCAACAAGAGGGTCAGCCCTTCACGAGCTCCGGCCGTGACGATGACGGATTCCGGAGTCACGGGCAGGGCGCGCATCAGGCGTAAATGTTCGGCGACTGCGGCGCGCAGGGACGGAAGTCCCTGCGGGTCCCCGGAGGGCTCCACGTTCTGAGCGGCTGCGTGACGCCAGGCTGCTCGCCAGGCGGACCCAGCCACGCGAGAGGAATCCGGCTGCCCCGGGCGAAGATCAGCGACGAGTTGGTGCGGTGTCGTCGTAGTTCCGGGGTGGTGAGTCGGTGTGGGGGCTGATGGTGGCGTTTCCGAGCGGTGCGGGTGGATGCGTTCCAGGCCGGGGTGCACCGTGGTGGGTTTGCCCTGTTGGGCCTGTAGGTAGCCTTCGGCAAGCAGCTGGTCAAAGGCCGCGACAGCTGTACCCCGGGAGATTCCCAGGCGCTGCGCCAAATGGCGGGTGGATGGTACGGCGTCGCCGGGGCCCAGCGTGCCACGAGTGATCTGCGCCCGAATTCCGTCCGCCAATTGGACCGGCAGGGACCGGGGATCTGTGCGATCCAGGGTCACGATCAAGTCGGTCAGAGTGCGCGCCGTCATGCAGCTCATTGTGGCTGAACCATCAACAACTGGTCTACTCCAACTAGTGCAAAATGGATCTTGTGATGGTCCAGTGCGTGCGGGAAGGATGCTCCACATGACTGAGAACGCAACACATCCAACGTCCACCACCGGTTCCCCGCTGGTCAAGCGCGGCCTGGCCGAAATGCTCAAGGGTGGGGTGATCATGGACGTTGTCACCGCCGAACAGGCACGCATTGCGGAGGATGCGGGCGCCGTCGCGGTGATGGCACTGGAGCGGGTACCTGCGGATATTCGTGCGCAAGGTGGTGTGGCGCGTATGTCGGACCCCGACTTGATTGACCAGATCATTGAATCTGTCTCCATCCCCGTCATGGCCAAGGCGCGTATTGGGCACTTTGTGGAGGCGCAGGTTCTGCAGGAACTTGGTGTGGATTACATTGACGAATCCGAGGTGCTCAGCCCCGCTGACTACGTCAATCATATTGACAAGCACCCCTTCACCGTCCCGTTTGTATGCGGTGCCACCAATCTGGGGGAGGCGCTGCGCCGTTTGGCGGAGGGTGCGGCCATGATCCGCTCCAAGGGAGAGGCCGGCACCGGAGACGTTTCAGAGGCCACCAAGCACATCCGCACCATCCGTAAACAGATCGCCGACCTCCAGGCCACGTTCCGGGCCAACCCGGACGAGCTGTTCGTGGCCGCCAAGGAACTGCAGGCTCCGTACGACATCGTCCGGGAGGTGGCCGAGACTGGAAAACTGCCGGTGGTGCTGTTCACCGCCGGCGGTGTGGCCACCCCGGCAGATGTCGCCATGATGATGCAGCTCGGTGCCGACGGCGTGTTCGTGGGCTCCGGAATCTTCAAGTCCGGCAACCCGGCGCAGCGCGCAGAAGCCATTGTGGCCGCCACCGCGCAGTACGACGATCCCGCTGCGGTTGCCGCAGCCTCCCGCGGGCTCGGGGAAGCCATGGTGGGAATCAATGTTGCCGATCTTCCTGCCCCGCATCGGCTGGCTGAGCGCGGGTGGTGACGGCTCCTACGGTAGGTGTCTTGGCGCTCCAGGGTGGGGTGGCCGAACACACGGCCATGCTCACGGGGTTGGGGGCTCGGGTGGTTCCGGTGCGTACGGAAGGTGCGCTGAGGTCGTCGTCGTTGGACGGGTTGGTGCTGCCCGGTGGGGAATCCAGCACTGTGGACCGGTTGCTCAGGCGATTTGGCATGCGGGAGTCGCTGCGGGAGATGCTGGGCAACGGGCTACCGGTGCTCGGGACCTGCGCGGGGATGATTCTGCTGGCCGAGCAGATTGTGGACCCTGCCCCGGCGCAGGAGTCGCTGGGAGTGTTGCCGGTGACCGTACGGCGCAACGCCTTTGGGCGGCAGTTGGACTCGGCCACGGAGGTACTGGAATCCGTGTTCGGGCCGGTCAGCGCCGCCTTCATCCGGGCCCCGGAAGTGATCTGCGCGGACGACGGCGTGCAGGTTCTGGCCCGGCGTGGGACTTCTCCGGATGGGGAAGGCCCCGTGGTGGCGGTGGGTAAGGGCCCGGCCATGGCGCTGTCTTTTCACCCGGAACTGACGGGGGACACCACGTTCCACCGGGGGTTCCTGAGCAGGCTTTGAGCCCTCTGCGCCGAGGTCATGGGGCACGTACGGTTTCCGCCTCAATGCCGTACGTACCCCATGATTTCAAGCTGTCGGAGATAGGCAGTTCAGGACTGTGCCGGGGGAGTCCAGACCTCTGCTTCGCTGTCTTCCGGGTAGTAGTGGCCATTCGGGATGGTCTGCAGTTCGATGATGGTGCCCCACGGCGCCAGCACGTACACGCTGCCGTTGCCCGGCGAATCCTCATAGCGGCTGTTGCCATGCACCTCGGACAAGGCCCGTCCGCCTGCGGCCACCAGCCGCTCCAGCGAACCTTGGATGTCATCCACGTAGAACGCCAGGTGGTTCAATCCGTAGTCGGCCAGCCCGGCAGCTGGTGCGTGGTCGGCCTCGATCTCAAAGACTTCCAGAGAAGGCCCGGTTCCGGCCACGATCATCCGCTGACGCCTGATTTTGGCGCCGGATGGCAGTCCCAACTGTTGCTCGGTCTGGGCGCCGCAACGCGGTTCGTCGTCGAGCGTGAGGCCGTCATACGCGACCTTGGCGCCCAGGCCCTCCCGGAGAAATCTGGTGGCGTCATCCAGATCCGGCACGGTGATGCCAATGTGGTTGATGCCGCGCGGTAAGGGTTGATCTGTACTCATGTGCAATTCTCCAGTGGCTAGAAGCGGGACCAGGGACACATCCCACGCTACCCTCCGCCGAAAACATGGTTTGCCCCAATTTCAAGCCGAAAAATTGAGGCAAACCATGTTTTCGGCGGAGTTAGACGGCGCGGGCCAAGCGGCGGATACCCTCCGCCACCCGGTCCGGGGCCACCCCTGAGTAGGCCAAGCGCACCGCATCCGAGCGGCGCCCATCTGCGTAACAGGCCGCACCGGGGACCACCACCACACCTTCGGCGATCCCGCGCCGCAAGACGTCGCCCAGGTCCACCCCGGGAAAGCGCACCCAGGTGAAGAAACCACCCGTGGGATCGGTCCACTCCGCGCGGTCTCCCAGATGCTCCTGCAAAGCTGCCGTGGTGGCCTTGGCCCGCTGGTGGTAGAGCTCCACCGTTTGATCCAAGACCGGTCCCCACTGCGCAGAGCCCAGCCAGGCCACCGCCAACTCCTGGGACAGCACCGAAGGGTGGATCAGCACCGCTTCCGCTGCGATCTGCATGCGGGCGCGAACCTCGGTCGGCGCCACCGCCCATCCCACACGCAAACCCGGGGAAAAGATCTTGGAAGCGCTACCCAGGTGGATCACCTGCTCCGGGGCCATGGAATGCAGCGTGGCAACCGGGCCTGCAGCCCGGTCAAAACCGAGCAGCCCGTAGGGGTCATCCTCAATGATCATCACGCCGCGTTGGGCACACACCTCCACCAGCGCGCGACGTCGTTCCTGGGACAACGTGACGCCCGTCGGGTTCTGGTAGGTGGGCACGGTGTAGACGAACGGCACCCGCCGCCCCTCCGCTTGCGCTGCATCCAGGGCCGCAGCCACGGCCTCCGGGTCCAGGCCGTGGGCATCAATGTCCACGTGGCGCACCTCAACTTCATAACTGCCGAACACCCCCAGGGCACCCACGTACGTAGGGCCTTCCGCCACAACCACGTCCCCGGGGTTGCAGTAGAGCTTGGTCACCAGATCCAGCCCGGCCTGGGAGCCGGCCAACGGCTGCACCTCAGCCTCGGTGACCGTGGAGCCGCGCCGCGCCATCAGGCCAACCACCAGGGCGCGCAGGGATTCAGTCCCAGCCCCGGAGCCGTACTGCAGAATCTCAGGTCCGCGCTCGGCCAACAACGACGACGCAAGGTGGGCCACCGAGCCCCCCGGCAAAGTACTCAAATCCGGGTTGCCGCCCGCCAGGGAGACCACCGAAGGGTCCAAGGCCGTCTCAAAGACGGCTCGAACAGGTGAAGGGCGGAACTCTTCGGACCGTGTGGCAAAACCCGGGGTGAGGGCGGAATGGGTGTCAGGGCCAGGCATCGGGGGTCATCTCGATCCGTTGTAGGGGCTTTGAGCGCTGCCCGGATGTTGGCCGTGCACACGCGAGCACCAGCGTGCCCGCAGTGACTGCACCGGTCAAGGGGTAATCACTGCGGACACAACAGGCAGTTTCAGCTGCGCATCCGCTCCGCAGTTGGATCCAGCAGCGGTTCCGCCGTCACAGTTGCGGGGTGGCGGGTGCCAAAATAGGCAATCTCCACTTCCGTGCCCGTTGCGCTGAGGGCCGCAGGCAACCAGGCATAAGCGATGGATTGGCCAATGGTGTAGCCCTGATCCGCGCTGGTCACGTATCCCAGTGCGGGGCCTTGGGCTTCCGATCCGGCTGCGTAGACGGGCTCATGGCCCAGCACCACCGCAGACGGGTCATGGAGTAGAAGGCACACCAGGACTTTTTCTGGCTCACCGCGGGCGGCCATCTGTTCGGCGGCAACCCCCTTGACCGCAAAGCCAAGTCCGGCTGCTTCCGGGGTATGGCTACGGTCCATGTCCGCACCCCATAGGCGGAAGCCCTTTTCCAGACGCATGCTTTCAAAGGCGCGGCGCCCCACGGGGAGAATGTTGTGCGGCTCACCTGCGGCCATGATCTGATCCCACAGGTAGCCACCGAACTCAGCCGGGGCGTAGAGCTCCCACCCCAGTTCACCCACGTAGCTCAGGCGCAGCGCCAGGGTGGAGACCCCCGCAATGCTGAGTTGACCGCAGCGGTAGAACCGGAACGCTTCATTGCTGATGTCCGTGTCCACCAGCTGTTCCAAGGTTCGCCGTGCATTGGGTCCCCACAGGCCCAGACCGCAGTGTCCGGAGGTGACATCCATGAGATCCAGGTCCGCCCCGCGTTCACGCATGCGCCCGTGGAGCCAGGCCTGGTCTTGATGGCCGTTGACGCCAATGTGATAGGTGTCCGGACCGATTCGGGCAATGGTGATGTCAGAGAGGATGCCTCCGGAGGCATTGAGGATCAGCGCGTAGACCACACTGCCGGGGGTTTTGCCCACGGGACGGCTCAGCAGACCGTCGTCGGCCAGGGAGTTGAGGAACTGTGTGGCGTTGCGCCCCGGTTTGCCGATTCCGGACAATCGCAGCCTGGGTAGCGACGTCATGTCCACCAGCCCCACGGAATTGCGCAGCCCGTGTGCCTCCACCGCTGCCAGGGGACTCCAATGTTTGGCAGCCCAGGGGTCGCGTTCGGGGAGGGGCTGATCCCCCAGCATGGGTTGCCCGTGGTCTTGGTTGCTCTGGTACCACAGCGGGCGTTCCCACCCGTTGGCCACCGCAAACTGCGCTCCTGCCGCACGTTGCCGGTCGTGGAACGGGGAGGTCCGCAGACCGCGCATGCGCAGGGTGGTGGCTTTGGGGTGGACGATGTCGTAGACCTCGTCGTAGGACTCTTCACCTTGCTCACGAGCCCATTGCTGGGAGGTGATGGCGGGGTCAAACCGCGTGAGCTCCACGCTGTGGGTGTCGATCCCGGGGTCCCCGGTGGTGATCCACTCAGCCATCACCTGACCCACGCCGGCGGACTGGGTGACCCAGACGGCTTGGGCCATCCACAGCCCGGGTGCGCCCGGAACCGGTCCCAGTAGAGGGCCGCCGTCCGGGGTGAAGGAGAAAATTCCGTTGAAGCACAGGGCCTCATCCAGTTGGCTGCCACGCAGTTCCGGTAGGAGGTCTTGGGCCTCACGCCAGGTGGGGTCAAAGTCCTCCCGGGTGAACTCGTGAATTGCGGGGTGAGTTCCCGTGGCCGCAAAGCTCTGGGCACTGGCAATCTGCGCATCCGCCACGGGCAGTGGGCGATGTTCGTAGGCCCCGATGGCCATCCGGTTGTCCCACTCACGTAAGTACATGGCATGGTCCTGGTGGCGCAGCATGGGTTTGACCACTTCCGTGGCTGCATCCATGTCAGCCAGGGAAGCCACCGGCGTGCTGAATCCGAAACCGTGCTCCACGGGCAGCATGGGGATGTCGACTCCCAGCATCTCCCGCGCCATCTTGGGTCCCCACAGTCCGGCGCAGGCAACGACGACGTCCGCCGGGATCACCGTGGTGGCATCCTCCGGCTGATCCTGACCGGGCTGACCGGATGGGGAAGATCCCGGTGTGTTGGAAGGTGTGGGCTCCGGGGTTGCCGAGACCGATTGCTCCGCGGCGGGCTTCACGGCACGGACCTGTACCCCGGTGACGCGGCCGTCGTCGTACTGCAGGCCCGTGACCTCGGTGTTCGCCAGGATGGTGGCCCCACCCTCCTGGGCACGGCGGGCTTGGAACTCGACGGCGCGGACTCCCTTGACCACGGCATCTGTGGGGGTGTGAAATCCCCCCAACACCCGGGAGACATCCAGTCCTGGCCACAACTGAGCCACTTCTTGCGAACTGACCAGGCTGGACGGCACCCCCCAAGCCTGAGCCAGGCCATGACGGCGTTGCAGTTCTTGCAGGCGCTCTTCAGTGGTGGCGATTTCCAAGCCGCCCACGCGCTTCATCACCCAGTCGCCATTGATCTGCAGCCCATCCAGCTTGTCCAGGGTGCGCTGAGCCAGCTGACACATGGTGCGGTTGGGAGAGGTTTGGAACACGAACCCGGGGGCATGGGAACTGGAACCACCGGTGACGTAGAGCGGCCCCTGTTCAACCACGGTGACATTGCGCCACCCCCGTAGGACCAGCTCATCCGCCAGGGCGGCCCCCACCACACCCAGGCCGATGATCACCACGCGGGAGTCAGCCCCCGTTTGGAGTTCTGTCATGAGAACACCTCCACAGCGCATGTGTTGCAGACTATGCAACGGTATGGTGCATTGTGCAACTACAGTACGAATCCGGGTGCGCTGTGAGCAATAGATGACTCACATTGGGTAGGTAAAAACTGTGCAAAACGGGGATTTAGTGCGCCGGCAACATGGCCCGGGGAGAGCCGGCCACGGAGGTTTCAAGGCTGAGGCGGGATTCCAGGAACGGGGTGTGGTGGTGGAGGACTTCCGCCACGTCCGCAAAACTGGATTCAGGCAGTCTGAAGGCGGGTGCGTTGACGGCCAACGCTGCCACCACGCGCCCATCGGCGTTGCGCACGGGTACCGCCAAGGCGTTGATTCCCTCCTCCCATTCGGCTACCGATGACGCCCAGTCGCGTTCCCGCAGCGCCTCCAACTCCGAACGCAACACCTCCGGGTCCGTGATGGTCATGCTGGTGAATCCCTCCAGTCCCCGTTCCAGAAGTTGCTCCAAGGCGGAGGGGTCGGCGTGTGCCAGCAGCATCTTGCCGGTGGACGTGGCGTGCAGCGGCCCGCGCTGGCCCACGTACTGCCTGGTGAGTCCCACCATGCGGTTGCCCGTGGTCTGGGTGATGGTCATGGCGTAGCCCTCATCCATCACGGCCACATTCACGGTCTCATTGAGGTGGGCGGCCACGGTGTCACAGCAGATTTGGGCGTCCCGGGCAAAGTCGATGCGGTGGGTCACCGAGTTGGCCAGGTGCAAGAGGGCAAATCCCAGTTGGTAGGAGCCGCGTGCGGCCACCTGCTCCACCAGATTGTGTGTCTCCAGTGTTGCCAACAGGCGAAGTGCCGTGGAGCGGTGGACACCGAGGCGGCGGGCGATCTCGCTGATGCTCAAGGGGGCTTCTTCACCCAGAATCTCAAGGATTCGCGCAGCTCGATCCACGGACTGGATGGTGGTTTGGTCTTGTTTCTCCGTCATTAAATTTCCCATCACTTGCCCTGAACCTATTGACGCGCACTGCATGCGGTCGGTCATACTTTCCTTATCCCGCGTGTTGTGGGATGTGACCACTGTTGCACATAAAGCAACATAGGTACGAATGGTTGGTGATCGCAAGTGAGTTTCAGAGCTTGCTCCCTTCAGGACCTGACTCCCGGTGAAGGGCTGCGCATTGATTCGGTGTCCCCGCCCATTGCCGTGTTCCTGACCGAAGAAGGAACTGTTCACGCGCTGGATGACACCTGCACCCATCAGGACGCCTCTCTGGCGGCTGGCTGGGTGGAGGACTGTCGGGTGGAATGCCCGCTGCACGAAAGCACTTTTTCCCTGACAACAGGGGAAGTGGATCAGCCGCCGGCCAAGCGCGGCGTCCGGGTTCACGGTGTGGTCATTGATGGCGACGACGTCCTGATCGAGCTTTCTCAGGACGCACCCAACTTGCCTCCGGGGGTGACGGCATGACCGAACACAGCACCAACCTGACCAGTGGCGCAGGACTGACATGTGACGCTGAGCGGCCGAATGACGCCGGGCTGGCCAGTAATCCTGGCCTGACGAACGCGCCGGCGAACACGGCAGCACCTGCTCTGCCGGCCGATGGCCACCTCCTGATCGTGGGAGCTGGGCTGGCCGGGTACCACGTGGCCCGCGGTGTGCGCGGCCACGGGCACACCGGCCCCATCACCATCTTTGGTGAAGAGAACCGCCCGGCCTATGACCGCCCGGCCCTGAGCAAGGCCTACTTGACCGGCGCCGTCACGGAAGAAGATCTCCACCTGGATGACCCGGAAGATCCGTTGGATGTCACCTGGGTCAGCGGCGTGGAGGTGGTTGGCCTCTCCGGGTCAGCCCGGACAACATCAGATCCGCAGTTTCCAGAGGAGCAGTACAGAGAGCCCCTGGGCATCTACACCGCGGACGGCCAGTTCCACGCCGGTGATGCCATTGTGATCACCACCGGCGCCTCCGCGCTGACTCTGCCCGCCGCGCCGGATGCCACCATCCCCCACGTTGAACCCTACGTTCTGCGGGACATGGAACACGCACTTGCCCTGCGGGATGCCACTCTCAGTGACGCGGACATTGTGGTGGTGGGAGGTGGATTCCTGGCCCTGGAGGCAGCCGCCACGTGCATCCAACGCGGGGCCGCCTCAGTCACAGTTGCCGCCTCCGAACAGTTCCCGGGCGCTCGCCGGCTGGGTCTACCGGTAGGGCAAGCCATCGGTTCCGCGCTGCAGGAGCGCGGCATCCGGATGGCGCCGCCGGCCCGCGCTCAGGCTGTGCGTTCCGGGGTGGATGGACATCAGGTGCTCCTGGCAGATGGCACCGTGCTCACGGGCGACATTGTCATCTGCGCCATCGGAGCCAAGCCCCGAACGGAGTGGCTGGTCAACTCCCAACTGACCTTCACCGCCGATACCCATGCGGTGCTCTGCGATGACTCCGGTGCCACCGTGATTCCCGGGGTGTATGCCGCAGGCGACTGCGCCCAGTGGGCCTCCCATTCCAGTGGCTTGCGTCCCGTGGGACATTGGCAGGAGGCCGTGGAAGAAGCAGCGGTGGTGGCTGCAGCGCTCACGGGTGCGGATGAAGTGGCGCTTCAGGAGCCCTACTTCTGGTCAGATCAATTCGATCTGCGCATTCAGGGCGCGGGGCGGATTCACCTGGCCAATGAGGTTGAGGTGCTGGCGGGCACCCCGGAGGAACACAATCTGCTGGTGCGCTATCTGCGCGACGGCGAAGAGGTGGGCATCTTGGGCATCAACCGTCTGCGTGATGTCACCCGCTGGCGCAAGCAGCGCCGTATCCGTTCCGGCCGGGCCCACATGGTCATGGCCTGACCAAAGATTCTCAGCAGGCTCCCGGATGCTCACCGTGCAGCATCCGGGACCGCATCCACTGATTGGGGAAGCACTTGATCATCGACCACTTGGATGCCCCCGCTCCCGGCTCCTCACTGCACCCCACGCTGACGGGTGACGCCTATACGTCCCCGGAGATCTTTGAGCGTGAACAGGCAGAGATCTTTGAAAAAATGTGGAACTGCGTCCTGCGTGCCGACTCCCTGAATGCGCCCGGACAGTGGAAAACCGTCACGGTGGGACGCGAAGAGATCATTGTGGTGCGCACCCGCCGTGCCGGGATCAAGGCGTATTACAACGTGTGCAGGCATCGTGGAATGCGGGTGTGCACGGGGGCGGAAGGCAAGAACAAAACCTTGCAGTGTGGTTACCACGCCTGGACCTACGCACTGGAAGGGGAACTGATTGCAGCCCCTAATCTCACCTCCATGCCGGATGTTGACCGCCAAGAGTACGGGTTGAAGCCTGTTGCCGTGGAGGAATGGCTGGGTTATGTGTGGGTCTGCCTGGCAGATTCAGCGGCAGGTGAGCAGCCGCCGTCGTTCCAAGAAACCGTGCTGGGGGAGGTCAAGACCCGGTTCGGTGAGGTTGAATCCATTGACAATTACGGGATCGAAAACCTGCGGTTGGGTGAGTCCAAGACCTACGACGTCGCCGCGAACTGGAAGCTCATCATTGAGAACTTCATGGAGTGCTACCACTGCGCCACCATCCACCCCGAACTCACGGAAGTCATCCCGGAGTTCGCTGATGGCCTGGCGTCCCAGCGCATGAACGGTGAGGTGCACGGTGCCACCTTTGGGGAGCAGATCAAGGGCTTCACGGTGGATGGTTCCCAAGGTGTCACCGAGCTACCTTCCATTGCCCCTGACCAAGACCGTAAGTACTACGCCATCACGGTCAAGCCGCAGGTGTTCATCAACACCGTGCCCGATCACGTGATCATCCACCGCATGTTTCCGCTCTCGGAATCGCGCACCACTGTGGTGTGCGATTGGCTGTTCCTGCCGGAGGTGGTGGAGCGTGTGGAGACCGGGGAGGTGGAGATCACCGCATCAGTGGAACTCTTCCACCGTGTGAATCAGCAGGACTTTGAGGCCTGCGAACTGACGCAGCCTTCCATGCACTCCCGCGCCTACAGGGCAGGAGGCGCACTGGTCCCCAGCGAACACCACATCGGTGAGTTCCACGCCTGGTGGATGCAGCGCCTTGGGGCGGCCGTACCGGCGTCATGACTCCGCAGGGGTCCCATAGGTGTTGCCGGTGATCCCGTAGGCGGGGCTGCCCGGTTCGGCGTCGGCACCCAGAGCCAGCAGGGTGATCATCTCGTAGGTGACATGCGCGGCGGCAATACCAGTGAGCTCCGCGTGGTCATAGGCGGGGGAGACCTCCACCACGTCACACCCCACAATGTTGAGTCCGCGCAAACCGCGCAGGATTTCCAAGACCTCCCGGCTGGTCATGCCGCCGGCCTCCGGCGTGCCGGTTCCCGGGGCGTGTGCTGGATCCAGCACATCAATGTCCAGGGAGACATAGAGCGGGCGATCCCCCACCTTCTGGCGCAGCACCTCCACCACGGCGTCCACCCCGCGGCGCATGACGTCGGCGGAGGAGACAATGCCAAAGCCGAACCGGGCGTCGTCGTCAAGGTCTTGTGTCCCGTAGAGCGGCCCGCGGGTGCCCACGTGCATCACGGCTTCCGGGTCGATCAGACCTTCTTCATGGGCGCGGCGGAAGGGGGTTCCGTGGGTGTACTCGGCACCAAAATAGGTGTCCCAGGTGTCCAGGTGGGCGTCAAAGTGCAGCAGGGCAACCGGCCCGTGAATCGCGTGATGTGCACGTAGCAGCGGCAACGCGATGGTGTGATCCCCCCCAATGGTGACCAGTTTGGTGCCGTCAGCCATCAGCTGGGAGGCGCCCGCAGCAATGGATTCAATGGCCTCCGTGATCTCGAACGGGTTGCCAATCAGGTCCCCGGCATCGGCCACCTGGGCCAAGGTGAAGGGCGATGCAGACTGCGCGGGATTGAACGGGCGCAGAAGGCGGGAGGATTCCCGGACGTGGTTGGGCCCAAACCGTGCCCCGGAGCGGTAGGAAACCCCCGCATCGAACGGAATGCCCAACACGGCAATGTCGGTGTGTTCCACCTGGTCTGTCCTCGGCAAGCGCGCAAAGGTGCCCACCCCCGCCCATCGGGGAGTCTTGGCGGCATTGACCGGGCCCACCAGGGTGCGGCCGTCATCTCCGGTGTGGGTCACGCGTTCGGGTTCCATCAGATTCTCCTTGCTACTGGGACTTGTGATCGGGTTGCTGGTTCTCAGGTGGCCATGATCCACAGGACGGTGGCGGGTTCGGGACCGGGGTTCTCCCACCCGTGGGGCTCAGAACCCGGGAAACTCACGGTGTCCCCGGCGGCAAGTTCCAGCCTGTGGTCCGGGGTGCTCACCACAAATTGACCGGTGATCACATGCAGGGCTTCATGCCGACAGTCCATGCTGTAGAGCTCGTCCTCACTGCGGCCGGCCGGTGCCACGGTGGCGCGGATGATCTGCAGCGCCCGGTTCCCGGAGGGAGTGACCAGTTGCTCACGGATGCCTTCTCCCCCCAGATGAACCTCCGGGGCATCGGCCAATCGCACCACGTCCACGGCGGATTCGGGGGCAAAAACTTCCCCCACCTCCACGCGCAGCACCCGGCACAGTCGCACCAGCGCGTCCACGGAGGGGGAGGTGAGGTCCCGCTCAACACGGGAGACAAACCCCTTGGACAGTTCTGCGGCAGCGGCCAGCTGTTCCACGGTCATGTGATTACGACGCCGGAGGTTGCGCAGCCGCATCCCAATCCTTGGGTCACCCGCACCGCTGTGCACGGGCAGAGCTTTCATGCGTGACCTCCAGTGAGGGCCGGGTGGCAGCCGGGGTGGTGGTGCCGTGTTCAAGGATTTACACGGTGGACATCGCCAAGAACTATGCCATGAGTCACACTGTACCTACACTATGGAGAAACTTTTGTTTCGTCTGTGTCAACAATCAGTCAATGTCTGAGGAGTGGTAACCGTGAACGTCGCCATCATCGTGGGGTACTGGTGGCCATGGTGGCCATCGGACTGTGGGCCGCCCGCCGGGCCTTCAGCACCGAGGACTACCGGGTGGCCGGTAGGCGCCTGGGACCGTTCTTCTACACCGGAACCATGTCTGCCGTGGTGCTCGGTGGGGCTTCCACGGTGGGTGGAATCGGACTGGGCTACACCTGGGGAATCTCCGGTATGTGGCTGGTCATGGCCATTGCCATTGGACTGTTGATTCTGAGCCTGGTGTTTGCCGGACGGCTCACCCGGTTGAAGATTTACACCGTCTCCCAGATGTTGGGATTGCGTTACGGGGCCGGCATTGCCTCCCGAGTTTCCTCCGTGGTCATGCTGGCGTACACCCTCATGCTGGCGGTGACTTCCACCTCTGCCTACGCCTCCATCTTCTCCGTGCTGTTCCCCGTGGACCGGACCGGAGCCATCCTGCTGGGTGGACTGGTTGTGGTGGCCTACTCCGTGCTGGGTGGCATGTGGTCCATCACCCTGACGGACATGATGCAGTTCATCTTCATGACCGTGGGCATCTTCCTGATCCTGCTCCCGTTCTCCCTGGCCGCAGCGGGTGGCTTCTCCGGTCTCTCTGAACGGTTGGATGCCACGTTTTTTGCCCCGGGAGCCATGGGATTCGAGTCGATCATGACCATGTTCGTGGTCTACGGGTTCGGCATGCTGATCGGGCAGGACATCTGGCAGCGAGTCTTCACCGCCCGCTCGCCGGAGGTGGCGCGCTGGGGTGGCACCGCCGCGGCGGTGTACGTGGGTCTCTACGGTGTGGCTGGTGCCCTGATCGGTACCGCAGCGGCAGCAGTTCTGCCCACCTTGGACAATGCCGAGGACGCTTTTGCTCAGATGGCGCAACTGCATGTCCCCGCAGGTTTGGGTGGTGTGGTGCTGGCCGCAGGTGTGGCCGCCATGATGTCCACCGCTTCGGGTGCCTTGATCGCCTCCGCAACGGTGGCCAGGGTCGACGTCGTTCCCCTGCTCCGCAGCCTGCTGACTGGCAGAAATAATGACCAGCCTTCCCTGCTGGGAGACCGGATCTACCTGCTGACCCTGGGGGTGGTGGTCACGGTGGCTTCCGTGCTGGTCACCAGTGTGGTCACGGCACTCACCATTGCGTACGGCATTCTGGTGGGTGGGCTGTTGGTCTCCATTCTGGGCGGGTTGATCTGGCGGCGCGGAAACTCGCTGGGGGCTGCCTGGTCCATGGTGGCTGGCTCCGTTGGCGTTGTGATCGGCATGCTGGTCTTTGGGGTCACGGCCAACGCCCCCATCTACATTGGCTTGGGAGTCTCCGCGGTGGTGTACGTGGTGGTTTCTCTGGTCACCCGCCCCACGGAGGCCCAGGTGCTCACCGCATGGGACCGGCGACTGGCGGGCGAAATCAACCAGGCACCAACTCCCGGGGAGCACACGTGAGTGCCTGGTCCCGGCTGTCCGATCACCTGGACGCCAACTCGGAGGGATTTGGGCCGATCAAGGGAACCTTGGCCGGGCCGCGCATCTTCATGATCTGGCTGGCCGCCAACCTGGTGGTCACCACTTTGCTCACCGGAACCCTGTTCGTGCCCGCCGTTGCGTGGCCCACCGCTGTGGGGCTGATCGTGGTGGGTACCGCCGTGGGTGCGGTGGTACTGGTTCTGGTGGGAAACATGGGGACCCGCACAGGGTTGCCCACCATGGCCTTGACCAAAGGGGCCTTTGGTCTGAGGGGTTCGATTCTGCCCATGGTGTCCAATGTGGTGATCCTCATGGGATGGAGTTGGGTTCAGGCCATGTTGGCTGGGGTCACCGTCAACCACCTGGTCTTCCAAGCCACCGGATTCTCCAACCCGGTGTTGTTCTCCGTCCTGTGTCAGAGCCTGGTGGTGGTGCTGGCGATCTTTGGACATGTTGGAATCGCGCGAGTGGAACCTTGGTTCGCGTTGGTGATCCGGGGTGTCATGGGGTGGATTTTTGTCACAGCCCTCACTGCGTTTCCCCTGGGGGACTTCTTGGCGGTGCCAGCCGATCCCTCCCTTGGACTGGACCAGGTGGGCGTACTGGACATAGTGATTGCCACAGCCATCTCCTGGACGGTGCTCTCGGCTGAGTTCAACCGCTTGGCCCGGTCGCAACGTGCAGGAGTGGCTGGCTCCGGCGCGGGCTATCTGCTGTCCACGGTCTCCGCCATGACGTTGGGGGCAACCGCAATCACATACGTGGTGCTGGACGGCGGTGAGGCGGTGGGTTTTGATCCCACCGTCCTGGTGGATGCCTTTGGCGCTCCCGTTGCGCTGGTGGTGTTCCTGTCCGTGATGGCCACCAACACCATGGTGGTGTACGGGATGGTTTCCTCCGTGGTGAATGCAGCCCCCTCCCATCGGATCCGGTTCCTGCCCACGGCCCTTGTTCTGGGTGGTATTTCCATTCTTGGCTCCACGTGGCTGGCCCTGTTGGACCAATTCACCAGTTTTCTCTCCCTGATCGGTTCCCTGTTCATCCCAGTGTTCGCCATCATGCTGATCGACTACTACGTGGTGAAGCGCCGTAGCTACACGGCTGACATTCTGCGTGGTCAGGGCGGTGCCTATTGGTACGGGAACGGGGTCAACGCGGGCGCCGTCGTTGTGTGGGTGGTGGCGGCTGGCACCTCACTGGTGCTGACCTATTGGGTGCCGAGCCCCGTGGGTGCGAGTGTTCCCACCTTCCTGGTGGCCGCTGCGGGGTATCTGCTGTGGGCGTGGGCCACAGGCGCCCGGAGCGCCCCCGATGTATGCCACGGGAAGCTCCATCTGGCAGCGAACGCCCCTGGCGAGTCCGGGAAGCCTGTAGAAGCATGGCCAGAAGTACGTGATGCAAAGCACTGAGGAGAATCAGATGAGTAACGCACTCCAGTACAAGACGGTGAACCCGGCCACCGGGCAGACCGTGGCCGAATACGAAGGCTTGGCTGATGACCAGATCGAGGACGTTCTGGCCCGCGCTGAGTCCGGATACGCGGCGTGGCGGGCAACGCCCATTGAAGAACGGGCACGGCTGGTGACCAATCTGGCCGAGTTGTTCAAGAATCGCGCGGATGAACTGGCCGCAATTGCCACCCAGGAAATGGGCAAACCGCTGGGCGAATCCCGCGGTGAGGCAGAGTTCTGTGCGGAAATTTTTGACTACTACGCCAAGCAGGGGCCGGCGCTGGCGGCTGAGCAGCCCATCAACTCCAGCGCAGACGGCACGGCCGTGATCCAGTCCCTGCCGATTGGGGTTTTGCTGGGCATCATGCCGTGGAACTACCCCTTCTATCAGGTGGCCCGCTTTGCAGCCCCCAATCTGATGCTGGGTAACGTCCTGTTGCTCAAGCACGCCGAATCCTGCCCGCAGGCCGCGTTGGCCATTCAAGACCTGATGCGGGACGCTGGATTCCCGGAGGGCGTGTACCAGAACATTTTTGCCACGCATGATCAGATTGAACAGATCATTGGTGACTCGCGTATCCAGGGAGTGTCCCTCACGGGTTCTGAGCGGGCCGGTGCCAAGGTGGCAGCCATTGCCGGGAGCCACTTGAAGAAAGTAGTTCTGGAGCTGGGTGGCTCGGACCCGTTCATTGTCCTGGATGCCAAAGACCTTGCCACCACGGCCAAGTTGGCTTTTGACACCCGGATTGAAAACACCGGCCAGGCTTGTAATTCCAACAAGCGGATCATTGTCTCCGCGGATATTTACGATGACTTTGTGGCCGAACTCGTCCGCCTGACCAGCAAACTGGAGCCGGCCGATCCGGCGTCGGAAAAGCCCAAGACCTACGGCCCCATGTCATCGCGGTCCGCCGCGGAGACCCTTGACGCCCAGGTGCGCCAGGCCGTTGAAGAAGGGGCAACCCTGCATGTGGGTGGCGAGCTGTCCGAAGGTCCGGAGGCTTTCTTCAGCCCCGCTGTGCTCACTGACATCAAGCCCGGCATGGCGGCGTACACGGAGGAACTGTTCGGCCCCGTGATTGTGGTTTACAAGGTGGAATCGGACGAGGAGGCGTTGTCCTTGGCCAACGACACCCCCTTTGGCTTGGGCGGATCAGTGCACAGCACGGACACCAAGCGCGCTGAAGCCATTGCGCAGCTGCTGGATGTGGGCATGAGCGCGGTCAACGCACCGTCCGCCGAAACCGCCGACATGCCATTTGGTGGCGTCAAGCGCTCGGGCTACGGCCGCGAGCTGGGGCCGCTGGGCATGAACGAGTTTGTCAACAAGCGGCTGTACTTCATAGCTGACCAAGAAGCCTGATGCACCCTTCCGTGAGATCACCGGTTGTTGTTGAGATCACCTGCTGTAGACGGTGATCTCAACAACAACCGGTGATCTCACGGACTCTGACCCACCATTAAGGAACACACGTGAATCCTCACCGCACCACCGGCCGCGCCGTTCTGGAAACCCTCAAGGGCTACGGGATCGACACCATTTTTGGCATCCCAGGGACCCACTCGCTGGAGTTCTACCGGCCAATGCGCGAATTGGGGATTCGCGCTGTCACCCCGCGCCATGAACAGGGTGCTGCTTACGGCGCGGACGGATGGTCCTTGGTGTCGGGGTTGCCGGGGGTGGTTATCACGACGTCGGGCCCCGGGTTGCTCAATTCTCTCTCCGGGGCAGCCACTGCTTATGCGGAGTCACGCCCCATGATCCTGCTCTCCCCGGGCCGCCCGCTGGGCCAAGACTTCCGCGACATCGGAGACTTGCATGAAACCAAGGATCCATCAGGTGCAGTCAATTCAATTGTGGGTAAGAGCCGCCGGGTGACGCATGGTTCAGAGGCGATCACCATGATTCACGACGCCATGCGCGATTTCACCCACTCTCGCCCGCGGCCTGTCCACATTGAAATCCCGCTGGACATTTTGGAAGCGGAACTCGACTACACGGACCATCAGGTGGCCCCGCGGCCACTGGGTACCCCGCAGCCGGCGCCGATTGACGACGTCGAACGGGCGGCTGTGGCGCTGAAACAAGCCAAGAGCCCCGTGATTCTGGCTGGCGGGGGATCGCTGGCAGCGGGTGAGTCGCTGCTGGAATTGGCGGAAAAGCTGGAAGCGCCGGTCATCACCACCACCAACGGCAAGGGCGCCATCCCGGAGCGGCATCGGCTGTCTCTGGGGGCTGACCTGCGGTTACAGACGGCACATGAGTTCCTGCGCTCAGCGGATGCGCTTCTGGTGATCGGTTCCAAGGTGGGGGCAGCCGAGCTGTGGGGCGGGGACATCACCCCGGATGGTCCCATCATCCGCGTGGACATCATGCGCGATCAGATGTTGTGCAACCTGGACCCGGACATTGAGCTACCGGGCCACTCGGCCGCCGTGGTGCCTCAGCTCATTGAAGCCCTGGGGGATGTGGAGCCCCGGGAGGCGCGGGATCTGTCTGAGGTGTTCGCGCGATTGGATGAAGAGGGCCGGAAGTGGGCTCCCGAGCTGGCCGAGCTCAACGAGGCAATCATGAACGCGGTGCCTGCGGACACCATCATTGGTGGGGATTCCTCCCAGGTCACCTACATGGGTTCCACCACGTTCTTCCGGGCGCAGCTGCCCAATTCCCTGCTTTACATGGGGACATACGCCACGTTGGGGTACGGGCTGCCGGCCTCCATCGGGGCCAAGCTGGCTGCACCCGAGCGCCCGGTGGTGTGCCTGGTGGGTGATGGCGCCCTGATGTTCTCCATCCAGGAGCTCATGACCGCCGTGGAGTTGGGGATCACCCTGCCCATCGTGTGTGTGGACAACGGTGGCTACGGGGAAATTCGGGCCAACATGGAGGACCGTTCCATTGATCCGTTGGCCGTTGATTTGCGTCAGCCGGATTGGGTTGCGCTGGCCCAGGCCTTTGGAGCGCGGGGAGTTTCGGCCACTAGCGACGACGTGGCCGACCTTGTGTTGGAAGCCCTGCAAGCTGACGGCCCCACGCTGATTCACTTGCCAATCTCCAAGGCGGTGGAGACTCCGACCGTCTAATGCCCGTGAGATCACCGCTTGTTGTTGAGATCACCGCCTGTTGCCGGTGATCTCAACAACAACCGGTGACCTCACGGAGGGGGCTGGGTTACCGGAGGAAAATCACCAGCAGCGTGATGGCGGTGATCAGCCCGTTGTTGCACATGTGCAGGATCAACGGTGCCCACAGGTTGCCGTACCAGAGGCGCATGCACGTCAGGGCCGTACCCAGGAACAAGATGTAGAGCATCACCGGCGGTGACAGATGGGCTGCCGCAAACACCACGACGACGATCGCCCCCGCTGCAACCACCGGCATCTTGGAGATCAACCAGTCCAGAAGAATGCGGCGGAACAACAACTCCTCGGCCAGCGGGATAACCAGCACGATCATGGCCGCAGCTCCCAGAGCCAGCAGGGGAGAGGCCTCCAATGACTGTCCGGTGTGTGATCCACCTGCTGGTGTGAGCTGAAGGGCGGGTCCAACCAGCAGAGCCAGGAATCCGGAGCCCAGGATGGCCACCGGGATCTGGTAGATCAGGTGGAGCAAGCTGTGGCGACCGCGGCGAAATCCAATCTCCTGCAGGCTCCAGCCCCGGCGCCGAATCACGCCCCAGATGAGGGGCAACCACATGCCCAGACCGCCTCCGATCAGCAGTACGGCAAGCACATCCGCACCCGCAAGGCCCATGACCCGGTCGGCAAGGATTGCTCCTGCCACTGCACCGATCAGCCCCGTTACCAGGGAAGTTGCACCCCAGAACATGTCTGCGCCCGTGGGCGTGGGTAGCGGGGGCAACTTGCCCGGGCTGTTGACCTCTGGCCGGGGGTGAGGGGCAGCGTGATTCATGGTGGGTGGCTCCAAGGTGGTGCGAGTCACGGGGATCTCCTGACAGATGGTGGTGCGCCAGACCGGACGGCGGAGGTGTTGCGGTGCTGTTGATCCTGGCCTTTGTCCAACCGTAGGAGGCACCCACGCACGTGCGCCTCGTCCGAACGGCCGGAGTGAAGGCAACTAAAGGACCACTTGCAGCTACCCGGGCCCGCTCCACCCTTCCCGTGAGATCACCGGTTGTTGTTGAGAGCACCGCCTGTAGCCGGTGATCTCAACACAAAGCGGTGATCTCACGGGGTCAGGAGGGGTTAGGCGGGATGGGGCGGGAGGGTGGAGGGTGTGGGCACGACGACGGCGCACTCGCGCGCTACGGAGAACACCGGGACGCGAAACGTGGAGTTAACGCGCGACACAGAGCTGCAACACGTCATGCGTGGAGCGGAAACATACGGGCACACACACGGAAACACGGCTTCTTTAACGTCATAGGCGCCTTGACCGCAGCGGGCCCTCCCCGCCAGTTCTTGAGGAGCCGCCGTGTCCCCACGTACCACCCTGAGCGCAGTTCTACCGCTGATTGCAGCACTGGTCTTGACTGGATGTGGCCAGCGCTATGACCCGCAGGCCGAGGCCGCCGCAGAGCAGGTCCCGCGGGAGTCTTGCGTGAACACCGACGGCGACACCATCAAAGTGGGCCTCCTCAATTCCCTGTCCGGCACCATGGCGGTCAGTGAGACCACCGTGAATCGCTCGCTGAACATGGCCATCGAGGAAATCAACGACGACGGCGGTGTGCTCGGCAAACAGATCGAACCCGTCACGGAAGATGGGGCCAGCGAGCCCACCATTTTTGCCGAGCGAGCCGGCAAGTTGATCCGTCAGGACTGCGTTGCAGCCACCTTTGGCGGCTGGACCTCAGCGTCGCGCAAGGCGATGCTCCCGGTCTTTGAAGCCCAGAACTCCCTGCTGTTCTACCCGGTGCAGTACGAGGGTCTGGAGGCTTCCCCCAACATTTTCTACACGGGGGCCACCACCAACCAGCAGATCATCCCGGCTTTGGACTGGTTGCGGGAACAGGGCCACACCAAGATCTTTTTGGTGGGCTCCGACTATGTTTTCCCGCGGACCGCCAACCGGATCATCCATGCCTACGCGCAAGCGCATGGCATGGAGATCGTGGGCGAGGAATACGTGCCCATGGGCTCCACGGAGTTCTCCACGATTGTGAACAAGGCGCTGGCTTCTGATGCGGATGCCGTGTTCAACACCTTGAACGGGGACTCCAACGTGGCGTTCTTCCGCCAGTACAACGCAGTGGGCCTGGACCCGGAGACCATGCCCGTGATGTCCGTGTCCATTGCGGAGGAAGAAGTTCCGGGCATTGGGGTGGACAACATTGAGGGTCAGTACGTGGCCTGGGATTACTTCCAGACCATTGACACCCCCACCAATGATGAGTTCGTGGCCAACTTCAAGGAGCGCTACGGCCAGAACCAGGTGACCTCGGATCCCATGGAGGCTGCCTACACCTCGGTTTACCTGTGGAAGGCCATGGTTGAAAAGGCCGGTTCCTTTGACGTGGCAGCAGTCCAGGAGGCTGCTGAGACCGGCGAGATCACCTTTGACGCACCGGAGGGGGAGGTGACGGTGGATGGCGAAAACCAGCACATCTCCAAGACCCCTCGGATTGGTCAGATCCGTGAAGACGGCTTGATCGACACCGTCTGGGAGGCCCCTGAACCCGTCACACCAGACCCCTTCTTGGGGACCTACCCCTGGGCGGAGTCCATCACCGGTGCATGAGGGGTCCGGAATGACCGCACTTCTGTTTTTCCCTGAGCACCACACCATCACCACTTATGAAAGGGGGCGCACGTGGAAATCCTGATCAGTCAACTTTTTGCGGGCTTGAGCCTGGGCTCGGTCTTATTGCTGGCCGCGGTGGGCCTGTCTTTGACCTTCGGCCAAATGGGCGTGATCAACATGGCCCATGGCGAGTTCATCATGGCCGGGGCTTATACAGCTTTCACGGTTCAGCAGATCTTGGGCAGCGCGGGTGTTTCTTTGCTGGTCAGCCTTCCGTTGGCTTTCCTGATCGGCGGCACGCTGGGTCTGATTCTTGAGGCCACGTTGTTGCGGCGGATGTATCACAGGCCGCTGGACACCCTACTGGTGACTTTTGGCGTCAGTTTGATCTTGCAGCAGTTGGCTCGGGATATTTTTGGCGCTCCTTCCGTGGACGTGAAATTGCCTGAGCTGCTGTCCGGCCCCGTGATGATTTTGGGAACTCCGGTTCCGGCGTCGCGGGTCTTCATCCTGGTGCTCACCGTTGTGGTGGTTGCGGGGCTCTCTCTGTTGATGACCAAGACCTCCCTGGGGCGCCGGATTCGCGCGGTGGTCCAGTCCCGCGATCTTGCCGAGGCGTCCGGGATTTCTTCACGACGCACGGATGCGCTGACCTTTTTCATCGGCTCGGGTTTGGCGGGTGTGGCCGGTGTGGCCATTACCTTGATCGGCTCCACCAGCCCCACTTTGGGAACCACTTACATTGTTGATGCCTTCCTGGTGGTGGTGGCTGGGGGAATCGGTCAGATTCGCGGAGCAGTCATAGCCGCCGCAGGGTTGGGCCTGCTGCAGGTTTTCTTTGAATTCGGCACCACTGCCTCCATTGCCAAGGTGATTGTCCTGGTGATTGTGGTGGCTTTCCTTCAGATTCGCCCACAGGGCATTGTGGCCACACGCACCAGGGGGTTGGCATGACCACCACAGTTTCACCACAAGACACAACGACGACGCCGCCCACCTCAACTGGAACCCGAACCCTTCCGGCGGTGAAGGAGGGAGCTGGTGTGTGGACCACCGGGCCACGTGGTGCCCTGCTGGGTCTGGGCATCGGGGCGGTGCTGCTGCTGGTGATTGCGCCGCTGACTCTGGGCGGCTTTGGACTGGACCTGCTGGGCCGGTATCTGTGCGTGGCCATGGTGGCCGTTGGGATCGGGCTGGCCTGGGGCCGCGGTGGGATGCTCACCATGGGGCAGGGCGTGTACTTCGGGCTGGGCGCCTACATCATGGCCATGCACATGACCTTGGCGGACACCACGTTGGAGGGTGAATCCATCCCCACGTTCATGCGTCAGAACGGTGTGGAGCAGCTTCCTGAGCTGTGGGGAATCGTGCAGCACCCGGTGGTTGCGGTGGTGGCCATCATCCTGGTGCCCACCGCAGTCGCGGGACTTTTGGGCTGGGCCATCTTCTCCCGCCGGGTCAAGGGGGCCTACTTTGCCATCCTGTCCCAGGCATTGGCCGCCGCCTTTGCTGTTCTGATCATCGGCCAGCCGGTGCTGACCAACGGGTCCAACGGCTTGTCCAACTTTCATTCCCTGTTTGGCTGGGATCTCTCCGATTCCACCAACCGCACCGTTCTGTTCCTGGTGGTGGCGCTGGTCTTGCTGGCCATGTTGGCTGTGACATGGCAGCTCTACCGGTCCCGCTTTGGTGAGCTTCTGGTGGCCGTGCGTGATCAGGAGGAGCGCGTGCGATTCCTGGGCTATGACCCGGCCCTGATCAAGACCGTGGCCTACATGATTGCTGCACTGTTCGCAGCCATCGGTGGAGCGTTGTTCGTGCCGGTGGTGGGCATCATTTCCCCGGCGGACATTGGCGTGATCCCGTCCATCGCGTTCTTGATTGGCGTGGCCATCGGTGGCCGGGCCACATGGCTTGGACCTGTGCTCGGCTCCATTGCGGTGTCCTTTGCCGGGACTCAGCTTGCTTCCGCGTTCCCGTCCTTCTGGGTCTACTTCCAAGGTCTGCTGTTCATCCTGGTCATTGGTTTTCTGCCCGGTGGGTTGGCTTCCGTGGCGGGAGTGCTGCGGCGTCGTCGTCAATCTGAAACCCACCAACCGGAGGCTGCCCGATGACCCGCGACCACCGCCCCAGTTATCTGGAAATCCGCGATCTACGCGTGGTGTTTGACAAGTTTGTGGCCGTTGACGGCGTGAATCTCAGGGTGGAGCAGGGGGATTTGCGCTTCCTGATCGGGCCCAACGGTGCGGGGAAGACCACCACCATTGATGCTGTCACGGCGTTGGCGCCGGCTCAGGGCTCCATCAACCACAACGGGCATGAGCTGGTGGGGCGCAAAACTCACAAGATTGTGCGCTACGGCGTGGGGCGAACGTTCCAGACCGCCAGTGTTTTTGAGGACCTGAGCGTGCTGCAGAATCTGGACATTGCTGCCGGTCTGCGACGACGCCCCCGGGAAATGCTGCGAGCTCGTCACGGTGTCTCCCCGCGGATTGTGGAGGTTCTGGAGACCATTGGCCTCACCCAACATCAGGAAACCAAAGCCGGGGTGCTGTCCCACGGGCAGAAGCAGTGGCTGGAAATCGGCATGCTCATGGTCCAGGATGCCACGGTGCTGCTGCTGGATGAGCCCGTGGCGGGTATGAGTCAGGACGAACGGGATGCCACGGGGGAGCTGCTGGCAAAACTGGCTGCACGGCATGTGGTGATCGTGGTTGAGCACGACATGGAGTTCCTGCGCAAATACGCCCAGTCCGTGACCGTGATGGCAGCGGGGAAGGTCATTGCCGAGGGCACGGTGGCGCAGGTCCAGGCCGATCCCA
Source organism: Kocuria sp. (assembly GCF_030538595.1). Taxonomy (GTDB): domain Bacteria; phylum Actinomycetota; class Actinomycetes; order Actinomycetales; family Micrococcaceae; genus Kocuria. The sequence goes on from NZ_JAUNTS010000009.1 coordinate 74,201, forward strand.
CCGTGCAGGAGATCTACCTGGGCACCGCCGGGACCAAAAACCTGAAAGAAGCGCGGGTGGAAGCTGCGCTTGTGGGACTGGACCCGGAGACCGTGACTGTTCCCGGCAGCACACAGAGCAAGGAGAACTGATGTTCATACTGGAGGATGTGCGCTCCGGGTACGGGCGCACGGAAGTTCTGCACGGCATTGACCTCAGCATTCCCGACGACGGCGTCACCACCGTCCTGGGGCACAACGGTGCCGGTAAAACCACCCTGTTGAAGACCGTGATGGGCTTGCTGCCGGTGCGTTCCGGGCGAATCACCTGGGACGGGGAGGACATCACGCGGATGTCTGCCCATCAGCGGGTACGTGCGGGATTGGCGTGGGTTCCCCAGGGGCAGCAGTCCTTTGGCAACCTGACCACACGCGAAAACCTGCTGGTGGTGGCAGAAGCCCACCCCGGTGGGCGGGGTCGGATGGATGAGGTGCTGGCACTCTTCCCCGCCCTGGACCCGCTGATGGACCGTAGGGCAGGACTGCTTTCCGGTGGCCAACGGCAGCAGCTCTCCATTGCCCGGGCGTTGTTGACCGGACCCCGTTTGCTGGTGCTGGACGAGCCGTCGGAAGGTATCCAGCCCTCCGTGGTCCAGGAGATCGAAGAGAAGATCGTGGGCCTGGCCTCCCGTTCGGGAACCCAGGTGTTGCTGGCCGAACAGAAGGTGGGCTTTGCCCTGGACGCCGCAGACGAATACGCGGTCCTGGCCACCGGTCGGGTGGTGCGGGCCGGGCGTGCAGATGAGGCCGCCGTGGATGCCGCCCGGGAGGCGCTGGCGGTGTGAGGTGGGTGAGCCCTTAGAGCTCGGGATGACTCCACAGCGAGCTGATGGGTAACACGTGAAGCCAATCATTGAGGTGAGCCGCGTCAGTGCCAGTGTGCAGCACAACACCCACCACTTCACGGTCTGGAACATGATCACGGAATTGTTTGAGCCCAGTCCATGATCGGTCATTCACGGTGCTCGCACTCTTGACCTCAATGGCTATCAAGCGTCCGTCTGAGAGCTCCAGGAGCAAATCCACCTCGGGGCCATCGTGGTCGCGGTAATGATAAAGATCGAATGATTGTTGCGACCACGTGCGTTGTCGTTTGAGCTCAAGAGCAACAAACTGCTCCACCAGCGTTCCGTAGAACTCCCGTCCACCCACAGTTGTGGCCATGGCGGCGGTGAAACCTGCCAAATGGGCTGCAAGGCCTGTGTCCGTGAGTGAGATTTTCGGTCGTTTGGACAGGCGGCTCCTGGGGGTGCGGCGCCACGGCTGAGTGGTGGTCACCAAGCGCATGACGTGAGCCAAGCGAAGGTATGAGTCGAGCGTGCTTTCTGATATCCCCAGGGTCCTGGCTTCCTTTGCTTTGACCAGTTCCGATTGACCCTGGGAAGCAAGGAGACGGAGTAACGCAGCCATGTGGTCGGCGAAACCGCCTGATTGCAGATCACGTGCGTCATGGTCCGCCAATCGGTCCGTGTAGGAGGCAAACCAGCGGTCCCTCCGGCGTCCAGAACGGGAGAGAATCTCCGGGTAGCCACCGGTGACCACTGTGTCAGGGGCGAGGGGGAGGACAGCACCAGGTGACTGCGCCCCGCTCAGCAACCAGGAGACGAAATCTTCAGGGGAGTTGCGGCGGGCGATTTCACCCTGGCTCAAGGTCATGAGTTCAACGGTCTCAGCCCGCCCAGCCAGGGAATCTCCAACACCCTTCACATGCAGCAAGTCCGCGGAGCCTGTGAGTAAAAACCGCCCCGGACGGCGCACCCGATCCACGGAGGCCTTGATGGGAAGGATGAGTTCTGGGGCGCGTTGAGCTTCATCAACCACCAACATGCCCTGGCCTGCTTGCTCTACGAAGAACTGCGGATCCTCCGTGGCCAGTGATCGGTTGTAGGCGTCATCCATGGACACGACTGTGGTTTCCATGGTTTGTGATGCCATCTGCGCGAGCGTGCTCTTGCCAACTTGGCGGGCACCTTGCAGAACCACGACGGGAGTGTCTGCGAGTGCTTCCTGAACCAGCGACAGTGCATGTCGCGGGTAGGAGTCGGGAATCTCATCCATGAGCCCATCATGCCGCAACTTGGAGATTTTCGGAGCCAAACTTGGAGATTTTCGGAGCCAAACTTGGAGATTTTCGGAAGCTGGCGCCCGGTAAACAGACTGCTCAGTCGATCGACTGGCTTTCCTCAGAAGGTGGACTCCAGCGCACCGGACACGAGCCTGAAACGTGGCGCCGTTAGCGTTGAAACATGTACCTGACACCCCGGGAACAAGAAAAACTACTGATTGTCACGGCCGGTGACCTGGCTCGGCGTCGTCGTGACCGTGGGTTGAAGCTCAACCATCCTGAAGCGGTGGCGCTGATCTCCGCAGAACTGCTGGAGGCTGCCCGTGACGGGCGTACGGTGGCTGATCTGATGTCCTGGGGAGCCACCATCTTGACCGACCAGGAGGTCATGGACGGGGTGGCAGAGATGATCCATTCCGTGCAGGTGGAGGCCACCTTCCCGGACGGCACCAAGTTGGTGACCGTTCACGAACCCATCCGACCTGGCTCGGATGCCATAAAAGCAACCAGCATGACCCCCGGTGAGTACGTGCTGCGGGATGAACCCGTGACCATCAACCCGCACCGGCCCACCGTGGAAGTGGAAGTCATCAACCGTGGGGACCGCCCCGTGCAGGTGGGGTCCCATTTCCCGTTCGCCCAAGCCAACCCCGGCTTGGAGTTCGACCGGGGCACCACAGTCGGGTACCGCCTGAACATTCCCGCTGGCACTGCCGTGCGATTCGAGCCAGGGGATGCCAAGACGGTTCAGCTGGTCAGCTTTGCCGGCACAGGAGAGATCGCGCGGATCGGCACCGGGGTGCAACACGATCAGGAAGGCGCAACTCATGGCGCGTGAACTCACCCGATCCGAATACACCTCCCTCTACGGCCCCACGGTCGGTGACAAAGTTCGCCTGGCGGACACAGAACTCTTTGCCCAGATTGAGCAGGACCTCACCAACCGCAACCTGGCCAATGCCGGCGATGAGGTGGTCTTTGGTGGTGGCAAGGTCATCCGCGACGGCATGGGCCACAAGGGTCGGTTGACCCGGGCTGATGGCGTGGTGGACACCGTGATCACCAATGCCGTGATCGTGGATCACACCGGAGTCTTCAAGGCGGACGTGGGGATAGTGGATGGCCGGATCAGCGCCATCGGCAAGGCCGGTAACCCCGATGTGATGGACAACGTGGACATTCTGATCGGCGCGGCCACGGAGGTGATTGCCGGGGAACACAAGATCCTCACGGCAGGTGGGGTGGACACCCACATTCACTTCATTGGCACGGATCAGATCGGCACCGCCCTGGCCAGTGGCATCACCACCATGATTGGTGGCGGCACCGGCCCGGCCGAAGGTTCCAAGGCCACCACCATCACTCCCGGCCCGTGGCACATCGAACGCATGTTGCAGGCCCTGGATGCCTACCCCATGAACTTTGGGCTGCTGGGCAAGGGCCACACCGCAGCCCAGGCTCCCCTGGAGGAGCAGGTGCGTTCCGGTGTGCTTGGATTCAAGATTCACGAGGACTGGGGCGCCACCCACGGGTCCATTGACGCAGCGCTCACCGCGGCAGACCGGTTCGATCTGCAAGTGGCCATCCACACGGACACCCTCAACGAATGCGGGTTTGTGGAAGACACCATCCGGGCCATCAACGGCCGGGTGATCCACACTTTCCACACGGAAGGTGCCGGTGGCGGGCACGCCCCGGACATCATCTCCATGGCGGGGATGGCCAATGTGCTGCCGTCCTCGACCAATCCCACGCTGCCTTTCACTCGCAACACGGCGGAAGAGCATCTGGACATGCTCATGGTCTGCCACCACCTCAACCCGTCCATCCCGGAGGACGTGGCCTTTGCGGATTCCCGGATTCGCCCGGAGACCATTGCTGCTGAAGACGTCCTGCATGACCTGGGGGTCTTCTCCATGACCTCCTCGGACTCTCAGGCCATGGGGCGGGTGGGCGAGGTGATCTTACGAACCTGGCAGCTGGCCGATCAGATGAAGAAGCGCACCGGTGCGCTGGCCGGAGATCAGCACGGGGACAATTTCCGGATCAAGCGCTACATCGCCAAATACACCATCAACCCCGCCATCAGCCACGGCATTGCTCAGCACGTGGGCTCCGTGGAGGTGGGCAAACTTGCGGACCTGGTGCTGTGGGAGCCGGCGTTCTTTGGGGTCAAACCAGCAGCGGTGCTCAAGAGCGGCCAGATTGTGCACTCCGTCATGGGCGATCCCAACGCCTCCATCCCCACACCGCAGCCGCAGCTCATGCGGGACGCTTTTGGCGCCCAGGGGCAAGCGCCCGCCCACAATTCGGTGCACTTTGTCTCCGCAGCCGCTCACGACGACGACGTCCGCACCCGATTCGGTCTGGCCAAGAACACCCTGCCCGTGGTTGGTATCCGCTCGCTGACCAAGGCCGATCTGAAATACAACGGGGAGACGCCACACATCGAGGTGGACCCGCAGACCTACCAGGTGCGCGTGGACGGTGAACTCATCACCGCGCAACCGGCCCAGGAATTGGCCATGGCGCAGCGCTACTTCCTGTTCTGAGCCACCCACGTCCTTGCACCCCAAAGCTGTCAGGAGTTGAACCGTTGATCATCGAGTCCATTGCAGGCAACCTGCACGAACTCCCCGCAGAAGAGAAGGCTGACCTGCACGTGGAGCGCGTGGCCCTGGAAGGGGCCGCCCTGCGCCAGCGAGTTCAGCGGGTGACCACCGATCACGGCAATGAGCTGGGACTGCGGCTGACCGAACGCCGTGAGCTGCGCGACGGGGACATCCTGCACCGGGAGGGGCGCAACGTCGTCGTCGTGTCCACGCTGCCCACGGAAGTTCTGGCCATAGCCCCGGCAACTGTGGAGGAAGCGGCATTTGTGGCGCATTCGCTGGGCAACCGCCACCTGCCGGCGCAATTTTTTGGGCCGGAGGCTGAGTTCGCGGGGCTTGACGGGCATGCGGGTGTGATGGTGGTTCAGTACGACCACACCGCCGAGCACTTCCTGACCGATCACGGTGTGCGGTTCGCCCGCCTGGACCGCGTGATGGACGTTCCCTTCCGGCACGCCGAGCACACGCACTGATGACCGTCTCCCTGGATTCCGGGCTGCTGACCATGCTGCAGTTCTCCGACTCCGCGCTGCCCACGGGTGCCTTCAGCCAGTCGTTGGGCTTGGAAACCGCAATCAACGACGACGTCGTCCACGATGAACCGACCTTTCACGCATGGCTGCGCCGCTTCCTGCTCCACCAACTGGTTCCGGCCGATGGCTGGGCAATTCGTGCGGTGGCCCACGACCGTGCAGACCCCGTGACGGTGGATGCCATGCTGCACGCCATGAGCCTTCCGGTTCAGATCCGGGAAGCCAATGCGGCCATGGGGCGGCGGGCCGTGCAGATTGCGGCGGAGAACTTTCCCGTCCGGTCCGTGACCGACTACGCCCGGGTGGTTTCCGCCCGGGACGCGGTGGGCAGCGTTCCCGTGGTGCTGGCCCTGTTGGCCCGTGAACACGGCACGGACTGGCAGGACACCTGTGCTGCGCACCTGTTCACGTCCCTGACCGCGCTGACGCAGAACGCTGTGCGGGGCATCCCGATCGGTCAAAACGCAGGTCAGAGGGTACTGCGCGCCATGCACCCGGAGGTGGCCCGGGCTGTGGAGCGGGTGGAGGTCTTGACGGAGGACCAGGTGGGCGCGGTCAGTCCCGCGTTGGAGATCGACCAAATGCGTCATGCCTGGCAACGAGCCCGGATGTTCATGTCATGAACGGTGGTTCCTCCACAGCCCAGTATTCGGCTCAGGCGTCAATCAGAGTTGCCACGGTGGCTCGCAGTTGCCGCAGGACCGCCGGTCCCACATTGCCGATGCGCGCTGAGACCCGCGTGGTGGCCACGGAACGGATGTGCTGGCATTGTGCGGCCGATTCTGCGCTCAGTCCATTGTGTAAATCCGCCTCGATGACCACCTCAGAGCCGCTCTCGCGCAGAGTGCGGGTCAACGGAACCACCTGGATCACGTTGGGCTCACCGCGCAAGACTTGTTCGGCGGTGACAACCACGGCTGGCCGCATCAGACCGGCCTCGGGGCCGGATGGCATGCCGAGGTTGAGTTCGACCACGTCACCCTGCGTCAGCATCAAGCCAGGCGAGTTCATCGTCACGCAGGGGGGAGGACAGGTCCTGTCCCATGAGCTCTTGCTTCAACAGGCGAGTGGCGCGATCAATGGTGTCCGTCAGGGATTCGCCACGCACGGCGGCCAGGTCATTCAACGAATCCCGCGTGGCCCGGGTGACGCGGATGGTGGTGGTGTCACTCATGTGGCTGAGCCTAGAGCATGTAGACATCAAGGTCTACAGCGAACGGTGGATGCGGCGGCCGTCGTCGTGAATCAAGAACCAGATCAAGGAGGCAAACATGGCAACTGAGCCGATTCGGATTGGCGTGGGCGGGCCGGTGGGTGCGGGCAAGACCCAGCTGGTGGAGCGGATCACGCGCGCGCTGGACGGTGAGGTGTCCACGGCGGCGATCACCAACGACATCTACACCATTGAGGATGCCAAGATTCTGGCGCGTACCTCCGTGCTGGATGAAGACCGGATTGTGGGTCTGGAAACCGGGGGCTGTCCGCACACGGCCATCCGGGAGGACACCTCCATGAACGAGGCCGCCATTGAGCAGCTGGTGAGCAAACACCCGGATCTGCAGGTGATTTTTGTGGAATCCGGCGGGGACAACTTGTCGGCCACGTTTTCGCCGGAGCTGGTGGACTTCTCCATTTACATCATTGACGTGGCCCAGGGGGAGAAGATTCCCCGCAAGGCAGGCCAGGGCATGATCAAGTCCGATCTGTTTGTGATCAACAAGACCGACCTGGCGCCCTACGTGGGGGCTGATTTGTCCGTGATGGAGGCGGATTCGCGGGTGTTCCGCAAGGACAAGCCCTTTGCCTTCACCAACCTCAAGACAGATGAGGGTCTGGAGACCGTGCTGGACTGGATTCGGCGTGACGTGCTGATGCTGGACCTGGCCCAGTGACTTGGCACCTGACGTGGTTTCTGAGGTGACGGCGGACCAGTTGACCGGCGGCCTGCGGCTGGAGGTGGAGCGGCGCGGGGATCAGAACGTGGTGACCGGCCAGCGCCATCACGGGGCCCTGCGGCTCCTGCGTCCGCTGTATCTGGACTCCTCCGGACAGCCGTGTCTGACCGTGGTCAATCCCGGTGGCGGTTACGTCGGCGGGGACAGGTATTCACTCTGCGTGAATGTGGGCTCGGGTGCATCAGCGCTGGTCACCACGCAATCGGCCACCAAGGTCTACCGCAGCACCGGATCGGTTGTGGTTCAAGAACAATCGTTCACCGTGGGCCCCGGTGCCACCCTGGAGGTGGTTCCGGATGCTCTGATCGCTTACGCGGAGGCCGACTACCTCCAGCGCACCCACGTCACCGTGTCACCGAGCGCACGCGTGGTGCTCACGGACGTCATCACCCCGGGGTGGGCGCCGGACGGTTCGCTCTATCGGTGGTCTTCGGTGCTGCTGCGCACCACCGTGGCGCGGCCGGACGGGAGACTGATCACCCTGGACACACTGCGGTTGGTTCCCCACGACGACGCCGTGGCTGATCACGGTTTCATGGCTGGGCGCACCCATCTGGGCACGTTGTTGGCGGTGGCCCCGGAGATTGATGCACGTGTGGTGGAAGCCGTGCACCAGCTGTTGACCCAACGTGAAGCCACGGAACCTGGGTTGCGATGCGGGGTCACGCCGCTGAGTGAACCCGGCTTGGCTGTTCGGATTTTGGGGCCATCCACGGAGGTCATTCACAACCTGCTCTTGGATGCTCACGCCATCTTGCGTGGTCACTGGGGAAATCAGCCACGCCTGAATCTACGAAAGTACTGAGATCAATGACTGCAACTCTTGAGGTTGGCACCCAGCCTGCGGAAGTCCAGGTGCGCGAACGCAGATCCACGCTCTTGGTGTCCCTGACCGTCTTGGTCCTGCACGCCCTGGGGTGGGGGACTCTGCTCTTGTTTGTGATGCCAGCTGATCTGAGCTTGGGGGTGCAGGCCGATGGCACCACCGCAATGTTCACCGGTGCGTTGGGGGTCACGGCCTTTTTGCTGGGGGTGCGCCACGCCTTCGATGCTGACCACATTGCCGCGATCGACAACACCACTCGGCGGTTGCTTGCTGAAGGTCGGCCGGCCTCCACCGTTGGTTTCTGGTTCTCCATGGGACATTCCACGGTGGTGGTGGGGCTGTGCCTCCTGTTGGCTTTTGGGCTTTCCGCTCTGATGGGACCGGTGGCAGATGAGGGCTCCGCTTGGCACCAGTTCACCGGAGTCTGGGGGCCGCTGGTGGCGGGACTGTTCCTGTTGGCCATCGCGGCGCTGAACATTGTCACGTTGCGTCGGATATTGGCTTCGCGCGGGGCGCGCACGGGTTCGTCGTCGGACTCGGTGGCTGATCCCGGTGCGGAGGGACACGTTGCGGGCGGTCCCGTCACACGGTTGCTGGACCGGATCGGAGCGCGAATCCGTACGCCGCGGCAGATGTACGTGGTGGGGCTGCTGTTCGGTTTTGGGTTCGACACCGCCACGGAGATCAGCCTGCTCCTACTGGCTGGAACCGCAGGACTGGCGGCCGTTCCATGGTGGGCGGTGCTCACGTTGCCGCTGCTGTTCACCGCCGGGATGAGCACCTTTGATCTGGCACAAGGCTGGGTGGCACGCAGGGCCTATGGGTGGGCCGACTCCGATCCCAAGCGGCTGCTGACCTACAACATCGGAATCACCACCGTGTCCGTGATGGTGGCGCTGGTGGTGGGTGCGGCGTCGTTGTCCGGGGCGTTGGCGCAATGGTTCGGGGTGCCGGATGTCTTCGCGTGGACGGACTCGGTCGGTCTGGAGGCGTGGGGCTTTGCACTGGCCGGGGTGTTGCTGGTGGCGTGGATCGGCGTCGTCGTGATGCGCGCCCTGACCCGCTCCACCCGCCGTCCCGCGTGAGGTCACCGGTTGTTGTTGAGATCACCGGCTACAGGCGGTGATCTCAACAACAACCGGTGACCTCATGGTGCGGGTGCGGGCCAGGTCATGAGAAGTAGGGCAGCACAATACCCAGGACCGTCGCATCAACCACGCAAGCCATGATCACCGGTGCCCACAGGTTTCCGTACCAGAGCCTTGCCGCCGTCAGAGCCACGCCCAGCAGCAGGCTGTAGAGGATCGCGGTGGCGTCCAGGTGGACCGCCGCAAAAATGACCACCGTGATGCCCGCGGCGGCAAGGATGGGCATGTACTGCAGCAGCCAGTCCAGGAGGATTCGGCGGAAGAGGATTTCCTGAATCGGTGCCAGAACCAGACTGGGCACCAGGACCAAGATCAATCCATATGGAGTTTCGGGGCTGATCTGTGCCTGGGGCCCTGTGCCGGGGCGCAAACTCATGACGTTCAGTGCCAGTCCAATGGTGGTGAACAGCAAAGTGGTCAGGGCCACCACCACGGGGATTTGCCACGTCAGGTGCCACAGCGAGTGCCGACCGGGGCGGAACCCCAGGTCATGCCACGTCCACCTCCGTAGAAAGAGGAACCAGAAGGCCGTGGTGGCCACAGCAATGCTGGTCACCAGGCTGGTCGCCAGGGCGCCGGTGGTGCCGAAGGCAAGCCCACCCAGAACCACGCCGACCGATGTGCCCAGATCCGTCAACACAATGAGCAGTGCGGCGTAGAGCCCATCCCAAAGCGTAGGTTTTGGCGCCAGGCCAGCAGCCTGGGCCTTCTTGCGTTGCCCGTCCATCCAACTGCGGGGTTCTGTTTCTGAAGCCACGAATTTTGCGGTGACCATGACACCCGTTCTCCCATTTCCCCTCCCCAATGGAGTGCCCCGGTTCCGGAGACAGTGTGCGGTCCCCGGTCCGCAGGGAACCTTTGATCAGTCGTCTCATGTGAGGTGCGTGAGAGGACTGAGCAGCCCAAGTGGTTCCATCTGCTGCTTCCATTCTAGGTGCTCACATAGAAATTCATGTATCCGCGAACTTCTTGTGGGGTGAGTCAGCAAAAACGCTACGGACAACGGCGCGGGCGCTGCTCAAGCTGCAGTGAACCATGAGATCACCGGTTGTTGTTGAGAGCACCGGTTACAGGCGGTGATCTCAACAACAACCGGTGATCTCGGCGGGGGAGGGAGGAGAGAGGGAGGGACGACGGCGCGCTCGCGCGCTGCGGCTCAGGCGGCGGGCAACTCCGGGAACTCCGCCGCAATGGCTGAATGCTGGATCTTGCCGCCGGAGACCAGAACGCCCCGTCCCAGCGCCGGGTTGGACTCGCAGGCGGACTCCCAGCCGGCATCGGCCAATTGCAGCGCGTAGGGCAAAGTGGCGTTGGTCAACCCGTTGGTGGAGGTCACGGGCACAGCGCCGGGCATGTTGGCCACGCAGTAGAACGTGGCAGGTCCCACCGTGAACGTTGGGTCATCGTGTGACGTGGCGCGGGTGTCCTCAAAGCAGCCACCTTGATCCACGGCAATGTCCACCAGCACGGAGCCTTCCATCATGCGCTCCACCAGATCATGGGGAACCACTTTGGGAGCCTTACGGCCTGGCACCAGCACGGCACCGATCACCAGGTCGGAGCGCAGCAGGCACTTTTCGATTTCCAACGGGCTGGAGACCACGGTGCGCACCCGGCTCCCGTACTGGTCATCCACCCGCCGCAGGGCATCAATGGACAGATCGAGCACGGTCACATCAGCCCCAAGCCCCACCAGCTGACTCAGCGCGTTGGACCCTGCGTTGCCCGCACCGATCACAGTGGCCACAGCGGGTCGAACGCCCGGGATGCCCGGCACCAGCAGTCCTCGTCCGCCACTGGTGGACAGCAACAAGTGGGCTCCCACCAGCGCGGCCATCCGCCCCGCCACCTCGGACATGGGCGCCAGGAGGGGCAGGGCGCCGTCGTTGGTTTCCACGTTTTCGTAGGCAATGGCGGTGGCGCCTGCCTCCACCAGGGCTCGGGTGAGTTCTTCGGAGGCGGCCAGATGCAGGTAGGTGAAGAGCACCAGGTCGGAGCGGAGGTACTGGTACTCGGCAGGCACCGGTTCCTTGACCTTGAGCACCAGCTGTGCACCCCAGGCTTCCTCCACAGAGACCATGCGGGCACCGGCCTCCGCATACTCCTCATCCGGAATCCGCGACCCCACCCCGGCGCCGTGCTCCACCACGACGTCGTGCCCGTGCAACACCAACTGATGCACACCTGCCGGCGTGATGGCCACGCGGTCCTCTTGGTTCTTGGTCTCTTTGGGAATGCCGATGAGCATGGTGCGCCTTTCGTGGAGCCGGTAAGCGAGCAGGTGCCGCCGGTGGGCGGAACCGGAACCGTGCGGGGGCCGATCAGCACCCGCACACTCCAGTGTGGCGCAGCTCACCAATCTGCTACAACCGTTTGGAACACGCTGTGAGCCGCACAACCGCCCCGGACGGCGGCCAAAGGCGTGTTCCCAACGGTCAGGGGGAGAGTTTCAGCTCACCAGTCATCCCCCACCAGACGGGCCTCCGCAATGGAGGCGCCCAGCATGAGGGTGCGCATGAACCGTTCGGTGGCGGCAATCAGGAGGTCTTCGCCGTCGCGCACGGCCTCCGACAGGCTCATGGGGACGGGAAGGATGGAAGCCACGGCGTCGATTCCGATTCCATGCACCGCATCCGAACCCTGCCCCAGCGTGCCGGCCAGCCCGATCACGGGCACGCCTTGATCGGAGGCGCGGCGGGCCACCTCCGCCGGAACCTTGCCGCGCGGGGTCTGGAAGTCGATGGCGCCCTCCGCAGTGATCACCAGATCGGCACCGCGAATGGACTTGTCCAGGTCAATCCCGGCCAGTCCGGAATCCAGCAGGGCCTCAAAACGGGGAACCAGGGAAGCGCCGACGGCGGCCAGTCCCGCTCCCAGCCCACCGGAGGCACCCGTACCCACTCCCTGGGCAAAGTCGGTGCCCTGAGCGGTGTCAATGCAGTCCCGTTCCAGCACCCGAGCCCAGTTGTCGAATCCGGCAGCCAGCTGCTCCACCTGCTCCGGGGTGGCGCCCTTCTGCGGCCCGAACACCCGGGCAACACCGCGCGGACCGGTCAACACATTGTGCGGGTTCAGGGCCAGCACCACCTGGGCCTTCCCGGAGGCCAGGGCCGGATGCAGACCGGAGAGATCCAGCCGATCCACGCGGGACAACTCTGCACCTCCCTGCCCCACTTCCTCCCCGGAGGCATCCAACACGCGGACGCCGAGTGCCTGGAGGGCGCCCAGCCCGCCGTCGGAGGTTCCGGAGTCACCACAGCCCACCACCACGGAGGTGACCCCGGTGTCCAGGGCGGCGGCGATCAGCTCACCCACACCGCGTGTGGTGGTCAGGGTGGGATCGCGGCGGTCCTGGGGCACCAGCCGCAGGCCGGCTGCGGCGGCCATCTCCACCACGGCTCGACCTTCAGATGAACCGCCGAGCCGCGCCCAGTGCGAATCCACGGGATCTCCCACGGGGCCGGTCACGGTGCGGTTCACGATCGAACCACCGGTGGCTGCGGCCAGCGTGCGGGCGGTTCCTTCGCCGCCGTCGGCAATGGGGACGGTGCGCACCCGAACACCGGGTACGGCCCGGCGAACCCCGGCACCAATGGCGCGGGCAACTTGTTCAGCATCCAGGGATTCCTTGAATCCGGAGGGCGCCACCAGGACGCGGCGGACAAAAGCGGTGGACGGCATGGAAGTCATGAGCGGAACTCCTTTGGCGGAAAACAGGTAATTACAGGAACAGGGGCAGGCCCATGAGGGGCCAGATCCAGAAGGAGAAGATCAGCACCAGCACGGCGCTGATGGGGGCCAGGAAGGCCGAAAGCCGCAGCAGGTGCTGGGGCTGGAAGGTCTCAATGCCTTCCACATCGGAGAACAACGTCACGGGCTTGGCCGAGCTGGTCAGCGTGTGACAGAACCCGGCAGCAGCGGTGGAGGCAAAGGCAGCGGCTGCCGCATCCACACCGAGCCCCGGGGCCAGAGCCACAATGATCGGGATCAACACCGCTGAACGAGCCGAACGGGACTGGATCACCAGGTGAGCCGCGGTGGAGAGAATCACCACCAGGATCACGAACAACGCAGGGGCCGTGGCGCCTGCCGACTGCACGGGTCCAAGGGCCTGCCGCGCCAGCCAGTCCGCCGCCCCCGAATTCACCAGGCCTGTGCCCAGCGTCAACGTGGCAGCCATGAACACCAGCAGGGACCACGGCACGGACTTCAGCGCCTTGGCCAGCTTGACCGAACCCCACTTGGGGCTGGCAGCCAGCAGCGCCCCGATCAAACCCACCACCGCCGGGTGCAGCCCGTGCAGAGGCTCGGAACACCACAGCACCACAACGACGGCGACCAACATGGCCGACCGCGACTGTGCCGTGGTCATGGGCCCGGTGATGGGGGTGGGGGCGTGCCGCTGCAAATCATCCAGGGTGATGGAGACCCCCAGCTGCCGGTCGGTTTTGTCCGTGAACAGACGCAGAATCAACTCGGCACACACGTGAGAGGAGAGCAGCGCCAAGGGCAGGCCCAGTAGCAACCAGGAGGCAACACCAAAACTGCGTTCACCGGCTGCCGCCAAGATCTGGGAGGTGATCAGGTGGGCGCCGGCGCCCAGGTAGGACCCCACTGCGGAGAGCAGAATCACGGAGGGGAACAGAAGGGACAGGGCGAGCACAACGCGTCGTCGTTCCTGTAGCACCGTGGCCAGTGCCACGAACACTGGCAAAGCCAGGGCGGCGCGACCGGAGGTGGAGGGCACGGCAAAGGCGGTGACCACCAGCACCAGGGTGGTCAGGTGGAAGAGCTGGTTGACGGACTTGGCGCCCGTGACCACAAAACCGGCAATGCGGGTGGCCAAACCCGATGCGGTGACTCCGGCGGCAATCACAAAAGCGGCCAGAAGCAGCCACACGGTGTCCTCGCCCAAGGAGGAGAACAGCTCATTGTCCGTGACCACCCCGGTGGCCACCAGAACCAGTGCAGCCCCCAGCGCCACGTAGGTGTCGTCCAACGGGGAGAAGATCCAGAGCCACACGGCAGCGGCAAACACCACCAGGGTCAGTGCGCCCATGGGGTCGAGGTCACCGCCCGTGGCAGCCCAGATGCACCAAACAGCAAAACCCATCAGGACCAAGGCCACGATCAACGGCGCAGGCCGGAACGGGCGACGTCGTTTGGGGGCCTCTTCCCGACCCTGCGGCGGTAGGGAGGCCCAGCGGACAGGTGCGGTCTCAGTGGTCTCAGCGGTCGATGCGACCTTGCCACGTGCGGTGCTGCTCATCGGTCCGCCTCCATGGCTTCGGCAACTTGGGCCTGGTGCTGCTCGGAAGTGGATGCTGCGGTGTGTTCCGGTGCGAGTGGCAGGTCCAGCCCCACGGTGGTGATCCCGGAGGGGTCGGAGGTGACCCACAAACTGCCGTGGTGGGCATCGGCCACGCTGCGGGCAACGGCCAAACCCAGGCCCATGCCGAGCACCCGGTCCTGATCAATCTCCTCTTGGGCAGCCGAGCGGTAGTCCTCGATCATGGCGCGGGCGGCCTCCGGGGCCAGCGGTTGCCCCTGGTTGGCCACGGCAACGCGCAGCACGGGACCGCTGAGTGCGGAGGCTTCGGCTGATTCGGGAACCACGGCACCGGCGTACATCCCGGTGTCTTCCGGGTCCAGGACCGTTCCAGACAGTGTGATGGTCTCGGCTGTGGCCGTGTGGTCAGCGGCGTTGCGAGCCAGTTGCAGCAGGGCTGCCTGGACGGCCTCCCTGTCCAGATGGGCGCTGGTTTCCGGCACCGTGTTCAGGATCCAGTTGTGCTGCGGACTCATGCGGGTGGATTCCTGCAGGACGTGGACCATCATGGCGGGCACGGAAATTTCCTTGCGGTGTAGGAAACCGGGAGTCTGAGCATCCGCCAGGAGAGCCAGATCGCCCAGGGTGCGGCGCATGTCGAGCAGGGAGGTGCGGGCGTTAGATGGCCCCTGGCCGGTGACCCCGTCCAACGCGCGCAGACTTTGGTCCAAGGGGCGGTTCAGATGCACTCGGGCTTCGGCCACAAAGTGGCGTTGGCGTCCGTAGGCGTACTCCAACCGGTCCAACATGCCGTTGACGGAGTGCGCGGCGCGGGCAATGTCGTCGCGTCCATCCACCGGGATACGGGCCGAAAGGTCCTGATCGTCAATGGCGGTGGCCAGCTCGCTGATACGGCGCACGGGCAGCAGGATCTGACCCGCCACAAACCACGCAATAGCTGCGGTGAGCACCAGACCACCGGCGGCAACAGCAACCAGAATGAAGGTCTGTTGATTGACCTGTTCCCGCGCCGGGTCCGTGAACTGCAAGACCAGCAGGGCGGAGCCACCCTCAGTCTCGGCCCTGCCCCACCGCATGGTTCCGTATTCGGTGTCATCCACGCCGGAGGCGGCCGGGGAAGTCATCAGCCGTTCGATTTCCGCGTTGTCCTGGGCCAGAAGTTCACCGGCATCATGGGCGGCATTGTCCAAAAACATGATGCGTTCATCCGTGACGGCAATGAAGGCTTCATCCGTGGCGGGGGTCTGACGGGAGAGGTAACGCTCCAGGAGTTCGGTCTCCGAGGTGAACGGTTCGGCAGTGGTGGGGTCCACGCCCTCTCCCACAAAGGTCTGGAACTCTTCAACTTCCTGAACAATGCCCTCATTGGCGGCCTGGGCCACCTGCCCCAACAGGATGGAACGCATGGAAGCCACGATGGCCAACAGCACAATGCCCGTGGTCAGCACCATCCAGCCAACAATGCGCCAGCGTGCAGAGACCTTGGAACCACGGTTCTCCGTTGTTTGACCGCCTGTTGGTGCGGAATCAGCTGGCGTTGAAGTGGCACCACCGGGAGTGGGGCCAATCGGTGTGGAACGGCTCATCGGTCCACCGTCCCGGTCTCCGGGAGGTCCCCGGTGTCCTCCACGGTGCTGGGCATACCGGGGTCGGTCACCTCACCATTGGAGTCCACGCTGCCCGGCACCACGGGGGCAACCGAGCCGGAACGCGGGCCGTTGGTGGCGCTGTTGGAGGGGCTTGGAGGTGCCGTGTCCCCTCCGTCCTGGACCGTCTGGGAAGTCACGGGATCGGTGGGTAAGGCCGGGGGAGCCGTGGTGCGGGCCAACTGCTGTGTGCCCAACGCAGTCAGCACGGGAATGGCCATCACCACCAGCAGAAGGGTTAGTCGCCTGATCATGGGCGGGAGTGAACCGGAGAATTATGAAAGCTGGATGAGGCCGTGACTGGGCAAAACACTTTCTGCGGCACAGATGAGAGCTATCTGCCGCCAGAATCCGGGGTACAGGTGACATTCAGGTGATCCCCAAGAATCCTTCAAAAACTCTCATGAACCACAAGGGTGATCGGCTGCCGGCGTATCAAGGCGTATCCCCGTGGGTAGGTGCTGGCGACGGTGGCATCAGGTGTTGTTCGGTGTCCATCCAGCCGGGGCTCCTAAGATCGCGGACATGACTCAGCCCCCTCATCAGGCAGCCCAGGCGAACCCTGCAGCTGAACCCAACAGTCACGCCACCGAACTTCAGCTGCGCAGCAGTACCGCCCAGCACATGACCGGTGTGGAGATGCAGAAGATTCTTCAGCTCAGGGTCACGGTGTTCGTGGCCGAGCAGCAGATCATCTGTGAGGAGATTGATCACCTGGATCGCGCAGAGACCACCCAGCACATCTGGTTGGAGGCCAACGGGCAGGTGGTCTCCGTGCTGCGGCTGCTGCTGGATGGCCCCGTGGTTCGCATTGGCAGGGTGGCCACGGGTGCCGAGCACCGGCGTCGTGGTTACTCACAGCAGTTGATGTGGGCGGCCCTGGAGCGGGCGGAGGAAACCGGGCGTCCCGTGGAGATTCACGCCCAGGCCTATCTGGAGGACTGGTACGCCAAGTTCGGGTTCCAGCGCACAGGCCCCAATTTCCTGGAAGAAGGCGTGGACCATGTGCCCATGCTCTGGGCCGGAAAACCGAAAGGCACCTCCGCGTGACACTGTCCGAATTCTTGGGCGGTCTGTTCACGCCCAGTCCTGTACCACCGGCGGACACCTGGGTTCTGGTGCTGTGCGCCGCAGCTGCCGTGGTGATCAGCATTCCCCGGGGCACGTGGCGATGGTTCGGGTTGGTGGTCACCGTGGTTCACGAACTCGGCCACGCCCTGGCCGGGCTGCTGACCGGACGCCGTGTCATGCAGATTCGGATCAACGCGGATCACTCCGGGGTCACCCATTCCATGGGCCGCGGCGCCTCAGCCATGTGGTCCACCTTCTGGGGTTACCCGTTCCCGGCTGTGGTCGGTGCAGCCTGGACCGCCGCAGTCGGTGCCGGGTACTGGCCCCTGGCCGCAGTGGTTTCCGCTGTGGTGCTGGTGGTCTCCTTGCTGGTCATGCGCGGGTGGCTCTCCTGGCTTGTCACCACAACGACGGCGGTCATCCTCCTTGCGCTTGCCTGGTACCAAGTGACTCCGGGCCGGTGGTTCATGCTGGCCGTGGGTGCTGCACTGTGGATCGGGGCACTGCGCGCGTGGATCAATCTGGCTCGCCAGCATGCGCGCTCGCGGCGGGTGCCCACATCTGATGCCACCCTGTTGGCTGCTGGTACGGGTGTGCCCGCATGGTTGTGGCTGTTGGCCTTTTTGGGTGTGATCCTGCTGTGCGGGTTCTGGATCGTGGGAGCTTGGATCTGACCGGTGGGTAAGCCGTGCGCAGTTTGATACCCCATCAGCGCTGATGCGGTATCAAACTGCGCACGGCTTACCTGTATTACGGCTAGCGCCCCGCCTTCAGGGCATCCCACACGGTGGGGGAGGCGGCGCCGTCGTCGGGAAGACCGAGTTGACGCTGGTAGGTGGCCACGGCGGACTCAGTGGCCAGGTTGTAAAAGCCGAACGGCGGCAAGCCGGCACCCAAACGAGCGTTGAGGGCCCGCTGGAGGGCTGCCACCTCCGCGCCGGAGGCACCGCGCTGCAGACCCGAGCCACGTGCGGCCCCGGCCTCCAACGCCGTCCAAGTGGCAGCGTCCACCACGGGTGAATCGCTGAGACCTACGTTGCTGCGGAAGGTGGAAACCGCCGCCGCTGTGGTGGGGTCCAGCGTCCAATCGGTGCTGCCAGGCTCCACGGCGCGGGCACGCAGCAGTTGTTTGAGGCGACCCACGGCATCACCGGTGTCGCCCGGGGTCAGTACCGGGTAGAACGCGGCCCCCGGCCCCCGTGGCGGTGAACTGAGGAGGGAAACTCGCACGGCACCTGCCTCCAAAGACCGGGTGACATCCATCTGCAGCAGCTCCACCAGTTCGTTCCAGTGGGGATCGCTCACGGGCTGACCGTCCATGTTCAACGGGGTGCGCACATTGGCTGGTGCCATCCCGTACTGCTGGCAGAGGTAGGCGCTGAGGTGAACCAGGTTGGCGTACATGGCCTGCGTGGGCCGTTCGACGCTGTAATCGCCCTCCACAAGCACTGTCACCACTTGTGCGTTGTGTCCACCGATCAGTGATCCCTCCACAAAGGAATCCCCGCGTGCCGCCGCAGCCATGCTGCCGTGGCGACCCTCCATGATCTGACTTCCCCGAGCAATCAGAAAATGGTGCGCTGAATCCGGCTGCCCTTGCGCCAGGGCAGCGTCCTGGGCGGCGCGTGCGACTTGCTGCGCGGCCCCCAGCGAGTACGCACCGGTGTTGGCCGTCCACGTTTGGTCAATCACCAGAAATGTGGGTCGATACCCGTGGGTCACCAGCTCTCCCCGTGGAGGTTGGGCACCCCACGCGGTAGTCGCCACCAACGACGACGGCGCGGCCAGCCCCGCAGCCCAGCCCGGTGCCGCCGTGGTGAGGGCCAGCGCGCCTGCGGCGCCCAGCAGGGCGCTGCCCCGTAAGAGGTTTCGGCGGTTCAAGGACGGTGCTGGCTGGCGGGTTGGTTTCACGGTAGTCCCCCTGGCAGGTGCGGAATTGGGTGCAAGCGGTGGCATTGGGGCGCCATCCGGTGCCCTGCGAGTTGGGCACCTCTCTTGTCTAATGCCTAGAATCCGCGTTTGACCTGGATTGATGCGCTAGTGGGGACGGGTTCGGACAATGTGCCCACGTGCTGCGAGGGGGTGAGGCGTAACAAGTTGCCGTGGGTGCTGGATGTCTTGGATGCGGCAAAGCCGTGCGCAGTTTGATACCCCATCAGCGCTGATGCGGTATCAAACTGCGCACGGCTTTGTCAGCGTACGGACTTTTGCTCAGCCCCGATCGGGCAGGCGCGCGCCAGTGGCGGTGTCGAACAGGTGGATGCGGTCCACGGCCGGAGCTGCCCATACCGTGTTTCCGGACTGAACGCGGCTGCGGCCTGCGGTGCGAACGACCAGCGTGTTGGCTGCTGCGGCCTCATCTTCTCCACCTTCGGCTTCAGCGGCCGAGGAGTGGGTGGTCACAATCTGGTTGGCCATGGTGACGGGCGCCAGAGCTCCGTATAGGTATGCGTCCGCCCCGAGTTCTTCCACCACGTCCACGCTGATGGGCAGGCCATCACCTTCGGCGCCAACGTGCAGATCCTCTGGCCGGATACCGATGGTGACCTCCTTGCCGGTGACCGCACCGCGCTGTGCCTCCGTCAGCTGAATCTTGGTGGAGCCCAACTGAAGGACACCGTTTTCATCCGGGGTGGCACGAAACAGGTTCATGGCGGGGGAGCCGATGAAGCCGGCCACGAACTCATTGGCGGGGTGGTCATAGAGTTCGGCCGGAGTGTCCACCTGCATGAGCAGCCCGTCCTTCAGGACTGCAACGCGGTCGCCCATGGTCATGGCTTCGGTCTGATCGTGTGTTACGTAGACCGTGGTCACCCCCAACTTGCGGGTCAGGGAGGCGATTTGAGTGCGAGTCTGGACACGCAGCTTGGCGTCCAGGTTGGACAGCGGTTCATCCATCAGGAACACCTGGGGGGAGCGCACAATGGCGCGGCCCATGGCCACGCGCTGGCGCTGACCGCCGGACAGAGCCTTGGGCTTGCGGTCCAAATACTCGGTCAGGTCCAGGATTTTGGCCGCTTCCTCAACCTGACGACGACGCTCCGCCGTGGGTACCTTGGCGATCTTCAACGCAAAGCCCATGTTCTCCGCCACGGTCATGTGCGGGTAGAGCGCATAGTTCTGGAACACCATGGCGATGTCCCGATCACGAGGATCAACGTCCGTGACATCACGGTCGCCGATGCGGATGGCCCCGGTGGTCACATCTTCCAGCCCGGCCAGCATGCGCAAGGTTGTGGACTTCCCACAGCCGGAAGGGCCAACCAGCACCAGGAACTCGCCGTCGGCGATCTCCAGGTCCAAGTTGGAAACGGAGGGGCTGTCTGCCCCGGGGTACTGACAGGTCACGCGGTCATAGGTGACGGTAGCCATGGTGAGTCTCGCTTTCTTTCCCGGCAGGTACGTGCCGGACGATCCGTTGGAAAGATGGAATGTGGCCTGGGCCACGTGGCCCAGCTTACAGATCGCAGGGCGTGATGTTTGAAAATGTCAAAAAATGTTCGGATGGATGCGCGCTTGGGACTGCTGGAAACTCCTAGACGCTGTGTGGCAAGTGGAACCATGGGCGAGCTAAGCCTGCTGTTCACTCGAACACGCGCGAAGCAGGGAGCCGCTTGGCCCCTTGTGCGCACTGAACAGCGAGATGAACGGGGAGATGGATCTGACAAGGGGCGTGACCTCGGACGACGCCATGATGGTGGCACACGTTGACGTTTTGTGTGTGCTGTGCCACATTTGTATCTGTTCGTAGCTGTTCGATTATCCTGCTGAACGAACAGCATTGATCACCGGATCGTTCTTTCCGGCTGACCACAGGAGTTGTCATGAAGGCCTCGCGCGCTCGCCGCAGCCCCTCACCCCTTGCCCTGCCGTCCGCGCTGACGGTCCCCGTCCATCGGCGAAATGTCCTGGCCGGTGCTCTTGGCCTCGGCGCTCTGGGCGCCCTTACTGCATGCGGCGGCGGGACAGGCGCCGATTCAGACGGTACGGGGGCCATTACCTTTGGTTCCAACCAGTCTGATGCCGTACCCAAGGCTGCCTACCAAAAGGCCATTGATGCGTTCATCGCAGACTCAGGCATTGATGTCTCCGTGAACACGATTGATCACAACACATTCCAGGAGCAGATCAACTCATACTTGCAGGGCGCTCCCGACGACGTCTTTACCTGGTTTGCGGGTTATCGCATGCGCTACTTTGCTGATCAGGGGCTTGTGGCACCCATTGACGAGGTGTGGGACAACATTGGTGACATGTTCTCCGAGTCCATGAAGGAGGCATCCTCTGCCTCCGACGGAAGCCAGTACTTTGTGCCTTACTCCTACTACCCGTGGGTGATGAACTACCGAAAGAGTGTCTTCGAGGAGTATGGCTGGCAGCCTCCGACCACCTTGGATGAGCTCAAGGAACTGGGCTCTGAGATGGAGCAAGCTGGGTTGACTCCTATTGCGTTCGCGGACCGTGGAGGATGGGAAGCCTTTGGCACGTTTGACATCTTGAACATGCGCATCAATGGCTTTGACTTTCATCAATCTTTGATGTCTGGCGAGAAGGACTGGACTTCCAGCGAGGTCAAGGAGGTCTTCCAGACTTGGGCAGACTTGCTGCCCCTCCATCAGGATGGCGCTCTTGGGCGTGATTGGCAGGAGGCTGCACAGGCGCTACAGCAGCGCAACGCAGGCATGTACTTCTTGGGTACTTTCGTCTCTCAGCAGTTCCAGGACGACAATGACCCCTCCCAGCTGGAAGACCTTGGGTTCTTCACCTTCCCCGAAATCAATTCTGATTACGGCACTGATTCCATTGATGCCCCCATTGACGGGTTCATGATGTCGGCACAGACGGATAACGGCGGTTCGGCGCGTCAGCTTTTGGAGTTCTTCGGCAGCCCAGAGGCCCAAAAGATCAATGTTGATGCCGACAAGGGCTTGGTTGCGGCCAATGATGACACTGACACGGCGGATTATTCGCAGCTGCAACAAGACGCCAAGGACATTGTGGACAATGCCCAGCACATCGCGCAGTTCCTGGATCGTGATACTCGCCCCGACTTTGCCTCCACGGTGATGATCCCGTCCATTCAGTCCTTCATCCGAAATCCCCAGGACATCGACAACATTCTGTCGAGCATTGAGGAACAGAAGAAGACCATCTTCGTCGATTGATCACACACGGTGCCCCGCGCAGGGCTACTCCAATGGTCATGTAGGTCTGCGCGGGACACCGTTGTGCTGGACACGCTCTTGGAGCAATACATCAGGTAGAAGCCAGGGAGGATTGCGTTGTCTGCCACAGCCACACCCGAGGAAGCCGGGACACCACCTGATCGCAGGCGGGACACTCACGAACCCGTCCGGCGACGTCGACGCAGCAGCACCCGGGACAAGGTGACACTGGCGTTGATGTTGGGCATCCCTGCCATCGTGGTGCTGATGTTCATCTGGGGCCCAGCTTTGGCCTCCGTAGGTTTGTCCTTCACCAGGTGGAACGGCATCACTGCCCCCACGTTCATCGGGGTGGAGAACTATCAGAACGTCACCCAGACCTACCCCCCGTTTTGGCCGGCTTTCAAGAACAACATCCTGTGGCTGGCAGTGCTGCTGCTGGTGGCTACGCCGTTGGGGTTGTTGCTGGCCATTGTGTTGGACCGTGAAATTCGTGGGACCCGCTTCTACCAGTCAATTTTTTACCTACCCGTTGTACTGTCGCTGGCCTTGGTGGGTTTCATCTGGCAACTGGTCTATTCCACAGAGCAAGGTCTGATCAATAATCTCACCGGCTCAAGCGTCAATTGGCTGGGTGACCCTGATGTCAATATCTGGGCTGTCTTGGTGGCCGCATCCTGGCGACACGTGGGATACATCATGGTGCTCTATCTGGCCGGTCTCAAGGGTGTGGACAACTCCTTGCGAGAAGCTGCAGCTCTGGATGGTGCCGGACCGGCGCAGACATTCTTCAAAGTTATTTTTCCCACTCTCAAGCCCATCAACGTGGTGGTCCTGGTGGTCACGGTAATCGAGGGGTTGCGAGCCTTCGACATCGTTTATGTGATCAACAAGGGAACCAACGGACTTGAGTTGCTTTCGGTGTTGATCACCAACAACATTCTGGGTGAGGCCAGTCGTATTGGGTTCGGTTCCGCCATCGCCGTGATCCTGCTGGTTATCTCTTTGATCTTCATCATTACCTACCTGGTACAGACTTTGCGGAGGGATGACTGATGAGCGCTGTCACCGACACTCAGTTGCCAACCACCGGGCTTGAGAAATCTGGCTCCAAGACTCGACGCCGGTCCAAGCCCGGGCGCCAACTTGTGTTTCAGATTGTTCTGGCGTGCGTGGCCTTTGCCTGGATGGTTCCTCTGCTGTGGGCGCTGTACACCTCTTTGCGCCCGTATTCAGAGACTGCGGAAAAAGGCTATGTGTCGCTGCCTGACACACTGACCTTCCAGAACTACACGACGGCCTGGACCCAGGGAAACATGGGCCAGTACTTCCTGAACTCGCTGATCATCGCCGTACCAGCGGTGATCGTGGTGCTGTTCTTGGCCTCCTGCGCGGCGTTCGTGCTCGCCCGGTTCAGCTTCAAGTTCAACATTCCCATGTTGATGTTCTTCACTGCGGCCAATCTGCTCCCGCAGCAGGTAGTGATTACACCGCTGTACCGGCTTTACCTGGAGCTCGGTCTGTACAACACCTACGCGGGTCTGGTGGTCATCAATGTGGCCTTTCAGATGGGCTTCTGTGTGTTCGTGCTGTCCAACTTCATGCGGGCCCTCCCCAAGGAATTAACTGAGGCCGCCCAGATTGACGGAGCGGGACCCTGGCGGCAGTACTGGCAGGTTGTCTTGCCGCTGACCCGTCCGGCACTGGCTGCATTGGCCACGTTGGAGTTCGCCTGGATCTACAACGACTTTTTCTGGGCACTGGTCTTGGTCCGTGACGGTGATCGCATGCCTGTGACCTCCGCGTTGAACAACCTTCAGGGCAATTTCTTCACGGACAACAACCTGGTGGCAGCGGGCGCCATCATGATCGCGCTGCCCACGGTGTTGATTTACATCCTCTTGCAGAAGCACTTTGTGGCCGGCTTGACCATGGGCGCCAACAAGTAAGACAAGCGCAGTGCGTGCCGGCAGATCGGCTGTCCATGAGCACCACACAGATCAAGAACAGGAGAACGCCAGAAATGTCTGACGCGCTGCGGCAGGGGGCAAGAACTCGGGATCGTGAGTTGCCGACGGCATTAAATCCTGACCACGGCTGGTACCAAGATCCTGACGGGGGTCTGGGCGCCTTACAGCCCAGGGCCCATTTCACCTCCGACGCACCGTCGTTGTCTCTGGACGGGCAATGGGAGTTCCGCAGCTTTGCGGACGCCGAGTGTGCTCGGCGTTTCTGCGCCTGGCCGGACCCCCTCCCGTCCTTGGGGGAGTTGGCCAAGGTTCCAGCGCACTGGGTGCTGGATCGGTTGGGTGATGAGAGCGTGCACGGCAAGCCCTGGTACACCAATGTCACCTACCCATTTCCCGTGGACCCCCCGTACGTCCCCGATCAGAACCCAACGGCCTGGTATCGGCGCCATTTCACGGTGGCGGGAATGACTGATCGGCTGACCCCCGCGGTAAATACGCAGGCCGACACCCCGTCTGATCGCGTGATCCTGCGGTTGGAAGGGGTGGAATCCGCCTACCGTGTGTGGATAGATGGGCAATGGGTCGGCCAGGCCATGGGATCACGATTGACCCACGAATTCGACATCACCGATGCCCTCGGTGCTCGCGGGACGTCCGAGGACGATCACGAGATTGCCGTGCTGGTGCATCAATTCAGCGCCGGGTCCTATCTGGAGGACCAGGACCAGTGGTGGCTGCCGGGGATCTTCCGCAGCGTGGAACTGCTGGTCCAGCGTCCCGGGGACATCTGGGATCTCCACCTTGATGGTGACTGGGATGTCGATTCGAGCACCGGTCTGCTGCATGTTCAGCTCGATGCCGAGCCGCAAGCCTTCCCCGTGACCGTTGAAATTCGCCCGGACAATGCTTCGCCCGTGTCCGTGGTGATCACTGACGAGAGCAGGATGGACGTCGTCGTACCAGGTGCCCGTCCGTGGTCTCCTGAAGATCCTGCGCTGCTGGACGTGGAACTCACCACCAACACCGGGGCAACGGTGCAATTGCAGGCTGGAGTTCGCAGGGTAGAGATCGACGACGACGGAGTTCTGCGCGCCAACGGCGATCCATTGCGCTTCCGCGGCATCAATCGACATGAGTTCCATCCGGAGCGAGGCCGAGCGGTGACCGTGGAGGACACCCGGCAGGACTTCACCGTGATGCTCGAACATCACACTAATGCGGTGCGCACCAGCCACTATCCGCCGGCCGCACATGCCCTTGCCCTGGCTGATGAGATGGGTCTGTGGGTGGTCCTGGAGAGTGATCTGGAAACCCACGGATATGTGCAGCGTGACTGGGTTGGCAACCCCTGCGACGACTCTGCGTGGCGGGCTGCCATTTTGGATCGCACGGCACGCATGTGGCACCGGGACAAGAATCACCCCAGTGTCGCCATGTTGTCGTTGGGCAATGAATCCGGCACGGGCGCCAACCTGCGCGCTGCCGCCGATTGGCTGCATGCCCACAGCTCATTGCCTGTGCACTACGAGGGCGATGCCGATATGGCATACACGGATGTCTACTCCCGGATGTACGCCACCTCCGTGGAATGGGAGAAGTTGGCGGCCGGTACGGGGCATCCGACCTGGGGACCGGCCACCGCGCGGCGAGTTGCCCGGCACCCGATACTGCTGTGCGAATACGCCCACGCCATGGGGAACGGCCCCGGTGGGCTGAGCGACTATGAACGGATCTTCCGTCAGTTCCCAAGAGCCTGCGGCGGTTTTGCGTGGGAGTTCAAGGATCAAGGGCTGCGCGTTCCTGCACCCGGTGGCGGCACAAGGATTGCCTACGGTGGGGATTTCGGCGAGCAGGTGCATGACGGCAATTTTGTGCTGGACGGTCTGTGCTTTGCTGACGGAACGCCCAGCCCGGGCCTGGCCGAGTTCGCTGCCGTGGTCGATCCGGTTTGGATTGAGCGGGTGGGCGACGGCATCCGCGGCCGGTCCGGAACCCTTCAAATCGGCAACGGCTATGACCATTCCGTTCTGGAAGACGCCGTGGTTCGTGTGCGCCGATACTCTGATGCGGAAGAATCCACGGTGGAGCACACCCTTCCACCGCTGCGCCCAGGTGAGTGGCACACCATGGAGCTTGCTGATGCGGCGCCTGGTGAGCGGATCGACGTGGAGGTTCGTGCCGCCGTCGTGTGCGGGACACAGCGGGGTCTGCGGACCAGACAGGACTCGTGGGCCGGCCCGCTACCCGGTTCCGCACCCGTTGAGAGCACCAGTGACACAGACCGCTGGCCTGATGCCGTGCGCGGCGCTCGGCTGAGCGTGTGGCGGGCACCCACGGACAACGACGCCGGATGGATCGAGCCCGCACGTGAGCGGTTCGGTGATGACCCTCGTGTGGATTGGGATCTCTGGGCAGGAACCGACCCCAGGGAGAGTGTGTTCGGCAACGGGTCCAATGTTGTGGTGTCGTTGGCTGAACGGTGGAAGATTGCTGGCCTGGACCGTTTGGTGCCGCGTCGCAATGCGACTGCAGAGGCCGTGGCGGAGCAACCCGCGCTGATCAGCATGTGGCGCCCTGCGGGTGGACCGGCTGCACCATGGACAGGCGGTCTGTGTCTGACATGGGTGGAGGACGACGGGGCGGGGATTCTTGAGGCTGTGATCGACCTCGACGACGGGCCCCGGTTGGGACGTATTGGGCTGGAGTTGGGTCTCCCCGTTGATCCCAGTGGTGTTGTGGAATGGAGCGGCGGTGGGCCGGGGGAGACTGCCCCCGATTCGTTGCGATCCTCCCGATACGGCACGTGGTCCCGCGCCGCAACCGAGCTGACCACGGCCTACCCTGTTCCGCAATCAGCCGGCGAAAGGCACGATCTGCGGCATCTGCACGTTCCTCTGGCCGGGGGACGCGTACTTGATCTGGAGGTCTTGGCGGTGGAACTAGATGGGCAGCGCGCGTCCCAGGGCTTGTGGTGGTCATTGAGTCCATGGACAGATACGGAACTGGCACGGGCAACTCACGCGGATCAGCTACCTGATGCTGGCCAAAGTGATCGGGCTTGGGTGCTGCACTTGGATGCTGCTTACGAAGGCTTGGGTAGCCGAACCTGCGGTGTGGATGTGAGTCCGGAGGCCCGGATCGAGGCGCGTCGCGCCCGCATTGTGGTCCGGGTGGAGGGGCTGCAGTAGACCAGCTCTGCCCACTTTGAGCATGGTGAATGCGCCCAGGCCCTTGCTGGAGCGCATTCACCAGGCTCAAAGTTCAACACGTCACGTGGTGGCGGTCAGATGTAGCAGTCGCATCCGATCCGGCCACAGGCGGGGAGTGTGGATGCCACTGTTGAGCAGCACACTGCCCTTGACCACCCCGCCGTCGGGCCACCAGCCCGGAGCCATGAAGTCGGATTCAGCACCGTCAGGTGTGATGTCCTCCAGGCGATACCGAAGGTCTGGCACTAACCCTGCCAGCGTCAAACGACCCACCGGATCAGTGATGGACACTCCCGTGCAGACGACGGCGAACAGAGCCTCAGTGCCGTCCGAGGTCACCACACCGTGGATGTCCCACTCAGGATCCACTTGATCTAGCCGAATCACCTTTCCGGTGTGGAGCAGATTGCGGTACCGCTTGTAGACCGCGATCCACTCGGCCAGCTCCCTCATCTCTTGAGAAGTGGCCTGTGTGAGGTCCCACTCGACCCCAAAGTGTCCCCACAGGGCAGTGCCCGCCCGGAAGTTGAGGTCGTGGAGGCGCCCCGTTTCATGGGACCTACCGGCGGCCACGTGGCTGCCCATCAGTTCGGGTGGCACCAGCTGCTGGGTCCAGCGGTGCATTTCCTGCCGCTCGGCGGGGTCAATGCAGTCCGAGGTCCAGAAACGGTCCGTGTGCTCTATGATCCCCAGGTCCACGCGACCACCACCGGATGCACAGGCCTCGATCTCAAGACCCGGGAAATGACTCTTGAGTTCCGCCATCAGCCGGTAGGCGGCAAGGGTCTGACGGTGCACGGAAGTCTTGCCGTCCACGGAAGACCCTGCTTCCACCAGATCTCGGTTGTGGTCCCATTTGATGTAGCTGATGTTGTTGTTGGCCAGAACGGCCATCATCTGATCTCGGACGTGGGCGTATGCCTCTGGGTTGCCGATGTCCAAAACCTGTTGGCTGCGGCTGGAGATGGCCAATCGCTGAGAGGGACCGAGAATCCACTCCGGGTGGTGCTTGGCCAGTTCAGAGTCCACGTTGATCATCTCGGGTTCAAACCACAGGCCGAACTCCATACCCAACTCATTGACCCGTTCGATCAACGGAGTCAGGCCGTTGGGCCAGGCATCAGGTGAAACCACCCAGTCGCCCAACCCGGAGGTGTCATCGCGGCGGGAACCAAACCAGCCGTCGTCGAGCACAAAGCGCTCAATGCCAATGCGGGCGGCGCGTTCGGCAAGCTGGGTCAGCTTTTCCAGATCGTGGTCAAAGTACACGGCCTCCCACACGTTGAGCGTTGCGGGGCGAGTCGTGTTCGGATGTTGAGGTCTGGATCGAATCCACCCGTGCAACCGATGTGCTTGATCATCCAAGCCCTCTCCCCACACGCCGTAGATCCAGGGTGTGGTGTAGCTGTGATCCTGGGTCAGCACCATCTCGGCTGGGAGCAACAGTTCGCTGCCACCCAGCACTTTTTGTCCGGAGTACTCACGTTCGGCCCAGGTTCTGTGATTGCCGGAGAAGCCCGTGTGCACACCCCAGACCTGGCCGGTTCGGTAGCCGAAGCCTGCCT
This sequence comes from Kocuria sp., assembly GCF_030538595.1. Taxonomy (GTDB): domain Bacteria; phylum Actinomycetota; class Actinomycetes; order Actinomycetales; family Micrococcaceae; genus Kocuria. The sequence goes on from NZ_JAUNTS010000009.1 coordinate 103,294, forward strand.
CTCCCGCAATCATGAGATGGGCTGCATCTGCACCGGTGCGGCCCTTTCTCCCCTCCCGCAGATGCAGACCAACAGTGAATGGACTGTGTTGAGCTCTGCGCTCCTGCCCCCAGTGGCCGGCAAAGTCCTGCAGCTCGGTTGCACTCAAAGCAACAGGCAGCACCAGCCCGAGCTCTTCGAGGTGATACGGCTTGACATCCCGATTGGTGACGGTGGCACGTAAACGCACCACCCCTTCAGTGCTCAGATGGATGGTGATGGCCAATTCCACGTCCTCCGGGGAATCAACCGTCAACAACAGTTGGCCTGCCCCGCGTTCCACGTACGGCGCGGCCAAGTCCTCCTGGGCCTGGTTTGCGCCTCCGCCGTCCGCTTCGGTCTCAGGTCCCGGAGCAGCCAAGAAACGCGTGGACCTCACCCGAAAATCAGGGGCCCAGGCTTGACCGTCCCGGTGCCCCACCAGCCCCGGCCTCCCGGCCCATCCCCAGCGCGCTTCCGGAACCAGGCCCACGTGCATGGGCGCGTCCGGGCAGTTGATGGCTTGAGCGGCCTTGAGTGAATTACTGATCTGGCGCACATCTTCTTCGGTTAATGCGCCTAGGTCGGCACCCCAGTGTGCGATTGTGGGGATTCGTCCGTCTGGTCGACTCAACAGCAGGGAGACCCCGCCAGACCGCAGGTGAATATGTTGTTCACTACCGGGGACGGTGCTGGGGTGTACGGCATTCAACGGCGTGGGTTCCACCAAGTGGCCCTCCAGGTGTTGGAAAATGTGTCCTGATTCACTCTATTATGAACATAATCGCACATCCGATTTGATGGAACAATCATCGGTCGAGGGCTGGATGTAGCGCCGAAAATGGCACAACCGAGGAGACAGTCGTGACCGACCTACTGCCCGCGGAGCGCCGGGCTCGCATTCTGGAGCAGACCCGCGCCCAGGGCTCGTCCCGCGTGGCCGATCTGGCTCAAACGTTGAACGTCTCGGAGATGACGGTCCGCCGTGACCTGGACCAACTGGCCCAGCAGGGGGAGTTGCACAAGGTTCATGGCGGCGCGCGGTTGGCGGCTCCGGGTTCGGCGTCGGAAGAGCCGGGCTTCCTGCGGAAGTCCCGGTTGCAGCAGGTGCAGAAGAGTGCGGTGGCCCGCACGGCTGCGAGTTTTGTGAAGCCGGGTATGTCTGTGTTCATCAATTCGGGCACCACCACGTTTGCGCTGGCCCGTGAACTGCGTTCGGTGGAGGATCTGACCGTGGTGACCAATTCACCCAGAATCGCACAGGTCTTTGAGGACCGTCCTGCCGCCGGAACGCAGGTGGTCATGCTGGGTGGTGTGCGCACGCCATCGGATGCGTTGGTCGGCCCACTGGCAGTTCGCAGCCTGGAAACTCTGCACGCGGACATCTGCCTGATGGGTGTGCACGGTTTTGACCTGGACGCCGGGTTGAGCACCCCCAACATGTTGGAAGCCCAGGTCAACGGCATGTTTTTGAATCAGTCTCACCGCGGCGTCGTCGTCGCTGATTCCACCAAGTGGGGAACGGTGGGGTTGTACGGCTTTGCGCCCTTGGATGCCGTGGACGATTTGGTGACTGACTCGCGGTTGCCGGACAACGCCGTTACCGAACTTGAGGAGAAGATCACTCGTGTCCACCGCGTCGCTTGACTCATCCGTCGGGGAGGTCCCCCACGTGACCCACCGGCTGTTCGATGGCCGGGAGATCGTGTTCTTCAGCCATGACCGCGGGCAGCTGCCCGTGCAGTTGCATGACCCTCGTCCGCCTGCCGATCGTGCAGGTCACGGCCATTTGCGGCAGGACCCCCTGACCGGAGACTGGATTGCGCTGGCCACCCACCGGCAGAACCGCACTCACCTGCCTCCGGCGGATCAATGCCCGCTGTGCCCCATGCAACCAGGGCGAGAGACTGAGATTCCCGCAGATTTTGATGTGGTTGCCTTTGAAAACCGGTTCCCGTCGTTGGGTCCGGAACTGGTGGAGCTGCCCGGCCCGGACACGCCTCCGCAGGTGGGGGTCACCTACCCGGCGGGGGGCCGATGCGAAGTCTTGGTGTTCACTCCCGAGCATGAAGGCAGCTTGGCCGGACTCGACCCTGCACGTGTGCAGTTGGTGATTCGCGCACTAGCCCAGCGCACTCGGGCGCTGTCTGCACTGCCGGGGATCAAACAGGTGTTTCCGTTTGAGAATCGCGGTGAGCAGATCGGCACCACCCTGCACCATCCGCACGGCCAGATTTATGCCTACCCGTATGTGACGCCCACGGCGTTGAAGACGGCGCAGAGGGCAGCCGAACATCTGCGCACCACCGGCCGTACGCTGCACCAGGATCTCCTGGAGTTTGAACAGGAATCTGGTGAACGCATGATCACCTCTGGGGAATACGTGAGCGCTTATGTTCCGTGGGCGGGGCGTTGGCCGCTGGAGGTTCACGTGGTGCCGCATCGTCACGTCCCGGACCTGGCGGCATTGGAGCCCGCGGAACTGGATGAGTTGGCCACGGTGGTCCAAGATGTTCTGACCAGGCTTGATGCGCTCTACCCCAGTCCCACTCCTTATATTGCTGCGTGGCATCAGGCTCCGCTGGTGGAGGGGTTGCGGGAGGCATCGCGGCTGCACCTGCAGATCGTGAGCCCGCGCAGGGCCGAACACAAGCTGAAGTTCTTGGCCGGATCAGAAGCCGCCATGGGCGCCTTCATCGGGGACGTCAGCCCGGAAGAAACCGCCGCACGTCTCAGGAGCGCAATATGAGCCAGCAGCCTTCCACGGGCGATCAGCCAACCAGCACAGACCAGCCCAACACAGATCAGCCAACCACAGATCAGCAGCGCGCCCGCGGCCTCACCGAAGCCTTCTCACAGTTGTTTGGCGGCGCACCGGATGGTGTGTGGCGGGCGCCGGGGCGGGTGAATCTGATCGGCGAACACCTTGACTACAACAACGGCCTGGTGTTGCCCTTTGCCATCGACCGCTCCGCCATGGTCGCCGTTCGTTTGCGTCCGGAGCAGCAGCGCTCACATCTGGTCTCCACCTGGACCGATCCCACCACGGGGGAGCAGGCGCGGGCCGACTTTGATCCCCGTGAGTTGAAGCCGGGCGCCATCACAGGTTGGGCCAGTGGCCCGGCCGGGGTGGTGTGGGCATTGCAGGAGGCCACGGGCACTGCGGTCCCTACCTTTGAGCTGCTGGTGGATTCCACGGTGCCGGTGGGCTCCGGCCTGTCCTCGTCACATGCGGTCGAGGTCTCCGTGGCCATTGCGCTGGCCGAACTCACGGGGGTAGCCGTGGACCGCCGCGACCTGGCCCGTATCACCCAGCGCGCCGAAAACGACTTTGTGGGCGCCCCCACCGGGATCATGGATCAATCCGCCTCCCTGCTCTCCACTGCCGGGCACGCCATCCTCCTGGATTGCCGCACCTTGGACGCCGAGTACATTCCCCTACCCCTGGAGGAAGCCGGGCTGCGCCTGCTGGTGGTGGACACCCGCGTGGCCCACAGCAACGACGACGGCGGCTACGCCGCTCGTCGTTCCGCCTGCGAACAAGCAGCTCAGCTGCTGGGTGTGGACTCCCTCGGTGACCTGCCGGTGGACACGGATCTGTCCGAGTTGCCGGAAGAGATCCGCCCCAAAGCACAGCATGTGCTCAGCGAACGTGCGCGGGTGGATGCCGCCGTCGTTGATCTGCGCCACGGTGCGTGGGAGCAGCTGGGGGAGGCGCTGACTGGTTCCCATGTTTCCCTGCGGGATGACTATCAGGTGTCCTGCCCGGAGTTGGACACCGCAGTGGACGCCATGGTGGGCGCTGGTGCGTTGGGGGCCCGGATGACTGGTGCGGGTTTCGGCGGCTCGGCCATTGGACTGTTCCGGGCGGAGGATGTGGAGTCCGGTCAGGCAGCTGTCCTGGAGTCATTTGCCCAGGCGGGTTGGGACTCCCCGCGGTTGTTCACTGTGCTGCCGGGCCCCGGGGCGGATCGCCTTCTGTGAGTGGCCCGTTGGACGGCTGAGCAGGCAGCAAAAAGTTTCCAAAAAAAGTTCCCGAACTTCCGTCACGATTTCCCATCCATCCCGTCTACACATCAAGGGCCGGCAACGGCCCTTGCACCCGAGGTGCAGGAGAGATGCTCCAAAACCGCGTGGGCACGGGGTGGAGGCAGCCGGGTGATGTGGCGGTGGTGGGCACCAACGCCACAGAGCTCGGTGGTCGTGACGGTTGGGGCCGGCACGACGCGGCATGTGGTCAGGCAGAGGCCACGTACCGGGGCTTGGCGGGGTGTGCGATCCGGGAGAGGGTTGCACACCCCGCGGGTTCCCTGTGCGACTTCACGGTTCAGCGTTACCACTGGCCAGCATGGCCCCGGTGGAAGATGGCGGCAAAACCCTGCATCCCCGTTACCGGAGGTGTTCTGCTGCGCCAGGATGTAGCCATCACCACGTTTCTCCTAGTCCTCTCCGCATCACCGCTGTTGTAGAGTCAAATCCTTGCTGCTGCACATAACGGCACTGGCTGGATGTCCTCCTGCAGCAGCGCACCGGGTCCACCACACCTGGAGACCCTCCTCAACCCCCGATCGTGAGGTAACACCATGCCTACTCATTCCATGACCGCCAGGCTGTTGGCGGAAGCCCTGGGAACTTTTGTCCTTGTCCTGGGCGGCTGTGGCTCAGCCGTTCTGGCGGCGTCCGTGATCAGTGATGCCAACATCAACATGGGTATCGGCTTCCTGGGCGTAGCACTGGCTTTCGGCCTGACCGTGGTGGTCATGGCCTACGCCGTGGGCTTTGTCTCCGGTGGACACTTCAACCCTGCCGTGACACTGGGCGCCGCTCTTGCCGGGCGAGTCGAGTGGAAAGCCGTGCTCCCGTACTGGCTGGTCCAAATTGTTGGTGGCTCCCTGGGCGCGCTGGTACTGTTCGTGATCGCCTCCGGCAAGGACGGGTTCTCCGCCGTCGACTCCGGTTTTGCCACCAACGGTTACGGCGCCCTGTCCCCGGACGGTTACAGCATGCTGGCGGTCTTTGTCACTGAAGTGGTCCTGACCTGTGTGTTCCTGTTCGTGATTCTGGGTGCCACCGATGACCGCGCCACCCTGGGCTTTGCACCGCTGGCCATCGGTTTGTCCCTGACTCTGATCCACCTGGTTTCCATCCCGGTGTCCAACACTTCGGTGAACCCGGCACGTTCCCTTGCCGTTGCCTGGTTTGTGCCGGAGGCATTGGGGCAGGTCTGGCTGTTCCTGTTGGCCCCGTTGATCGGGGCAGCCATTGCGGGAGTGCTCTACAAGGTGTTCTTCCCCAATGTGTCCAGCGAAATCCTGGAGCGCGACCAAAACACGGAAGTTCCCGCAGCCTGACGTAGCAAGCCGTGCGCAGTTTGATACCCCATCAGCCCTGATGGGGTATCAAACTGCGCACGGCTTCACTCTTCTGCGTGATCCACCTGCGTTATCCACAGGTCTGACAGGAGGCTTCACCTCCGCTTTCACGTTGGATTGACTCGGTACATGCCCGCCAAAGCTCATGTGCCCCCTCGCGCCCTGCATGGTCGATGCTTCACAGCTGCACAAGCTGCAGTCCTGGGGGTGACCCCGCGCCAATTGGCTGGCCCCGGGTACCGCCGGATCATGCGTGGCGTGTGGGCCACCCGCGACTTCAAACTCCCGGACCATCCGCGGGATCGTTTGGTGGAGATCTTGGGCACTTTGCAGGATGTGGCCCCGCAGACCGTGGCCAGCCACACCACCGCGGCAGCCTTGCTGGGGTTACCGTTGCCCGGCGGACTGTGGCGTGACCCCGGGCTTCATCTCACGCGGTGGGATGGCCGGTGCGCGCCGAGGATTGAGGGAGTGTCCGGGCATCGAGCCCGCGTTGCCCCAGAGGATCGTAGAATTCTGGCTGGTGTGCGCCTCACCGCTCCGGTGCTGAGTGCTCTGCAGGTGGCGGAGATGACAAACGCTGCCGGTCAACCGTTGATTTCCCACACGGCGTTGGTGGCGCTGCTGGACGGCATGGTGCGCGAGCACAAGGTGGGGCTGCACCGCGGCATGGTCCCCACCTGTTCTTTGGCTCAGGTTCACACTGATCTTCAACGGTTCGCCCACACGGATGGCATCAGACGAGTCCGCGCCGCCTTGGACCACGTGCAGGTGGGGGCCGATTCGGCGCTGGAAACCTACGCCCGGTTGGCCTTGGCCGCAGCAGGCTTCACAGACTTCCACCACGACGTCGAAATCAGGGTTCCCGGTCTGCGGCCCGTTCACCCGGACCTGGCTGATGAACGCCGCAGAATCTCCATCCAGATTGAGGGACCCCACCACGATCAGTCCGGACAACGCATCCGGGACATTGAGCGTTTGCGCGTGACCCAGGCCGCTGGGTGGATCGAGATTCGTGTCACGGCAGCCGATCTCTTTGTTCAGCCGGGACAGACGGAGCCACGCATTGTTCAACTGGTCCGTGAAGCCATCCACACCATGTAGTGAGTAAAGCCGTGCGCAGTTTGATACCCCATCAGCCCTGATGGGGTATCAAACTGCGCACGGCTTGCCCGTTGGGGCCAGCACTCAGGGCCAGATCTCAGCCTTCCAAGAGCTCTTCGATGTCGGCGCGCAGCTCGGAGGGCTCCGTGGCGGGTTCGTAGCGGGCCACCACGGTGCCGGACTGATCCACCAGGAACTTGGTGAAGTTCCATTCGATCTCCGCCCCGTTGGGCCCGGGCTTTTCCGCCTTCAGCCATTCCCACAGGGGGTGGGTGTGCAGCCCGTTGACATCCACTTTCTTGTAGAGGGGGAACTCCACGCCGAACTGGGAGCGGCAGAAGGCTTGAATCTCCTGTCCTTCGCCGGGTTCCTGTTCACCGAACTGGTTGCAGGGGAAGCCCAGGACGGTGAAACCACGGTCCTTGTACTCCTCGTACAGCTTCTCCAGGCCGTCGTACTGCGGGGTGTATCCGCATTCGCTGGCGGTGTTCACAATCAACACCACCTGCCCGCCCAAACGGTCAAAAACATCCTGTGACCCGGAGATGGTGTCCGCGGTGAAGTCGTGCAGCTTGGTCATCAATACCTTTCAGATGTCACGGCGGCCGTGGCACCGCTTGTCAGTCAACAAACACGTTCAGGGGCAAGTCTGGGGCACACTCAGCACAAACCGTGAGCCAGATCGCACTCAGCCGAAAAGAATGACATCCAGACGCCGGGGTCCGTGCACACCTTCCACACGTTCCAGCTCAATGTCTGAGGTGGCCGAAGGCCCGGAAATCATGGTGATCGGATGTTTGTCAGTCACCCGCTCAAAGGCCTCCGGGATCAACTCCACCACGGAATCCAGCGGCACCACACACACGTGGTGATCCGGAACCAGACTCAGCGCCCGCCGTCCTTCATCCGCGGCACCGTTGAGAAATATGGTTCCGGTTTCCGCGCAGGACACGGTGGACGATGTCAGAACTGCCCCCAGCGCATCGAGTTCACGTGCGGTCAGGGGGGCGCCGTCGTCGTTGTGGTCGCGGACCATGTGCAGACCCTCCGGAAGCCAGGATTGCGCCAGGCCGTCGGGCACCACGGTCACCGATTCGCCCAGCAGTTCAGCGATCCGACCCGGCAAAGAGTCAGCATCCTCCCGGTACACATTGGCTTTGTAGTCCACCAGCCGGTCCTCCAGCATGTCCACCACCTGGGCGTGATCCAGCGTGGAGTGGCGGCGGTAGAGCCGCGGTACCTCCGGGGCAGGTGGCTGATCGCGCAGCGCGTGGTTGATCCTGGACAGGATGGTGGCCTTGGCATCAGCAGTTTCAGTGGTTTCGGTCTGGCTCATGCCTGCTGCCCTCCGTGGTGCTCGCCGGTGCTGGTGGTGGGGCTGTCCTTGGTGGTGGCGCCTTCGGCGGAGGATCGCTCGGCCCGCAGCTTGGCCACCGCCTGAGCCTCCGCACCCCAGGCGGCGTGCTCGTGGATCGCCGCCGCCAACGACGACGCCGCCACCTCACCTCCCGCACTCGGCGCCAACTGGGCCCCACCCAAGTCCTGGGCCACGCGTTGTTCGGAGTCCTCACCGTGCTTGCGCCACCAGTTGCGGAAGGACTGGTTGGGGGGCACGGGGATGTCGCGTTCCTGGGTCCAGCCGCCCACCGTGCCGGGCAGCCACTTGGCGCCACCAAAGGGTTTGAGTGCCCCGCGGCCCAGGGGTAGTGCCCGTTCGGCCAGGCCCATGCGCGTCCCGGAGGACATCACGGTCCCGGCGGCTTTCATGAGCAGATCCATCTCTGAGGGGACACGCTTCTTCGGGGCTGTCGCTGGATGTTCAGACGGTTCGGGGGGCGTACCGGCAGCTTGGGCTTCGGCTTCCCGGGCCTCAATCACGGTGGCCCGCTGCTGGGTGGCAGCGGCATCACGCTGACCGTGCTTGGTGCGAACGTCCTCATCCCGCAGGTGCACCAGGATGGAGGGAATGTCGATCTTGACCGGGCACACCTCATAACAGCGTCCGCACAGGGAGGAGGCGTAGGGCAGGGAGTTGTTCTGCTCCGCGGCCACACCGGTCAACTGGGGGGAGAGGATTGCGCCAATGGGCCCCGGATACGTGGACCCGTAGGCATGTCCGCCGGCATGTTCGTACACCGGGCACACGTTGAGGCAGGCCGAACACCGGATGCAGTGCAGCGCGGAGCGGCCCACGGGATCACCCAGGACGGCGGAACGTCCGTTGTCCAGCAGCACCAGGTGGAATTCTTCCGGTCCATCCCCTTCTGCAACCCCTGTCCACATGGAGGTGTACGGGTTCATGCGCTCGCCGGTGGAGGATCGGGGCAGCAGCTGGGTGAAGACCTCCAGATCGGCAAATCGCGGCAGCAGCTTTTCAATGCCCATCACGGTGATCAGAGTTTTGGGCAGGGTCAGGCACATCCGGCCGTTGCCTTCAGATTCCACCACGGTCAAAGTGCCAGTTTCAGCAATGCCAAAGTTGGCACCGGACACCGCCACCGTGGTTTCCAGGAACTTTTCCCGCAGGTAGGTGCGGGCGGCTTCAGCCAGCACGGCGGGCTCGTTGGTGAGTTCCTTGCCGGTGCCCGGCATACGGCGGGAGAAGATCTCCCGGATTTCATCCCGGTTCTTGTGGATGGCGGGAACCAGGATGTGGGAGGGCTTGTCATCACCGAGCTGAACAATCAGCTCGGCCAGGTCCGTTTCATGCGCCGTGATGCCTTGCGCTTCCAGGTGTTCGTTGAGCCCGATCTCCTGGGTGGCCATGGACTTGACCTTGATGATTTCCTGGGCGCCTTTGGCCTGTACCAACTCAGTCACAATGCGGTTGGCCTCTGCGGCGTCGCGTGCCCAGTGGACCACACCACCCCGGGCGCGCACATTGGTTTCAAACTGTTCCAAGAGCTCCGGCAGGTGTGCCGCCACCTCTTGTTTGATGGCGGAACCGGCATCACGCAAGTCCTGCCAGTCCGGCAGTTCGCCCACCACACGCGCTCGTTTGCCGCGGATGGTGTGGGTGGCGTGGCCAATGTTGGCCCGCATCTGTGCGTTTTTCAGTTCCTCGCGGGCATGTTCGGGAAACGGGGTTTCCTCGTAGAGGTTCCCGGAGCCGTAGGCCACGCGGGTGCCGGGCATTCCCAGATCAACGGTGGTCATCGGTTCTCTCCTGTAGCTGCTGCGGCGCTCACGGCTGACGGGGTGACGGTGGCGTGAACCCGCGGGATGGACAGTTCGGCAATCTCGGAAAGTTCCAGGGGGTTGGCCCGGGTGGAGGCCAGGATTTCGGCCAGGTGGATGGTTTTCACATCCGATCCACGACGCCGCGCGGCCCCACTCATGTGTAACTGGCAGGAGGAGTCGCCACCGGCGCACAAGTTCGTGCCGGTGGACTCGATGTTCTTGATTTTGGCCTCCACCATGGCCCCGGAAACATCCGGGTTCTTGAAGGAGAAGGTGCCGCCAAAGCCGCAGCACTCTTGGGCGTCCGGCAGTTCCACCAGTTCCAGTCCCCCCACACTGCTCAGCAACTTGGTGGGGCGATCCCCCAAGCCCAGAAGGCGCAAGCCGTGGCAGGACGGGTGGTAGGTGATGCGGTGCGGAAAGTAGGACCCCAGTTGCTCGGCGGCATCGGTCACGCCGAGCACGTCCACCAGGAGTTCAGACAATTCGTAGGTGCCTCCGGCCACTTGCTCCGCGGCGCGAGCCAGGTCCTCGTCCCCATTGGCCCGGGCAATCATGGGTTGCTGGTGGCCCAGGGAGGCAACACAGGACCCGGACGGCGCCACGGCGACGTCGTAGTCAGCGGCGGTGAAGGCCTCCACGTGGTTACGCACCACGGGCAGCGCCTCCTCCATGTAACCGCTGTTGACGTGCATCTGCGAGCAGCACCCTTGGCCCGGGGGGAAAACCACCTGGTGTCCCAGGCGCTCCAGTACGCGCACGGTGGCTAAAGCAACCTTGGGGTACATCGCGTCCACAATGCACGTTGCGAACAAGGCGATTCTCATGGGTCCTCCGCGATTTTTGTGACTCAGGTCATGTACAGTTTCCCACGACCTCATGTGGTCCGACCATACTCGTTCGTGACCCACATCGCATTTCGGACTGTCCTCAGGTGTCCCCCTCAAGCCGGTCCGCTTCACTTCCAGGAGTCGTTCGTGAACACCTACACCGCTCAGGTTGACGCGGTTGCCGGCAGCCTGGGGCTCTCGGCACTGGTCGGCATTGTGCCCCTGGTGGCCTTCTTCATCGCGTTGGTCGGACTCAAGCGCAGCGCTTGGATTTCCGGTCTGATCGCGCTGGCCACCGCCATTTTTGTGGCCATCTTGGCATTCGGGATGCCCACAGATCTCGCCTTGCTCTCCGCCACCCAAGGTGCCGTGTTCGGCCTGTTCCCCATCGTGTGGATCGTGGTCATGGCGCTGTGGTTCTACCAGATCACCGTGGCTGCTGGCCGATTCGAGGACATGCGTTCCATCTTCGACACCATCGGTGGTGGAGATGTGCGTATCCAGGCCATCCTGATCGCCTTCTGTTTTGGCGGTCTGCTGGAAGCGCTGGCGGGCTTTGGCGCCCCGGTTGCCATTACCGCCACCATGATTCTGGCCATCGGCCTCAAGCCGCTGAAGACCGCCGTGGTGGTGCTGATTGCCAACACCGCGCCCGTGGCATTCGGTGCAGTGGCCACCCCCATCACGACGGCGGGCAAGCTCACCGGGCTGGACCCCGCTCACATCGGTGCAGTCGTGGGACACCAAGCCCCGCTCTTTGCGTTCGTGGTGCCGTTCCTGCTGTTGATCCTGATTGACGGATTCAAGGGGTTGAAGCAAGCCTGGCCGGCCGCCCTGGTGATTGGCTTCTGCTTTGCCGTGGCCCAGTGGTGGTGCGCCACGTACTTTGCCTACGAGCTGACGGACGTGGTGGCCGCAATTGCCGGTGTGGCCGGTGCTGTGATTCTGCTGCGCTTCTGGAAGCCGCGCGGTGCCGCGGAAGCCAAGCAGCGTTTGGGTATTGAAGAGGTGGACAACGTCTCCGACCTCACCGCGGGCCGAGTCTGGATGGCCATGCTGCCATATGTGCTGGTGGTGGCCGTGTTCGGCATTGCCAAGCTGTGGACCGTGGGTGTCAATGTTCCGCAATGGCTGGCCAGCACGGACATCAAGATCCCCTGGCCGGGTCTGGACGGTCGCCTGCTCAGCGCCTCAACCGGTGAGCCCATCACGGGCACGGTTTACAACTTCACGTGGCTGTCCTCCCCGGGCACACTGCTGCTCATCACGGGCCTGCTGGTCACGGTCATCTACACCGTGTTCAACGGCAACGGCCGATTCCCCATGACCATCGCCAAGGGCCTCCAGGAGATCTGGGCCTGCATGTACAAGATGCGCTACTCCGCGCTGACCATCATGCTGGTGCTGGCTCTGGCCTACGTGATGAACTTCTCCGGTCAGACCTTGGCCATCGGTAGTTTTGTGGCCGGCCTGGGTGCTGCCTTCGCCTTCTTCTCCCCGGTCCTGGGCTGGGTGGGAACAGCCGTGACAGGTTCGGACACCTCCGCCAACGCGCTGTTCTCCAACCTGCAGCAGACTGCCGCGGAAGCGGCAGGGCTGGACCCCAATCTGATGGTGGCGGCTAACACCACGGGCGGTGTTGTTGGCAAGATGATCTCTCCGCAATCTCTGGCCATTGCCGCTACCGCTGTGAGCATGCCCGGCCAGGAGTCGACCATCTTCAAGAAGGTGCTGCCTTGGTCCATCGGCATGCTGATCGTGCTGTGCGCACTGGTCTTCCTGCAGTCCAACGTTCTGGCTTGGATGTTGCCCCCGCAGTGAGTCACGTGAACCCGGTGTCCCCACCTGCGCTCGGTGAAGCGGGGGTGGGGGCCGGGCACGGTCGCAGTAAAGAACATGCCCCCACGTACACGGAGATCTTGGCCTGGGTGGAAACTCAGCTGAGCTCCGGTGCCTTGGTGGTGGGGCAGAAACTTCCGGGGGAGCGCGCCCTGGCGGAACAGTTCGCCATGTCCCGGGCCTCCGTCAGGGAGGCCATCCGCGTGCTGGTTGCCATGGGGCTGGTTCGCTCGGGGACGGGCTCCGGGCCGAAGGCCGGCGCCGTCGTTGTCTCTGAGCCCTCCGCGGCCCTGTCTTGGGCGTTGCGGATGCACGTGGCCACCAAGGCATTGCCCATGGCGGATGTGGTGGCCATGCGAGTGTTGCTGGAAACCCAGTCCGCCTTGGCGGCAGTTCCGGTGGAGGGGGACTCGCACCGTGCGCAGGTTCTGCAACGGGCACGCGAGTATCTGCAGGAGATGGACAGCCCCACCATTGACAATGCCCGCTTCCATGATCTGGATGCGCGATTCCATGTGGACCTGACCTCTCTGGGGGGCAACGTGGTGCTGACCACCGTGATGCAGTCCCTCCGGGATGCCGTGATCGGTTACGTGGAGCAGTCCGTGGCTGATGTCCCGGACTGGTCTGCGTTGCGCGAGCGGCTGCAACGGGAGCACTGGGCCATTCTGGGCGCTTTTGAATCAGGAGATCCGGTGGCTGCGGCCAGATTGCTGCGGGAGCACATAGAGGGTTTCCACTCCACGGTCACCAAAGCCCGCGGTTAGCGGACTCCGCTCTTGGTTTGCGCAGTAAAAGGGTCGGAGGCGTCGGGCATGCCCGTTCTGCCGTTGAGTCCATGCCCGGAACTGTGTGTATCTGCCCTGGCGTGATCGTGTAACAGGCTCGCCGTGATGAAGTCGTGATGTAAGCGATCCCACACATGTGGGTACAAGAACTCGCACCAAAAGGCTCTGACATGGGTAAATGTAGCCATTTGGCATCCCGGACAGGCTGGTGCGGGGGTAAATCAGGTCCCTGGAACGCACTTCAACGTTATTTGTTCGTGACAATCCGTGATCTGTTCGTTATGGTTTTCGTCGTGCCACTCGAACGGGCGGCACCGCCGGGGCAGATGCCGCATCCTGTCGCTCCCCGGTGTTGATCCCGAACACGGACATGGCAGGAGCGAGGGACCCACTTCCCGTCCCGATTCTGAATCACAGAACGGGACTTGGGGTGAAGCCGAGGCTGTCCACCCGCTGAGCCTCGGCCGGTTTACTCCGAACCGAACCCGACAGCTCACCCCGCAGGCAATCTGGAGGAAAACCAATGCAGAACGTCAAGACTGTTGCTCGCCGCGCCGGCCTGGGTATCGCTGTAGCCGGTATCGCCACCGCAGCCACCATCGCCCCGGCTTCCGCTTACGCTGAGGTTCCCGGCGCCACCACCAACGGCACCGTCCCCTCGAACACCACGAGCTTCGACTACTCCGCCGCTGAGGCTTCCGGCTGGAACTACTCCTGGAGCACGGACGCCAACGGCAACACCACCTACACCTACGGAAACGGCGCCACTTCCGCCGCTCCGGCAGCTTCCACCTCTTACCAGGCTCCCGCTGCTGAAGCCCCGGCTGCTCAGGCTTCCGGCGTTTCCACCCAGTCTGTGGCCAACACCGGCGGCATCGCCGGCACCGCCCAGTCCTTCGTGGGTGCCCCCTACGTCTGGGGTGGCACCACCCCGGGTGGCTGGGACTGCTCCGGCTTCACCCAGTACGTCTACGCCCAGCACGGCATCCAGCTGCCCCGTATCGCTTCCGCCCAGGGCCAAGCCGGCACCCCCACCTCCAACCCGCAGCCCGGCGATCTGGTCATCCAGAACGGCGGCAGCCACGTTGGTATCTACCTGGGCAACGGCCAGATGATCTCCGCTCTGAACCCGGGCCAGGGCACCCAGGTGCACCCGGTCTCCGCCATGAGCGTTGACTACTACGCCACTTTCGCCTGAGTTCGGTGAAAACGGGTTGGCCACTGAAGTGGCCGCCCACCCCGGCGCGTGATCGCGCCTGAGATCTGAGCACTTCTCAGATGTCCTGCCCAAAGGCGGCGGACCACCCGGTCCGCCGCCTTTGGGGCGTCTGAGCCCCCAGACACCCCCATCCATTCACGACGCCGCAGCACCAGTCATACGGTTTTCTCACGTGATGAACGCATCATCGAAAGTGAACGTTGTTACCCCTTACACTTGGCTCCATGCCTCATGACACGTCCCGGACGGTTCCCGGCGCTCGCCGTGTGACCGCGCCGGAAGATGCGGAGTATCGAAGTTGCGCTTTGCGCAACTCCTCCCAGTCCTTACGTTTTGACCTCCCGGTGGTGATGACCCGGTGAGTGTTCTGGGTTCAGCGTTACTGCTGACCGCGGTGGTTCTCCTTCTGGTTTTTGTCAACGCCATCTTTGTGGCCGTGGAGTTCGCCTACCTGACCGTCAATCGCAATACAGTGCGGGAGCGGATTCAGGACGGGGACAAGCTTGCTGCGGCCGTGGACAAAGCCTTGACCCGGACTTCCACCAATCTTTCCGGGGCCCAGCTGGGTATCACGGTCTCCAGCTTGGTGGCGGGTTTTCTCACCGCCCCCTCAGTGGGTGTTTTGCTCACGGAGGGCCTGGGTATCACGGGGCTCTCAGACACTTTGGTGACGGCCATCGGCACCACCGGTGCCTTTGTGCTGGTGACTTTCACGCAGATGGTTTTTGGTGAGCTGGTGCCCAAGAACTGGGCCATTGCTGAACCCGTCAAGGTCTCACGCCTGGTGGTTCGCCCGCAAAACATTTTCATGTTCCTGTTCGGCTGGTTGGTTCACGTTCTGAACTCCTCAGCCAACTGGATTTTGCGCATGCTCGGCTTTGATCCCAAGGAGGAAGTGGCCAACGCCCGTACGGCGGAGGAACTGGCTTCCGTGGTTTCCCGCTCGGGGGAGGAAGGCACGTTGGATGCCGGGACCGCTGAGTTGGTGGCGCGGTCCATTGAGTTCGGTGACCGCACCGCAGCGGATGTGATGATGCCCCGCCCGCGGGTCACCTTTGTGGAGGAGGAGTCCGTCCAGGATGTTCTGGACCTGACTGCGCGCACGGGTCACGCTCGGTATCCCGTGATGGGTGACAGCGTGGATGACATTGTGGGAGTGGTCCACTTCAAGGACGCTCTCAGCGTTCCGCTGGAGCAGCGTGTCAGCACCTCCGCGCACAGCATTGCCCGTGAAGCCACCGTGGTCTCTGAATCCATGACCTTGGACCCGCTGCTGCGTGAACTGCGTCAGCCCGGTCTGCAGATTGCCATTGTGGTGGATGAATACGGCGGAACCGCTGGAATCGTAACCCTGGAAGATCTCATTGAGGAGATCGTGGGGGAGATTGATGACGAACAAGACACCACACTGTCCAAGTTCCGGCGTCGTCCGGATGGCTCCATTGTGGTCTCGGGGTTGCTGCGCCCGGATGAACTGGGTGACATTGTCAAACTGGACCTCCCGGAAGGGGAGGAAACTGACACCCTGGGTGGCTTGATCGGCGAGATGTTGGACCGCCTCCCGGAAGTCGGGGATGAAGTGGTGATTGACGGCACCGACCACGAACACCGCGACGACGACGATCTCCCCACCCAGGGACGCCTGTCTCTGCGAGTGGGTGCCATGGACCAGTACCGCGTGGAGCGGGTGATCGTGGATCGGTTGCCGCAACCGGCGGAGGATGAAGACTCGGATGAGCCCCCGGTGCAGTATGAAACGGTCGAGGACCCGGAGATGACGGACACCGACCGGGAGGATGCGCGATGAATGACGCCACGGCCATCCTGGTACTGCTCCTGCTGCTGTTGGGCAACGCCTTTTTTGTGGGCGCCGAATTCGCCATGGTCTCCGCCCGCCGTGATCAGCTGGAGCCCAGGGCAGCGGACGGTTCCCGCTCCGCGCGCTCCGCGCTGAAGGGAATCGAGGACGTTTCAACGTCCTTGGCCGCCACCCAGTTGGGAATCACAGCCTGTTCGTTGTTGATCGGCTCCGTTGGTGAACCCGCCATTGCGCACATGATTGAGCCGGCTTTTGAAGCCATGGGAGTACCTGGTTTCCTGGTGCATCCCATCGCCCTGGTGATTGCTTTGTTGGTGGTCACTTTCTTGCACATGGTGATCGGGGAGATGGTTCCCAAGAACATTGCCATTGCACAGCCTGCGGCTTCCGCGTTGCTACTGGGGCCCGTGCTGCGGATCTTTGTGGTGGTGCTGCGCCCCGTGATCTGGCTGATGAACAGCCTGGCCAACCTGGTGGTGCGTTACATCCTGCGGGCAACTCCCAAGGATGAGGTGGCATCTGCCTTCACTTCCGATGAGGTGGCGGGTTTTGTGGCCGAGTCCGGCCGCGTGGGCCTTCTGGATGCGGATGAAATCCGGTTGCTCACCGGTGCTCTGCAGTTTGAGGCTCTGACGGCAGCGGATGTTGCCATCCCCTTCAGCCGGATTCGCACCATTGACCATGCAGCCACCAATGCTGAGATTGAGCAGATGACTGCGGACACCGGGTTCTCGCGCTTTCCCGTGGTGGGCCCGGATGGCCGTCTACAGGGCTATATCCACACCAAGGATGTTCTGGGTGTGGCTGCAGCGCAGCGGGATCAGCCGTTCGATCGCAGCATCTTGCACCCGCTGGGCCGTGTTCCGGAAGGAGCCAAGCTGCAAAACGTCATGCGGCGGATGCAGGCCAACAACGCTCATCTGGCGTTGGTGGATGGGCCTCAATCGGACAGCGGTCAGCCCGCCATTGTGGCGTTGGAAGATGTGTTGGAGGAACTGGTGGGTGAGGTACGTGATGCCACCACCCCCACTGCGGCAGGTACCGCCTAGAGGACTACGCCATCAGGATGCTTTGCGCGCAGTCATGAGCACCAAGTCATCCAGTAGGGCGTAGCCGCATTCGGCATTCGGTGCACCGTAGGTGGTGATCACAATGTCGTGGACCTCTCCGTTGATGGTGGCCTGACCCATGGTGCCCACGTTCCAGCGGTCGTCGTCCCCGGGCAGCCATCCGTTTTTCACCGCTACTTCTTGCACATCGAGCTCGGGTGGCACGCGGTCGGCACGGGCCAGAACCCCCACCCCAAAATCTTGGGTGTAGCTGTCGTAGCCCTGGGCCGGGTCAAGGTATTCGCGGATCACGTCCATGTCCTGCGCCCGGACCCAGTCAGGGGTGTCGGTGAGGGCATCCAGCACGGCGCTGAGATCAGCGGCCGTGGTGGATTCTGTTCCCCACCCCAGCTGGAGGGTTGTCTCCGTGGCACCCAGCATCCGATACGTCTCGGTGAGGTAATCGGTAGCCATTTGATCGTCCTCACCCAGGCGTTCAAACAGGGCAGCGGTGGATTCGTTGCCGCTGTTGGCCAGGGAGTCTTCCAGCAGTCCGCTGTCCACAGGGGTGAGCTCCTCATCGGTTTCTTTGAGATGACGCATGAAGCTCAACGCCACGCTCACCTTGGAAAGGCTGGCGGCTTGGACCCGAGAATCTTGATTGATCTGCAATTGCTCACCCGTGCTGCGGTTCAGCACCACCACACCAATGTCCGTGTCCAGATCTCCTTGCGCCCCTTGCACCGCGGTTTGGAGGGCCTCCTCCAGGTTTTGGTCATCCTGCCCGGCCAACCACGGGGCCACAAGATCGCTGTCAGTTTCCTGTGCTTCCTGGACCTGCTCCGCGGTGAGCCCATCCCCGCTGGGCTCCACCAGGCACGTGGCGGGAATGGGGCGGAACTGCACATCGTCTTCGATTGCCTCTGCGGTGGTCAGGGAGGATGGATACGGGTCCTCCGCTGAATCCTGTCCCCCACCACATCCCGTCACGGTGAGGGCCACCACCGCACCAAAAGCCAGCCGTACCTTGGTCTTAGCTGCCTGCGCAACCATGTGAACCCCCTCCCCGGTGCTGCCCGCACCGGGTTCATGCCGGACCAGGAGCTTTGACAGCTATCCGCGACGACGCCGCGGTAGCCGCACCTTCCGGTACTCCGCAGCCCCAAAAGTCTTCAGGAAAGGACCTGGAGGGACATGGCGCTGCTGGTGCCGGCTGATGGCCAACTGGTAATAGTCAACCAGCTTACGAGTTGAAGTCTCCCAGGAGTGCTTAACAGCCTCCGCGCGTGCCGCAGCACCCATGCGGGCCCGCAGGTGGGGGTCCTCCACCAGCTGGCGCAAGCGCTGCGTGAGATCATCGGCATCTCCGGGTTGCACCAGAAACCCGGTTTCGCCGTCGTCAATCACAAAGGGGATGCCTCCGGCCCGGGCTCCCACCACGGGCACCCCGGAGGCAAAAGCCTCCAGAGCCACCAACCCTAGCGTTTCCGACTGGGAGGGAAACGCAAAAATATCCGCTGAGGCATAAGCCGCGGCCAATTCGGCACCGGACATGTAGCCCGTGAACACCGTATTGGTACCGGCAAACTGCTTTTCCAGATGCTCCTTGTGGGGGCCCGACCCCACAATCGCCAGGCGGGCACCGGGCAGCCGACGCATGGGTTCAATCAACTGGTCCAGGTTTTTTTCTTTGGACACCCGGCCCACGTACACGATCAGCGGATCCGTTGGATTCCCGTTGGTCAGGCGGTTGCGCAACGCCCTGTCCGCCCGGGATGGGTGGTAGGTGACGGTGTCCACGGCCTTGGGCCACAAATCGACGTCACGCACCCCCACCGAACGTGCCCGCTCCACCATGGGGCCGGAGGTGCACAAATTGACCTCGGACTGATTGTGCAGCCAGCGCAGCCAGGTTTCGGATGGGTGGCGCAGCATGTGCAGGCCCAAGGCATCCGCGTAATGCGGCACATCGGTGTGGAAAGAGGACAGCAGCGGAAGGTCACGGCGCCGCGCTGCCAGCACACCGTAGGCGGCCAGCCAGACGGGGTTCACGGCGTGCACAAGGTCAGGCCGGAAATCGGCCATGGTGGTGGCAATCCGGGCAGTGGGCAGCCCCAACTTGATCTCCGGATACCAGGGTTTGAAGGATACCGAGCGGACTGGCACCACGGTGTGCCCGGCATGGCTGGACGGAGGATTGCCGGGGGCAAAAACCACAACTTCATGGCCCAGGGCTTCCAACTGCTCCAAAGAGCGCAGAATCCGGGTGACCACACCGTCGATTTTGGGTAGGAAGACCTCTGTGTAGAGGGCAATGCGCACCGGGTGGCTCAGTTTCCGTGATCCGGTGTGGGCTGGTCAGTTGTGCCCTCGGCAGCCGCCGGGTGGTTCAAAGAAGCAGGTACTCCCGCATGGGTCCGCCGGTTCCACAAGGAAGTCGCGGGGATCTTGGCCAAATCGGCGCGGTGCGCGTAACGCCGGGCAGTGTCCTCGACCTCCAGCAGCAACCCCTCAGAAAGCGTGGTGGGCTCCAGCCCCAGGTCCAGGAACGTGTCATTGGAGACATGCAGATCATTTTCCGCGGACTCCTGCCGCGGGTTGGGCACCATCTCCACGGTGGCGCCGGAGATTCGACCCACCAGCTCGGCAAGGTCACGTACCCGGTGTGTTTCCGTCATTTGATTCAGGATCATCACCCGATCCCCTACGGTGGGCGGGTTGCTGAGCGCAATTTCCACGCACCGGACCATGTCTTGGACGTGGATGAACGCGCGCGTCTGTCCACCCGTTCCGTGCACGGTCAGCGGGTAGCCCACGGCTGCTTGCATCAGGAACCGATTGAGCACGGTGCCGTAGTCGCCGTCGTAATCAAACCGGTTGATCAGGCGTTCGTCCAACAGGGTCTCTGCTGTGTTGGTGCCCCAGATGATGCCCTGGTGCAGGTCTGTGACCCGGACACGGTCGTTCTTGGCGTAGAAGGCAAAAAGCAGCTGATCCAGGGACTTGGTCATGTGATAGATCGAGCCGGGGTTGGTGGGGTAGAGGATCTGAGTCTCTATGTTGTCCCGTTCGTCCTGCGGGATCTCCACATCCAAATAACCTTCCGGAATTTTCATCCCGGCCGTGCCGTAGCCGTAGACCCCCATGGTGCCCAAATGCACCACGTGGATGTCCTGGTCAGCCTCCACAATGGCTGCCAGGAGGTTGTGGGTGGCGTTGACGTTGTTGTCCACGGTGTAGCGCTTGGTGCGCGCAGACTTCATGGAGTAGGGGGCTGCACGCTGTTCGGCAAAGTGCACCACGGCATCAGGACGCTGCTCACGCAGCAACTCCAACAGTGCGTCGTAGTCCTGGGCCACATCCAGGGTGACCGCTTGAATCTGGTGACCTGTGACCTCCCGCCATGCCTGCAGGCGGTCCGGCAGGGACCGAATGGGCGTCAGGGATTGTGCACCCAATTCGTCATCTATCTGACGGCGGGAGAAGTTGTCCACGATGGTGACATCGTGCCCCTGGTTGGACAGATGTAGGGCCGCCGGCCAGCCGCAGAATCCGTCTCCACCCAGGATTGCGATCTTCACTTGGTCTCCGTTTCTGCCGCCGCGTCACACAAGTTGTGCGTGAGTCATCCGGACGGGATTCTGCGCTGATCGCACTTCAATGTCCCGCCCGTGCCAATTCTGGCAGACGGTGGCGCGGGTGCAGCGGTTTGTGCCCCAGCACGTGCGGTTTCAGGAGGCCACGGATCGCCTCTGCCGAACGCGCACCATCACTTCATTGATGTCACGGGCTTGCCTGGACTCCCCGGGGCCCACGTAGAGGGTGGGTAGCTGTTCAAAGTCGCTGGGACTCGGCTCACGGGTTGTGGGCTCCCAACCCTGGGGGAATTCGTGGTGGTGGAAAGTCCCGCACTTCTGGCAAAAGTATTTGACGTGTCCGCCGGATGCCACGGTGCGTGCACCGTGACGCAGCTTGTTCAGGAGGGTGCGGAAAGCAGTCAAGCCCGAGCGGCGCTCTGGTGCAGCTGCGGTGGCGATCCCCGTGGGCACAATAGCCATGAACTTCAGGTAGTAGTCCGTGGTGCACTGTTGGCACGTTGGCGTCCGCAACGCGGTGGGGCGCTGGTTCGGCGAGCCAAGCCGTCCAAGGCGTTGGGCGGAGGTGGGCATCGTTTCGACTCCGTGGGGGATCGGTGTTGCGGGTGGGCGTCGTGCTTTCCGCAGATGCGGTAATTGGGGTGTGTGTCGACTCCGTTGTTGATCGGAACCCAATCCAAGGCTAGGCCACCGCCCGCGTTCCGTACAGGGCTGGTGTCGGGTGAATTACCGCACATGTTGACATGACAACTACCAATTAGTAATAAGCCGTCTGATCAGTGCAGATGAGGGTGACTGCATTGCCGTTGTCACACACTGGCTCGCAGGCGTGTGGGCCTTCACTGTTTGGCAGACTCATGCCCGTGACCGGGTGCTTGTGGTCGCAGGAGTTGCAGGAGTCATCAGGGTGCAGGGGTCTGAGAAAGGGGGCGTGGTGGATGGTCCGGCCGGGGGTGGGGCAGGGTGATCAGCGTGACGTTGCAGTGGATGCCGCCCGGGTGGCCGCTCTGGCTTTTGTGGTCTGCGCACACATTCTCCTGGTGACCCTGATGACCGATCCGGTCTCCGGGCACGTGACCAACGTCATGGTCCCCACGCAGTATCCGTGGTTCTGGTGGGTCACGTGGATGGTGCAGATCATGCCGCTGTTTTTTGTGGTGGGTGGTTATGCCTCCGCCGTTTCCTGGAACAGAGTCACGGCCAAAGGGGGTGGCGGGACCGGCGGGGCGGGTGAGACTGCTTGGGTGGCAGCTCGTGTGCTGAAACTGGCGCAGCCGGCGGCGTTGCTGTGGGTGTTTCTGGCAGTGGTCTATCTCCTGGCGCGGGTGGCCGGCGCCCCGCCGGAGTATGTGGATGCGGCCCTGCCCGGGATCGGTATGCACTTGTGGTTTCTGGGTGCTTACACGCTGTGCGTGATGGCGGTTCCGTTCACAGTCGCGGCCCACCGATCCCGTCCCCTGCTCACCCTGGGGTTGTTGGTGGCTGCAGGAGCAGCGGTGGAGGTGCTGCGCATTGCGCTGGATGAGCCGTGGTGGGGGCTGCTGGGGTTGGCTCCCATCTGGCTGGCGATCCATCAGCTGGGCTATTTCCGGGCGGACGGGGCTTTTGCCCGGTGCCCTCTGTGGGGCCTGCTTCTCCTGGCAGCCGCCAGTTACGCGGGCCTCGCCGTGCTGACTTCTTTTCCTGCCTGGTCACGGGACATGCTGACCAATTTGAATCCACCCACGCTGACCTTGTTCCTGCTGGGACTGGGGCAGGCCTGTTTGCTGCAAGTTCTGACTCCGGCTTTGCGTGCAGTGATGACATTGCGGCCCGCGCAGGGTTCGGCCTGGTTGATTGGTGCCCGACCGGTTTCGCTGTATCTGTGGCACCTCCCGGTCATCGTGTGCGTCACCGCTGTGTGGTGGCTGCTGGACGGGCCCCAGCCTGCTGTGCCAAGCGCAGCGTGGTGGTGGTGGCGTGTCCCCATTGCGGGGATCTGCTGGTTGGCGGTACTGCTGGTGGTTCGTCTGGTGGGACCGGTTGAAGCCACTGCGGTCCTCCCAGCGGGCCACACAACACCCCGATCCTGGTCTGCTGTACTTCTGGCTGCGGGTCTGGTGGTGATCCCTGCGGTACTGGAAATTCGATACTTGCTCACCCCGTGGTTGGTGGTCGGTGGAGCGGTGAGTTACGTGGGCGCCGTCGTAGTGTTACGCGCGCCATGGCGGGCTGTGGCCATCTCTTGGCGTGCGCGCTGGCGCGGCGCCACTGACGTGGGCTAATCTGGCGGAGCTTCACGAGATGCGTTCGCCAAGCTCCGACTTGATCGCACACCAACCCCATGTTCACGGGTGGTTCGGATGACGAAGCGGCCTGCTACGCCCGCAGTGCACGAACATTCCCGTGGGTAACCGTGCAGGTCAAGAGCACCTCACCCCATGGAGTTTCCAGATGACTCTGGCACCATCGGCAGACATCAACGGTTCGTCCTCATTGGCCACGCGGCAGATTCATGCCGGCCGTGCAGGTTCCGCTGACGCCCCCACCCAGGCCACGTTGCCCGTCCCGATCTACCAATCCTCTGCTTTTGAATTTCCAGACCATGCCTCTGCGGCCGCCATGTTTGCTCAAACGCAACCGGGGTTCACGTATTCGCGGACCGGCAATCCCACCGTTGCAGTGTTGGAGGCTCGGGCGGCAGACCTGGAAGGTGGCATTGCTGGGCTGGCACTGGGTTCCGGGCAGTCCGCGGTGGCAGCTGCCCTGTTGGCACTGGTGAGCACGGGTCCCGGAAAGCACCTGGTGGTTTCGGAAAAAATCTATGGCGGCACCGTTGATCTCCTGGGGGACACGCTGGCGGATCTCGGTGTCACGGTCACGTACGTTGACCCCACGGACGCTTCCGCGTGGGAGCAGGCCGTAACACCGCAGACCCGCGGCTTTTTCCTGGAGTCGATTGGTAACCCGCTGTCCACCTTGGCGGACCTTGACGCCATCTCGCACGTGGCGCACGCAGCGGGGGTTCCTGTGGTGGTGGACAACACGCTGGCCACCTCCGTGCTCTATC
Source organism: Kocuria sp. (assembly GCF_030538595.1). Lineage (GTDB taxonomy): Bacteria > Actinomycetota > Actinomycetes > Actinomycetales > Micrococcaceae > Kocuria. The sequence goes on from NZ_JAUNTS010000009.1 coordinate 127,157, forward strand.
GGCCGTTTGAGCACGGCGCAGACATCGTGGTGCATTCAGCCACCAAGTTTTTTGGCGGTCACGGGACCGCATTGGCCGGTGTGATCGTGGACTCCGGGGGATTTGACTGGGAGAAGGAGCCGCAGCGCTGGCCGCAATTCACCCAACCCCGCGAGCGCTGGGGGCACGTGAGCCTGGTGGAGAAATGCCGCGGCGGCTCACCTTTCCTGCACCTGTGCCGAGCCAAGTTTGTCCATGACCTGGGCTTGACCTTGTCCCCGTTCAACGCATCTCAGATCATTCAGGGTCTGGAAACTCTGGATCTGCGGATTCGCCGCCACACGGAGTCCGCCGCACTCATTGCTCGGTTCCTGGAGTCGCATCCCGCAGTGCGCAGCGTTCATCACCCGGCGGTGGATTCCTCCCCGGACCGGGAAATCGCCCTGCGGGATTATCCGCTGGGCACGGGTTCGGTGTTTGCTTTTGAACTGAATTGCGCCCGCGACTGTGTCCCCGCGTTTGTTGATTCTCTGCGGTTGTTCAAGCTGGTGGCCAATATTGGTGATGTCCGCTCACTGATTGCCCATCCGGCGGCCATGACTCACTGTCGGCTGACGGAGGAGCAGCGGTTGGCCGGTGGCATCACCTGGGAGACGCTGCGGCTGTCCGTGGGGTTGGAGTCCGTGGATGACTTGATTGCGGACCTGCAGTCCTCTCTGGACGATTTGCTGCGCAGCAACGCTGCTCGGTTTGGAACCAGCGGCAGTCAGACCGGAACCGCTGCCGGTGCTCCTCAAGCGGCAGCCAGCAGTCACGTGGGGGCTCCAGCGGCCGAGGCCCGCTTGGCCGCTGCACACCGGGAGGTTGGGGCATGAGTGGCTTCACCACACTGGCCGTCCACGCGGGCCAAGAGCCGGACCGTCTGACGGGGGCCGTGATTCCACCGATCTATCAGACGTCCACCTTTGTGCAGGATGGCATCAATGTGCTGCGCGACGGCCACGAATACTCCCGCGGTTCCAACCCAACCCGTAACGGACTGGAACAGCAGTTGACCGCTTTGGAGGGCGGCGCCAGCGGTTTTGCTTTCGCTTCTGGAATCGCTGCCGAGGATGCCCTGCTGCGTGCGCTGTTGCGACCCGGTGATCATGTGGTGCTGGGCGCTGATGGTTACGGGGGCACCAACCGCTTGATCAGCCGGATTCTTGCCCCGTGGCAGGTTGATCACACGCCGGTTGATGCCACGGACCTGGATGCAGTGCGCCAGGCCATCACCCCCAAAACCCGGTTGCTGTGGGTGGAAACTCCCACCAACCCCCTGCTTGGTATTGCTGATCTGGCGGGTCTTGCCGAGCTGGCTCATGAACACCATGCCCTGCTGGTGGTGGACAACACTTTTGCCTCCCCGTATCTTCAGCGCCCCCTGGCGTACGGGGCGGATGCGGTGGTGCATTCCACCACCAAATACGTGGGGGGCCATTCGGATGTGCTGGGAGGAGCCGTGGTGGTGGCGGACCGGGAGTGGGCCGTGGACCCCGCCCACGGATTCACCCCCGGGACCACCCTGGCTGAGTTGGTGGGCTTCCAGCAGTTTGCCGGGGGTGCCGTAGCTGGCCCACAGGACAGTTACCTGGCCGCGCGCGGGCTCAAAACGCTGTCCCTGCGGATGCAAAGACACCAAGAGAACGCCGGGCAGATTGCTCGATGGTTGTACGACCGCCCGGAGGTGCTTCAGGTTCTCTACCCAGGATTGCCCGATCACCCCGGTCACCAGTTGGCAGCCCGGCAGATGGACGGATTTGGCGGCATGGTCTCCTTCAGATTGCGCGGGGGAGAGGCTGCGGCCAGGCAGTTTGCGGAGTCCACCCAGATGTACAAGCTCTCCGTTTCCCTGGGTGGTGTGGAGTCGCTGATCTGCTGGCCGTCGGAGATGACCCACGGCAGCGTGGTGGGAACCGCGCAGGCTGTCCCCACAGATCTGGTCCGGCTTTCGGTGGGTATCGAGGACCTGGAGGATCACCTGGAGGATTTGGAAAAGGCGTTCACAATCTCTGGCGCGGTGTCGGATGCGCTTAGGCTGGTGGGTAAAGACACTCGGACGTTTGCACGTTGACTTCCAGATCCACGATCAAGGAGATGCTCGCCATGAGCAATGACGACGCCACTGCACGCCCCCCGCACTTTGACCCCCAACCGAATTCCGACGACGCCGGCGCGCACCAAACGCAGCAGCCTGCCCAGACACCCGAGGGCCAGCAAGAAGGTGCTGAACCGTCTGCGGGGCAGCCGCAGTTGGGAAGTCAGCAGACCGGCGGCCAGCAGTACGAACCCCCGGTCGGCGGGCAGCAGTATTGGCAGCAGCCCTCTGGTGGTCAGCACCATGGGCAGCAGCCCACCGGCGATCAGCAGTACGGCTATCAGCCGGGCCGCTCAGAGCCGGGCCAGCAGCCGGGTGGGCCGCAGTACGGTTACCAAGGCGCTGGCCAACAATCTGGATACCAGGCCGGCGGCCAGCAGAAATACGGGGTTCCGCCGTACGGCAATGCTTCCGGGCCTTACGGGGAGGGGGCTCAAGGGGGTTACCAGTCGGGCCCGTATCACTTCAGTGGGATGCAGCCGCAAGATGCCCGCCTGTGGGCCACCCTGACCCACCTTGCCGCCCCCGCGCTGTACCTGCTCTCGGCGGGCTTTGCGGGATTCATAGCACCGTTGGTGCTGTGGCTGATCTTCAAGGAAAAGGATCCCCTGGTCCGGCAGGCAGCCGCCGGTTCCTTCAATTTCAACTTTGCGCTCATGCTGGTCAGCATCGGAGCCTGGGCCGTGGGCATTGTGACCTTGGGTCTGCTGATGCCCCTGACCGGTTTGGTGCTGATGATTGTTTTCATTGTCCAGGTGGTCTTTGGGGTCCTGGGCGCCATAGCGGGCAACAAGGGTGAGGCGTACAAGTACCCCTTCCAGGTCGGCATCCTGAAGTGACCCAACCCGGCGTCAGATCAGCCCAACCCACTTTGGTCTGATCTGACCCTGGGCCAGGCCCGGATCAGGGCTGCTCAGCCACGGACTGTGCGGCCTCCGGACCCAGCAGTTCGTGCGCCAGGATTGCGTAGATGTACTCGTCGCGCCATTCACCCAACTGATAGTGAGATTGCTTCAGCTCGGCTTCGCGGCGCATCCCAAGGCGCTCGCAGACTTTGGCTGAGCTGACGTTGAGGGCATCCAGTCGGGCGAAAACGCGGTGGGCTCCCAGCCGTTCAAAGACTGCCCTGATGGCCGCCGTCGCTGCTTCCTTGGCCAATCCCTGTCCCGTGTAGGCGGGGTTGACCACCCACCCCATCTCTATTTGCTTGGACTCGGCATCCACCAGGGTCAGCACAATCTCGCCGTACAACTCGCCGTCTCCGCCCTTGGGGGAAAAGGCGTATCGCACCGAATCGCCGTCGCCAACAAAAGCACGCGGACCGCGGTGTTCGGCGATCACCCGGTAGGAGTGTTCCCAGGTGCGGGGTCCGCGCCAAGCATGTTGGGCGTAATCCTCCCGGGACTGATAGGAGTGCATCTCTTCAAGATCGGCTTCCGTGAAACGCCGAAAGTAGAGGCGCTCAGTTTCCAAGGGCAGCAGGTCCTTCACAGCAATCAGCCTACGTCCCATGCCCGCTGTCCGTCTTGCCGCAGCGCACTGTGCGTGAGGTCACAAAACTAAGTGATACCGTCTGACTCAGATAATTTTCCAGTCACCTGCCAGGAGTACGACGACGATGTCCTCACCCACCCCCAGCGCACAGTTTCCATCCACCGTGTCCATCTCCGTGGAGAACGTGACCCTTCCCGGACGCGAACTCCCCACGGCGGTGCTTCAGCTGGATTCAACCTTGTCCAATGGGCTCATCCTGTGGAGTTCAGCAGCGTTGGCTGACCTGAAAGAAGCCTTGACGGGGATTGAGCAAAGTGCGGTAGAGGCCGTGGTGGTGATCGGCAATAGGCGGTCCTTTGGTGCCGGGGCCAATCTTGACGAGATCCGTCATGCCCAGAACAACGGTGACGGCCAAGCGTTTATCACCGCCGGCCATGAAGTGTTTGGGCTACTGGCGGAGGCTTCTGTACCAACCATTGCCGTGATCACGGGCCAGGCGTTGGGCGGTGGGCTGGAGCTGGCTCTCCACGCGGACCACCGCGTGGGTCATCGCGGTGGGGCTGTGTTGGGCCTTCCCGAATGCCGCCTCGGCTTCTTTCCCGGCTGGGGCGGTGTGTACCTGTTGCCGCATCTCATTGGCCCCCAGGCCGCAATTGACATGATCACCTTTGACGCACTCAAAGGGCGATACGTCAGACCGGCCAAGGCGCAGGAGATCGGTCTGCTGGACACGCTCCTTGAAGTAGCCCCCGGGCAGGAAGGCTGGACGGAGGCCTGGCAGAGCGCCGTCGTTGAGCTGCTGAACCGGGAAGCCGAAGGCAAACAACACGGCGCGGGGGAGTCCGCCGCAGACACTGCACCTGGATCGGATGCCAACTCTGGATTGGACGCAGAGCACGCGCAGCAGTGGCAAGCTGCAGTGGATGCCGCCCGCTCCAAAGCCCAGAAAGTGTGGCGCGGTGCGGCTCCAGCGCCTTTGGCAGCGCTGGATTTGATTGAAGCCGCTGCCACTCAGAGTCGAGTGGAGAACGGGCAGGCGGCCATCGACTGCTTTGGTGATCTGGTCACCGGCGACATTGCCAGGGCGAGCCTGCGGACGTTCCAACTGGTGGACTCACGGTCGCGGAAGACCCCCGACCGGCCCGATGTTGCCGGGCGCCAGATCAAGAAGGTCGCCGTCGTCGGTGCGGGTCTCATGGCCCGGCAACTGGCCGCTCTGTTCGCGCGATCCCTGCAGGTGCCAGTGGTCCTCACGGACATTGACGCACAGCGTCTGGCCGAAGGCGTGCAGTGGGTGGCTGACAAGTTCCAGCAGGAGGTTGACCGCGGGAGGCTGAAGCCGGAACAAGCACGAGCTTTGACTGAACTGGTCACCGGTGCGCAGCAGGACTCCGATCTGGCGGATGTGGACTTCCTGATTGAAGCCACACCGGAGGAAATGAAGATCAAGAAGGCAGTGCTCTCCCACTGGGCCACCATTGTGGGGCCGGATGCGGTGCTGGCCACCAATACGTCGTCGTTGTCCGTGACAGAGATGGCCCAGGCGGTGGAGAATCCGGGCCGATTTGTGGGGTTCCACGTGTTCAACCCGGTGGATGCCACGCCCCTGCTGGAAATCATCACCACCGAACAGACCTCCGAAGAGGCCTTGGCCACGGCCTTTGATCTGGCCAAAGCCATGAAGCGAACGGCAGTGCGGGTCAGTGATGCGCCGGGCTTTGTGGTCAACCGGTTGTTGCTGCGCATGTTCGACCCCGTGTTGGTGGCCTTGGATGCAGGTATGGACCCGAAAGCCGCCGATCACGCGCTGGATCCTTTGGGCCTGCCCATGACGCCCCTGCAACTGCTCGACTTTGTGGGGCCCGCCGTGCTGCATCACGTGGGGGAGCGCATGCACCAGGCCTACCCGGAGCGTTTCCATGTGTCACCGTGGATGGAGGCCGTGGTCAAGGAGGGGGAGACACACGTGCTCCCGCAGCGGGGAACTCCAGCGACTGCGGGAGGAACCTACTTGACTGAGGCAGCCGAAGAGCTGCGCAAGAGCACGCTGGGCGGTCTCTCCGATACGTCTGATGCCAAAGTCCCCACCGCAGAAGAACTGCTCCAGTCGGTCGAGGATGCCCTTGCCGGGGAAATCGGCCTGATGCTGGAGGAAGGTGTGGTGGCTCGGGCTGAAGATGTGGACGTCTGCATGGTTCTGGGGGCCAACTGGCCCTTCTACCTGGGTGGCATCACGCCCCACCTGGACAGGGTGGGTGCGAGCGAGCGGATGCTCGGACGGCGCCTGAGCGCCTAACGGCCGGATCCCCCCACCCCATGACTGCCCCTTGGCTGCCGAGCGTCCGAGTTTGGTCGCTTTCTGGCTCCGAAAACGACCAAACTCGGACGCTCGGCAGCCAAGAGCAGTGGGGTGTGATGGGCATCGCCCGCACCCGCCTTGCGGAGGCTCGTGGGCCTGTGTAATGTATTCACCTGTCGCCGCGAGCCGGAGAGGCGTCCAACAGGACAAATTCAACGGTGGCGGCCCAGCCGGTCGGCAAACTTTCCACTACTTCTGTAGCTGTCAGTTGCGCTGCGCTCCATGAGCTAGTTGCACGGGATGGCGGAGTAGGGTATAGTTTTCTGGCCGTGGCTCGCTGAGAAGCGGGCTCAAACCCCGGGGTTCTGGTTGTCTGCCGTGTTGGTGGGTGGTTGGTTCTACTGGTTTGT
>NZ_JAUNTS010000010.1:0-3366 GCF_030538595.1 Kocuria sp.
CTTCTGGAAGCCGGCGGGTTCAGACCGCGACTACACCCTGGATTGTGAAGAGCCGAAAATGCCGCTGTAGCTGTTGCCGCCGTGAGGATGCGGAGGGTCTTGTTCATGATTCCTGTTCCTTTCGCATTGATAGTCAGTCAACTTACTACCAATGCAGCAGAACAAGTCAAATGCTATTGAATATAAATCTGCATGATTTCGAGAGGCAAGGAATTTAAAATCAGTCCCTCAAGATTGGCGGCAACATGCCGAGCTCATCCAATCGCCGTACTACATGAATGGTGAGATCGTTCTGCCAGAGACTGATCGCATATTTTTGCGGTCGACCGACCTTCTGCAGGTATCCAGACTTGACCAGCCGGGCCAACTTCTGACTCCTTGAGGACCCTGAGCCTGGAAGTACGTCACTGAGTTCACCCGCTTTACTGGCACCCCGCCGCGCCGCCTCGTACAGAACGTCTGCATCGGCCTGGGTCAACGTTCGCTCCGCAATGGCAGTGTTCAATGCTTCAGCAAATACCTGATCGGTAACGTAGGTGCGATCCGCTAATTGCGTGACACTGGCCAAATCGGCGCGCAGCCCGCGAATCACATAGTTGCACCAAGCCAGTGAGTCTTCATCAGTCAATGAATCTGCTCGCGCCAAGAAGTCGTAGTAAGCCTGCCGATCAGCCCCAAAGACCGCCGTCGGATTCAAGGGGCGTGCAGTGCTGGGCGATGTGTAACCGCGTTTGATGAGCATGGCGTACGTCAGCAGTCGTGAAACCCTACCGTTCCCATTGGCGAATGGGTGGATCCACACGAATCTATGGTGCACCAATGCAACCTGTAGCAGCTGGAATTGGGGAAGGACGTCCTGACTCGCGAATTCCAGCAGTTGATCCATGTCAGCTTGGATGCTGCTGGGGCTTGGCGGAACATGCGTAGCGCCTGAGATCGCAACGCCGGTTGTGCGATAGGCGCCTGGATGGTCGTCACCCTCCCGGTCCAAACCTTGAACAGCTAGCCGATGCAGGTCCCGCACGAACAAATGCGAGAGTTCGAGCCTGCCCTGATCAGCTGATTGCTCAATGTACTCAGTGGCCTCCTCCAACTGGAGGATCTCCCGCACAGCATCTATTGCCTGATCTCCAGTGAGCCTGGCGCGCCGCGCCTCAGCAACGACGTCGGAGACCGTAGTCCGATTCCCCTCGATCCGGGCGGACATGACGCTGCTGAGACCCTGGAACAACCTCCGGAGTTCCAGGGTGAGGGGATCATCCAGACGCTCCGTACGGAATTCGACCCTGACCCGCTCAAGCTCAATCAGGTCAGAGACCAACTGGCTACGGAACTCGACTGGCGGAAACTGGATGGCGCGCATACAAGAAGTTTAGGTCCTAGTTCGCAAAAATTTAGGTCAATGATCCACATTCATGGTTTGACAAGTCTAAAAGCGTCGACGACACAGTCGAAAAATTGCGTCCTGCTGCTCTAGAAACTTAATGGCCAGCCTGCCTCACTCGCCTCCGCTGAAGGGGTAAGGACTCCGTGGACAGCTTCAAGGCCCCCCAACCTGCGTTGGGGGGCCTACCCCCGCATACGCGGGGAGCATATGTGACCCTCTGCGAATCAAGCACCAAGAGGCAGAGGCCTACCGCCCATCAGCTCGGACGCACTGCCACGGTAGCGCACCGGGTGGGGATGTTCGTGTCCAAATAGATCGTCTTATCGCTGCCCCAGCCGTAGTTGCAACGCGAGCCCATGACGGCTTGGTTCGCAGCTATTGGCCTGTTGAACGCAGCATGGGAGCTCAATGATACGGCTGCCACGCTGCATTGGCGTCCCCTTACCTGTGACTCGGACGCCCCACCTGTGGTTCCAGTTCTACGGTCACATGTCCCTATCGAGGTTCTTGTAGAGCACATCCTGACTCATGACGAATGGTCGGAAGCTGAAAAGCTAACAACCACCCATGGCTTCCCTAAAGGTATTGGCGTCAAGAATCAGAAGTGGAATCCGTCTTCCGCTGCACGCGGGCTGGTCCAGGCAGCAGACGAGCATGGCAATCGTTTGTTAATTTCACTGGCTTCGGACCTGGGACCCGCGGAGAAAGGCAAAGACAACGCACCCGGTGCCCTGCCCATGCCCATCACACAGATCGCAAACAATTCTTCCTACACGGCCGTCGCCCTTCGGCGCACAGCATTTGGGTCAAAGGACATCCGACAGAACATCACGGAAGTACTCAACGCCCTGACTGCGCTCAACGCTGGCTACGGGCTGGAGCAGTGCGATGGCGGAATGGATCGAGTGACCACGGATCCTGGCATCAATGGGCTAGGTGTTGACGCCGGACGTTTAACTCGAACCGCGATTGCACCGCTAGCGGTGTTCGGGGAGTCACGTGTTGGGGTCGGACTTTCGGGCGGTGCTGGAGTTACTAATAGGAGCGTGGCACTCCCCTTGCCAGTGCAACCGTTGACGGCACCAGAGCTGAGGACCTTGACCCACATCGGGCTAGCTAAACCATCGTGGGACTGGTCCAATCACGGGTTGGGATGGGTTTACCGCGCTCACCGACAGAAGAAGGGAGACTACGAATACGTCTGGACCGGCTCACCCGTGAAAAGGGCAGAAGTGAAGCGCAACAGCATGAATCGTTAGTATCGCAGCAAGTCAGGAAGTGTTCACCCCGCGTATGCGGGGGTAGGCCCCATCGGCATTGAGTGCCGCCCGGAAATGAGCCGTTCACCCCGCGTATGCGGGGGTAGGCCCCAGCCCGCTGAGCCCGCTCGATGGACCACTCAGTTCACCCCGCGTATGCGGGGGTAGGCCCCATCGCGATCCTCGAAGGCACCCGCGACTACAGTTCACCCCGCGTATGCGGGGGTAGGCCTGCAGGACACCTTGCCTGCGCTGACCACGTAGTGTTCACCCCGCGTATGCGGGGGTAGGCCAGCCACCGCCATGCTGGCCCACGCAGAAACCGTGTTCACCCCGCGTATGCGGGGGTAGGCCGTCAACGTGTGGAGGCGGTGACCGAAGTCGCCGGTTCACCCCGCGTATGCGGGGGTAGGCCCAGTGCGCGGATTCCTGCGGCGGGGAGTTGGAGGTTCACCCCGCGTATGCGGGGGTAGGCCGCGACCGAGAGCTGCGGCAGCAGGCCGGTGATGGTTCACCCCGCGTATGCGGGGGTAGGCCCCGCAGCGAAAGAAGGGGTGGAGAACCCGCAGGGTTCACCCCGCGTATGCGGGGGTAGGCCCCTCATTGGCCCACTCCGGTCGGAACATGACGGGTTCACCCCGCGTATGCGGGGGTAGGCCGCCCGGCGCTTACCGGAGAATTCGACGGACAGGGTTCACCCCGCGTATGCGGGGGTAGGCC
>NZ_JAUNTS010000010.1:3466-130599 GCF_030538595.1 Kocuria sp.
GTTCACCCCGCGTATGCGGGGGTAGGCCGTTCCTTCGCCTTGACTGCCTCCGGGCAGGTGGGTTCACCCCGCGTATGCGGGGGTAGGCCGGCCGGATGGGTATTGCAGGCCGCCGGGTGGGTGTTCACCCCGCGTATGCGGGGGTAGGCCGTGGACTCCCGCCGATCCAAGGCCGGGTTCCCTGTTCACCCCGCGTATGCGGGGGTAGGCCCCAATCGTGGTTACTGTGGCAAGCCGCAGTCTCGTTCACCCCGCGTATGCGGGGGTAGGCCCAACGTCACCGTATACAAGCGAAAACCGAACCATGTTCACCCCGCGTATGCGGGGGTAGGCCGGGTTGCTGTGGTTCGTCGCGTTGAACAGCTCGGTTCACCCCGCGTATGCGGGGGTAGGCCTTGCACAGATGGGGAGTGAACCCTTTGCAGATGGTTCACCCCGCGTATGCGGGGGTAGGCCACGTCCAGCTCGGCTGCGGTGATATACCCCGGGGTTCACCCCGCGTATGCGGGGGTAGGCCCCCCATCGAGCACCACATCGTCGTCGGAAACGCGTTCACCCCGCGTATGCGGGGGTAGGCCGGTGCCCCACCTGCAGGGTGGGGCACACTGGCAGTTCACCCCGCGTATGCGGGGGTAGGCCCGTGTGCTCCCCGTAGGAGACTGCCTCTTCCGTGTTCACCCCGCGTATGCGGGGGTAGGCCTCTCACCCACCGTGAGCCCATGCGGGACGGTGGTTCACCCCGCGTATGCGGGGGTAGGCCATGGCCACCAGCCGACAGCCACCCCCGCTCAGGGTTCACCCCGCGTATGCGGGGGTAGGCCGAAATGGCCCGTGGCATCAAAACCAGTGTTGGTGTTCACCCCGCGTATGCGGGGGTAGGCCGCCAAACGAAAACCGGTCCCAAAACATTGGAAAGTTCACCCCGCGTATGCGGGGGTAGGCCCCCACACACCGGGAAGCCTTCAACCACCGTGTGGTTCACCCCGCGTATGCGGGGGTAGGCCCGTCACCATGCCCGAGCGCTCTGGCGACACCACGTTCACCCCGCGTATGCGGGGGTAGGCCCGCGGCCAGGGCGGTGATGCCAAGACCCGCCAGGTTCACCCCGCGTATGCGGGGGTAGGCCTGACGCGAAAGCGCTCAGCACGAAACGCCGCCTGGTTCACCCCGCGTATGCGGGGGTAGGCCGCGGTTGTTCCGAATCACAGAATACGGTGCACGGTTCACCCCGCGTATGCGGGGGTAGGCCCAGGAGACGGCCAGAGAACCGAAGTTCAGACAAGTTCACCCCGCGTATGCGGGGGTAGGCCGGAGCACACCGTGAACACGTTTTACACCACCCGGTTCACCCCGCGTATGCGGGGGTAGGCCCCAGGTTTGCTGTTCGGGGCGGACACGGCCCCGGTTCACCCCGCGTATGCGGGGGTAGGCCGCATGGTCCACCGGGCTACTGCCCGCGAAGGTTGTTCACCCCGCGTATGCGGGGGTAGGCCTATGCGAAAAGGTTTCCGGTTGTCGCACGGCTCGTTCACCCCGCGTATGCGGGGGTAGGCCTTTCAACACGGCTATCGGCACTTTTGATGGGTGGTTCACCCCGCGTATGCGGGGGTAGGCCTCCACGGGTCCGCCACCCCTGAGTCTCGATCACGTTCACCCCGCGTATGCGGGGGTAGGCCCCCGGGATAGTGCGCTGCAACGCATTAATCACAGTTCACCCCGCGTATGCGGGGGTAGGCCCCACTTCCCCAACGCGAACGGACACTTCTCATGGTTCACCCCGCGTATGCGGGGGTAGGCCCTGGCAAATGGTGTGGGACGGGCTGGGCATGATGTTCACCCCGCGTATGCGGGGGTAGGCCTCTCCGCCGCCATATCCTCAGTCACATTGAGTTGTTCACCCCGCGTATGCGGGGGTAGGCCGCCCTGGCGTCCTGCACGTCCCCGTCCACCAGGGTTCACCCCGCGTATGCGGGGGTAGGCCGTCCGCAGCACTGATCTCACTGAGAGCATCCACGTTCACCCCGCGTATGCGGGGGTAGGCCCCACACCATGCTCAAAGCCCTACGCCACGAACCGTTCACCCCGCGTATGCGGGGGTAGGCCGGGGGTGTGATGAACGGATGGGCAATGATCTTGGTTCACCCCGCGTATGCGGGGGTAGGCCGATCCAAGCCAGGACCGTGACCAGGACACCGGCGTTCACCCCGCGTATGCGGGGGTAGGCCCTGGCCCGAACTCACCTTGTTCCTGGTAATGGGGTTCACCCCGCGTATGCGGGGGTAGGCCTCCACGGGTCCGCCACCCCTGAGTCTCGATCACGTTCACCCCGCGTATGCGGGGGTAGGCCCGATGATGTGATGGCTCCCTCTCGACACAAAAAGTTCACCCCGCGTATGCGGGGGTAGGCCGCGCCGTTATGCGACTGACTTGGCCAGCCTTTTGTTCACCCCGCGTATGCGGGGGTAGGCCGTTTCCCCCGACCAGGGCAACCGCCACAGGGATGTTCACCCCGCGTATGCGGGGGTAGGCCCACCCCCGATTATGAGCCCACAGGTCGCTGCACGTTCACCCCGCGTATGCGGGGGTAGGCCCTGGCAAATGGTGTGGGACGGGCTGGGCATGATGTTCACCCCGCGTATGCGGGGGTAGGCCCAGGTCGGTTTGGTCGGTGACCCAGCAGTCCTGGTTCACCCCGCGTATGCGGGGGTAGGCCGACCTACCGCCGCTCACCGAGGCGCAGCGCGACGTTCACCCCGCGTATGCGGGGGTAGGCCTCACAGTCTGGGTCACGGTTTCAAACGTGAGACGTTCACCCCGCGTATGCGGGGGTAGGCCTGCGCCATCCACCTCGATCATCTCCACCTCGCCGTTCACCCCGCGTATGCGGGGGTAGGCCCGCCTCCGGATAGGAGCCACCAGCCGCCAGCACGTTCACCCCGCGTATGCGGGGGTAGGCCTGAAGCTGATCCCAACGGGCAAGCGTTGGAACAGTTCACCCCGCGTATGCGGGGGTAGGCCCTCATTGACGCAGACAGAAGAGTCGTACCCCTTGTTCACCCCGCGTATGCGGGGGTAGGCCGGTCGTGCTGTCGGGGTGGGGCAGGGGTAGGTGGTTCACCCCGCGTATGCGGGGGTAGGCCCGGCACCTCCGTGAACCCCACAGCCGTACAGCTGTTCACCCCGCGTATGCGGGGGTAGGCCCGCACGCGACTTCGCAAACGCCAACGACCACGCGTTCACCCCGCGTATGCGGGGGTAGGCCTCATTGGAGGCAACAGCATGAACAACCGACTCAGTTCACCCCGCGTATGCGGGGGTAGGCCCGGACGGGTTCCCCGACACCGCATCATGGTCATGTTCATCCCGCGTATGCGGGGGTTAGCTATGGCGAATTCTAGCAAAGGATAAACAAAAAGGGTCAATTTAAAAATAAAGTACCTCAGGAATTTTAGAAACCCTCATGCGCCATATTCGCAAAACGCGAATAGTGACCTTGAAAAGCCACCACAATAGTCTTGGTAGGTCCGTTACGGTGCTTGGCTACAATCACATCCGCCTCACCCGCACGCGGGGATTCCTTGTCATACACATCATCACGGTGCAACAGGATCACCATGTCCGCATCTTGCTCAATGGAGTTATGGGCAGTGATCCCATTGGCCACAAAGTTGTGCGTGCCCACCACGGTCGCGTCAAACACTTCTTCTTCGCCATCAAACTCGATGCTCTTGATCTGGTCCCAGAACACATCGTTGGTGGCCTCAACCTCAAGCTCCTCCGAACCGAGAACTTCTGCGATACGGGCGAGCCGTTGCCGAGAGGGTGCCGACTTGTACAACGTAGACCCGCAATACTGAGTTCCAAGTGCCGCCTGGAACTGCCTGGTGGTCACGCCAGATTCCGCCATGATGCCTCGCACCTTGTCCCAGACTTCAATCGGTACGGTATCTACATTGGTATTCGCACGTTTGGAAGCCAAAATCTCCAGCAGCCGTTGTGCGTGCCTATCCCGCTCTCCAAAGATTCCGATTCCTTGCAAGAATCTCTGTTGATCGTCAACACCGTTGATGTCAAGGGTGTAACCCTGGCGGTAGGTGCCCTTCAGCGTGGAGTACTTGATACGGCTCATGATGCCGAAGCGCAGCAACAGTTGTGAAACTCCGTTGAGCAGCGCGAGCGACGTGGAAGCGTAGTAGACACGACCGCCCTGCTGACTCTTATTGACCGTGACAGATCCATCTGTTGCCCACAAGTGACTCAAGAAAAGAGCAATCTGACGCTTAGGGAGTGCAAAAACTTCCTCAGGAACAAACTTCTCCCAACTGCGCTTGTCAAAAAGGCCGAGTTCATCCATCCAGCGCGCAATCGGGTTTCGTTTGCCCCGTGCCAAGCGGTAGGGAGCAGGGAAACGCACAGTTGTACACTTAGCCACTTCATAGTCATCCCGCACTGCAGTGATTCCAAAGTATTTGGCCGCCGCAGTCACGGCAGCAACATTGAGTTCATCCCGGGTGGCGTAGCGAATCGGCTGGCGTTTGATGCAAGAACCATCGCCGATCATGTGCGCCAACATGATGACTTGCTGGTCATCCCAGTGCGCCCGATCTGAAGGTCCATCCACATGCCGCGGGACAGCCAAACGAGCACCCTCGGTCAGCTCAGACAGCGGCATCCACCCTTGATAGGTGAAGAACTTGTGGTTGGCCGTTGCACGGACTTCACGCCCAGAAGTCATCCGGAGCCGGTAAACGGGCTTGATGCCCGTTGAAAACACGTGAGTCAGAGGCCGTTCCACGTAACGCATGTCGTCATCCAACGTCCACACAGGGACGTCACGAGCACCCGAGGCATGAAGCTCCCCCATAGTCGTTTCGGAACCCGTGTCCGCCCGCAGGATCCGGGTATCTGCGGTCAGGCACCCCGATTCTCTTAGGTCAGAAACCATTGGCCGCTTATCGGTTCGCTGCTCAGAACCACGATTCAGCTGGGACAGCGCAATAACCGGAACTTCCAATTCCTTGGCCATCAGCTTCAAGGCACGGGAGAACTCGGAAACTTCCTGCTGACGGGACTCAACGCGCTTTCCGGAGCTCATCAGCTGGAGGTAGTCCAGCACCACCAACTTGAGGTCATGCTTTTGCTTGAGCCTCCGGCACTTGGCCCGAATCTCCATCAGGGACATGTTCGGGGAGTCATCAATGAACAGCGGGGCAGAGTCCAACTTGCCCATGGTGGAGGCAATTTTCTGCCATTGTTCATCCCGCAGCCCGCCCTTACGGAGGTCTTGTAGGTTGATCGTTGCCTCAGCGGAGAGAATCTTCAGAGCGATCTCGTTACGCGCCATTTCCAAGGAGAAGATGGCCGTGGTCATGTTGTGCTTGATGGCCGCGGAGCGCGCCACGTCAATTGCCCACGTACTTTTACCCATGGCCGGCCTGGCAGCCACCACAATCATTTGACCGCCCTGCAGGCCGTGCGTCAGTTCATCGAACTCCACAAACCCGGTGGGCACACCTTGCATACCGGATTTCCCTGCGGCCTGCTCAATTTCATCAACCGTGGCCTCAATAACTTCTTTCAAGCCCACATAATCTTCGGAGTTACGCCGCTCGGCCACGCTCATGATTTCGGCTTGTGCCTCATTGACCAGGGTTTCAACCTCGCCATCCTGGGCGTAGCCCAGCTGCACAATCTTGGTTCCAGCGCCCACCAGGCGCCGCAGAACAGCACGTTCCTGCACAATCTCTGCGTAAAACCCAGCATTGGCTGCCGTGGGCACAGAGGAGATGAGGGAGTGCAGGTAAGCAGCGCCCCCCACATGGTCAAGTTCCTGCCGCTTGGTCAGTTCATCCGCCACCGTGATGGCATCCGCGGGTTCACCCTTGCCATACAGGCTGACTATGGCCTCGTAGATGGACTCGTGCGCCGGTTTGTAAAAATCGGCCCCCACCACCACTTCCACCACATCCGCAATGGCGTCCTTGGACAGCATCATGCCGCCCAGCACGGATTGCTCCGCAACGTTGTCGTGCGGGGGTGTGCGGACCAGGTCTTCGGACACGCGCGGCCTTTCCAGAGGTGGTGGAGCAACGACGACGAACGCCGCCAACTGACTGTCCATTGTGTCTCATACATCAGACATCAGAAGCGGTCTGAGGCACGAGCGAGCTGCCCGACATCAACCCACTTGCACACAATTCCCACAGCCTGTGGATAACTTGTGGAAGAGGTGTGGGGATCGCCGTGGAGAAATGTGGGCAGGGCGTGCACAACCTGTGGACGCTTGTGGATAAACGCATCACTCAACCCGGGGTTGAAGGATTAGTTACACCTAGTCAGACAGCCTCAGCGCTGAAGCCCACGGGGTTTCGCCGCTTTTCCACAACGCTTGTCCACAAGCAACCCACAGGGCCGCTCAGATCTGGGGAAAACACAAGCGCCAATTCACACCGTCAGCATGGCTTGCAAAAGGATCAACAACGTGGCCGGGGAGATCACCACGGTCCCCACCAGCACCACAATGTTCCACGGCCGGTGCCGCCTATACGTCACAGCACTGGCCAGTGCGGTCAAAAATGCGCCCACATCTGCCAGCGTTGCCAGCAGCAACCCCCCAATGAAGCTGACGGACATCATGACCGCAGTGCCCGTGTTGCCCAGCACAAACGCCAGCACAAAACTCACCAGGGACAACACCCACAAGCCAACGGCAATGGGCAGCAAACGCTGCTCAGCTTTGCGACGACGACGGGGGGCGGCGTCGTCGTTCTGGCGCGTGTTGCTGGACTTGCTGCGGGCGGTACTCACGGTCAGCATCCTGACACACAACCGCCCGCCATCGGTGGGTATGCGCGGCTCACTCAGGCAGCTCACGTTGTCTGTGCAGCTGACTCCTACACAATTCGTCTAAAGTTGAGTGACATATCACCTGATTACTAGAATCGACGTCATGCCCACCGCAGAACCTTCCATCGCACCCCAACCCACCTCCTGGTTGACCGATGACCAGCAGCGCACGTGGCGCAGTTGGCTCTCCGCAAGCTCCAGGGTGCCTGCACGACTGGGGCAGCAACTCCAAGCAGACTCGGGACTGTCCCTTCAGGATTATGAGGTTCTGGTGACGCTCAATGAAGCGGACGCTGGATCATGCCGCATCACCGAGCTGGCCACCATGCTCGAATGGGAACGTTCACGCATGTCACACCACCTCAACCGGATGGACAAGCGCGGCTTGATTCGTCGGTATGCCTGCCCGGACGACGGTCGTGCCCAACTGGTTGAACTCACCGATGCTGGTCACGCTGCCCTGGAGAAAGCCGCACCGGGGCACGTCAACGCTGTTCGGTCGGTCCTTTTTGATGCCCTCAGTGATCGTGACGCCGCCGAACTCGGCCGAATCACCGCGTTGATCGCCGCGCATCTGGATGCCCAGAGCTGCGCGCTGTCCGGCACAGCCTGAGCAGCAACACCACACGTCAAGCACCAAGAACGCCACTTGCTTGACATGTCACTCACTTCCCCTCATACTGTTACGTGATACGTCACGTAAATGATTCCAACAGCACACTGGCCCCGGACGTGACGGATCCCCCGGGCGCCAGCAGAGGAGTGAGCACCATGCAGTTCGGCATCTTCAGCGTCGGCGACGTCACCACGGACCCGACCAACGGCACCACCCCCACGGAGGGGCAGCGCATCCAGTCCATGACCAAGTACGCCCTGAAGGCAGAAGAGGTTGGCCTGGACGTTTTTGCCACCGGCGAGCACCACAACCCGCCGTTTGTCCCGTCCTCCCCCACCACACACCTGGGCTACCTGACCGCCCAGACCAAGAACCTGAAATTCTCCACGGCCACCACGCTGATCACCACCAATGACCCCGTCAAGATCGCAGAGGACTACGCCTTCTTGCAGCACATTTCCGGCGGGCGCGTTGATCTGACCATGGGCCGCGGCAACACCGGCCCGGTATACCCGTGGTTCGGCAAGGACATCCGGGACGGCATTCCCCTGGCCATCGAGAACTACCACCTGCTGCGCAGGTTGTGGCGCGAACCCGTGGTCAATTGGTCCGGCAAGTTCCGCACCCCGTTGCAGAACTACACCTCCACCCCGGCACCGCTGGACGGTGTCCCGCCCTTTGTGTGGCACGGTTCCATCCGCTCCACGGAGATTGCCGAGCAGGCCGCCTATTACGGGGACGGCTTCTTCCACAACAACATTTTCTGGAACATTGAGCACACCGCTCAGATGGTCCACCTCTACCGTCAGCGCTTTGAGCACTACGGTCACGGCTCAGCCGATCAAGCGATCGTGGGCCTGGGTGGACAGGTTTTTGCCGCGGATACGGAAGCCGAAGCCAAGCGGATTTTCCGCCCCTACTTTGACAACGCCCCGGTTTACGGCCACGGCCCGTCCATGGAGGACTTCACGGCGGCCACTCCACTGACCGTGGGCACAGTGGATCAGATCATCGAACGCTACCTGGGCTACGCGGACAAGGTGGGTGACTTCCAGCGCCTGCTCTTCCTGGCCGATCACGCCGGTCTGCCGGAGGAGATGGTTCTGGAGCAGATCGAGATTCTGGGCAAGGAGATTGTGCCGGTCCTGCGGGCGGAGTTCGAGCGTCGTCGTCCGGCGCACGTACCCTCCGACCCTCCCACGCACGCCTCCCTGGTGGCCCAAGGCCCGGATTCCCCGCACCTGAAAGTCACCAACGCCGTGGTTCAGGAGAATTCCGACAACGACGACGACGCCCGCACCACCCAGCCTCAAGGAGCCTCCCGATGACCCGCCGACTAGTGGTGATTGCCGCTGGCCTGTCCAATCCGTCCACCACCTCCTTGCTGGGCGAGCGCATTGCCGATGCCGTAACAGCTCAGGTGGGCGGACGCGGTGAAAGCGTGACGGTGGAGTTCATTGAGTTGCGTGAAGTGGCCGTGAATCTGGCGCATGCCATGACCACCGGCGGGCTACCGGACCCCGTCTTGGACGATCTCAAGCGGAAAGTCTCCGCTGCGGACGGGCTCATTGCCGTGACCCCGGTGTTCAAGGCTTCCTACACGGGACTGTTCAAGAGTTTCTTTGACGTCTTGGATCAAGACGCTCTTGTGGACCTGCCCGTGTTGATTGCAGCCACGGCCGGGACGCCGCGCCACAGTCTGGTTCTGGACTTTGCCTTGCGGCCGCTGTTCACCTACATGCACGCGGTGGTGCTGCCCACGGGGGTGTTTGCGGCTACCGAGGACTTCGGTGCGGAAGGCACCGGGCTGGAGCAGCGGATCAACCGGGCAGCTGGGGAGTTGGCCACAGCCATGGTGGCCACTCAGACCGGGGTGGCCGGCTTCATGCAGGAGGGCCTGGGCTCAAATGTGGCATTCACAAGTCCAGTGGGAGTGCGCCGAAACTCCGGAACCGAACTGCAACCACCCGTGGCAGACTTCTCCACCCTCCTCTAACCCCTCCCAACTCCGCCGAAAACATGGTTAGTTGAGGATTATGGGCCTCAAATTGGGTCAAACCATGTTTTCGGCGGAGTTGTAGAGGTGGGTGAGGCCGGGCGCACCCAGGATGTCCTGGGCCAGGAGCGGGATTTGTACCACGGGCAAGTGTGGCAGTGCTTCCGCGAGCGTGGCCAGGTGGGCTTCCTCCTGACGACGGCGCCCCGCCAGCAGTTCTCCCGCATCCTCCGGTGAACGCTTGTTGACCACCAAAGCTGCCACCTGCATCCCGGACCGCTCCAGTTGCTGCTGCAGCTCGATGGTTTCTAGAACGGGCAGCCGCTCAGCCGCCAGTACGGCAACAAATGCGGTGCGCTCGGAGTCCTGCAGCACCCCTCGTAGATGCCGGAAACGCTCCTGCCGTTGATCCAAGATCTGGCGGATCTCTCGATCACGCCGAGCACGCCGGTCGCCACCAAAACGCCACAGTGTGCTGGGGCCATGGCCATCACCTGGCTCCGATCCGCGAGTTCCCACAATGTCTGCCGCGGCACCGTCCGGATCCCGCTCCAAACCACGCAATGCCGCACTGAACGTGGCGGACCGGTCCTGGCGCCGCAACAGACCATCTGTCCAGGCTTGCATGAGCTCAGGCAGGGCAATCAACCGCGTGGTGTGCCCGGAAGGTGCCGTGTCAAAGATGACCAGCTCCTCAGGTGCGCGGTTCTCCACCACCTCGGCAATGCGTTCCAGAACGGCGGCTTCATGAGTGCCGGGAGCGTCCCGCGCCAGGTCCAGGTGTTTGGCCACTTCACCTTGCAGATGTTCGGGCATGAGCCGCTGCATGGTGCTCCGGACTGCAGACAAATGAGCATCTGTGGTGGCAGCTGGGTCGATCTCCACGCCGCGCAGATTGGGGGCCAGCTCCACCGGTTGATCACCCACCGACTTTTGCCACAGATGCCCCAAGTTGTGCGCTGGATCTGTTGAGACCACCAGCACGGATCGGCCAGCGCGGGCAGCAGCCAGTCCCACAGCGGAGGCCACAGCTGTTTTACCAACCCCGCCCTTGCCGCCCACAAACAACACATCCCGGGTAGCGGCAGTATCCAGGATCAATTCCACAGGCACTCTCCCCACAACACTCCTGGCACCATGACCAGCACCACCCAATCCACGTCTAACCGCAGGCCACGTTTAACAGCAGGAAAAATGCTCCAGTGGACTCCGGTCCATTCCCATGCGGCGGTGCCAGTCGTGGAACTGGTCATACACCGCGGGCAAGAGCTCCACCGTGTAGTAGCTGGCCGGGTTGGGAACACCAAGGGCCTCAGACATCACGATCACCATGAACAGATCGTCCTCATCCTGCCGCGCTCGGGCAAATGTCTGGCGATAAGGACCTGCATAGAAGTCCTGCAACCCCGCCCACAGCGCAGAAAGGCGGGAGCGGGGTCGCAGACTGTCCTGAGTCATGCTGGACTCACCGGTTCAGCCGTTCGGCTTCCGCAGCGGCAATCTCGGCCAGTTCGGCGTCGTCGTCCCCGGTGTAGTGCCGGGCGCCCTTCATGGCGATCACCGCTTCCACGATCACCCACAGCGCTGCCACCAGGATCACGATGTCCAGAATCAGCAGCAGCCAGTTCTGGTCGGCGTAGAACGTGCCCAACTGAATGAACAGCGCGTACACGGTCATGGCAGCCACAAAGACCAGCGGAATCAGCGCCGGCAGAGGAGTGATTCCCCTCCTGATCAGCATGATCGCCACAATGGACAAGGTCAGTGCGGCCATCAACTGGTTGGTGGTACCGAACAACGGCCAGATGAGCATGCCGCCGGAGCCATCGGCACCGGCACCGAAAGTCAGGGCAAGTGCCACGCCCACGGCAATCAGCGTGGCAACGGTTTTTCCCAGGCGCGCTCCGGCCAACTCGCCGATTTCCTGAACCACAAACCGCTGCAGGCGCACTCCTGTATCCATGGTTGTGGCCGCGAACAGGATCGCCGTGGTGGCCATGACGGTGGCCGCCAGCGACTGCGGCAGCCCGATGCCGTTCTCCACGATGGTGCCGCCGCCCTCCACAAAGGCGGCCACACCGCCGTCGTTGAACGCTTGGTACACAGCCTCCCACTGCTGCAACGTGGCGTACCCGGCAGTGGTGGCAATGATCGCGCCCAAGGCCAGCAGCCCCTCACCCACGGCACCGAAGTACCCCACAAAGCGGGCGTCGGTCTCCTTGGCAAGCTGCTTGGAGGACGTACCCGAGCTGACCATGCCGTGGAAGCCGGAGATGGCACCGCAGGCAATGGTCACGAACAGCAGCGGCACCAACGACGGCGTCCCCTCCGGTACGTTGGTGTTGTACGCGGGGGCAACAATCTCTGGCCGGGCAATCAGCACCGAGCCGTAGAGAATGCCCAGGGCGATGAACAGCTGTAGGCCATTGATGTAGTCGCGCGGCTGCAGCAGCATCCACACGGGAAGCATGGAGGCAATGCCTGCGTAGACAAAGAGCAGGATGATCCACACTGCGCGATCGGGCAGCCCGAATACGGTTTCCGGCAGGGCCAGGGGAACGTTGTCGCCAATCCAGATCAGTGTGTAGAGGGCCACCACTCCCACAACGGAGACGATCGGCAGATTCCACTTCAGGCGGTAAATGGCCTGTCCCACCAGCAACGCCACCAGCAGGGCGCCCCAGGTGGGAATCACCGCGGTGGGGGTGGAGATGAGCAGATTGGTGATCACCACGGCGAAGGCCGCGTTGACCATGAGCAACAGCAAGAAGATGACCACCAGGAACAAGTTGCGTCCACGTGCACCGATGTATCGTCCGGACAACGCACCGATGGACTGCCCGCGGTTGCGGATGGAGGCCCACAGCGCACCCAGATCGTGCATGCCGGCAAAAAAGATGGTGCCAATGGTCACCCAGAGGAAGGCCGGCACCCACCCCCAAATAACGGCGACGGCGGGCCCAACAATCGGGGCAGCACCTGCCACGGAGGTGAAGTGGTGCCCCCAGAGCACATACTTGTTGGTGGGGACGTAATCAATGCCGTCCTCCAACTGGACGGCGGGGGTCTTGCGGGAGTCATCGAGCTTGTAGATGTGTTGCGCCAAGAAACGCGAGTAGAGGAAATACCCGCCCAGGATCATGGCAATGCCAATCAGGGCGAGGACGAGGGAGTTCATGGTGGGGGACCTCCGGTCGGTGGGCTGGGATCAGGCTCGCAGGCCGGGCGGCGCAACTGTGGTTCAGGTGATGACTGACGTGAGGATCGTCCAGATGTGCCGCGGCTCACAAAGTCTAGTGGGCGCTGCCTGCAATCTTCTGCAACAAACCACCCACCCAACTCCGCCGAAAACATGGTTTGCCTCAATTTCAGGCCCAAAATCCCCTAGAAACCATGTTTTCGGCGGAGGGGAAGGGAGGGAGGGGAGATGCAGAAGTGCCCCCGACCACTCACGCGGTCGGGGGCACTTCAAGCCAGGCTGCTCACCTCAAGATCAGGCGGAGACAACCTCAAACTGGACGGTCGCGTTGACGTCTTCATGCAGACGGACGTTGGCGGAGTAGGTGCCAACGGTCTTGATCTGCTCACGGATTTCTACGCGACGCTTGTCGATCGAGCCCAGTCCGGCGGCCTCAACGGCGTCAGCAACCTGCTCGGCCTTGATGGAACCGAACAGACGGCCTTCTGCTCCGGTCTTGGCGGCGACCTGAACGGTGGTGCCGTTCAGCTTGGCGGCCAGCTCCTGTGCGTCCTCCAGGGACGCCAGTTCACGGGCAGCGCGGGCAGCCTTGATGGACTCCACCTGCTTCTCCGCGCCCTTGGTCCACGGGGTTGCGAACCCGCGGGGGAACAGGAAGTTACGGGCGTAGCCGTTCTTGACCTCAACAACGTCACCGGCGGAGCCGAGGCCTGTGACCTCATGCGTCAGGATGATCTTTGCCATGCGTTCTGTTTCCTTTCCGGATCAGCGGCCGGAGCCGGCGTAGGGAAGCAGAGCGACCTCACGGGCGTTCTTGATCGCCTGGGCGATCTTGCGCTGCTCCTGGACGGACACGCCGGTCACACGGCGGGCGCGGATCTTTCCGCGATCGGAAATGAACTTGCGCAGCAACGCAACGTCCTTGTAGTCGATCTCGGTCACGCCGGCAGCCTTGAGGGGGTTAGCCTTCGGCTTGGGCTTGCGAATTTCGTTCTTCGCCATCTTGGTGCTCCTTCTGAAGCGTGGAGCCCGCAGGAGTCCTGCGGGATGGAATTGTTGTGATTGCAGATCTTTGGATCCGCTGAGGCGACTCACGGCACACCGAGCCGGTTGCCGTGCCACCGGGACGTAAGGCCTGGTGTTCAGGCCCCCGATCAGAACGGCGGTTCGTCGTCCTGGCCGGTGCCCCAGTCGTAATTGCCGCCGGAGGACTGACCCCAGGGGTCGTTGCCGGATGCTGCAGCCTGCTGGCGTCCGCGGCCACCTTGGTTGCCACCAAAGCCGCCCTGGTTACCACCGGACTGGTTGTAGCCACCCTGCTGGTTGCCACCCTGGTTACCCTGATTGCCGCCAAAGCCGGAGTCGTAGTTACCCCCGCCTTGGTTCCCTCCACCAAAGTTGCCGCCGCCCCCACCACGGGAGTTGCGGTTGATCTTGGCGGAAGCAAAGCGCAGTGACGGCCCGACTTCCTCAACTTCAAGCTCCATGACCGTGCGGCGTTCGCCTTCTTTGGTGTCAAAGGAACGCGAGCGCAGGCGGCCCTGGCAGATCACGCGGGTGCCCTTGGTCAAGGACTCGGCCACGTTCTCCGCAGCTTCACGCCAGACCGAGCAGCGCAGAAAAAGGGTTTCCCCGTCTTTCCACTCGTTGGACTGGCGGTCGAACTGGCGCGGGGTGGATGCAATCGTGAAGTTTGCAACCGCCGCACCGGATGGGGTGAAGCGCAGTTCGGGGTCGGCGGTCAGGTTGCCGATCACGGTGATGACTGTGTCGCCAGCCATTGGGATCCTCCGAATCGAGTCGCGGTGGCGTGATGTGGTTTGGTCACCATCATCACACCGGGGTCTGACACCACAAGGGCGTCAGTAAAAACCTCAGGCCTCGGCGGGAACGGGCTCGCCGTTGACGTCGTGGTGGGGGTGGATGCGCTGTTCCTCAGGGCGGATGATCTTGGTGCGCATGATGGCCTCGTTGAGGTTCAGCACGCGGTCAAGTTCCTGAGCGGTAGCGGGCTCGGAGTGGAAGCGCACGACGGCGTAAATACCTTCGGACTTCTTCTGGATTTCGTAGGCCAGGCGACGACGGCCCCAGATGTCGACGTTGTCGACGGTGCCGTTCTCGCGGGTGACGACCTCAAGGAACTTCTTGAGGGTCGGCTCGACCGCGCGGTCGTCAACCTCGGGGTTGATGATGACCATCAGCTCGTACTCACGCATGTAAGAACCCACCTCCTTCGGGCTAAGCGGCTGTGGCATTTCCACAGCAGGAGGTTCAATGCGTGTCTGTCCCCGCCGCCCCGGGACGGGAATCGGCAAAACACAGACTGCACAACGCTACTACATGGGACAGGGCCAGTCCATACGGTCTCAGTCCAGTCTGACCTCTATGTCTGCGCTGGCACCGTCTGAGGTCACGTTGACGTGGACGGGGAAACTGATGGTCTCCTCCACTCTGCGCCCGTCCTCCACGTAGGTCAGCCGTGCTTGGGCGGAGGTGTGTTCAGAGGCTTTCCAGTCCAGTTGGCTGCCGGTGTCTTCATCCGGAATCAGCCAGAGTGCGGGCCGGGACATCAGTTCCCACTCAACAGCCGTGATGCTGCTTCCGCGCGTGGGCGCTTGCAGTGCCGTGGGTGAAGCCGTGGCAGAGGTGGGGGTGGCCATTGGGCTCTCCGGGGCTTGCGCGTTGGGCACATTGCCGTCTGCCCAGCGCTGGGACGCGGGGCAGCCCGACGGCGCCACGGAGGTCGCGGACATGCACTCGTCCACCTTCTGCGCAATCGCCTGATCAACCTCGGCCCAGAGGTTGGGTGAGGGCTCCACCTCAACGGTGACGCGATGATCGGAGGCGTCCTCCAGTCCAACAGTGACCGGGTCAAGGGGCGTGCGCAGGACGTAATCCCCATTTTCCGGGAGGTCCACCACAAACTGTCCCGGCATGGCCTCCCACGTCCACAGGCCTCCGCTACCGTCCGCCGTCGCACGATCCCGGGCACTGAGCCGCTGACTGACACCGTTGATGGTGATGTTCGCCAGTCCGGGGCTGGCCACGGACAACGTGGCCGATTCATGGTTCTCCAACTCCCAGGAGTCGTTGAAGGGACCCGTGCGGTGCTCCTTGACCACGTTCCAGGTGTGTTCCTCGCCTTGGCTGTGGCCTTCGGGAACTTCGCCGTCCACCCACCACACCTTGGCGCTGACCCGGCCCGTGGTGCCGTTGGTCTCCACATCCGTGATTTCCCAGCGGTCTATTCGACCCCCTGCAGCCCGGTAGGCCCGGTTGGGAAGTGCCGATGCGCCATCGTAACCAAGTCCGGTGGAGAAAGTGGCCAAACCCTGCCTGGAGCGGCCGTCCACCATGGACTGCAACCAGCTCTCCACGGGATCTTGAGGATTGCGTTCCACCAGCGTCCAGTTGACCACCACGCCGATTCCGGTCACGGTGATCACCACCACGATCAGCCACGTCCACAGTGATCGGCGGACTCTTTTGGTGCGGTCCCGGTCCCCGAGTGCCACCAGTTTTGGCAGTACGGCCCAGACGTGCCGGTCTTGGGAATCTTGGTGTTCGGCGTTCATGAAGCCAGGGGCCGCCTCACATGTTCTTGGCGTGAACACCGATCAGCAACGCACGTTTGCCGCGTTGGATGTCGATGATCACCACCACCAGGAACCACAGCAGTGCCACAAAGCGGGCCACGGCCAGCACATCCTGGGGGGTCCAACTGCCCTGAGCAAACAGGGGTTGGGTCTCCCAGCCTCCGGCCGGGGCATTGAGCGTGGCCCAGTATCCGATTTCCACGGCTTGCCAGATGAAGAACTCCACCCAGGAGCGCCTGGCCAGCACCACCAACGGCACCATCCACACAGATTGCAGCAGGGACCATTCCCGCCCGAACAGCACCGCCACGATCAGCAACAGGAGCAGCACTTGGACAATACTTGGATCCTTGCCCGCCAGCACTGTCACCAAGAGCACAGCGACGACGGCCAACAAGACCACCACCAGGGACAGCGTCTCCACCGAGCCCGTATTGATCTCCAAGCCGGTGCGGCCTGCCACCACGGAGTTCCAGACGTCCCACAGGGTGCTGTTCTGTACCGGGGCGTTCAAAGTGTCCGTGAATTGGGCCCGCCAGCGGTCAAATTCGGTGACCATGAAGGGCCCGTTGACCGCTGCAAAAAAGATCACAGAGGACAGCAACGCAATGAAGAAGTCGCCGATGTAGCGGTAGCGGGCCGCCATGAACAGGATGCCCACCAACACCAACACGGGTAGGAAATCGACGGTGGCGCCCAACCCGATCCACAGCCCGGCGATTCCTGGCGAACCACGGATGTAGGAGGCCACGGCCAGCATCATGAACATCACGGCCCACAGATCCCATGCGGTGAAACCCACCAGCAGAACGGTGGGGGCAAAGGCCATCACCACGGGATCCGAAGGCTGTTTGCCGGAGAGCCCCGCCACGGTGGCAATGATGACCACCCAGACCATGGCTGTGAGGACCACGGTCAGGTCCAGGACCGTGTTGGCCTGCAGATCAAGATTGAAGGCTTGCGCCAGTCCCGTGGTCATCCAGCCCAAAACGGAGGTGAACATCCCGACCACAATCGGCTGGTCCCCGGTGGGCCCACCCGTGAAGAACCCCTGCAACATGGTCCCGGGGGTCACACTGAGATCACCTGGGCCCAACTGCGTGGAGCACAATCCGGGGAATCGGCTGGCCACATCCCATTCAGGAACCCGGCACGGTACGCGCAGCAGGAAGGAGAGCAGTACGGCCAAAATGCCGATCACAAACACCAAGAAGCCGTTGGCACTGCGGCGGCCCTTCTTGATCTCAGCCATGCGTCACCGCCTCCCGGGCTCCCGTGTGCTGCGAATTGGTCGGGTTCACTGTAGCGCCGGGGTCCACCAAATCCTTGGGGGCGCGTCCGCGCGGAATATCCTGGGGGGCGCGTCCGCGCAGAATGTCCATGACAGTGGCCGCACAAATGGCTACGACGGCGACCACGTGCAGGATCACGGCCGCGGCATAGATCGCGGTCCAGAAATCCACGAGCTCTGTACCGGAGGACACGTTGTGCAGCCAGCTGAAGATGGCGATCCAGTGGAAGACCTCAATGATCTGCCAGACCAGGAACTGGCCCATCTTTGGTCGGGCCAAAATGACCAGCGGCACCAGCCACAAGACAAATTGTGGTGAGTAGACCTTGTTGGTCAGCACGAAGGCCGCCACGATCAACAGACTCAACTGTTCAATGCTGGGAGTTCTGGGGGCCAAGAGCCCTACGGCCAGAACGCCAACACAGCACAGGGCAAATCCGCCATAGGCCATCATGTTGATGGTTTCCGTGGCCAGGGGCTGTCCACCCACGTAGGGCACCACCGCCACATTCCACACGTGATACACGGAGGAGAAGCCGGCTCCTCGGTCGGAGGAGAAGGACCAAAAGTAATTCCACTGTGTGGGATCAAGGAGATAGAAGGGCAGGTTGACCCCCACCCAGGTCAGTACGGTGCCTGCGCCGGCTTTGACAACGGGGCCGAACCTGCGCTGCCGGATGGCAAGGACCATCAGCGCACCGAGCATCACAAAGGGCCACAGTTTCAGTGCCGTTCCCAAGCCCAACATCACGCCGCCCAGAACCCAGCGCTCCTTGCGGAAAAACCACAGCGCCGCAACCGCTGTGAACACGGGCCAAAGGTCCCAGTTGATGGTGGCGGTTGCTGCTACCGCGGGGGCCAAGGCCACCACCACCGCAAAGCGCGGGGCCGCGACCATCCGGGCCAGCAGTAGAACTGTGATCACCCAAACGGCAAGCAGGAGGGCAAAATTGACGTCAAAATATATGCTCTGCGCAGCATGTACTGATGTGTCACCGCTGATTCCATAGGAGATCACACCTGTGATGGAGGCGATCACGGTTTGCAACACCGGGTATTCCAGCAGTGCCTCCGGCGCCAGGTACGGGAAGTTTCCATCCACCATTCCCGTGGTGCGGTACAGCGTGGGGAGATCCGAATAGCACGCTCCCTGGAACGGCAGATCACCCTGCCAGGTGATCTGGTGGCAGCTGAGTCGGATCAGCCAGGACATGCACATGGTCCAGACCGCCAGACCCACCAAACTCCAGACCCAGAACCGCGGATTGGAGCCCAGAGGAACCCAGGAGTTTGATGCCTGCCGTGGAGGCCGGGTCCGACTCATGAATCGCCCCCTGTGGCACTGCGGCGCCGGTCATTGGCTTCTTCCGGTTTTTGTGTGCCAGCTGGTTGGTGTTCTTCCCACCACGCCAAGAGTCGCCGCTGAGCTTCTTCCGGCCCCAGGGGGCCCTCATCCAGGCGCAGTTCCAGCAGGAAGTTGTAGGCCTGCCCCACGGTGCGCGACGGCCCAATTTCCAAGATTTCCATGATCTGCTGGCCATCCAAGTCGGGGCGTACCGCCGCCAACTCTTCCTGTTCGGCCAACTCGGCAATCCGCCGCTCCAGATCGTCGTAGGCGTGAGCCAACCGCTGGGCTTTACGCTTGTTCCTGGTGGTCACATCGGAGCGCGTCAGGATGTGTAACCGTTCCAACTGGTCACCGGCATCGCGCACGTAGCGCCGCACCGCCGAGTCGGTCCAGCCTGCCTCTCCGTAGCCGTAAAAGCGCATGTGCAGTTCCACCAGCCGAGTCACGGTCTTGATGGTGTCGTTGTCAAAGCGCAGCGCTTTCATGCGCTTTCGCGTGATTTTGGCACCGACCACATCGTGATGCCGGAAGGTGACACCGCCGTCGTCGTTGAAACGGCGGGTGGCTGGTTTGCCGACGTCGTGCATCAGGGCGGCAAAGCGCACCGCAAAGTCGGGGCCGGGTATGGGCCCTTCGGCATCCTCGTACCCGGCTGCCTGCTCCATGACCGTCAAGGAGTGCTGGTAGACATCCTTGTGGTGGTGGGCAGAATCCGTCTCCAATTTCAAGGCTGGCACCTCCGGGAGCACAATCTCAGCCAGCCCCGTGTCCACCATGATCTCCACACCGCGGCGCGGGTCCACACCGTTGATGAGCTTGACGAGTTCATCCCGGATGCGTTCCGCAGAAACGATCTCCAGCCGCCCCGCCATGTCAGTCATGGCAGCCAGCACCTCCGGTGCAACTTCCATCCCCAGCTGGGAGGCAAAGCGGGCAGCGCGCATCATGCGCAGCGGATCGTCGTCAAAGGAGGACTCCGGGGTCCCCGGCGTGCGTAGAACACGCGCAGCCAAGTCCCGAACACCACCGTGCAGGTCCACCAGTTCCAAGGAAGGCAGGCGCAACGCCATGGCGTTCACGGTGAAGTCACGGCGCACCAGGTCATCCGCCAGTTCGGTGCCGAAAGCCACCACCGGTTTCCGGGAGGAAGGGTCGTAGGCTTCCGCGCGGTAGGTGGTGATCTCCAATTGCATGTCACCGCGGCGCAAACCGATGGTGCCGAAATCGCGGCCAATCTCCCACACCGCATCGGCCCACCCCTTGATCACCGCCAGTGTTTGATCCGGGGTGGCATCAGTGGTGAAGTCCAGATCAGTGGCCAAACGCCCCAGGAAAAGGTCACGGACGGGACCGCCCACCAGGGACAGATCATGACCGGCGGCCTCAAAAAGGCGTCCGGCTTCAAGCACCACGGGTGGCACGGCGGAGGTGTTGAGCAGCTGCGTCATCGCGGCCCATCATTCCAGAACGGGCAGCCGGGAACCTTCAAGAGCGCATTGGGCAACTACGGCTAGGCTGGTTCGCATGACTTTCCCCGTCCCCAGCGCACCCAAAAAGCGCCCGGTTACCCCGGCCGCAGCGCTGCCCACGGTGGAAGAGGTCTCTGCCGGTGGGGTGGTGGTGGATCTTGAAACCCCCGGTCACCCCGTGGCCATCATCGCCCGAATCAACCGGGGTGGTCGCCTGGAATGGTGCCTGCCCAAGGGGCATCCCGAAGGGGTTGAAACGGATGCGCAGGCCGCGGTCCGTGAGATTGAAGAGGAAACTGGAATCGCCGGACAGGTCTTGTCACCACTGGGCAGCATTGACTACTGGTTCTCCGTGTCCGGTCACCGGGTTCACAAGACCGTGCACCACTTTCTGTTGGAAGCAACGGGCGGTCATCTGACCACGGAGAATGACCCTGATCACGAGGCCGTGGATGTTGCGTGGGTCAACATTGATGACCTGGGGCGCAAACTGTCCTTTCCCAATGAGCGGCGGATCGCGGACATAGCGCGCGAATACATCATTCATCAGCTCTAGGCTGGTGCCTGCGTTCGGCACAGCGAACGCTTCTGTTTGCTGCATCGAGTACACGATCAGCAACAGCCCACCCATCCACGGCAACACGAAGGAGCGCACATGGCCCGCTCAGGTGCGGTTTCCAGCGCCATCATGGCCTCCGGCACCCTGGTCTCCCGCGTCCTGGGATTCGTGAAAGCCATCCTTTTGGCTGTGGCCCTGGGCAGCACGTCCAACATGGCCAACGTGTATGACGTTGCGGACAAGATCCCCAACCTGATTTACGTTCTGGTGGCGGCAGGTGTTTTCAACGCAGTTTTGGTGCCACAGGTCATCAAAGCCTCCAAGAACTCCACCGACGACGGCGCCGACTACATCTCCCGTTTGGTGACCCTGGCCGTGATTGTCATGGCTGTGATCACCCTAGTGGTGATGCTGCTGGCAGTGCCCATCATGAACATCATGACCCCCGGGTGGGATGACGGTCAGCGCAGCATGGTCATCACTTTTGCCCTTTTCACTCTCCCGCAGATTTTCTTCTACGGGATGTATACGGTCATGGGCCAGGTGCTCAATGCCAAAGGTGCTTTTGGCTGGTTCATGTGGACGCCGGCCTTGAACAACGTGATCGCCATCGGTGCCTTGTTGGTCTTCATCCAGCAGTTCGGAAGTTATGCCGCTGCCCAGCATGACCTGGAGACCTGGACCAATGCCCAGACGTTCTGGCTTGCTGCCATGGCCACCGTGGGTGTTGCCTCTCAGGCATTGATCCTGCTGTGGCCTCTGAAGCGCCTTGGCCTGGATTTGCGCCCCAAGTTCGGCTGGCGCGGTATCGGATTGTCCACGGCGGCCAAGCTGTCCGGGTGGACACTGGTCACCGGCGTCATTGCCAATTTGGCCTTCCTGGCGCTCTCCCGCACTGCCAACATCCCGAATGCCTACCGGGAGGAGTACCTGGCGGCCAGTCCGCCGGAAGTGATTGCTGGTAACTATGCGTTGAACCAGGCCACCATGCTCTACTCCTTGCCGCACGGTGTGATCGGCCTGTCCATTGCCACGGTGCTGTTCAACACCATGGCGGCGGCAGCCGCGGAGAAGAACACTGCCGGTGTCAATGCCGCACTGTCCAAGGCTCTGCGCTACTCCGGGATTGCCAATGTTTTCTTCACGGCCTGCTTGATTGCCTACGCCGGCCCACTGGGTATGTTGTTCTCCGGCGGTATTCAGGAATCCGGGGCTGTGATTGGTCAGGTCATCGTTGTCATTGCCATCGGTGCACCGTTCTTGACCTCAGCATTCTTGTTCGGCCGCATCTTTTACGCCCAAGAGGATGCGCGCACGCCATTTCTGGTGCAGTTGATTGTCTCCGTACTGACCGTGGGGGCTGCTTTTGCCATCCAACACTGGGTGGCACCCAATCACATGGTGCTGGCCATTGCGGCCTGCTACGCCGGGCAAAACATCCTGTCCACGTTGATCTACCACTTCTGGGCGGTCAAGCGGATTGGGGATTACGGGCTGACTGAGGTTCTGGAAACCCACGTCCGCTCTTTGGCGGCTGCTCTGGTGGCTGCGGGGCTGGGAACCGGTGTGCTGTACCTCATGGGCGGCTGGGATGCCCAAGGCTGGCCGTGGACCAGCTTGTTGACTTCACTGCTCACCTTGGCTGTCTGCGGTGTGGTGACCGGGCTGCTCTACCTGGTAATGCTCAAGGTCTTTGCCCTCAAGGAACTTCCGGAGTTGACCCGCCCACTGGTGGCTCGTCTGCCAAGCCGCCTCAAACGCTGATTTCCACCTCTCACAACCCCGGGTGAAGCCGTACCTGCCGGGTACACTGCGAACGTCCCCCAAAATCGTCTGACCCGCCACTGATACCCGATCGGGTCCAGGCGTGGACACCAACACTTCAGGAGAACACGTGCCCCAGCCGATCAGCCTCGGGACCGTTCTGGGCGGTCGCTACAAGGTGCTGGATGAGGTTCTGACCACACCGGAACGGGATTACGTCCTGGGAGGTCAGGATCAAATCCTGGGCCGTGAAGTCACCATCTTGGTGCCCTCAGAACGCCACACGTCCCGGGTGGTGGAAAATGCTCGCGCCATGGCCATCGGTGCCGTTGACGCTGATCTGCACATCCTGGACCTGGGCCAGTCTGGCTCCACCACGTATCTGGTCACTTCCTTTGTGGCGCCCTCCGTGCTGATGGAGGAACTGCTCTCCGAACCCGGCGCCACAGATGATGAAACTCTCTCTGATGACATCTTTGGTCGCCCCCGGTCCTCCGGCACAGCCGGCACCTATGTGGTGGACGACGGCGAACCGGAGGCCGAAGGCGAGCAGACTTCAGAAGAGTTCTTTGACCAGTGGGACAACGATGACATTGACTCGGCACCTGCGGCTCCGGAGATGGAGAAGCACCTGGGCCGGATCAAACGCGCCCCGGAGTCTTCCACTCGGGCCACGTTGTTTGACCGTGCCGCCGCTGGCCGCGGCTCCACTCCCAGCAAGGCCCCGGTCCGTGACACACACCGGATTGACCCCACGTACGACGGCGACAACCGCTATGACTCCTACGAGTACGAGTACACCTCCGGCGCCAAAGCTCGCGGGGGTGCGGGTGGAGCCACCGAGGCACTGAACCGCAACGCAGTCCGGGCTCGCAGTGAACAAGGTGGCACTGGATCCAGTGCTGCACGAGTCAATGAATCCAAGTCCAGCAGTAGAGGTGGCCTGTTGGCTCTTCTGCTGGTTCTGGTGGGTGTATTGGCCCTGGGTGCGGTGCTGGTCTTTGGCGGATTGGACAACCTATTTTCCGGTGGCGGCGGAACCCAAGGCGCTTCTGCCACCCCAACAGATCAGGCCACTGAGCAAACTGTGACTGCCGCCCCGGTTTCCGCAATCCGCCTGGTCCCGGACAACCCCACGTTCATGGCGGATCAGGACAGCGGCCTGCAAGCAGTCATTGATGAGGACCCCGCTTCAGCCTGGGCCAGTTACGGGTTTGGCAGCCCAGATTTCAGCCAGTTGGTGAGCTCCGTGAGTCTGGCCGTGCGCTTTGACCAACCCACGGTCATGAACCAGGTGTCCATCTCACAAGAGTCCGGCACGGGCGGTTCATTCACCGTCTACGTGGCTGATGAACCGTCCTTGGAGAATGCCGTGGAGGTGGGCCAGGGGACGTTCCAAGGTCAGCAGACCACCGTGCAGCTGGGTGATCCTGCCCGCGATGCAGAACACCAGTACCTGATTGTGGAATGGACCGAACTGCCCACCCTGACCCAACCGATTGCCGGCTACAACTACGGTCTACGGATCAGCGACATCAATGTCACCTGACAAGCGACTGTGACGCCGGATGACCGTACTGTGTGCATGGCCTGCCGGCAAGGAATACCCACAGGTTGCCGTGAGTTGACCCCGATGGAAACACAATCCTGATGTGGAAGCCACGGTCCTGAACCCCATGTGGCACCGCAGTCCTGAAATGGGACCTCAATCCCGCACAAGTACGGAAGGTCATTCCTGTGAGCACCGACTTCACCCCGGCACTGAACCTGGACCTGGGGGCCACCCCTCCCGGTCACAGTGACACGGCCACACAGGCCGCTCCCGCCGGGGACTCAACCATTCACGACGTCGTCATCGTGGGTTCCGGTCCCGCAGGTTACACCGCAGCGATTTACACCGCCCGGGCCGATCTCAAGCCCATTGTGCTGGCGGGTTCCGTCACCGCCGGTGGGGACTTGATGAACACCACTGAGGTTGAGAATTATCCCGGCTTCAAGGACGGCATCATGGGCCCGGAACTGATGGGCACCATGGAGGCGCAAGCTGAGCGCTTTGGTGCAGACATCCGCTATGAGGATGCCATCAAGCTGGAACTGACCGGTGAGATCAAGGAAATCACCGTGGAAGGCGGGGAGGTCATCCGCGCCAAGGCCGTGATCCTGGCCACAGGATCGGCCTACCGTGAACTGGGTTTGGAAGATGAAAAGCGCCTGTCCGGACACGGCGTCTCCTGGTGCGCCACCTGCGATGGCTTCTTCTTCAAGGGTCAGAACATTGCTGTGGTCGGTGGCGGGGACTCCGCCATTGAGGAAGCCACTTTCCTGACCAAATTTGCGGACAAGGTGACCCTGATCCACCGCCGCGACCAGTTCCGAGCCTCGGAAATCATGCAGCACCGCGCCTTTGACGATCCCAAGATCGAGATTCTGTGGAACAAGCAGGTCATCGGCATTTCCGGTGAAGCCAAGGTCCAAGAACTGAGCCTGGAAGACACTGTGACCGGACACGTCACCGCATTGCCCGTCACAGGATTGTTCGTGGCCATCGGCTCCGACCCCCGAACGGCTCTCTTCAAGGATCAGTTGGAGATCACGGCGGACGGCACGGTTTCGGTCCAGGGCCGGTCTTCCAAGACGTCACTACCGGGCGTTTTTGCTGCCGGGGATGTCCTGGATGCCACGTACCGTCAAGCCATCACCGCCGCAGGTTCAGGCTGTGTGGCCGCAATCGACGTCGAACACTACCTGGCCGGACACAGCGCCTGAGCTTCAGGGTCCACAACGGTGACCCCACCCACCCGAGTACACAGTGAGAGGAAATTTCATGAGCACCATTGATGTCAGCACCGACCAATTTGAGACCGAAGTCCTGAACTCGGACAAGCCCGTGATTGTGGATTTTTGGGCTGAATGGTGCGGCCCGTGCCGCATGGTGGGCCCCGTTCTGGAGGCCATTGCGGAGGAGAACGCCGATTCGGTCAAGGTGGTCAAGGTCAACGTGGATGACAACCAGGAGATCGCCGCCAAGTACGGCATCACCTCCATCCCCGCCGTCTACCTGTTCAACAACGGCAAGGTGCAGAAGCAGAGCATTGGCGCCAAGCCAAAGTCCGCCCTGGAAAAGGAGTTTGCTGACTACCTGGGTGGTGAGTGATCGACTCAGCGGGAACGGTGGTGTAGGCAACGGTTCAGTTGCAATCGGCACCGGAGTCCCTGATCTGAACCTGTGGAACCCCGACCCCGTGTACCTTTACGGGTCGGGGTTCCTACTTCTTCATCCTGAGTCCATTCATCCGGTACGCAGGTGAGCATTGGGGAGTAAAGTTCCCCTATCGGTCCCATGTCCCTGGGACCGCTTCCGTATCTGACCTGTAATCATCACGAGGCCCCACCACTTATGTCCGAAGACATCACCCAACCGTTGAAGCACGGCATCAAGGATCGTCGTGTCACGGGACTGCGCGAACGACTGGTCCGAACCGGCGCAGCCTCCAAGGACTTGGACCCTCGGGATGTTCTGGACCCCACAGCTTTCGACGACGTCGTTGAAGGTGCCGTCCGTGCTTTCCAGCAAAATCACGGCCTGGTGGTTGATGGAGTGGTGGGCCCGGAAACCGAGCGACGCCTGAATGAGGCCCAGTACACCTTTGGTGATCGGCGCCTCTACTGGGATCAGGACGAACCACTGCGCGGGGACGACGTGGAACGCCTCCAAGACAATCTCTCCCTGCTGGGATTCTATTACGGACACATCACCGGAACCTTTGACCAGAAGACCCACCACGCCGTGGTGGAGCTGCAGCAAAGCCTGGGACTGGAAACCAATGGTCTGGTCAACAACCAGACCATTGCAGCTCTGGCTAGGGTAAACAAGAAGATTTCCGAGTCCAAAGCCTTTTCCTTGCGCGACTACCATCGGCTGGAACGAACCTCAGATGCGATTCGTTCTCAAACAATCGTTTTGGTTCCCGCCATGCACACGGAAGCTCCCGTGATTCCCGGGGGTGCTCCCGATCACTACCGGGAGACCGCCAAGCGAATCACCACCGATGTTGCTGTGCGTACCCACGAACTACTCCGAGAAGTTGGAGCCACTCCGCTACTGGTTTCCAAGGAACCGGTCACAGACAGACACGGCACTCACATTGACGTTCAACCCAATATTCGGGAAGCTCTGAACTCATCCCGGGATTCTGTGGTTGTGGTGCTGGACTGCGACTGGAATCCTTCTGCATCGGCGCACGGAGTATCGGTGTTCTACTGGGGCGACACCGATCGTGACGGCGCAACACTCTCGCCAATTGGTCAACGTGGTGCCACCCTGACGCTACGGGAAATCGTGGCTCGTACCGGTGCTTTGGATCTTGGGGCACACGGGCGGCAATGGGCGTTGCTGCGCCTCAACAGTTCACCAACGTTTTCCGTGGATCTTGGCTACATCTCCAACCAAGCAGAGCTTGACCGGTTGGAAGACCCTGAATACAGGACTCATTTGGCCAATGCCGTGGTGGTTGGCCTTCAGCGGATGTATCTCCAAGCGGCAGATGACATGCCAACAGGCACCATGAGTGCTGCTGACCTTGCTCGTGAGCTGGCTCAGCGCCCACAACAGTAAAGTGGCGGTTTCACGTGAAACGGTCCCGAGACACTGAAGTGTCTCGGGACCGTTTTTCTCTGACCGGCGCTTTCCTACCAGAACCCTCTGTGCAATCAGCCCACTTCACCCGATGGTCAGTGACGTGGCTCCATGTGAGGGAGGCAAAGACCACGTTTCACGTGAAACGCTAGTCCTGATTCTCAGGCAATCCGCTTGGGTCCAGCACCGAGATGATGCGATTGAGGTCTTCTACGGACGCGAATTCAATGGTCATGCGGCCTTTACGAGCGCCCAGATTGATCTTCACGCTGGTGTCCAGCTTGTCCGAATAAGCATCTGCAATGTAGTCCAACCGCTCACGATGGCGTTCCTGAGTGGCAGCACTGCGGCGCACCGTAGGCTTCCGATTCTTGCTGAGCGTCACAGCTTCTTCAGTGGCACGTACTGAAAGCCCTTCAGCAACAATGCGCTGGGCCAACCGCTCCATCTCCGCGGGATCCTCCAAGGACAGCAGAGCACGCGCGTGACCAGCCGAGAGAATCCCCGCTGCCACACGCCGTTGCACCAGCGCCGGCAGTCGCAAAAGACGCAGCGTGTTGCTGATCTGGGGCCGCGAACGGCCAATCCGCCGCGACAGTTCCTCCTGTGAAGCCCCAAATTCCTCCAACAATTGCTGATAGGCAGCAGCTTCCTCCAGAGGATTCAGCTGGGACCGGTGCAAGTTCTCCAAGAGAGCGTCACGCAGAAGGTCATCGTCACTGGTTTCGCGCACAATCGCTGGAACATGCGTGAGTCCGGCACGCTGAGTGGCACGCCAACGGCGTTCGCCCATCACCAATTCATACGGCGGTGCGTCTGTTTCACGTGATGGGCGCACTACAACAGGCTGCAAAACGCCCAACTCAGCAATGGAGTAGGCCAATTCGGCCAACTCGTCCTCATCAAACACCTGACGCGGCTGCTTGCGGTTGGGGTGAATGTCCTCCACATCCAACTCAACAAATGTGGCCCCGGGAACCAGCTGTAGCTCCGGCCCTTGGTCAGCTGCTGGCTTCTGCGGCAGTTCGTTGGATTCGGGGGTCGATTCCAATGCCGCTGTCACGGCATTTTCGCCCGCTGAAACCGTAGTCATGTCGGCGGAGGTCTCGGTTACTTGCGGAGAGACCGCAGTTTCACGTGAAACATTGTCTTGCTTGTCTGAGTCGCCAGTTTCTTGGGTCAATTCTGGCGTGGGAACTGCATCTGCGGCGGTCCCATCACGAACCTCATCTTGGGGTGACGGCGTGAAAAACATGTCCGACGGACGCTTGGGAGCTGAACTGCGGGTGGAGACACCCAAATCCATACGGGCCTTCATGGCCTTCTGTCGGGCTTCCGCAGTCACTGTTCGTTTGCGCGTCTTAGGCGTTTCACGTGAAACATCAGCTGCATCCTCCGCTGCGGGAACTGATGAATCACCGTGATCGGAAGTTGACGCTGCTGCTGGGGTTACTACTTGTGCAGCAGCAGTGTTTGAGTTCTTCTTCTTGGACTTCTTTTTAGCTTTGGTCCCGGATGCTCCGGCTGCATCTGCGGCTTTCTCTGATGACGGTTGGGAATCACCGGAGGCTGTCGCTCCTTGGAGACTCACAGATTCTGAAGCGGAGCTCTCAGAAGCATCGGTTCGGTCAGCATTCACAGCGTCCTGGGCTCGGTTCTCCGGTGCAGTTTCACGTGAAACATCTGGCTGCGCTGTCTCCGTAGAATCAGCCGCTGACGTTGTGTTTACGCTCTCGGGTTCCGGCGTCTGCTCCACCGGAGCACTCGGAATCAAAGCACCCAATCCGCGTCCCAAACCCCTGCGACGTTCTGCCATCATGTTCTCCCGTCTCTCAGACAATTCGCACTATTCTACGTCCCGCTGTGCAACAGTTGTCTGTTTCACGTGAAACAACTCGCCAGAAACCTACGCATCAATCAGTTGCCCCACGGCTCCGAGTGGTTGTCCCAGAACCCAGGGCGGTAGTCCAGACAGACGTAGCGCGCAGATGGTCATGAGTCATCCGCAGGTCTCTCAACACATGTAAAAGGCTCCCGTTTCACGTGAAACGGGAGCCTTTTACATGGCGACTATTGGCAGCGCCATCCACCTGGCGTCAAAACACCAACCTAATGGATCAAGCCGGAACTCCACGTTCGGCAATTTCAGCAGCCGCCTCCAGGTAGGCCAAGGCGCCTGTGGACTGCGGATCATAGGTAATCACTGACTGCTGATAACTGGGGGCCTCTGAAATCCGCACGGACCGCGGGATCATTGCCGTGAGGACCTTCTCGGGGAAGTGGCTGCGTACTTCCTCAGCCACCTGGGAGGCAAGGTTGGTGCGGCCGTCGTACATGGTCATCATGATGGTGGACACCTGGAGATCCGGGTTCAAGTGCTTCTGGATCATGCCGATATTGTTGAGCAGCTGGCTCAGCCCCTCCAACGCGTAGTACTCGCATTGGATGGGAATGAGCACCTCAGTTGCCGCTACAAAGGCGTTGATAGTCAACAAGCCCAAGCTGGGCGGGCAGTCGATGAACACGTAGTCCAAGCGCTCCAAACCGGCTTCGGCACGGTCTTTCTGGTATTGCGCTATGGCACGGGAGAGCCGTTGTTCACGGGCCACCATGGAGACCAATTCAATTTCTGCGCCTGCAAGATCAATAGTTGCCGGCGCCACGAACAGTCGTTCGCTCTCTGGGGAGGGGACCACCACATCTTTGAGGGCCATCTCATCAACCAGAACATCGTAAATACTGTCCACGTCTGTGGTGTGTGGCACACCCAGTGCCGTGGAGGCATTGCCCTGGGGATCGTTGTCGATCACCAGAACGTTCTGGCCATGTTTGGCCAAGGCCACCGCCAAGTTGACGGAGGTGCTGGTTTTGCCCACACCACCCTTCTGGTTACTGATGGTGAAGACCCTGGTCTGATCCGGAGACTGCACGTTTAGACTCTGCAACCGTTCCCGGCGCTGATTCTCTTCCACGAGTTTCCTCCCGAGCGGGCCATCTCCCGCACTACGCTGCACTGATGATGTGGTGGACTGGGGTTCACGGACCGTGGTTCGTCCTCGATCCGGAACCACTGTGGTGGTGGAACCAGCAGGGTCGGGTGGCATTCCAAGATCCGCAGCCCCATGGTGCTGGTTCTCAGACATAAACAACCCTCCGTCAGATCATGTGACCTAGATCACTTTTGTCCGGTGTCTTGCGATGCCCGGCCGGGTCCACCCTACCCGCAACCCAGGTCACCCCTACGGTCGGTCACAGTCGAACCCGGACCACGGTGGTGGGCTCCTCCAACCGCTCGGAGCCAACCGTCAGGATGTTTGTGTCCCGCACTTTCCACTTCTTGAGTTGTTTGCGCGCTTTGGCAATCTCATCCGGCGCGCTGCGTCCCTTCAAAGCCAACAGCTCACCACTACCGGCGAGCAGGGGGAGGGTGAAGTCCAGCAAACCAGACAGCGCGGATACGGCGCGGGCCGTGACCACTTGAATCTCACCCACTTGATCCACAGCCTGTTCGCCGCGGGCTCGCAGAACAGTCACATTGTCCAGAGCAAGATCATCAACAACTTCCTCCAGCCAGGTGACTCTGCGCTCCAGCGGTTCAATGAGCGTGAAGTGTGAGTCCGGTCTGGCCAAAGCCAAGCACAGACCGGGAAGGCCCGCACCGGATCCAACATCTGCCACACGCGAGGAATCCGGGATCAGCTCTTGAACCACAGCGCAGTTGAGCACGTGGCGTTCCCACAGTCTGGGCACCTCACGCGGTCCGATCAAACCGCGCACAATTCCCGATGACGCCAAATGGGCCACGTATTGCTCAGCCAAGGGCAACCGATCACCAAAGATCGCCACAGCGGCATTTCGAGTGTCACCCTGCAAAACCGGTGGTTCCTGCGGATCGAGTGCCTGCCGTGGGGTGGGCGTGGATGATGCCATGAAGGGTGTCCCGGGGCTCAGCCCTGCAGGGTCACCACAATGTGGCGCCCTGCTCCTTCGCCTTCGGACTCGGAGTGCAGCCCGGATTCCGCCACCACGTCGTGCACAATCTTGCGCTCGTAGGGCGACAACGGCTCCAGGTGCACACTCCGCCCGGAAGTACGAGCTTCCTCCACGGCCTGTAACGCCATGTCCCGCAGCTTGTCGGCACGTTGCTCGCGGTGCCCCGCAATATCAAGCACCAAACGGCTGCGGTGTTCGGTGTTGGCCAGCACAGCCAGGCGCACCAGTTCCTGCAGAGAGTCCAAGACTTGGCCGTTCTTGCCCACCAGAATGTTCAGATCCTCGGAGCTGCCATCCTCTGTCACCACGGACAGATAGGTACGGCCATTGCGGACCTCAATGTCAATGTCCCCATCCAGATCGGCCAGGTCAAGGAGTTCTTCAAGGTAGTCAGCTGCCACCTCGCCTTCCTCCACCAGGGGGTCCAGGGCGTCGTCGTCGGTGGAATCGGTGTCAGAATCCGCTGGCACCTCAACGCCCGCCACCACGGCAGCAGCATCCACCTGCTCACCGGGCTGGGGATCGGTGACCTCCGCGGCTTGGGCGGAGGGGTCTGACTCGGGAACAGCGTCACCGGGGTTCTGGCTCATGGAAACTCCTTCAAAACTGGGGGTGGCTCCGTACCGGGAACCACGGATGCAGTGTCAGTGATGGGGTGGCTGACCCCCGGGAACGTCCTACTTCTTCCTGATGGCAGAAGAACCGGAACCGCCCTGTTTACGCCCCTTGGTGCCCTTGGCGTTGCCGGCTCCCTTGGCGTTGCTGCCGGAGCCGTCCTGAGCGGTGTCTGTGCCGGCATCCTCTGCCTGAGCGGTGTCCACCACGTCCTCAGCGGTACCTTCTACGACGTCGTCGTCGTTCTGCTCTGACTGTCCCTGACCTTTCTTGGCCTGAGCTTTCTGACGCTTCTTGCTCATGGGCTGCTGGCGCTGACCGGCGGCAGCCTTGGCACGGGCTTCCTCAATTTCGGCCTCGTGCTCTTCCTTGGTCTTGCCCACGGGAGGCAGACCCTTGGCGGCCCGGCGTTCGTTGAGTTCCCGCTCGGCTTCCGAACCGGGAGTGGGGTTGCGCCGAATCATCCAGTACTGCTGGCCCATGGACCACAGGTTGGACACGGTCCAGTAGATCAGCACGCCAATGGGGAAGTTGATACCGGTGATCGCAAAGATGATCGGGAAGATGTAGATGATCATCTGCTGCTGGCGGTACATGGGCGACTGCTTGGTCGCCTCGGACACGTTCTTGGCCGCCAGCTGCTTCTGGGAGATGAACATGGTCACGGTCATGGCAATCACCAGGACAACGGCAATGATGATCGTGGCCGTGTGGTTACCGTCCCCGGGGGCACGCAGCGTGGAGAACAGCGGGGCACCGAACAGGGTGCCGTCATTGAACTGGTGGATCATCTGCGCGTTGAGGACCAGAATGCCCTCATTGCGGTCAGCGGCACCGCGCACACCGTTGAGCACCTGGAACAGGCCGAAGAAGATCGGCATCTGGGCCAGGATGGGCAGACAGGAAGCCAACGGGTTCACATTGTGCTTCTTGTAGAGCGCCATCTGCTCCTGAGCCTGGGCCTGACGGGAGACCTGGTCAGTTTTTCCCTTGTACTTGGCTTGTAGCTTGGCCATCTCCGGCTGGATGACCTGCATACCGCGCATGGAGCGGATCTGCTTCATGAACAGCGGGATGGTCAGGGTTCGCATGACCAAGGTGAGTCCCACAATGGAGAGCACCCAGGTCCAGCCGCTGGCGGGGTCCATGCCAATGGCGGTGAAGGCGGAGTGGAAAACCCACAGCACCGCGGATACGGCCCACTTGAAGGGCCACAGGATCAGGTCAAAAAAGTTCATGGGTTCATCTCCTTGGGCTGCATCGGTCAGAACCTCAAGAAGTTTGAGATTCCGCCGGGAAACGCTGCTGCGCGGTGTTTTGGGTGGCGCGAGCGGATGCAGCCGGGGCGAATGAGGCCAGCAGACGTGCTCGGTCCTCGGGGGTCGGGTGGTTCAACAACACGATTTTGGGCAGCTCAGCCACGGAGGTGAACCGGCGGCCGCCGTCGGGAACTCTGTCGATTCCCCCGGCCGCCCAAGGGTGGCATCGCAACAACCGCCGCACGGTGAGTCCCAGGCCGCGGACCGCGCCGTGGCGGGTCATGGCCTCCAGCCCGTAGGCCGAACATGTTGGAAAGTGCTTGCACACGTCCCCGTAGAGCGGGGAAACCAGGGCTCGGTAGACCTTCAGCCCTGCGATCAACAGGTTCTGCGGGAGCAACCACAGCACTTGGAAAGCGGTGTTGGCGTGCACGAATTCGGACGGTGCGGCATCAAAAAGTTCCTGGGGTGAGCTGTGCTGACTGTCAGCGGTGCTCAGCCCGTGACGTGCTTCAGTCATGCTCACCGCCCATCGTGCCGTTGGCTTCGGCTGCCCGGGCAAAGGCCTTGCTGCGCGCCTTGGACCAGGCGGAGGACCAGTCCCCGGACAGCTGGGCAAAGGTGGCCTCTGCCGCGGGAGGCAGGGCACGCACCACGACGTCGCATCCAGCCGGCTGGGAGCGCAAACTGTGCTGCACCAGGGAACGCAACCGACGCTTGACCTTGTTGCGGGTCACAGCGTTGCCCACGGCTTTGGACACCACAAAACCCGCACGAACCGGCTGGTCAGGTGCGGTGGGGTGCACATAGACAACAACGTTCCGGCGACCCTGACGGGCCCCGGAACGTGTGGTTGCTGCAAAGAGCGTGGACGTGCGCATCCTGTGCTGTGTAGGAAGCACGCGCTCACCCCTTGTGGATTGTGGTCGAACACCTCA
This sequence comes from Kocuria sp., assembly GCF_030538595.1. Lineage (GTDB taxonomy): Bacteria > Actinomycetota > Actinomycetes > Actinomycetales > Micrococcaceae > Kocuria. The sequence goes on from NZ_JAUNTS010000010.1 coordinate 37,592, forward strand.
CCCCAGTATCCCGAACACACTGCTGAGCCGAAAACTGCGGCTCCATGCGTAGCGCGAAGGGTGAGGGCGCCAAACGATCTCAGGCAGAGAGGGAGGCGCGGCCCTTGGAGCGGCGGGCGGCCAGGATGGCGCGGCCGGCGCGGGTGCGCATGCGGGCACGGAAGCCGTGCTTCTTGGCACGACGGCGGTTGTTCGGCTGGAAAGTGCGCTTGCTCATGGTGTTACTCCCGAAACAGGAAGGGTGAACGGCTCCCGCGATGTTTGGGGCACGCAGCCGGTGTGTTGATGGCGCGCAGCTACCCGCCCATTCGCTGAGCCGGTCCACCTTTGTGGTGGTCAAGTGGGATGTGCCCGGGAAGCGACCGAGGATCAATGTACGGGCGCACTGCAGACACAAGACTGGCCAAGTCTAGGCAGGGCTGGTGATCCGGTCAACTGCTGGTGAGCTAGATCGCTTTGCAGTCGCCAGATGTTCTTTTCATTGCCCACAGCTGTGCACCGGTGCGAAAAAATCTTGTGGATAACCTCAACAGCCCCCTTCCCAACGACGGCGCGGGAGCAAGCGTGTAACTACAAAAGTGTAGTTCCATTCTGCCTTGATTTTTCACTAGGACCACCCCGCGATGGTGTTCTAGGCTGACGTTCGCGTCCCACCCCCCAACGCGATATCCACCGCTGTGAATAACTCTGTGGAAAGTCGAGTTCACCCAGGGGTTCGGCGCACCGCCCCCACCCGGAGAGATCCGGTCCGCCTACAGATTCTCGGAGTTCGCCACAGTGAGTCTTCAGCAAAACCACATGCTCGACGCTCAGTGGGCGCAGTGCATGGAGACTCTGACGGCAGATCCGCAAGTCAGCGCACGCCACCGTGGATTCTTGGGTTTGGCGCAGCCCCGCGGGCTGATGGGAACCACCTTGTTGGTGGCCGTTCCCAATGAACTCACCCGTGAGGTTTTCCAGTCCACCATTGCAACGGCCGTGAACCGTGCCGTGACGGCGGTGTTCGGTGCGGAAACTCTCATGGCCGTGGTGGTGGACACCGATTTGGGTAACACCCCCTTGGGTAATGCACCGGCGGGGAGTGCACCGGCGTCCCAGTCACGGGACACCCCCGCACTGCCTCCGTTGGAAGAACTGGAAGCGGAACGCGGGGCAGCCACCGCCCAGTCCTTGCGGCCGACCGAGCCGGTCTCCGCCCCGGATGAGCACACCACCACAGCTGCTGATGCCACCGTCACGCCCATTCGGGGAGGCACCGGTGAGTTCCGAGGCGCCGTTCAGGCGCAGGAGACTGATCCCGCCCAGGAATCAACGGCGCAAATCCACGAGCTCGGCGAGCATGCCGGGCAGGTGGCAGCACCATCACCTGCGGCAGTGGACCACGGCACCGCACATACCGAATCGGCCGAGTGGAACTCCTCCGCCAGGCTAAACCCCAAGTACATTTTTGAGAGCTTTGTGATCGGGCAGTCCAACCGGTTTGCCCACGCCGCGGCCTTCGCCGTGGCCGAGACCCCGGCCAAGGCGTACAACCCCCTGTTCATCTACGGGGATTCCGGATTGGGCAAGACCCACCTGCTGCACGCGATCGGGCACTACGGCAAGCGGCTCTACCCGGACATGCGGGTGCGCTACGTGAACTCGGAGGAGTTCACCAATGACTTCATCAACTCCATCCGCGATGACGAGGGCTCCTCCTTCAAGGAGATCTACCGCAACGTGGACCTGCTGTTGATCGACGACATCCAGTTCCTGGCCGGCAAGGAGCACACCCAAGAGGAGTTCTTCCACACCTTCAACTCCCTGCACAATCACGAAAAGCAGATTGTGATCACCTCCGACTTGCCACCCAAGCAGCTCACCGGCTTTGCCGATCGGATGCGTTCGCGTTTTGAGTGGGGTCTGATCACGGACGTTCAGCCCCCGGAGTTGGAGACCCGCATTGCCATTCTGCGCAAGAAGGCGGATGCGGACGGGATGACGGCCTCCCCGGAGGTCCTGGAGTACATTGCCTCCAACATCTCCACCAACATCCGGGAGCTGGAGGGCGCTCTGATCCGCGTCACGGCTTTTGCCTCCCTGAACAAGCAGGACGTTGATCTTCCCCTGGCGGAGCTGGTGCTCAAAGACCTCATCACGGATGACGACGGCGGAGAGATCACCGCCGCGACCATCCTGGGGCAGACCGCGGCTTACTTTGACATCTCCCTGGATGAGCTGAAGTCCAAGTCACGCACCCGCACGCTGGTCACCGCACGTCAGATCGCCATGTACCTGCTGCGCGAACTCACGGACATGTCCCTGCCCAAGATCGGTCAAGAATTGGGTGGACGCGACCACACCACCGTGATGCACGCGGACCGCAAGATTCGCACGTTGATGGCTGAGCGTCGGCAGATTTTCAACCAGGTCACCGAACTCACCAACCGGATCAAGCAGCAGCAGCGCTCCGGCTGAGCCACTGTGGCAGTCATCTGAGATCAAGCCCTGTACTTGGGTAAGGCCCCCGGAAGTGGTTCCACGTGTTCCACTCCGGGGCTTTTCCACAGGCAGATCACCGGATTCACCTGCTGGGAAAGTTTTGTAATCACAAGAACTGGCACCGTTGTGGACGTGCTGTGCACAGTTCGATATCACCACCTGTGGACAACTTTGTGGAGAAGTGGCTGATCCTGGTGGACAAGCCGCGGCTACAGGTGGATCAGATGTGGATGTCACCGGAATGACAAGGATGTTCTTCCACGGACAGCTACCGAATCGGTGGATGCAGAACCACAAGAAACCCACAGGCAGATGCTTGGAATCACGCACTCAGATCCGGTTTTCCACATCTTCCACAGGGGTTATTAACACTCCTACCTACTTTTTCATACGCCGAACAACGCTTGGCCTTCCACCGGCTGGACCCTGTAATTACACAACTTCAGGTGACTGCCCAGACTGCTGGATGGCCTAGAGCCACTGGCGCCGATAGCATGTTGTAGTTGTGCGTGCCGTCATAGGCGCCTTCAATCTGCAAACGAAAGGCAGAACCCGTGAAGTTCTCCGTGGAACGCGACGTCCTGGCCGAGGCCGTCACCTGGACGGCTCGATCCTTGTCACCCCGTCCCCCGGTTCCAGTGCTCTCCGGTCTGCTGCTCAAAGCCGAATCCGGTCAGGTCTCCCTGGCTGGCTTTGACTACGAAATCTCCTCCAGGGTCTCCATTGACGCCCAGATCGAGGAAGAAGGCACCACCTTGGTCTCCGGCCGGCTCCTGGCTGATATTTGCCGATCCTTGCCCTCCGCTCGGGTGGATGTGGTGGCAGAAGAAGGCAAATTGACCCTGACCTGCCGTTCCTCTCGGTTCAACTTGGCAGCCATGCCCGTGGAGGAATACCCGGAACTGCCCGGTCTACCGGATGTCTCCGGAGTGGTTGACGGAGCCGAGTTCGCTCAGGCTGTGGCACAGGTCAACATTGCCGCCTCCAAGGACGACACCTTGCCGATCCTCACCGGTGTCCGGGTGGAAATCGACGGCGAACGGATGACTCTGCTGGCAACGGATCGTTACCGCCTGGCCATGCGCGAACTCACCTGGCGGCCAGGTTCCTCCTCCATGCAAACCTCAGCTCTGGTCAAGGCCAAGACCCTCAATGACATTGCCAAGACTCTGGGCCCGGCCGGCGATTTGAACATTGCCCTGTCAGACTCCGCCGAATTGGTGGGCTTTGAATCCGGGGGGCGGCGAACGACGTCGTTGTTGATTGACGGCGAATACCCCAAGATCCGGTCCCTGTTTCCCGAATCCACGCCGATCACGGCCTCTGTGAAGACCTCTGATCTGGTGGAGGCAGTGCGTCGTGTGTCCCTGGTGGCCGAACGCAACACTCCCGTGCGGCTGGCTTTCACCGAAGGTCAGGTGGCGTTGGACGCCGGTACAGGTGAGGACGCCCAGGCCTCTGAGATCATCGAGGCCAATCTTCAGGGTGAGGACATCACGGTGGCCTTCAATCCCACCTACCTCTCCGAAGGTCTGCACGCTTTCGGGTCGGATTACGTGCGGTTCTCCTTCACCGCACCGCCCAAACCCGCCGTGCTCTCCGCCCAGGAAGAGGCCGAGGGCGATGACCGTGATGACTACCGGTACCTACTGATGCCGGTGCGCCTGCCGAACTCCTGATGACGCTGCGGGCGGATCACCCGTCCACACAGCGCACCGAGTTCAGCATCCCCGGAGGTCACCGTGCATCTTGAATCTTTGGCACTGGTGGATTTCCGTACCTATGAATCCCTGAACCTCACGTTGACTCCCGGTATCACGGTGTTCTTGGGTTCCAACGGTGTGGGCAAAACCAACATTGTGGAAGCCGTGGATTACACGGCCACACTGAGTTCCCACAGGGTTTCCAACACCGCACCCATGATTCGGATGGGCGCTGACCGTGCCCTGATCAGGGCAGGTGTACGCAGGGCACAGCACCGCACCACCCTGGAGTTCGCCTTGGAGGCGGGCAAGCCCAATACGGTGACGATCAACCGGGGTGCGGCCACCCGGGCCAGGGAAGCACTCGGGACAGTTCACACCGTGTTGTTCTCTCCGGAGGACTTGGCGCTGATCAAAGGTGACCCCTCCCACAGACGCGGGTTCCTGGATGACTTGGCCATTTCCATGCGCCCCTTCTTGGCCGGGGTGCGCGTGGATTACGAAAAAACTGTCAAACAGCGTAATGCTCTGCTCAAATCCGCTCGGGCCGCAGGGCGTGTGACGGAAGCACACCTGGCCACGTTGGCCGCCTGGAATGAGCAGCTGGCCGGCACCGGTGCACACCTGCTCTACGCCCGGATTCAACTCATGAAAGCCTTGGAACCTGAAGTGATCAAGGCTTATGGCCAACTCACGGATGGTCCCCGGTATCCATCACTGCGTTACCGGTCCTCCGTGCTGCCGGAAGCCGCCGATGGCCGGGTGGAGCAGTTGGAACACCTCGGCGTGGCTGATCTGAAAAACCTGATCCTGCAGTCCTGTGAACGCCTGCAGGACAAGGAGATTGAACGGGCATCATCACTGGTGGGGCCGCATCGGGATGAACTTGAACTGACTTTGGGCGCGCTGCCCGCCCGGGGATACGCCTCCCACGGGGAGATGTGGTCCTACGCCTTGGCGCTGCGCCTGGGCTCCTGGTACGTGCACCTGGATGACGACCGGACCGAGGGTTCCTCACCCATTCTGATTTTGGATGACGTCTTTGCAGAACTGGATGCGCGGCGTCGTGATCGGTTGGCGCAGGCCGTGGCCGGGGCTGAGCAGGTATTGGTCACGGCTGCAGTGGACGCGGATGTTCCCCGAACTCTGCTGGCGGAGCAGGCCACGATCACCGTGATTCGGGTCAGTCCGGGTCACGCTGCACCGGTGGATGCCGCATCACCCGGTCCCGTGACCGCCGCACGGAGTACAGATGGTGAGCAGCCGTGACCACACACGACGACGACGCCTTCCAACCATCCGATCTGATGCGTGAACTCTGGCCTCAACCTGCGCAATCCTCACTGGATGAGCCTGCTGCGGATGAGGCTCTGAACATTGTGGAGATCAAGGATGAAGTAGATGCCGCAGCGGCGGCACTGACCCGGGTGCGACATGCGGCAGAGGCCCGCGGGCAGGGGCGTCTTTTCGGAGCTGCCGCCAAGGCGAATCTGCGTAATTTCGGTTCAGCCATGGATGCGCTCAAAGCCTCACCGGTGCACCAACGGGAGGAAGTAACCGATCCACGGCAACTGGGTGGGTACTCGGGTGCCAGCACTTCACGCCGCGATCCCCAAGGTGTGGGCTCCGTGATGGACAAGTTGGTGGCCGGCCGCGGGTGGCGAACACCGGTCAACGTGTGGTCTGTCATGGAGAAATGGCCCAAGATCGTGGGCGACTACGTGGCCCAGAACTGCGTACCGGAAGTGTTTGAGGACACCGTGCTGAAAGTCAGGTGCTCCTCCACCGCACAGGCCACCAACCTGCGGATGATGGAATCCCACGTGCTCAAACAAATTGAAGATGAGCTCGGTGTCGGGATTGTCACCCGGCTGGAAATCCACGGGCCAGTGGCACCGAGCTGGAAACACGGTCTGCGTTCGGTCCGCGGCCGGGGCCCGCGGGACACCTACGGGTAACCGGACGCAGCTGCGGGATCGGCAACTTGATCCGTTTCCATGAACCAAAGCCGTGGGCGGCTGACTGACCGCCTGAAGCCCTTGGGGACGGCCGGGAGCACATGGCACAGGTGGTCAATGGCTCCAATGCCCAATTTTTGCCCGCTAAAGGCCATTCCACGCCGGGTTTGACGTTGGATTCTGGCCCCATCCGCTAAGATGGATCAAGATCAACAACACGCATTGAAGCGCACGTGGTGCATCCGCTACCCCCGGTGGGGCATCCCGTGCGATTTTTGTGCCACCCGGTACTCACCACCACGGCGCACAGGCTCCACCGCCACTCGCGGCACCTGTGAACAGTGGCTGGTGCGGGTGCAAACCCAGGAGGAACCAAAAGCTCGTGGCAGAAGAGCAGAGCTCGAACAGCGGTTACGGCGCCAGTGACATCACGGTCCTGGAAGGCTTGGAAGCGGTTCGCAAACGCCCCGGCATGTATATCGGATCCACGGGCCCGCGTGGCCTGCACCATCTGGTGTATGAGGTGATTGACAACTCCGTGGATGAAGCCCTTGCCGGCTACTGCGACCACATCGAGGTGGTGCTGCAAGCCGACGGAGGCGTGCGCGTCACGGACAACGGGCGCGGCATCCCGGTGGACATGCACCCCACGGAGGGAAAGCCCACCGTGGAAGTGGTCATGACCATCCTGCACGCCGGTGGCAAATTCGGTGGCGGCGGATATGCCGTGTCCGGTGGCCTGCATGGCGTGGGTATTTCCGTGGTCAACGCTCTGTCCAAGCGCGTTGAAACGGAAGTCCGGCGGCAGGGTTACGTGTGGCGGATGACCTTTGCCAATGGCGGTTTGCCCCAGGGCGAAATCGTCAAGGGTGAGGAAACCTCAGCCACCGGCACCACTCAGACGTTCTGGGCTGACCCGGAGATCTTTGAGACGGTCGAATACGACTTTGAGACGCTGCGGGCCCGGTTCCAGCAGATGGCGTTCCTGAACAAGGGTCTGCGCATCACCCTCACCGATGAACGTGCTCTGGATGATTCCGGGGATGAGGTGGCCGGGGAAAAGCGAGTTGAGATCACGGCGGATGCGGTGGCGGAGGAAGCCTCCGACGTCGTTGTGAACAGCGCAGCTTCCGGTGCCGCTGCGGAGGCAACCGAAGTACTCAACAAGGTGGGTGTGACCCAGGAAGGTCACCGCAAGGTGGTCTACCAGTACAACGAAGGTTTGCTGGACTACGTCACGTTCATCAACGACGGCAAGAAGGCCGAGCGTGTCCATGATGACGTGATCGCCTTTGAAACCGAGGATGACCAGCGCAAACTCTCCTTGGAAATCGCCATGCAGTGGACCACCGCCTACAGCGAGTCCGTCCACACCTACGCGAACACGATCAACACTCATGAGGGTGGAACCCATGAAGAGGGCTTCCGCAGCGCCTTGACCACGTTGATCAACCGCAAGGCCCGCGAATTCAAGCTGCTGCGGGACAAGGATGACAACCTCACCGGCGACGACGTCCGTGAGGGCCTGACAGCGGTGATCTCCGTGAAGCTCGGGGAACCGCAGTTCGAGGGTCAGACCAAAACCAAACTGGGCAACTCTGAGGCCAAGCCCTTTGTGCAGCGTGTGGTCACGGATGAGTTCGGTGACTGGTTGGAGCGCAACCCGTCAGCCGGTAAGGACATCATTCGCAAGGCCATCAGTGCTTCCCAGGCGCGTCTGGCTGCACGCAAGGCCCGGGAAACCACCCGTCGCAAGGGCTTGCTGGAATCCGGGGGCATGCCGGGCAAGCTCAAGGACTGCTCTTCCAAGGACCCCTCCAAGTCGGAGATCTATCTGGTGGAGGGTGACTCCGCAGGTGGTTCAGCCGTGCAGGGCCGCGATCCCGCTCACCAGGCCATCCTGCCGCTGCGCGGCAAGATTCTGAACGTGGAGCGGGCCCGCTTGGACCGGGCGCTGTCCAACAACGAGGTCCAGTCCATGATCACGGCGTTCGGTTCCGGGATCGGGGATGACTTTGACATTGAGAAAGCGCGCTATCACAAGATTGTGCTCATGGCCGATGCCGATGTGGACGGTCAGCACATCACCACGTTGTTGCTGACTCTGCTGTTCCGGTTCATGCGTCCGCTGATCGACCACGGGTACGTGTACCTGGCCCAGCCCCCGCTGTACCGGTTGAAGTGGTCCAATGCCGCCCACGATTACGTGTTCTCGGATGCGGAACGGGATGAGGCGCTGAAGGCCGGTTACGCCAAGAATCAGCGTCTGCCCAAGGACAACGGCATCCAGCGGTACAAGGGTTTGGGTGAGATGTCCTACACGGAGCTGTGGGAAACCACCATGGACCCGGAGACGCGCACCCTGCTGCAGGTGACCATGGAGGATGCTGCGGCAGCCGAGCAGGTTTTCACCGTGCTGATGGGTGAGGACGTCGAGTCCCGCAAGGAATTCATCCAGCAAAACGCCAAGGACATTCGTTTCCTGGACATCTGATCCTCCATGCCTAGAGCGGCATATCTACTAGTGATAGTCGCCTTGATGGATACAGAACCGGAAACGCACAAGAGTTGAGACAAGGACGGACCAGGCACCAATGAGTGATGAAACTCAGGGAACGCCCCAGGAACCCAACGGCGCTGATGTCAGTGCGGAGGTGGAGGCCACCACTGTGGAGGGTTCCACCATCACGGAACGCGTGGAGCAGGTTGATCTGCAGACGGAAATGCAGCGCTCCTACCTGGACTACGCCATGGCGGTCATTGTGGGACGCGCGCTGCCGGATGTGCGCGACGGCTTGAAGCCCGTGCACCGGCGCGTGATTTACACCATGTACGACGGCGGTTTCCGCCCGGACCGGGCCTTCAACAAGTGCGCGCGTGTGGTGGGTGACGTCATGGGTCACTACCACCCGCACGGTGACTCCGCGATCTACGATGCGCTGGTCCGTCTGATTCAGCAGTGGGTCATGCGCTACCCGCTGGCGTTGGGCCAGGGCAACTTTGGTTCCCCCGGTAACGACGGCGCGGCCGCCCCCCGATACACCGAAACCAAGATGGCGCCGTTGGCCATGGAGATGGTCCGGGACATCCACGAGGAAACCGTGGACTTCCAGGACAACTACGACGGCAAGAATCAGGAGCCGGTGGTTCTTCCCGCGCGGTTCCCCAACTTGTTGGCCAACGGTTCCTCCGGAATCGCCGTCGGAATGGCCACGAACATCCCCCCGCACAACCTGCGGGAACTGGCCGACGGTGTGCAGTGGGCGCTGCAGAACCCGGAAGCCTCCCGTGAGGAACTGCTGGAGGCGCTGCTCAAACGGGTCAAGGGACCGGACTTCCCCACGGGTGCCCAGATTCTGGGTCACCGTGGCATTGAGGATGCCTACCGGACCGGGCGCGGCTCCATCAAAATGCGGGCCGTGGTCAGCGTGGAGGAAATCCAGGGCCGTACCTGCCTGGTGGTCACCGAGCTGCCGTACATGGTCAACCCGGACAACCTGGCCGTGAAAATTGCGGATCTGGTCAAGGACGGCAAGATCCCCGGTATTGCGGACATGCGGGATGAAACTTCCGGGCGTACCGGCCAGCGTTTGGTGATTGTGCTCAAACGGGATGCCATTCCCAAGGTGGTGCTCAACAACCTCTACAAGCACACGCCGCTGCAGGAGAACTTCTCCGCCAACATGTTGGCTCTGGTGGACGGTGTGCCGCGCACCCTGTCCCTGGATGCCTTCATCCGGCACTGGGTCAAGCACCAGATTGAAGTCATTGTGCGCCGCACCCAGTACCGCTTGCGTCAGGCTCAGGAGGAAGCACACATCCTGCGCGGGCTGCTCAAGGCCCTGGATGCGTTGGATGAAGTCATTGCGTTGATTCGCCGGTCGCCCACACCGGATGAGGCTCGCACCGGCCTGATGCAGCTGCTGGACATTGACGAGGAACAGGCGCAGGCCATCCTCAACATGCAGCTGCGCCGCCTGGCCGCCTTGGAGCGCCAGAAGATCCAGGACCGCTTTGCGGAACTGGAAGAGATGATTCGTAATTACCAAGCCATCCTGGCTTCTGAGCAGCGCCAGCGGGAGATCATCTCCGAGGAACTGCAGGAGATCGTCCACCGCTACGGGGATGACCGCCGTACCGAAATCCTGATGGGTTACGACGGCGACATGTCCGTGGAGGACCTGATCCCGGAAGAAGACGTGGTGGTCACCATCACCCGCGGTGGGTACGTCAAGCGCACCCGCTCGGATGAGTACCGGGCCCAGCGCCGCGGTGGCAAGGGCGTTCGTGGCGCCACGCTGCGTGGGGATGACGTGGTGGAGCACTTCTTCACCACCACCACCCACCGCTGGATCCTGTTCTTCACCAACTTTGGCCGGGTCTACCGCACCAAGGCCTACGAGCTGCAGGAAGCCGGGCGTGATGCCAAGGGTCAGCACGTGGCCAACATCATGGCTTTCCAGCCTGATGAGCACATTGCCCAGGTCATGGAGTTGGAGAGCTACCAGGATGCCCCGTACTTGGTGCTGGCCACCCGCCGCGGCTTGGTCAAGAAAACGCGCTTGGAGGATTACGACACCAACCGGGCAGCCGGCGTCATTGCCATCAACCTGCGCGAAGGTGACGAACTGGTCTCCGCCAAGCTGGTTTCCACCGATGACGACATGTTGCTGGTCTCCCGTAACGGCCAGTCCTTGCGCTTCAACGCCACGGATGAGGCCCTGCGCCCCATGGGCCGTGCCACCTCCGGCGTCACCGGCATGAAATTCCGGGCCGACGACGAACTGTTGGCCGCTCAGGTGGTCCGCGACGGTACGGAGAGTTTTGTGTTCGTGGTGACCGAAGGCGGATACGCCAAGCGCACCATCGTGGACCAGTATCGCGTGCAGGGCCGCGGCGGCTTGGGCATCAAGGTGGCCAAGCTCGACGACGACCGTGGCAAGCTGGCTGGTGCGCTCATTGTGGGCGAACAGGATGAAGTCATGGTGGTGATGTCCTCCGGCAAGGTGGTGCGATCCGCCGTCGCCGAAGTTCCCGCCAAGGGCCGTGACACCATGGGCGTCATTTTTGCCAAACCGGCTGCCGGCGACTCCATTGTTGGCGTGGCGTGGAATGCTGATCGACACATTGAAGAAGAAGTCGTGGAAAACGCAGTTGACGGTTCGGAAAATACGGATGCAGCTGCAACAGCGCCTGAAGTTGATACGCCTGTGGCATCATCAGCTGATCTGAATGACGTAACGTTGGATGAAGAAAACAACGGAGGTGACGCATGAGCCCGGAGGCACGTTCGAGCACGAGCGGTCGAACAACATCCCAGTCAGCTGCGGGCGCCAAGGGTCAGAAGAGCCCTGGCGGTTCCACCTCCGCCGCTGGTTCCAAGGGCTCAGGCTCCCAGGGCAGCAAGAGCCCCGCCAAGAGCCAGGACAAGTCCAACAAATCGGCACAGCGGCCCTCCACCAAGGGCCTGGTGCGCCCGGCGCCGCGTGCCAAGGTGCGTCGCGCTCGCCTGGTGGTCTCCAAGGTTGACCCGTGGTCAGTGCTGAAGCTGTCCTTCCTGTTCTCCGTGGCTCTGGGCATCATCACTCTGGTGGCGGCCGTCCTGCTGTGGATCCTCATGGACATCACGGGCCTGTTCAACGGCATCAATGAACTGATGAGCATGCTGGCCGGCCCGGAGGGCTCCCCGGACATCCGGGAAGTGATCTCCCTGGGTGAGGTGGCCATGATTGCCACCGTGTTCTCGGTGATCAACGTGATCCTGTTGACTGCGCTGTCCGTGCTGGCCGCAGTGCTCTACAACCTGGCGGCCGGCCTGATTGGCGGAGTTGGTCTGACCTTGACCGACGACTGATCTGCAGGTGTGACGGTGCCCGCCAGTTGTAATGCCGGTTTGTAGAGCTGGCGCGGCATCGTGTAAGGTCTTCTCTCGGTCCCAGCCCCAGGGTGAAGACCCACGGGCGTATAGCTCAGACGGTTAGAGCGCTTCGCTGATAACGAAGAGGTCCCAGGTTCAATTCCTGGTACGCCCACGGTATTCGCTGTCCACAGCAAGGATTTGGTGACGTGAAGAAGGTTCTTCTCACCGCAGCAATCATTGTTTCGGGCGCGATTGCAGCCGGATTCGCCAACCAGCGGATTCAGGCACAGGAAGCTGATCGCCAAGCATGGCGTGAGGCAACCGACCCGGTTGAGTAGACTACTCAACACCTTGCCGGTCTTGATCGGCAGCACGGGGGCATGGCGCAATTGGTAGCGCATCTGCTTTGCAAGCAGAGGGTTAGGGGTTCGAGTCCCCTTGCCTCCACAACTGAATGAAACGCAAGGCCCCGGAGTTCACGCTCCGGGGCCTTCTGCATGCGCACGTGGCCCGTGATCACCGCCGTCGTCGTAAGTCGCCACCCGTCCGTGAGATCACCGGTTGTTGTTGAGAACACCGGCTATAGGCGGTGCTCTCAACAACAACCGGTGATCTCGGGTCAGCAGACAAAATGTGTGAGCATCCCGCGTGTCACTGGTGGTGCCGTCCTGCCGCTAGCACCGACCTGCAGCTCAAGATCCCATCCACACGTTCTGGCCTATAAGCCGGCGGTCGTCCTCCTTATGACAAACCTTCGACTTCAAGCATGACGAATTATAGATTTGAGTCATGACGGATTACCGAACTCGTGTGGCGGATGATGAGCTTCATGATCGGATGCTCGCCATGGGGGCCGTGCTGGTTGAGGGCCCCAAAGCTGTGGGCAAGACCCGCACCGCTCAGCAGGTGGCGGGGACGACACTGCGGATGGACGTGGACCGTGCGGCGCGCACCGCCTTAGAGGTCCAACCTGAGCAGCTGTTCTCATCTCCTACACCCATCGTGTTCGACGAGTGGCAGGAAGCCCCAGGCCTATGGAACTTGGTCCGGCGTGCGGTTGATGACCATGTTGGCAAGGGCTTGTACGTCTTGACGGGCTCGTCACGTCCCCGGGACGATGCGAGGGTCCATTCCGGCGCCGGACGGATTGGGCGTTTGCGGATGCGGCCCATGAGCCTGTTTGAGTCGGGTCATTCAACCGGGGAGGTCAGTCTCCGGCAGTTACTGGAGGGCGGAGAGCCTGATGGCAAAGGCTCCGGCCTGACCGTGGATGGACTTCTTGAGCGCATCGTCATTGGCGGATGGCCCGATCTTCTTGATGCTGGTGAGCGAGAAGCTGCCCTGTGGCTGCGCGACTACCGCCGCACCATCATCGAGGTCGACGTCCCGGAGCTCGGGACACGTCGTAACCCTGGGAACGTCGGACGGCTCTTGGCTGCGCTCGGGCGCGCAACAGCTGCACCGCTTAATCTCACCGTACTCGCCCAGGACACCGGTGGCGCCCGTGGGCGAATTGCAGCCGAGACCTTAACCAACTACCTCGATGCCCTGGACAGGCTCATGCTGGTCGAATCCATCCCCGCCTGGCGCCCCCACATGCGTTCCCGCACCCGACTACGGGCGGCCCCTGTCCACCACTTCGTGGATCCCTCCCTGGGCACTTCGGCACTGGGGGTAGGTAGTGACGATCTGCGACGCGATCTGAACGCCGCCGGGCTTCACTTTGAATCGCTGGCCATGCGTGACCTCCGGGTCTATGCGCAGCCGTTGGGTGCCATGTTCTCTTCGTGGCGTGACTCCCAGACCGGACTTGAGATCGACGCCGTTCTTGAGCTTCCGGACGGCCGATGGGCAGGTATTGAAGTCAAGCTGGGCGAAAGCTCTGCAGATGACGCTGCCAACTCACTGTTGCGTGTGGCGGACAAGATTGATCAGCAACGCCACGGTGAGCCAGCGGCATTGATTGTGCTGACCGGAGGCCGATTCACCTATCGACGCCCGGATGGAGTTTGTGTTGTCCCAGTGACGGCACTTGGCCCGTGATCAACGCCGTCGGCGGCCCTGAAGTTCACACTCCGGGGCCACCGCCGTCGTCGTAAAGCGCCACCCGTCCGTGAGATCACCGGTTGTTGTTGTGAACACCGCCTGTAGCCGGTGTTCTCAACAACAACCGGTGACCTCGCTGGTCACGGTAGGAAAGCTGAGTCAGCACGGCCCGCACGGTGCATTGAACCAACACCAAAACGCAAAAGTAGCCACAAAGAACCACGGAAAACCGCGGGCAACAGTCCCGCGAACGCTGGAATCAGGGTCTAATGTTCAATCGCGCCCATCTTCGCAATCGAGCGCAGATCCCACAGGTGTGATCGGGAGTGGACCCAGGGCAGGTAGGGTCACCATCGGTCATGTTGCCGGTGGTGATGTGTCACAAGCGGAGCTTTAGGGCTACCTTACGATTGCGCCATGCGGCGCCCGCCCCTAATCAACGGAGAGAAGAGGGACGCTATGAGTGAGCCAACGACGGCCACCAGGATCGATTTCATCGCTCCCCTGACTGGCGTTTTGGTACCGATCGAACAGGTACCGGACCCGGTGTTCGCCCAGAAAATGATGGGTGAAGGATTCTCGATCGACCCTTTGGCCGGTCAGCTGGTTGCACCCCTTGCCGGTGAGGTGGTGGACCTCCAGCAGTCGGGGCACGCCATCACCATTCGCTCCGCGGAGGGCCTGGAAGTGCTCATGCACATTGGCCTGGACACCGTGGCCTTGCAGGGCCAGGGTTTCACCCCGCTGGTGGAACAAGGAGCCCAGGTCACCGCCGGGCAGCCGCTCATTGACTTTGAGCTGGATTTCCTGGCCACGCGCGCCAAGAGCCTGCTCACCCAGATTGTGATCGTCAATTCCGATCTGCTCTCCTCCCTGACCCCCGAATCCGGTTTGGTCACCGCGAGCCAGGACGTTGCAGCGCACGCCGAGCTCAAAGCCGCTGCACGCAACGACGGCGCCGCAGGTTCCACCGCCGCCGGGGTTGCGGCCGGTGCAGGAGCTGGTGCGGCAGCAGGTGCTGCTGCTGGAACTCCGTGGGGTGGTGACTCCCAGGACGGTGGCGCCGGTCAGGCCAACACCGCCACTGCCGAGGTTCTGATCCCCAACCCCACGGGCATGCACGCCCGTCCGGCAGCCAACTTGGTCAACGTGGCCAAGGAGTTCGACTCTGACATTCAGTTGGACAAGGAAGACGAATCCGGCAGCGCCAAGTCGATTGTCTCCATCCTGGCCATGGCCCTGGCTCACGGGGACAAGATGACCATCACTGCCACGGGCACCGATGCCCAGGAGGCAGTTGATGCCCTGGTTCAGGCCATCAAGGATGGCTTGGGCGAAGATGTTGGAACCATGCCGTCTGGCACGGCAGACACCGTGGCCACCCCCGCCGTCGCCGAAGCAGCAACGCTGGAGCAGCCGCAAGAGGGCTCGGACGAGCCCAAGTCCGGTGATCCCAACGTCCTGTTGGGTGTCACGGCATCCCCGGGTCTGGGCATCGGTCACGTGGTGCAGATGCGCCAGGCAGAAATTGAGGTTCAGGAGACCGCCGCCGATCCGGCGCAGGAGCGTTCGGCCTTGGACTCCGCATTGGACTCCTCCATCGGTGAGCTCAAGGAGTTGGAGCAGCGTCTCACAGCCGAAGGTTCCGCGGACAAGGCGGAAATCTTCCGTGCCCACCAGGAGATCCTGCGCGATCCGGAACTGGTCAACAACGCCCAAAAGGGCATTGACCAGGGCAAGAGTGCGGCGTTTGCCTGGCGGGCTTCCTACACGGGTTTCGCCTCCCAGCTGGAGGGCCTGGACAATGAGGTCTTGGCGGGCCGCGCCACAGACATGCGCGACGTCGGACAGCGGGTGCTGGCCACCCTGACCGGTCAACACCAGGAGAAGGCTGAGCTGGCAGAAGGCACCATCCTGATTGCGGAAGACCTCACGCCGTCGGACACCGCTCAGCTGGACCGCACCAAGGTGGTGGGTTTTGCCACCACGCAGGGTGGGGCATCGTCGCACGTGGCCATCATTGCCAGGTCCATGGACATCCCGGCCGTGGCAGGCATTGAGGACCGTGCCCTGCAGATCGCTGAAGGCACCCGCGTGGTGCTGGACGGTACTGCCGGCAAGCTGCAGTTGAACCTCTCCGATGCGGAGATCACCGGGATTGAAGACCGCCAGCGCCGTATTGCAGAGCGCAAGGCCGTTGAAGACGCTGCCAAGGACGATCCGGCCGTGACCACGGATGGTCACCAGGTCGCCGTCGTTGCCAATATCGGCAGTGCTGATGACGCCCGCGACGCCGTGGCCCACGGTGCGGAAGGTGTGGGGCTGCTGCGCTCCGAGTTCGTGTTCATGGAGCGCCCCACGGCACCCACCGAACAGGAGCAGGCCGATGTGTATGCGGAGTGCTCCCGTGCGTTGAAGCCCGGCCAGCCTTTGGTGCTGCGCACCCTGGATGTGGGCGGTGACAAGCCGCTGAGCTACTTGCCCATCCCCAAGGAGGAAAATCCGTTCCTGGGTATCCGCGGTGTGCGTGTGGGCCTGGAGCAACCGGAGGTGCTGCGCACCCAGCTGCGTGCCATCTTTGCGGCGGCCGACGCCGGTGCGGAACTGCACGTGATGTTCCCCATGATCGCCACCATCCAGGACTGGCGTGCGGCCAAGGAAATCTTTGACCAGGAGAAAGCTGCCTCCGGGATCACCACCAAGGTTTCCTGCGGCATCATGATGGAGGTCCCCTCCGTTGCCGTGATGGCCCAGCAGTTTGCCGCCGAAGAAGGCTGTGACTTCTTCAGCGTTGGCACCAATGACCTCACCAGCTACACGCTGGCGATGGACCGCGGCCACCCCAAACTGGCCGCACAGGTAGACCCGTGCAACCCCGCCGTGCTGACCCTGATCGGGCAAGCCGCAGCGGCGCTGCACGCCCAAGGAAAGTGGCTGGGGGTTTGCGGTGGCGTGGCCTCCGATCCCCAAGCCGTTCCGATCCTGGTTGGACTCGGCGTTGACGAGCTCAGCTGTTCTATCCCGGCGATTCCGTCCGTCAAGGCCGCCGTCCGGGCACACTCCCTAGAGCACTGCAAGGAATTGGCTGCCAAGGCCGTGACCTGCTCTACCCCTGAAGAGGTTCGCTCACTTGTCCCCATGGACGAGTTCTGATTCGTCAGCCCGAGCGAGAACTGACAAGGATCCCCTCCATGAGTAATTCAGCACAGCAGATCGTGGACGCCGTTGGCGGTCCCGACAACATTGCAAGTCTCACCCACTGTGCCACCCGCCTGCGTTTCCAGCTCAATGACGCAAGCGTGGTGGATGCCAAGAAGGTTGATGCAATCGACGGCGTGATGGGCTCGGTCCCGCAAGCCGGCGAGCGCTATCAGGTCATCATTGGCGGTGCGGTGCAATCCGTCTACAACGACATCAATGCGCTACCCGCCATGGCCAACGCCGGTGGAGCCAAGGGCGGCCAGTCCGCCGACGATGTCAAGGCTGCCGCCCGTGCCCAGGGCCCGCGCGGCAAGTTCGCCTGGTTGGACAACTTCTTCGAGTTCCTGTCCGACTCCTTCCGGCCCATCCTGGGCGCTCTGCTGGGTGCCTCCCTGTTCATCACTTTCATGGCCCTGATGGGCACGTTGGGTGTGATTGGGAACTGGGCTGATCCGCGTACCGATCTGCCGCCTTCCTGGCAGTTCATCAACTTCATGTGGCAGTCCGTGTTCGTGTTCCTTCCGCTGATGGTGGCCTACAACGCCTCCAAGAAGCTGGGTGCCGATCCGTGGGTTGGCTTTGCGGTGATGGCGCTGGTCATGCTGCCGGGCTTCTCCGCATTGGCGGAGTCCCCGGAGGCCTACCAGGCCAGCATTGCGGGCACTGACGTGACGCTGGTGAACATTTTTGGCATCCCGCTCACCATTTTTGGTTACGGCTCCCAGGTGTTCCCGCCGCTGCTGATGGCAGCAGTGTTGGGCCCGCTTTACAAGGGCTTGAAGAAGATCATTCCCGCCAACTTGCAGCTGATCTTTGTGCCGTTCCTGTCCATGCTGATCATGCTGCCGCTCACGGCCTTCCTGATCGGCCCCATTGGTGTGTTCGCCGGTGCGGGTCTGGCCAACGTGTTGCAGTCGGTCAACGACTTCTCCCCGTTCATCTTTGCCATCATCATTCCGCTGGCCTACCCGTTCATGGTTCCGCTGGGCCTGCACTGGCCGATCAACGCCATCATGCTGTTGAACATCCAGACCTTGGGCTTTGACTACATTCAGGGCCCCATGGGCGCATGGAACTTTGCCTGCTTCGGCGCCACCGCCGGTGTGCTGTTCCTGGCCGTGAGGGACAAGGAAATGCAGATGCGCCAAACCGCTACCGGTGCTCTGGCGGCCGGTCTGCTGGGCGGTATCTCCGAGCCATCGCTGTACGGCATCCACCTGCGTTTCAAGCGCATCTACCCACTCATGCTGGTTGGCTGTTTGGTGGGTGGTTTGGTCCAGGGCTTTGGCGGCGGTCAGGTGCACACCAACGCGTTCGTGTTCACCTCCTTGCTGACCATCCCGGCCTTCGACCGGATCGGGCTCTACGCCCTGTCCATCGGTGGCGCCTTCCTGGTGGCCATGCTGTTGGTCATCATCTTTGACTACCGCACCCCGGAGCAGCGCGCCGAGGCCAAGGCTGCCGCTGCGGCTGCCAACGGTGAGGCTGTTGAGGGCGATGCCGCCGTGCCCGGTGGCGTGGCTGCCGGTTCGGCCGCTGGGGCGGGTGCTGCAGGTGCCGCTGCCGCTGACCCCAAGGACGCGATCAACGACGACGAGCAGGCCAAAGCCAGCCAATGGTTGACTGCCCTGGGCGGCTCGGAGAACGTGAGCCTGGCGGACGCCGTGGCGGAAACGCGACTCCGTGTTGAGGTCAAGGACTCATCCAAGGTGGATCAGGCGGCCCTGAAGTCGGCCGGTCTGCCCGGCGCGGTGCAGGTGTCTCCCAACCTCTGGCACCTTGTGGTGGGCTCAGACGCCAACCAGTACGCGGCTGCCATGGCAGCCAAGTTGGGTGGCCAGCCGGTGGGTTGATCGTCTCCACAGGCGGCACAGTCCGCCGAGTTGCCAAAAAACCGGCCCCTGATACGTTCAGGGGCCGGTTTTTTGGCAAGTGGGCTGTTCAGTTCAGGATGACCGGGACTGGTTGTCCTCCAAGCGGAAGGCCACCAGCAGGATGGCGGCTCCAGCCAGTGCCATGGCCGCGCCCACCAACGACGGCGTCCGGTAGCCCAGTCCCGCAGCAATCACCAGGCCACCCATCCACGCGCCCAGGGCATTGGCCAGATTCAGGGAGGCGTGGTTCATGGCAGCCCCCAGGGTCACGGCGTCTCCGGCAACATCCATCAGACGCAGTTGGAGATTGGTCACCAGGATGGAACTCACGGCGGTGATCAAGAACAGCACGGGTAGTGCCCACCAACCACCCGGGATGACAAACCAGAACACGATCATCACGGCAGCAGAACCGGCTGATCCCAGCAGCAGGGATTTACGGATGGACCAGCGCGCCAGTTCACCGGCAAGCCAGGTGCCCACGGTCATGCCCAAGCCGAAGGCCAGCAGGAACAGCGGAACGGTGGAGGCATTGAGCCCACCCACATCCGTGATGGTGGTTGCAATGTAGGAGTAGATGGCAAAGAGTCCACCAAAGCCCACGGCACCGGCACCCATGGTCAACCAGACCTGGCTGCGCCGGAAGAAGTCCTTGGCCTCAGCCAATCCCTTGGCGTTGGGATCACCGGGTGTGCGCGGGACAAAGATCATCACCAGCACCACGGTCAGCAGGGAGATCCCGGCGGCCATGATGTAGGTGGAGCGCCAGCCGTAGTTCTGACCGAGCCAGGTGGCAGCTGGCACACCGATCACATTGGCCACGGACAAGCCAATGAGCACACCGGCCACGGCTCGACCACGGTACTGAGGGGACACCAGACCAGCAGCCACCAAGGAGGCCACGCCAAAATATGCTCCGTGCGGCATACCATCAAAGAACCTGGCCAGAGCGAATAACTCATAGGAAGTGGCCAGCGCGCTGAGGACATTGAACGCCCCGTAGGCACCCATGAGACCCAGCAGCAGACCTTTGCGCGGCAGTCTTGCGCCCAAGATGGACAGGAGCGGAACTCCCACCACCACGCCCAGAGCATAGGCGGAGATGGCGTGACCGGCCTGGGGCTCCGTGATGTTCAGGGATTCGGCAATCTGCGGCAGCACACCCATGGTCATGAACTCGGTGGTGCCAATGGCAAAACCACCCATGGAAAGGGCAATGATGGCAATGACTGCGCGCCCGGTGGTGACGGTGTTGTGGTTGTTGGCGTGCGAGCCGGACTGCGGAGGTGAGGGTGTTGAGCTACGAGCCACGATGAAGGGTTCCTCAGGATGAGAGCTGCGGCACCAGTTGGGCGCCTGCGTTGGTTTAGGAGAGTGGTCTTAAGCGGTTCTGGGCTGTCCATGAAGGCAAGCTCACGTTCTACAGGCGGAAGAACACATGTCCCAGCACAGTTGTTCCAGGTATGGCTGAGAGTAATTCGATAAGCAGCGTGAGCTCCGTTTTGGTCTTTTTGCACGCTCACCCGGATGACGAATCTTCCGGAACGGCAGGGACCATGGCCAAGGCAGCACGTGAGGGTCACCGCGTGGTGGAGATCATTGCCACCAACGGTGACTTTGGCACCCCACCTGCACCCAAGCAGGACGGAACACCGGTGGGCTCCGTGGTGGAACATCGGCGCCAGGAAGCAGCCAAAGCCGCCCAGGTGATCGGGATTCATCGTGTGGAGTGGTTGGGCTATTCGGATTCCGGAATGACGGGTTGGGAGCAGAATGCCGCACGGGACTGTTTCATGCAGGCCGATGTGGAGGAAGCTGCTGCAAAGGTGGCCGCCATCCTGGATGAAGAAAACGCGGATGTGCTGGTGGGATATGACTGGCACGGCAATTACGGCCATCCAGATCATGTGAAGGTCCACGCGGTGGCTCATCGTGCCGCGGAGTTGGCGGCCAAGCCCGTGCGACTGTTGGAAACCACCATGAACCGGGATGAGATGCGGCGTCGATTTGAAGCGGCTGTAGCCGCCGGGGCAGATCCAGAAACCCTGTTCGACCCCGAACATCCGGGCGATGACGGCAACGGGTTGGGGCTGCCGGAATCTGAACTGCACTGGGCGGTGGAACTGACTCCTGGTCTGTTGGCCATCAAGCGCAACGCACTTGCCGCACACGGTTCCCAGGAGGACGTCCAGCACCTGCTGGGCTTTCCCCAGGACCAGTTCAAGCAGGCATTCGGTACCGAGCACTACCGTGAGGTGGGCCGCCCGGACGGGTTGCAGAAGGCTTGGCCGTTCTGATTCTCCGCGCCGCCCGGGCCGGGTGAGTGCCTATGGCGTCCGCCCGGCCGAGTCACCGACCGTGGTTCAGAGTCTCAGGGAGACGGGCTGCACTCAGGTGTGCTGGGCGTCTTCCGGATGGTGTTCGGCCAGGTCATCGAAGACGAACTCGTCAATGTGGGCATCCATCAAATAGGCCGAGCGGGCGATGGCAATGCTGCCCACAGCTGAAGTGATCAGTTGCAACACAATGATCACCAGCACCTTGATCACATCCGGGATGGTGGGCTGGTGCATCAAAGCTCCCACCACCACCAGCACAATGCCGATTCCTGCCGCAGTACCCACCGCGGAAATGCGGGTGTAGACATCCGGGAAGCGCAGCAGGCCCAAGGCGGCGGTGGCAAAGACCAGAGCTCCGCCCACAATCATGATGTCGCCGAAAATGGCTGCTGCAGTGCTCATCTCTTCCCCCTGGTCAGCGCTCGGGCAAAGGACACAGCACCCAGGAAGCCCACCAGGGCAGCCACCAAAACGATGTCAAAGGTGAAAGAGCTGGTGGCCCGCACCCCGATCAGCGCCAGAAGACCCACAATGCCAAAGAGCAGAAGGTCAGCGGCAGCGGCGCGGTCAGCATCCGTGGGACCGGCAAACATTCTGTAGGTGGAGGCCACGCAGGCCAGCGTGAGAATCACCAGGCCAATGTCCACGCCCACCATGCCTGTGGTCATGCCAATCATGCGGGGGCTCCTTCCCGGCGCACGGCCTTGAACATCTGGGTTTCCATGACTGCCAGTTCTTTACGTGAGGTCTCTGCATCCGGGAAGTACAGGGTGTGCACGAACAACACGCGGCGCCCGTTCTCCGTGGTGTTTCCGATCACCAGGGTTCCCGGGGTCACCGTGATGAGGGCTGCCAGCAGGGTCAGCTCCCAGTCATTACGGCACCGGGTGGGCATCCGGGTCAGGCCCGTGGTGGAGTTCTGCCCCGGGGTCAGGTTGTCCTTGATCACCGCAGCACTGGAGACCACCAGCTCTTTGGCGTACCAGAGAACAAAAACGATCAGCCGTAGCGGCCAGGTAAGCCAGGTCATGAGTTCATCACCGCATTCACGTACAAGCTGGGGTCCAAGAGTCCTTGCGCGGCAGTCTGGGACAAGGTCATCAGCATTTCAGCCCCCAGGCCCAGGCTCAGCGTCACCGCGGCCAGCAGCACGGCCGGGGCGGCAAGTCCCACCCCAATGCGCGACGTTGGCTGAGCCAACTGCTCGGTCTGCTCCCGGGTCAAGGTGGCCACATTGGTACCAGCCGGGAGTCCGGGTTCGGCCTCCGGTTGGTCCTTGGCAGTCCGTCCTCCCCAGAACACCCCGGACCAGATTTTGATCATGGACAGCACCGTGAACAGGCTGACCACAATCATCACCACGGCTGCCGCCACTTCACGGGCCTCAATGGAGGCCATGATCAGGGACACTTTGGCCACGAATCCGGAGAACGGCGGCAGCCCGGCCAGGGACAGTGCCGCCACAAAGAAGGCGACGGCGATCACCGGCTCCCGCTTCAAGATTTCCGGAACGCGGCCCAGCGTTCCCGTGCCGTACTTGACCTCAATGGCTCCCGTGGAGAGGAACAGAGACGCCTTCACGATCATGTGATGCAGCAGGTAGAAGATCCCGGCGGTCAGACCGAACTCCGTGAACAGGGCCACGCCCAGCAGGATGTAGCCGATCTGGCTGACCATGTGGAAGGCCAGGATGGAACGCGTGGTGGTTTCCCCCACCGCACCCAGCACACCAATGATCATGGTCAGGCTGAAGATCAGCACACCAACCCAGAGGAACCGGGCGTCCCCGTCAAAGATCACGGCGTATATGCGGTAGATGGCATATATGGCCACCTTGGTGTGCAGCCCGGAGAACAAAGCGGTGATGGCCGGTGAGGTGGCGGGGTAGGCCCTGGCCAACCAGCCGTGCACCGGGACCACGGAGGCTTTGATGCTCAGGGCAAACAACACCACGGCGGTGGCAATGGCCACGGAGCTGTCCTGTTGGGCAGCCCCAGCCAATTGGGCAATGTTGACTGTCCCGGCGGTGCCGTACACAAAGCCCACACCGCCCAGGAAGATGGTGGAGGTCAGCAGATTGATGGTCACGTACAACCTGGCACCCGCGATCTGGCGGAAGGGTGCTTTGGCCCGGGAGGCCAAAACAAAGAGCCCGTAGGAGGGCAGCAGCATGACCTCCACGAACACGAACAGGTTGAAAAGATCTGCTGTGAGCAGGGCTCCGTTCACACCTGCCACCAGGACCAGGAGAAGCGGCGCAAAGTACTGGGAGGTGGCGTAACCCGAGTACAGAGCAAACACCGCACAGGTCACGGAGAGCAGGCCCGTGACGGAGAGCATCAGGGCTGCGAACATGTCCGCGGCAAATGGGATGGCAATTCCAAAGGGCCACAGAGCCACCCCGTGAGCCATGGGTCCGGTGTGGGTGAAATGGGCCACCAAAGCCATTCCGGCCACCATGGAGGCCACCAGGTTGGCCATCAACAGCACCACGTGCAGTTTGGGCCGGCCCCCAAAAATGCTCAACAAACCCGCGGAGACAAAGGGAATGCCGATGAAAAACGGCAGAAGAGCTGCTGCGGTCATCGGGCACCTCCTTGATTCTCGGCACCATTCTCAGAGGAGCCCAGCGGGGCCCTGCCACCGTGATCTGCCAGCCCCAGATTGTCGGCCAGGCCCGGATTGTCTGCCAGGCCCATGTTGATGGTCTGCGTGGTGATGTCCTCCGGCTGGATGATGCCCTTGGGCAGGGTGGACACATTGAACTCGGGATCGTCGTCGTCACCGGGTGGCTCGGTGGTGTCGTCGTCGTCCTTGCCGGTGACTGCTAGCACCAGCATGAAAATGGTGATGGAGAAGGCGATCACAATGGCGGTGAGCACAAAGGCTTGCGGAAGCGGATCGGCCACCGCGGAGGTGTCCACGGGGGTGCCGAACGGTTCCTCCCGGCGTGAGGTGCCACCGGCAGCAATCAGGATCAGGTTGCCGGCATGGCCCAGCAGGATGAAGCCCAGGATGATGCGCAGCATTTCCCGCTGCAGGAACAGGTAGGTGGCTCCGGCCACCAGGATTCCGATGGTGATGGCAATGGTCATCGGGCACTCACCTCGTCATCGATGGCGTCGAATTCGGTCAGGAGAGCATCGTGTTCGTCGTCTTCAGCGTCGTGACTGGGGTGGGTGGGGTCTGAGTGGCGATCGTGACGGCCCAGCAGGTTGAAGGCAGCCAACATCACGCCCAGCACGCCCAGGTACACACCGACGTCGAACAGCAGCGGGGAAGTGAGCTTTAGCCCTAAGATCTCCACGTGCAGCGGGGTCAGGAAGGAGCCTTCCAGGTAGCCCAGGAATCCGGTCCCGGCGCCCACAATGAACCCGGCGCCGATCAAGCTCAGATACGGCCAGCGAATCCTGGCGGCGGCATCAGAAGGCGCTGCCAGGTAGAGCAAGGCGAATCCCGCCCCACCCACCAGGGCGGAAATGAAGCCACCGCCCGGTTCCTGGTGGCCGCGCAGCAGCAGGTACAGGGACAGGAAGATGATCAGCGGTCCCAGAACCTTGGTGGTCACCCGCAGGAACACGGAGTTCTCCACGGCGTCGTAAATGGGGGTCCGCCGGTCCAGGCGAGCCGAGCGAATGGCGGCTGGTGCGCGTGAACGCAGCAGCGCTGCAATGGCAATGCCTGCCACACCCAGCACCGTGACCTCACCCAGGGTGTCCAGGGCACGGAAGTCCACCAGGATGGTGTTGACCAGGTTGGCTCCGCCGGTGGCTTCCTCACCCTGGGTCAGGAAGTATTCGGCAGCTTGGGACATGTCCCGCCGTCCGGTCAGCGCCAGCACGCCCAGGGTGGTGGCCACACCGGCCAGGATGGCAACGGTCCCGGCACCAATGCGGGCTTTGGTGGATTCGCGCGGGAAGCGGTTGGGCAGGCGCCGCAGCACCAACACCAGAACACACACGGTCAGAATCTCCACCAGCAGCTGGGTCAGGGCAACGTCCGCCGCGCCCAACAGGAAGTACCAGACGGTCATGGCGAACCCAATGATGCCCGTGACCACAATGGCCGTGTACCGGGTACGGCTGTAGACAGCCGACCCCACACCTGCGGCCACCAGGAGCAGGAGCAGCCAGTCCTCCGGGCGGGACGGATTGCCCACGACGGACGGCAGCTCACCCACCGTGAACACCCCAGCCAGCGCAATGATGGCCAGGCAGACGGCGGGGATGCCCAGGTGGCGGCGCGGTGAGGTGGAGCCGGACCAGCTGCCCACCACCGCACCGGTGCGGATGATGGCCTTGCGGGTCCAGTCCACGGCGGTCAGCCCGGAGAACGGGATACCACGCGGCACCATGAACGCCTCCACGGGGCGGCGGGCCAGCACCAGCGTGGTACCGGCAGCAATCACGACGCCGGAGATGGCCAACGCCAAATTGAAGCCATGCCACAGCTCTAGATGGGCTTCCACGGGGGAACCCACTGCTGCGGTGGCTGCCGGGCCGATCAGCCCGTCCAGCAGGAAGGGCAGAACACCCAGGACCAAACCGGCAGCAGCCCCCAGGGCGGGAACGGCCCAGAAGGTGACCGGGGCTTCGTGGACTTCCTTCTCCGGCTGTGTCCTGGCACCAGTGGTATTGAAGGTTTTGCCCGTGAAGGCACCCAGGACAATGCGAGCGGAGTAGGCCAGGGTGAGGACCGACGTCGTTGCTGTTCCGGCGATCAACAGGGCCGGGAACCAGGCTGGCCCGGGGACGTCAAGGAAGGCGGCGAACATGCCTTCCTTGCTGACAAAGCCCAGCAAGGGCGGTAATCCCGCCATGGAGGCCGAGCCCAGGATCAGGGCCGTCAGGGTGACCGGCATGCGCATCCGCAGGTGCTGGAGTTTGCGGATGTCACGGGTGCCGGCTTGATGGTCGATCACGCCGATCAGCATGAACAGCGCGGATTTGAACAGCGCGTGCGCCACGGTGTGGACTGCGGCGGCGGTCAACGTGGCTGGGGTTCCCACGCCGATCATGACCACCAGAAGGCCCAATTGGCTGATGGTGGAATAGGCCAGCAGCTCTTTGAGATCAAAGCGGCGCAGAGCACCGGCTGCCCCAAGGAGTGCTGTGATCAGGCCGGAGGTGACCAGCAGAACCGTCCAGACCGTGTTGTCCGCCAGGGCGGGGGAGAAGCGCAACAGCAGGTATATGCCGGCTTTCACCATGGCCGCGGCGTGCAGGTAAGCGGAGACGGGCGTGATGGCCACCATGGAATCCGGCAACCACGCTTGGAACGGGAACTGAGCGGATTTGGTGAAGGCGGCACCGGCCAGAAGAACGGCAACGGTGGTGGTGAAGGCGGGGTCGTTGCTCCAGATGGGGTCGGTGAGGACCTGGCTGATGCGGGTGGTGCCCGTGCCCACGGCCATCATGGCCACCGCTGCCAGCAGCAACAGGCCACCTGCCACGGTGACCAGAAGTGTTCGGACCGCGGGTTCGCGTGCATCCGGTCCGGAGCGGCCGATCAGGAAGAACGAACACAGGGTGGTGAACTCCCACGCCACAAACATCACGATCAGATCATCCGTCAGGACCAGAACCAGCATGGAAGCGGCGAAAGTGGTCATGAGCAGGTAGAACGTGCCGTGCTTACCGGCTTTGCCCAGGTACCGGGCTGAATAAGCCAGGATCAGGCCGCCCAGGACCAACACCAGCAGGGCGAACATGAGGCCCAGGCCGTCCAGGCGCAGGGAGAACTCCACGCCGAGCGATGGGATCCACGGGACAGTCTCCACGACTGGGGTGGTGAAGTCCCCGCCCGTGGCGGCGACGACCGCTGCAGCAGCGGCGAACAACGGCAGAGCCAGAATCCAGCCGGCGTCACGGCCAGCGAATTTGGTCAGCAGCGGGGCAACAAGGCAGGTGAGTGCTGCTATGACAACGCTTGTGAGAAGCAATAGACCACCTAGTCCGGGAGGGTGGGCGGGCGGCGGGACCGATCTTGGGAGGGTGCTCCAGAGCGGCCGCGCAGGGTCCAGGGATCAGGCGTTGGTCACAGACGGCGGGCTACCCGCCTGCTGCTCACCCCACGTGGACACGTAGCCGTTGGTGCCCGGCTGCGGGGCATGCCAGAACACCGGCTGGAAGCCGGGGTGCGGTTCTGGGCTGAGGTGAGACATCCAGCACATTTTACATGCCTGCTGAGCATCTGCACGGGGCTGGGCGGCCTGCCGTCGGGCGCTGCGCCCGGTGCTAGGTCCCGTGCTGGGCCCCGCCGAGCGTTAACTTGTGCCGCTCATGAGGCCCGGTACGCAAATGACCACACAGATCGCCTTTTCATGGCCAAACGCGTACCGGATTGGGCTTAATGCGTACCGGCGCTGCACGAAGTGCCGCTGGGCTTATCCACGGTCCCCGGAATACGTGGCCGTTATGCGTCGCTTGACCCCATCCAGCCTCATTAGGCCTCCGTACGGCAGCACCCACTGCGGCCGGGTGTGGCCAAATGGCACCCCCGCACAGACCACCGCAGACGGGTTGTACCGGTTCACTTGTTCGACGACGACGTCCGCCTGATCCTTCCGGTACTTCTCCTGCTCTGCGGGTGACCGGCGATGTTTGGGCGAACTGGCTGGCGGACGCGCAATCAGGACACCGTTGAGTACTCCCAGAAGGCCACGCTCTCCCAATGCTCGAACACAACGCCTGACCCGATCAGCTGAGGGCAGTTCCTCGCTGGTTTCCAGTAGGAGAATGCCGTGCTCCACCTCGTGTGGACTCGGGAGCTGGCCCGCCACGCCTAGTTGGTCAATCACTTCCAGGCACCCACCCCAGGTGCGCCCCTCAACCGCCCAAGCTGGACCGGCCCACAACCAAGGGTCTGTAGGTGTCCGATATCCGAACTCGGTCAGCGCTCGCGGGTCTGCCCAGTCCAATCCGTAGTCTTCTGATTCGCCGGGATCTGTAATTTCAAGAATGCCACCGTGGAACAGGGTTGCTTGCAGAGAGCGTAGGTGGACATCGTCGATTCGTGGTCCTGCTCCCAAATGAACTTGCGTGGAGCCGCCGTAAAAACCTGGGATGCCGTGGCGCCACAGCCAGTTGAGTAGATGGGTGTTGTCGCTGTACCCGAAGAATGGTTTGGGGTTGTGCCGGATGACCTCCGAGTTCAGATGCGGCAGAACGGTGATTTGATCGTCACCACCAATGGTTGCCATCACCGCTTTGATGGAGGGGTCTGCGAAGGCAGCGTTGACGTCAGCGGCCCGCTCTTGCGGAGAGGCGTGGAGTTGCCGGGTGGTGCGGAACTCCACCGGCACCAGTTGGAGGTCCTCGCGGATACGGACCATTGCTTGCTCGTGGACGGCTTCACCGACTGCGGGTGCAGCGAACGACGGCGAGAGCACGGCAACCGAGTCTCCGGGACTCAATCTTGGGAGGGACATCCATTGCCAAGCGGACTGCATGGTTCCATCCAAGCAGATGCAGGTGATTGTGACCCGTGGACATTTTGGTCAGGGAACCTCTGTTCTGACCAGCTGGGTTGATCTACTGTGACATCAGTCGCGGTCCTTTTGGAGGTTCGCGGACGCTGGCCAAGCCTTGAAGTGGGTTGTTATGCCGTTGTTGCGTGGTGGTCGTGTCGTTTACAGCATCGTCATGGGTGGTGCCCTGGCGGTTGTGGGTGCTAGTCCCGCCCAGGCTGTCCCGGAGTCCACGTGGGATGCGCTGGCGCAGTGTGAGTCCAGTGGCAACTGGTCTATAAACAGCGGTAACGGCTACTACGGAGGGCTGCAGTTTTCGCTGTCCACCTGGCATGCGTTTGGTGGGGTGGGGCGGCCGCAGGACGCTAGTCGTGACCAGCAGATCGCTGTAGCGGAGCAGGTTTTGGCGGGACAGGGGTGGGGCGCATGGCCTGTTTGCTCGGCCATCTTGGGTTTGTCGGACTCAGTGTCCTCCACACCGGGGCACCTATCAGAACCACAGGGGAGCCTTGAGTCGGGTGAAACTGTCGCTACTTCTCAGGTGAGGGCATCTGGGTACAACGTGAGTTTGGTCCCCCCTGATGGGATTACGGTTACCGGTGCTGTGGACCGTGCGGCCTTTGTGGAGTTGCTGTACGTGATGGCTGGCAGCCCTGGTGTCTCGCCTTCCATCGCGGAGAACACGTATTCGGATGTGACCGCTGCGCATCCCCAGGCAGCAGCGATTGCATGGGCTACTGATCTGGGACTGGTTCGCGGGTGGGCTGACGGGTCTTTCCGGCCGGATGCTTCCATTGACCCCGTGGCGGTGAGGACCATCATGTGGCGGGCAGCAGGGTCACCGCCGGAAGTCTCTCTGGATGCGGGCGATCACACCGCAAGTGTTCTAGCACCCCAGTCAACGAGCCTGACAGTGGTGCAGACGGTCCTGGATGGAATCGGTGATGGACAGGTAACTGCAGGGTTCAGTGGTGTTGAGGTCACCGATCTGATGTACACGGCAGTTGAACGAGGTGTTTTGACTGACAACACGGTGCACCGTGAGTTCAGCTTGTACACCAGTGAAGGCAGCCCCTCTGGTGGTACTAGCGCTGTTCCTGGGGGGTCCAGTGAGTCGGCTGTCGGAACGCCGTGGACGACGAGCCCACAGGAGGGGATGTCCGGTAGTGGTGCGGACCTGGTGTCAACGGCTCTGGACGGGTTGGGTGGGCAATACGTTTGGGGTGGAACTGAGTACAAGAGGTGGGACTGTTCGGGATTCACTCAGTGGGTCTATGCCCAGAATGGGCAGCAGATTCCC
The DNA here is from genome assembly GCF_030538595.1 of Kocuria sp. Lineage (GTDB taxonomy): Bacteria > Actinomycetota > Actinomycetes > Actinomycetales > Micrococcaceae > Kocuria. The sequence goes on from NZ_JAUNTS010000010.1 coordinate 67,822, forward strand.
CGAGTGACGTGGGATCAGTTCGCGGCAGCGACTCGGACCACCACGCCTGAGCCTGGTGATTTGGTGTCCCAGAACAACGGGTCCCACGTTGGGATCTACCTGGGTGATGATCAGATGATTTCCGCGTTGAATCCTGACCAAGGCACCATGATTCACTCGGTGGACGCCATGCCCCTGGATGGGTTCTACACCTTCCGCTGAGACGCTACGCGGGCTGTGCGTAGTCACCTGAATGTCTGGATCAAAAAACTTTCAAAAAAGTTCGCTTCTGATGTGGCGCTTCATGTGATTGTGGTCTACCTTGATCCCATACCGGTTGTTCTCTCCATTTAATCCTCCGGCGACAGGTTGAATGATGGCAATTCAAGACATCATCTCGCGCAGAACTATACTCACGGGTGGTTTGCTCGGCGCAGCCACCATGGGACTCGGTTCTCATCCTGTCCATGCCGCCAGTTTCACGGATGTCCCTGTTGGTGCAGCGTTTTACCGTGAGATCAACTGGGTTGCTGACAATCGGATTGTGGATGGTTTCCCGGACGGTACCTTCCGGCCTTTGCTGACCGTCAATCGAGGCTTCATGGCCGTGTATTTGTATCGATTGGCGGGTAGGCCTAGCTACACCGCGCCTACGCGTGCTTACTTTGTTGATGTTCCGCTGACCAGTCAGTACTTCCGCGAGATCAGCTGGTTGGCTGATCAAGGAGTGACGACCGGATATAACGATGGAACGTTCCGCCCGGGGAATGCCATTCATCGGGATGCTATGGCTGCCTTCTTCTACCGTATTGCTGGGGAACCAGGGTACGTGGCACCCGCGGTGTCGCCGTTCACGGATGTTCCCCACCATGCGGCGTATTACAAGGAAATCTGCTGGATGGCGTCCATGAATATCAGTACTGGGTATGGCGACGGTACGTATCGTCCGCTCGATCCAGTGCGGCGGGATGCCATGTCCGCTTTCTTGTACCGTTTCCACTTCAACGTTCTGTCAGGTTCCTGACTTTCGGCTTTCCTGCCCTTTGTGTGGGCCAGGAATTTCCTTCTCAATTTCACCGGTCATGACCTGCCTGCGCGTGTGCGCGACAGGATTTTCTCAGGAGACTCAGTGATGAAAACGCTGAACCGTGCGATTTCTGCCCTCGTTGTGTGTTTTGCCATGATTGCCACCATGCTGGGAGCAGCATCACCGGCGCTGGCAGCGTTGCAGGACGTCTCGTCGATCAAGGAGACGGCGGATACGGGGGTGCGCCCGGCGGCCACGCGGCTGCCGGTGGCTTTGAGCCCGGAGATTCAGGCATCAGTGGATGTGGGGACAGGCAATCTGAACACCACGATGAGCATTGAGGGTTTCACCTTTGCTCATAACTCGTTGGTGCCCGCGCCCTCGGGCAATGGTGTGCGTAACTCGTGGCGGGTCAGTGGTTTGGGAGCAGGGATGCTCTACCGCGAGGCTGGCAACGTGGTGCTGGTGGATGCCAGTGGTCAGCGGGTGACCTTCAACCCAGTGGCCGGTTCTACCACGGACTTCACGGCTCCACCTGAGCGCCGGTACACGTTGAAGAAAACAGATGCGGGGTACACGGTGCTGGCCTGGGACTCACAGTCCACCACGTACTTCAACTCAGATGGTAAGCCAGTCAAAGCAACGGACCGCGACGGTAATACCACCACGCTCACCACCGATGCCGCAGGTATCCCAACCCAGCAGACAGGGTGGCGTGGACCTGCTGCGGCACGCACGTCCTGGAGGACACCGACCAGCTCGGGTGACACTGTAGGTGTCGGTGCCCAGTCAAGTTCGCTGGTGCGTTCCTGGACTCTGTCGGCGACCAATGGGAAGTACTCGGCTGTCACCAACCCTCGGGGCACTCAGACAAAGATCAGTTATGACTCAGCCGGGCGGATCTCGCGGGTGGATACCGCTGATGGCGGGTACACCAAGATCACATATGACTTGAAGAACCGGGTGGCCAGTATCACGACCCCTGGTGCACCTGGCTCTGCGGCTACGGAAGCGGTTACTCGGTTCAGTTACCCAGATGCGGGTAAAACATTGGTGGCAGCAGCCAACACGGATCAGTCCAAGACCGTGGCTGCTGTGCCCCACACCACCTACACGCTGACAGCTGCGGGACGTCGGGTGCAGTCGGTGGTGGATGCTGATGGGAAGCAAACCTCCAAGACCTACACGCCACAGCTGTCCACGGAGTCGATGACTGCTGGCGCGGGGGATACTTCGGCCACCAGTTCTTTCAAGTACGACGCCAACGATGGTGGGTCTTTGACCTCCGGGACCGGTCCTGGTGGGGAGACGGGTTCAGCGGAGTACAAGAACACGGCTGCCAACACCAAATATGCGCCGTCGACCTCGACTGATAGTCGGGGTAACCAGCGTGGGTACACCTATTCTGGGTCCGGGGCACTGGCTAAGACCACGGATGCGTTGGCTGCTACTGCCGAGTTAACTTTTAATGCGGATGGAACGGTGGCAACAGCCACCGCGCCAGGTAACGCCGGCAACCCCACTCGCTACACGTACGATGCGAACAAGCAACTGTCCAGGGTCACGCCTGCTACTGGCGGATCGATCAAGGCCGAGTCTTACACGTACGACTCAATGGGGCGGTTGTCCAAGAAAACCACTGGACGTGGGGGCGTGGTGACCTACACCTACGATGGGTCATCATCTTTGGTCACCCGGGTCACCGCAACTCCTGCGGGTACGACGACTCCGGATACCCAGGTGGATACCACTTACGACACCATGGGAAGGCCTGTCACGGTTACCAGCTCAGCTAAAGGCAAACAGACACAGAAGGTGACCTATGCCTACAGCAACCGTGGTGAGGTCACGCAAAAAACGGTGAGTCAGGCTGGGATCGGGAGCGAGGCCGCTCAGTCCACCACAATGACCTTCGGGTATGACCGTGAGGGCCGGATGACCAGCAAGACGGTGGGTGGTTTCAAACACTCTTACGCTTACACCGCCGCGGGTACCTTGGACAAGATCACGTATCCGGAAGGTACCGAGCAGCGGGTGATCAACTTCAAGAGCGATGACAAGGGCCGTCGCACGGACATTTGGTATGGGTCGGAGAGGGCTGCCCCGGAGCAGGGATGGACGGTGTGGAAGCACACTGATTATGACGTCTCTGGCAACATTGCTCGTCAGACGGTGAAGCGATCTGGGGCGGTGACGCCTTCGGCCACGAACCCGGATGGGGTTCAGACCTTGGATGACAAGTGGTACTGCTACAAGCCTGGTGTTGAACCTCGTGATTGTGGTGCCTCCACGGTGCCTTCAGTGGATAAGGTTCAGTCGATGTACACCACCCTGGCAGGTACCACCACCGGCTACACCACCAAGTACTCGTATGACAAGGTGGGGCGTTTGACTGGGGTAGACACCCCAGGGACCGCTGATGGGAAATACGTATTCACCTATGATTCTCGTGGCAACCGGGTGAAGAAGGAACGCACCGTGGATGGTCAGGCACCGGTTACCGAGACCGATACATATAACGCGCAGAACCAGGTCACCAGTGATGGTTGGGTGTATGACGCGGACGGCAACGTGACCAAGGATGAGAAGGCCACGACGGTTTTCAATGCCGCCAATCAGAAGGTGGAGACAAAACTTGCCGATGGGACGAACAACACGACCAGTACCTTTGCTGGGACCTCGCAGAATGAGCTGATCGGGCAGGTGAGCTCCAAGCAGGGTTCGTTTGTATATACGCATGGTTTGACGGACCGGTACGGGAATCCGCAGATCGAGAAGATCACGCATGAGGGCCGTCAGGCGTATGTGGAGCACGATCCGGTCACGCATGAGCCGTTGTTCTTGCGTGACACGAACAAAACGAGTGTTCACATGTATATCGGGGATCCGGTGGATTCGGATATTCGCATGGTTCAGGGTGATGGTAGTACTGCTGACTACAAGGAGTTCGATCCGTTCGGTGCGCGTCCTGAGAAGATTTCTCCGCGGGACAAGGAGAAGTTCGACCCGTACCGGTACCGGTTTGGGTTGGTGGATCGTGGGGGCACGGGTCAGTACTTGTTCGGTGCACGGTTCTATGACCCGAATCAGGGTGTATGGACCCAGCAAGATTCACTGGATGCGCCACTAGACCCGGTGAATGCGAACCGTTACGCTTACGCTGGGGCGGACCCCATCAACAACATCGACCCGAGCGGCACGGATGCCTGGGAGACTAAACTCGAGGTCTGCGCTGGTCTTTGTGTTGCTTTTGGTCCAACTTATGACACCGGAACTGAGGAGCTTAGTCTTGATGCGAGCTTTGGGGTGGGAAAATTGTCCGGAGCAGTAACATCGGGGTGGACCGAATCCTCACCAGCGGATAAATTTGGATTTTCGGATTCAGTGTCATGCTCTGCCGCCTACGGGTTTGGAGCCTATACTAGCTCCACAATGGGACTTGGTGGAAATCCGGGAGAGAGAAGTGTAGGGGGTGTAGCCGGACTTGGTGGTGGATGCAGTTACAACATTGACATGAGCATCCCTATAAAGTGAATTTTTCGGAGGTGGAAAATTGATTACACCTGGAGATTCGAGGAATTTGTGAACTTCATTCTGGTGGTGTCTATGGTGGGCCTCCCACTCTCGATGATAGCTCTAATTTTGATTATGATGAATAAAAAAAGATTAGAGTCCAGCGAATCTGCCTCACTTTTCCCGTTTTTTGTGACTGGACTATCCGGAATGTTCCTACTGTTTTTATTATCTATTCTCCAAGAAATTTTCTAGATAAGTTAGCCGCTGGACGGTCACCAGGAATTTAGGGTTTCCTGTCCGATTAAACTTAGAGTGATAGAACGCCTCCCTTGGTGTCCTGGGTACGGGAATCCGCAGATCGAGAAGATCACGCATGAGGGCCGTCAGGCGTATGTGGAGCACGATCCGGTCACGCATGAGCCGTTGTTCTTGCGTGACACGAACAAAACGAGTGTTCACATGTATATCGGGGATCCGGTGGATTCGGATATTCGCATGGTTCAGGGTGATGGTAGTACTGCTGACTACAAGGAGTTCGATCCGTTCGGTGCGCGTCCTGAGAAGATTTCTCCGCGGGACAAGGAGAAGTTCGACCCGTACCGGTACCGGTTTGGGTTGGTGGATCGTGGGGGCACGGGTCAGTACTTGTTCGGTGCACGGTTCTATGACCCGAATCAGGGTGTATGGACCCAGCAAGATTCACTGGATGCGCCACTAGACCCGGTGAATGCGAACCGTTACGCTTACGCTGGGGCGGACCCCATCAACAACATCGATCCTGCCGGTTTGGCATCGTGGGAAAATCGATGGTTTGCTTGTGTTGCAATATTCTGTGGATCAGTAGGTACTAATACTGACATGGAAACAGAAGACACAAGCTTCTCTATTCAACTTGGTTTCGGTGGCCCTTTATCAATCGGGCAACAGTCTGGTCGATCAAACAGTGGTCCTAGCAAAGGCTGGATGTTGGAAGAAACGACGGGTTGTTCATATGCCTATAAAGGCTTCGGCGGATACTTCTCTGATACATCCAGTAGGCCGCTGAACCCGTTCGCCTCCGCCCCAGAGAGCGGACCACTGGATGGCTGGAGCTACGGGGGTGCGACTGGTGTCGGCTTATCGTGTAGTATGACTGCCGGAGTGTCGTTTCCAGTTAATTAAGAGCATGGAGCGAGGTACAAGAATGTGGCTAGATAAGATTATACTTTCTTATCTAATAATTGGCGGCATATTTAGCCTAGTTTTCGGCCTCCGACGTCGAAAGAGAGTAATTCGAAGAGAATTGCCCGAAGATGACCCAAAATACCGCGGGCAAATCGCAGTCGGCTTAGGAATTACATTCACGGCTAGCTTGGCTCTGCTGATGCAATTTATCAATTAGAAATCAACAGAATAGTTCATATTGGGAGAACATCATGGGTTTTGGTCTGAGTCTTTTCCTGGTAGGAGCAATGGGGCTTATATCAGCTGTTGCTCTGGTTCATTGCGCATTGCACCCAGATGGATCATTGGCACGTCATATTCCTGAAGCATTTAGGGAGTCAATAAAAATATATACTCCAGTGCCTCTTTTTGTCATGAGTCTCATCCTAATGGTCGGTGGTGTGATCCAAATATTGCAATAAATAAAATTTTTGCGAGAAAAGACTTGAGAATTCTATTTACTTTAAGGAGTTTCTCAGGATAGCAGTATTAACTAGAGCAACTGCTCTTTGTTGAAATTAGATTAAACGTTCAATTAAGTGCCAGATACAGATATCATGTAGGTTGACAGTGATTGCGCAGGAAGAGTGAAATGATTATTCGTTATATTAACGCCACAATGGTATAGCTATCGCATTTTCATTGCCGCTGGAAATATATTTAATTGATTGGCAAGTTTTGTTCATTCTAAACTAGTAAAGTAATGAACTTCCGACTCAAGTAAAATTAAATTTTATTTCATTTGGAGTTGTCAATGTTTAACATTAAACAAATTCGCAAGAACATCACATTGATCCTTGCCGGTTCGCTGGCACTGGGAGTCGTATATTTAGGGGCAAGATTAAATCTACTCACATTATCATTGGTGGGGATCGCTATGTTCATCTCACTGTTTGTTTGGAGCTCCTTTAAGGTGGGAAATTTGCTGTCGTCCACGGACGAGCGCGATGATGATCGTGCGGGAGGAAGTGGACTCGTATTGATTGGCCTATTTTTCATCGTCCAAGAGCTATACATATAAGGACATTGGAGACTTGATTGGAGAGTCAGACTGTACGTAGCGTCACTGCTTTTCGCCTGGGCAACTAATCGGGGTTGCAAAATTGTGCGCCTGAATCGGCCATCATTATCAGTTTCGATGAAGGGGGTAATCCTGGCCTGAGGATTACTTAACTACTGAACACATGTGTCGGTTTTCGCGAGAGAGGTCGAGGGTCATCCCATGAGAAGGGGAACTATTGCTTACGCTGTTTACATGCTGATGAGCGGCATTGGCATTATTGGTTTGAGTATATATGCGCAAACTTGGCTTGGAATAATCGGAGGATTAGTTGTGATGGCTTGTGCAATAGCGTTCTATTTTATAGAAAAGCGCAGCCAATATCCTCTCCGGTAATCACCGCAAGGGATCCTCATTAGTGAGTCACGTGCGTCAAATACGGAGCTGCATCTGGAGGTGTTTGTAACTTGCTCAATTTCAAAGAGAACGTCACGCGGGTGAACTATATTGTTGCTGCAGTGGCATTCATTCTGGTGCCAGCGGGCTCAGTGATCATCAATCGATTCCCTCATGGCTCGCTCGGCATGTGGGTTGGATTTTCGATTGGTTGCGTTGGGGTGATCGTTATGTTGATCAACGTTTGCGCTATATTCCTTCGCGGGTACCAGCAAGATGTGGACCAGGTCTTGGGAGACCGCACATCTGACAAGTGAATCCCCTAACGATTTCAATTCCGACCGAGCGGTAACGCTGCGTCAGAACGCACCGGGACAGGCTTGTTCGGGCGGGTCACGCACGCAACTGTAAGCCGTCTACCGCCTCCGACCAGCCCCGAAACATATTTAAAGCGAAACCACCCCAAAAACCAGCGGCCCCGCACCTCCCAAGAGGTGCGGGGCCGCTGAGTCGCAGCTAGCGAAGGAAATCAGGCGTTGTTGCCGTCCTTGCCCTGAATCTGCTCCTTGATGTCCTGCGCCGTGTTCTTGGCATCCTCGGCCACGGACTTGGCAGCATCCACGGGGGAGGAGGCTTCCTTGGCGTCGTCAACCTTCACGCCGGAGCCGGCGGCAACGGTGGTGTTGGGGTTGACGGGGGAAGCAGTCACGCGCGGGGAGGTGGAAGCCGGGGTCTTCCAGGGGTCCTGCACGGGGCGGGAAGCCTTGAAAGCAGCGGCACCGGCCACAGCACCAGCCACCACCAGACCGAAGATCAGCCAGCCCTTACCGGACTTCTCAGCCTTCTTCTGCTGCTTGGCGTAATCCTTGGCAACCTTGGCGGCAGCCTTCTGGGCCTTGGCAACAGCCTTCTTGTCGCCGGTCAGGCGGGCCACAATGGCTTCCAGCTGCTCGGGGGTGTCCGCATTGGCGAACTTGCCGGCCAACTGGGCTGCAGCAGCGTTGTACCGCGCGGAGGCGGCGTCCTTGCCATCCTGGAACACCTTGGACGCACGCTCAGCCTGGTCCGTGTTCTTCACGCGGGTCACAGCCTGATCGGTGGCAGCACTCACGGCGGCCAGAGCGGGGGCAGCGTTCTTGCGTGCCTTGCCTGCGGCATCCTGCGCCTTGCCCAGACCGTCCTGAACGTACGGGCCAGCCGTGTGCACGCCGCCGGCCAGGGTGGCGGCACCGGACTTGGCGCCCTTCTGCAGAGCCGGGGCGATTGCACCGATCTCCTTGGCAATCCAGTCACCGGCGTCAACAATGCGGTTTTCGACGGCGTTCTGCTGCGACTTGGCCTTCTTCTGGGCCTTGGACTTGAACAAGCTCATGGAAGCTCCCTCCTAGGGTGACGAGTCTCCTGATCCAGCATACGGGCATGCCCGGGACCAAGCACGATTGACAGTGCCCTTACGCGGCCGGTGAGCCCCTTTACACGCGGATTTTCACTGTGCGCTGAACGGTGAGGGGGCGGCGTCGTCGTCCATTCGCGGGCGCGAGCCAACGTGCGATACTGATCCCCATGACTGCTAACGCAACCGCCAAGGCGACCATCCACACCAACCACGGGGACATTGTGGTCAACCTGTTCGGCAACCACGCTCCCAAGACCGTGCAGAACTTTGTTGGCCTGGCTGACGGCTCCCAGGAATGGGTCAATCCCCAGACTGGTGAGAAGGGCGAAGGCCCCCTCTACAAGGACGTCATCTTCCACCGCATCATCAAGGACTTCATGATCCAGGGCGGCGACCCCCTGGGCCAGGGCGTGGGCGGCCCCGGCTACATGTTCGACGACGAAATCCACCCCGAGCTCTCCTTCAGCAAGCCCTACCTACTGGCCATGGCCAACGCAGGCAAGCGCGGCGGCAAGGGCACCAACGGCTCCCAGTTCTTCATCACGACGACGAACACCGAGTGGCTCAACGGCAAGCACACCATCTTTGGTGAAGTGGCTGACGATGCCTCCCGCAAGGTGGTTGACGAGCTGAACACCGTGACCACCGGCGGTATGGACCGCCCGGTGGAGGACTGCGTGATTGAGTCAATCGACATCGAGCAGCTGTGACCACCTGAGCAACTGTGACCATCCGGCAGCTGTGACCACCTGAGCAGCTGTCCACCAGTTCAATTCTGAGGGCCCCGCCATTGGCGGGGCCCTCAGTTGGTTGTCAGACCCCGCGCCTAACCTGGTGGTCCGCAGCACCATCTGGTGAGTTCCAGCAATGAAAAGGATCAGGTGTGGACCAGCCCCGCTACGGCGCCCAGCAGCCGCAAGACCCGCGCGATGACCGCGGTGGCCGGCCAGCGTTACAGCCTTGTGCACAGCATCCCGAGCGTGTGACGGGGGTGCGGTGCCAGCGATGCGGTCGGCCCGTGTGCGGGGACTGCCAAACGCAGGCCGCAGTGGGGGTGCACTGCCCGGTGTGTGTGCAATCCGCTCGTGCCGCCCAGCGCACTGTGCGCACACCCCTGGGCGGTGCCGTGAACAACAGCAACCCCATGCTGGTCACCTGGACCCTGATTGGCGTGAACTTGGGTGTTTACGCCGTGATGTGGTTGCTGCAGCTGGTCAACATCCAAGCCATCTACTGGTTGGGCCTGGCCCCCGTGGTGGCGTTGGAGGAACCATGGCGCATTGTGACCAGCGGGTTCGTTCACTCCATGACCAATCCCGCGCACATTCTGTTGAACATGTACACGCTGTGGATTTTCGGTCGCATGTTGGAGGGCGAACTGGGGCGCCTGCGCTTTGCGGTGGTGTACGCCGTGTCCCTGCTGGGTGGAGCCGTGGCTGTGATCCTGCTGTCCCCACCCACCACGCTCACGGTGGGTGCTTCCGGGGCCATCTTCGGACTGTTCGGTGCGGTACTGGCTGTGACGCTGTGGGGACCCAAACAGCACCGCTCCAATCTGACCAGCATCCTGGTGCTCATCGGCATCAACGTGGTTTTCGGTTTTGTGGTCCCGGGAATCTCCTGGCAGGGACATTTGGGCGGTCTGATCGCAGGCACCGCCACCATGGGACTCATGTTGGCGATGGGGCGGCGCGCTCGCCGTCGTTGACGGGTTGGAGCAGCCCGGGCTGAGTCGGCCGAACTCGCTTCTCTCGCAACCAGTCCACAGGGGTCATCCACAGCAGTGGGCAACTCTCATCCGTGTAATTCCACACGTGTGAACAAGTCTGTGGATGGCCAAAACACTGGGAACCGAGCCGTGATCCACGGTTCCGGTTCACAATGTGCACAATGTTCTCCACACCTGTGGATAACTTTCTGCACCGGGTGGGGACTCTCTTTCGCAAAGCGTCACACAGTACGGGCCATGCACTATGTTGATGAAGCGGAAAGTATGCGGAACCACGGCAAAGGCGGCGCTGGTGAGCGGAAATGAAGGTCGGCCCATGGTGTTCAACCACATCACCCTGGGGCAAAGGGTGTTGTTCGGAACCGGCATGGCGGCCGAGCATGTGACGCAGGAGATCCAGCAGCACGGTGCCCGCCGCGTCATGGTGATCACCAGCGCGCGGGACGTGTCCACAGGCAAAAACCTGGTGGCAGACCAGCGAGTTTCCGTGCGGTGGACCCAGGTGGCCCAGCACGTACCCGCAGATTTGGCTGCCCGCGCCCGGTGGGCCGCTCAGGAGGCGCAGGCCGATCTTCTGGTCGCCCTGGGTGGCGGGTCGGCCATCGGGTTGGGCAAGGCCATTGCCCTGACCACACGGCTGCCCCTGATCGCAGTCCCCACCACGTACGCCGGGTCCGAGGCCACAGACATGTGGGGACTCACGGAGAACGGGGTCAAGACCACGGGCACCGCAGCACAGGTGCTACCGATCGCAGTCGTGTACGACTCCACTCTGTCCACCACCCTTCCCGTGGAGCTTTCCGTGAGTTCGGGGATCAATGCACTGGCGCACTGCGTGGATTCCCTGTGGGCACCGCGCGCTGACCCCATCAACCAGGCCATGGCCCTGGAGGGTGCCCGCGCCCTGGGAACCGCTCTGCCCCAGATCGTCCTGGACCCACTGGGCCAACAGGCCCGTGAGCAGGCACTGTACGGGTGCTACCTGGCCGCAGTGGCCTTTGCATCAGCCGGTTCTGGCCTGCACCACAAGATCTGCCACACCCTGGGCGGGGCGTTCAACCTGCCCCACGCCCAGACCCACGCGGTGGTCCTCCCGCACGTGCTGGCCTTCAACGCGCCGGGGGCACCGGTTGCCTCCGGCCGTTTGGCTGCCACCCTGGGCGCTGTGCCTCCACACGACGACGACGCTCCCGCCACCGCCGTCACCGCCCTCACCCATCTGCTGCATCAGGTGGATGCGCCCACCGCCCTGGCTGATCTGGGTTTGACGGGAACCGACATCCCAGAGGCCGTGCAGCGGGTGGTGAGCGCGGCGCCGTCGTCGAACCCGGTGCCGGTGACGGAATCCGGTGTGCGGCGGCTTCTGGAAGCCGCGTTGACAGGTCGGCACCCGGTGCTGTGACCGCCTGATGAACGGCGGCGGGCCCCTGTGTTCCGGGTCGGCGTCCCTGGTCATCCTGGGGAATGACCTGATGTTTCATCCACCAACCAGAGCATGACAGTCCCGGTCAAAAATCCATCCTGCGGCCCGATGCGCCACAGCCGTTCCCCGGCGCAATCTGGACCCATGACCTACCCCATCCTGCAAGCCCTGAACCTGACTCAGCGTTTTGGTCCCTCCACGGGACGCGCCGGCTTCACCGGGCACCGGCGAAAGTCGCCCGTTGCGTCTGAGGAGCGGATCGCGCCGGCACACCCCACAGTTGCACTGGACAATCTGTCCGTCACCATTCTTCGCGGGCAGTCTGTGGCCATCATGGGCCCGTCCGGTTCCGGGAAGACCACGCTGCTGCATGCGTTGGCGGGCATTGACCTTCCGCAGTCCGGGGAAATCTACTTTCACAATGCCAACGGGCCGGATGCCGTGCACCTCATGAGACCAGAAGCCAGGGCTGACCTGCGCCTGCGCCACTTCGGCTTCGTGTTCCAATCCGGGTTGATGCTGGATGAGCTGACGGTGGTGGAGAACGTGGCGCTGCCGCTGATGCTGTGCGGTGTTGACCGGGCCAGCGCGTATCAAACGGCGTCGTCCTGGCTGCAGAGACTGGGTCTGGAAGGGTTGGAGGACCGCCGTCTGGGTGAGATTTCCGGTGGTCAGGCGCAGCGGGTGGCCATAGCCCGAGCGCAGGTATGCGGTCCGGAAGTGATCTTTGCGGATGAACCCACCGGGGCGCTGGACTCTGCGGCGGCGCGGGACGTTCTGAACGCGCTGCTGGAGTCCACCACCCAACGCGGCGCCACGCTGGTACTGGTGACTCACGATCCCACCGTGGCTGCCCAGTGCTCACGAACCATCCACCTGCGTGACGGCAAGATCGTGGGGGACACCCGGGACATGGACTCCGGACCTGACGCGGTTGAGTGTGGTGGTCTTGCGGTTTCTGCTCGGATGCGCTCCACGCAAAACGCCGTGCACGTGGGACAGGTGCGGTCATGACCGCCTGCGGGTGCACGCACGCTTCCATCCAAGCTCACCGCGCCCCCGTGGTGGCACCGGCGGTATTGGGACTGCTGCTGCGTACATCGGTCCGCGATTACCGTTCCTGGCTGTTGCCTGTGGCAGCTTATGCACTAGTCAGCGGCCTGTTGCTCTCCGTGGTGGCTGGGGTGCGGATGTACTGGAGTTTTGACTACGCGGATAATTCCTCCGCCATGGTGTACCGGGCGCTGTCCACCGTGGCGTTGTGCATCTTGGCGCTACCCCTGATCAACTTGGCCTCCGCCGCAGCCAGGATGTCCACCCGCCGCAAGGACACCCGGCTGGCCGGTCTGCGTCTACTCGGTGCCTCTCGGTGGATGCTGCGCCTTGTGGTGATCGGCTCCGCACTGGTGCAAGCCGTGGGCGGTGTGCTGCTGGGTGGGTTGCTGTACGCCGCGTTGATTCCGGCCCTGGGGTTGCTCTCCGTGGACGGTCACCGGGTGGGCGCCGCTGCCATGGTGCTGCCGGTGAGCCTGACCGTGGGCATGTGGCTGGGGCTGCTGTGCCTGGCTGTGACCAGCTCTGCGTTGGGCCTCCGCCGTGTCTCCATCCATCCGCTGGCAGTGCGCACTCGGCGGGATGTGCCCACCATGCACTGGCTGCGTGCGGCCCTTGCGGTGGCCTTGCTCGTGGCCGTGACCATGCTCTGGCGCAACCTGCTGAATGCCCCCGAAATCTTTGTGGCATTGAGCCTCAGCACAGTGGTTTTTGGTCTGCCCATGGTGGCCATGAACTGGGCGGGACCGTGGATTGTGGCCAAGGCCGCTGAGCGGATGCACCGCCGTGCCCGCACACCGCACCACCTGGTGGCTGCCCGCATGATCCTTGCCGATCCCCGCGACACCTGGCGTCAGTTGCAGTCCGTGGTCCTGCTGGGGTTTGTGGCAGTGACCGTTGGCGGTGGCTTGGCATTGATCGCCACGGTCCAGAACAACCCCACCACGGCAACTCTGGTGGCGGACATGCGCAGCGGCGCAGTCCTGACCCTGCTCTACGGCTTCCTCACCGTGGCCTGCGCGGTGGTCATCAACCAGAGCGCTGCCATCATTGACCGCAAGGGACTCTGGTACACGCTGGATGTTTTGGGCATGCCCGTGGGCAGCATGGACCGCGCTCGCCGACTGAGCCTGATTTACCCCTTGGGTGTGCTGATGAGCGCGGCGGTGGGGGCCGCCGTCGTGATCCAAGCTCCCGTGCTGGGGGTGGGGATTGTGCTGTCCCCGCTGAGCATTCTGGGGACCGCGGTGATTGTGCTGGTGGGGATGGGGCTGGTCATGGTGGCGGCCGCAGTGGGGCGCAAGACACTGACCACAACGTTGCGCACCTTGCCGCGTCCCACCTTGTGAACGGTGGTCTATGGGGACGTATGCGGCAACACGTGTGGCAACAGGCGGCAGGTTTGACCTGGATCAAGGATTGGGTGCAGGGGGAGTCGTAGCCTCCATCCGGGCCGGCCAATGACGGTCTGCCACCAAGACGTCGGGTAACAGCCCGAGGAAGAAGGATCCATGCTCTCGGAGAAGTCCAAGCCGTTGATCGAGGCCACCGCTCCGGTGATCGTGGAGCGGCTGCCGGAGATCGCTCCCAAGTTCTACCAGTCCATGTTTGAGGCGCACCCAGAACTGCTCAACGGCGTTTTCAGCCGTGCCAACCAGAAATCCGGTGCGCAGCCGCTGACTTTGGCCGGCTCCGTGATCGCCTTTGCCCAGCACCTGCTGACCCACCCGGATTCATACCCGGATGAAATGCTCTCCCGCGTGGCCCACAAGCACACGTCCCTGGGCATTGTGGAGTCCCAGTATCCGATTGTGCATGACCACCTCTTGGGTGCCATTGCCGCTGACTTGGGGGATGCCCTGACCCCGGAGATCGCTGCGGCATGGGATGAGGTCTACTGGCTGATGGCGGAGGCCCTTTTGAAGTTGGAGCGCGGTCTCTACGCAAGCCAGACCAACAATGTCATGTTCGCGCCCTACCGCCTGGCCGAACGCACGGAAACCGGTGGTGACACCGTGGTGCTGACCTTTGAGCCGGCCGATGACACCCCGCAGACCCCGTCCGTACCGGGCCAGTACGTGAGCCTCCAAGTGCGGATGCCGGACGGCATTGACCAGCCACGCCAATTCACCCTGATTCCCGGGCCGGAGGGTACGCGGCGTGTTGCCGTGAAGAAGGACATGGACGGGGAGGTCAGCCCGGTGCTGCACGCCCTGGAAGTGGGTGCTGAACTGCCGATCTCCAATCCCTATGGCGATGTTGTGCTCACCGATTCAGATGCCCCACTGGTATTTCTGTCTGCCGGAATCGGGGTGACGCCCATGGTGGCTTTTCTGGACAAGTTGGCCGTGGATGGCTCTTCCCGGCAGGTTCGCGCCCTGCGCGTTGACCCCACGGATGCTGACGCTCCGCTGCTGGCCGAGCAAACCCAGGCTGTGGCCCAGCTGGCCAACGGAACGCTGGAGCGGTGGACCACGCAGTCGGAGGAAGGGGACCACACTGGCCGCCCGGATTTCTCTGCCCTGGGTGTGACCCCGGATTCGCACGTGTACCTGTGTGGGCGTCTGGAGTTCATGCAGGATGCGCGATCCGCGCTGGTGGAGGCTGGGGTGCCGGGGCAGAACATCCGGTACGAAATCTTTGGCCCGGACCTATGGATGCTCCACGACGACGCCGCCCGCACCCAACCTGCCTAATCCCCTCCCCTCCCCTCTCCCTCCCCTCCGACCCTCCGCCGAAATCATGGTTTGGCTAGAAAAATGGCTCTGAAATTGGGTCTAACCATGATTTCGGCGGAGGGGAGGGAGGCCCAGGTGGTCGGCAGGTTCCATCAGCCGGGAGACCACGTAGCCGATCACAATTCCCCAAAATGCGGCATGGATGTTGAACAGGTCCAACCCGGAGACCGTGACCACAAACGTCACCAGCGCACCAAACGTGAACTGTTTGGAAAACGCGACCACAAACGCATTCTGCAAAGCCCTGATCATGGCCAATCCACCCAAGGCCAGGATGAATGCTTCCGGGGTGGCCAGCATGAAGCGTGTGAAAGCCGGTGCAAAAGCCGCGCACACCAGGGACAGCGCACCGTAGGTCACAGCCGCCGTGTACTGCCGATTACGCTCCCCGGAAGCAGTGAGCAATGCGTTGGTGGGCCCCGTGACACAGGCACTGACCGCGCCCACACCTGCGTTGAGCAGTGAAAACACCCCGGAGGTCACGGCAAAAACATTGATGGGCGGCTGCTGTCCGGCCGAGCGCAGCACAGCAATCCCCTGCCCGTTTTGCACCACAAGTACCGTGATGGCCAGCGGAATCACCAGTTCCAGCTGGGCCGCCCAGGTGAACTCCGGGGTTGTGAACAACGGCTGCGCCAGAACTGGTCCTGTCGTATCAAAATGGAACTGACCGCTGAGGGCCACAGCCCCCACCCCGACCAGTACCGTGGCCAGAATGGGTGGCACGTACCGGCTCAGAACAGGAACAGAGGAGAAGACCACAAAAGCCACCACCATGGGCAGGCCTATCCCCGGTGTCTGACGTGATGCCGCAATGATGTCCGTGCCAAAGCGCAAGAACACGGCGGCCACCATGGCCATGATGATGGGCATGGGGATCGCGGCCATGGCTCTGCGAACCACACCGGTGGCGCCCAGTGCCAGGACCAGGACACCGCAGCTGAAAAACGCGCCCACCACTTCGGCAAAACTCAGATGCTGCAGGGACGGCCCCAACAGCACGGTGCCGGGAATCGACCACGCAAAGCCCAACGGCTGCCGGTACACCAGCGACATCACCAGGGTGGCCAGCCCCGCCGAAAGGAATATGCCGAACACCCAGGACGCCAATTCCGCGCTGCTCAAACCCCCGGCCGCCCCCACCGCCAACGTCACGGCAATGGGGCCAGAGGCCGAAAACACCAGCCCGATCAGACCGTTGACCCCGTACTCCGGAGCCCAGTCACGGAGGACAGTTCGCAAGCCAGCGGGCTTGGTCCCGGGGCGCTCCAGGATGGCCGCGCGCGTTGCCGCCATCACACCCCTCCTCCGTGCCGAGCCGCTGCAAACCTGCCGACGACGGCGTCGTACACCTTCCGTCTGGGCGTCCGGTCAGTCCACCAGACGGTGTGTGACGTGGGAAGGGGTGAGACCCCCAGTTTTGGCGACGCCGCCCCGGGGGAGCATTAATACGCCGAGATCATGGATTGCCCCAAAAAATTAGAAGATTTTTGAGGCAATCCATGATCTCGGCGGAGTTGGTGGGTCAGGCGCCCGGGGCACCCGTGGGCGGTTCGCCCATCCCACCGCCACCGGAAGGCATGGAGCCGCCGGTCGGCTCGGTGGTGGTGTCCACACCCACCACCAGGGACACGTTGTAGCCCGAGTCCACGGAACCGGTCACGGTGGCCATCTGGTGGGCGGCTTCGTCCTCCCCGAACACGTTGTCCGTGGCCAGAGAGATCTGGGACAGGTTGGTGACCGACTGTTCGTACCCCGTGGTGGCGTAGACGGTTTCGCACACGTCCTGTGGCAGGGCCAGCTGAGAGGTGGAGATGGCGTTGGTGGAATCCGTGATGGAGGCCTGGTCCGGGTAGACCTCAAAGTGGATGTGAGGCCAGCGGCCGGCGTAGCAAGCGGGGAAGATGCTGGTGAAGGTCACCTTGCCCTGACCGTCCACAATCTGCACACCGCGCAGGTAGTTCTCGTCGATGATGGCCTCCGAGTACATGGAGTACTCACCGTCCCGGTTGCAGTGCCACACGTAGACTGCAGCGCCGGTGAACGGCTTGTTGCCATTGGCCATGTCAGCAATGGTCAGTTCCAACGTCATGGGAACGCCCTCTGCGGTGCCGCTGGCGCCGTCAAAGCTGGAGCGGATGTCGCTGCGCACCACCCCTGACTGTTCCAGGACATCGGCGCCGTTGGAGCCGTCACCGGGGTAGGGTCCGGCGGTTTCGTCCGGAATCTCAGCGTCGACGTCGATCGCATCCCCCGTGGCGCTGGCCGATCCCGTGGCTGACGCGGAGGCGGTGGCACCGCCTGATCCTGACTGCGGGCTGCAGGCGGCCAGCCCGAGTGCGGCCGCACCCAAGCCCACCACGGAGACCACGCTGCGACGGTTGACCAAGGTTTGCAGATCGAACCCGAGGCCCTGATCCACAACTTCGTCCTCTTGGCGGGGCAGTTCCCGGCCCTGGTACACGTGCTTGCCGTCCACCATGTGCATTTCAATGCCGAAGGGATCCCGGTACGTAGTCTGGTCCTGGTTTTCGGTGGATTCGTCTGTGACGGGGTGGTTGTTCTGAACTGACATGAGGGTCTGACTCCTGGGTGTTGTTGGCCGGCTCCGACTGTTGTAGCAGCAGGTGGGAGCCGTATTGATCTTCAAGATAGAAGCCAACTCTGTGGCCATGTCCGCTTTGACCTGTGAGCTAGCTGTGCGCTTCCTGCACCCCTCAACTCCGCCGAAAACATGGTTTGACCCAATTTCAGGGCCTCAAATCCCAAAATTCCATGATCTCGGCGGAGGGGAGGGGGGAGGTTCAGGACTGCATCTGGCGCACTTCCACCGGCTGATGGCATGCGGCAGAGGCTTGCGCTCCCAAGTCAAGAGCTTCCTCACGGGATTTGGCCTCCAGAATCCAGAAGCCCCCGAGCTGGATGGGCGCACCGCTGGCCGTCCCGGAACTGATCACGGGCTCCGCGCCGGAGGCGTCTACCACCTGGGCGGCGGTGGCAGGCTGCTCCAAGGCCCCGATGAACACCACACGCTGCTCATCCAGCATCTTCTGATTGAAAGCCATCACGGCGGCGTGAAGATCCTCAAGGGCAACACCGTCCGGCAGCCCGGCGTCGTCAGTGTGGTTGACGGAAATGAAAAACTGGGACACGGCACACTCCTGGTATCACAACGGTCCGACCGCGGTGTTCCCCGGCCGGCCATGCGTCAGCGGGTGTTCCGCCGCATGTGATGCTCAGTGTAGGACCCTGTAGCTGGAACTGACCATGCCGGAGGAACTAACGGCCGTGGCCAGGTGGCTCAGGTGGAGATCTTCCGGGAGGGCACCGAAGAGCGGGAGGCCCGTGCCGATCAGCACGGGCACGTGATTGACCACAACATTGGTGATCAGACCTGCCGCCAGGAAGCTCTGTACGGTGCGCCCACCATCCACGTACACGTGTTGAGCGCCGCGAGCGTCCAGAAGCCCAACCGCCTCCGCCAGGGAGCGCGCCAGCAGAACTCCGTGCGGCTGCCGGTCGCTCAGGGAGGTGCTGAGCACAATCACCTGCAATGGCGTGTAGGGCCAAAACCCCATGTCAACCACCTTCTGGAAGGTGGAACGGCCCATGACCATGTGGTCCGCTGCGGCCAGCAGAGAATCAAAATCGGGTACGTCCGGATTCGGCTGAGCCGGTGAGTGCGGTGCCTGGGGAAGGTTCTCCAGCCAGGTGATGTCGTCATCCAACCGGGCGATGAACCCGTCCACGCTCAGTCCCGCAAAAACTGTTGCTTCCCAGGTGTGTTCACTCATGCGGCCATGATGACCCACAGCTCGGACAGCGGTCGCGGTGCACAACTTGCAGCAGCACGTGACACCACATCAGCCCATGAACACCAGTTTGGCGGCGATCAGCAACATCACCACGCCCACACCCACGTCAATCACCTTCCAGGTGCCGGGCCGATTCAGCGGCTTGGCCAGTGCTCGCGCCCCAATGCCCAGCACGGAGAACCAGAGCACGGAGCCCATGGCGGCACCGCCGGCGAACATCCACCGCAGATCACCCTGCTGATTGGCCAGATTGCCCAACATCACCACGGTGTCCAGGTAGACATGCGGGTTCAGGAACGTCAGCGCCAGGGTGGTGGCCAGCACGCGGCCCGCGGATTTGGCCGCCACAGCGCCGTCGGCCTGCTTCAAGGACTGATTGCTGAACGCGGAGCGGAAGGATTGCACCGCAAACCAGATCAGATACGCCGCCCCACCCCACCGCAGCGCCACCAGAACGCCGGGGAACCGCTCCACCAGCGTGCCGATTCCCAGCGTCCCCACGGTGATCAGTACGGCATCCGCCACCGCACACACAACGACGACGATCGCCACGTGCTCCCGCCGGATTCCCTGCCGCAGTACCCAGGCATTCTGTGCTCCGATGGCGATGATCAGGGCCAGCCCGGCCAGCATTCCCGTGAAGAAGATTCCCATGGAGCAAGAACTTACGTGCGGCCCACTCCTGCGTACAGCGAAAGATTCTTAAGTGTCTAAAGAATCACTTATGTAGCTGGTCGCACGTGGTGCCCACGCAAAGCTAAGGCGCAGCCTCACATCACGTGCACCACAGGACGCACGGCGTCATCGGGAACGGCGCGACGCAGGACTTCATGCAGGTTGGTGGCGGTCTGACCGCGGCCGAAGAGCAGGAAGCGCAGGTGGTTCAGCGCTGCCGAACCCTCCGACCATTCCAGGTACACGTGGGCCACATTGCCGGTGCGCTCGCCAATGTCCAGGGCCAAAGCAGCCAAGCAGGTGGCCACGGAAGACCCGTCCACGTGCAGCACCCGGTAGCCGTCCACACAGCGGGCGGTCACCCGTAGGTTGTCCTCGAAATCGGATGGGTCGCGCACGTTGACTTCCACGAACAACACGGAGGGGCCTTCATTGAGGCCGTGCCACCGCCATTCATCCAGCAGCTTGTCCGAATAGTCACCGGCGCTGACCCCCTCCGGTTTCTGCGCGATCAACCGGACGGAATGCCCCACGGCCTCATGAATCCAACTCAACGCGCGGTCATCCCAGGTCACGGAATCAACCCGGAGTTCGGAGGCGCGCCAGATCCGGGAGGCAAAGGAGATGACCAGCAGGATGGCCACGAACACCAGGGCAATGTGCAGACCATCCGGCCGTGTGATCACGTTGTCCACGAACGTGTAGATGAACACCAAGGCCACGGCGCCAAAAGCCAAAGCTGTACGGGGGCGGCCGTGTGCCCGGGCGGAGAGGGTCACTGCCACCGCTGCGGAGGTGATCAGCGCCAGCACACCGGTTGCGTAGGCGTTGCCTTGGGCATCCACGCTGGCATCAAAGATCCACGTCACCACCAACGCCGCCACCAGGACCGCCACCACCAAGGGGCGGGTGGCCCGGGTCCATTCCGGTGCCATGCCGTAACGCGGCAGGTAGCGGGGGATCAGGTTGAGCATGCCGGCCATGGCGGAAGCCCCGGCAAACCAGAGAATCAGCACGGTGGAAACGTCGTAGACCGTGCCGAATCCTTCCCCAAAGATCTGGTGGGCCAGATAAGCCAGCGCGCGCCCGTTGGCCGGCCCACCTTCCCGGAAGGCTTCCTGGGGGATCAGGACGGTGCACACCACGGAAGATGTCATCAGGAAGAACGCCATGATCAGGGCGGACACGGTCAACAACCGGTGAGATCCCACCACTTTGGCATGGGTGCTGGTGGGACTGGGCTGGTGCGTGCGGCGTCGTTGCGAACCACGGTGCCGGGCGCCGCTGAGCTGCGGCATCACGGTGACCCCGGTTTCAAAACCGGACAGGCCCAAGGCGAGCTTGGGAAAGACCAGAACCGCTACAACCACTGCGGCCCACGGTGAGGAATGCGAACTCAGCGCTGCGCTCCACCAGTTACCCAGAAGCTCGGGCTGTTGGACCAGTTGAAGCCCTGCGGCCGCGATCACCACCAGATTCACTGCCAAGAACAGCGGTACCAAAACCATGGCCACCCGAATGGCCTCCGAGAACCCACCCAGGAACACCGCTGCCAGCAGCAGAAGGAGACCTACGGTGATCCAGAACTGCCACTGGCTGGCGCCCTCTGGCATGTAGGGGTTCTCCACAATGTGCACGGCGGCATCTGCGGAGGACAAGGTGATGGTGATGACAAAGTCCGTGCACGTGAAACCCAGCAACACCAGCACGGTGATCTTGCCCGTCCAGCGTGGCAACAGGCGTTCCAGCATGTGGATGGAGCCTGCCCCGCGCGGGGACACAGCAGCCACCCAGCGGTACACCGGCAGCGCGCCCAGCAGGGTCACGGCCACCAGGACCAGGGTGGCCAGCGGGGAGATGAGCCCGGCAGCCAAAATGGCAATGCTGGGTTGGTAGCCCAACGTGGAGAAGTAATCCACGCCGGTCAGGCACATGACCTTCCACCACGGATGGGTTTTTTCCGTACGATCCGGGCGTTGATGCGGCCCCACATAGGCAGCTGTTGGGCGGCTTCCCTCCAGGAACCAGGCGGTGAAGGCACGCAAACGGTTGGTCATGGTCAGTGCCCGTTCTGATCGGAGGGGCGGTTGCCGGGGGTGTCGCCCTGCCCATCGGGGGCGGTGTCAGCGGCGTGCGGTAACGCCGCCAACACAGTGTCCAACTTGGCGTGCAACTGCGCCATGGCTGCTTCCAGGTCACCGATGCTGGCATTTTGGTCCTGGTGGCGCAGTGTGACCACCACACCTCCACCGGGGGCCAGGGAAGCGGAGCGGACTTCTGAGACATCGTCGGCACCTTGATGGCGCAGCGCTGCGTTGATCTCTTGCAAGTTCAACCCGAGCCGCATCATGGCCGCTCGGTCCAAGTCACCGTCCGTGACCAACTGGGTGGATTTGCCTTCCAGGAATCGCCCAAAAGCGGGCCACTGGTGGGTGGCCCGTTCCAGCATGAAGTTGGTGAACACCAGGACCACTGCTCCCACAAGGCCACCCAGCAGGGAGTTGTCCGGCCCAATGATCGCGTTCTGCACCACGTTGGAGAGCAGCAGCACCACCACCAGGTCCAGCGAGTTCATCTGGGCCATGAGCCGTTTGCCGGCCACCCGGATCAGGAGGGCAATGAACAGGTACACCACCACGGTGCGAATGATCTTGTCCGTGGGCGGGATCTGCATGCTCATCAGATCGGACCACATTGCGGCCCAGGTATTGGCAACCACGTTGGCTCTCCTTGTCAGCATGTGGGCCAACGTGGTTGTTGGTCCTGGTGGGCCACCCCGTGAGTGCCTGGTGCTCATCACCGGTGGGCGGGTGCTTAATGGTGGCGGTAGTAGTGTGCGACTGTTACGGGGCTGCGTCCAGTTCCCGCGCGGGCTCAGGTTCCGTCACGGTCACTCAGCCGGCCGTCACGGGAGCCGGTGAGCCGTGAAGGAGTGACAACTGGGCTGCACATCCAGTTTTTGGCCTGCATCAGTGAACCGTGTCCGCCTGAAGGGAGCCTGCCGTGGATCTTGAGCAGCTTCGCACGTTGGTCACCGTGGTGGATCTGGGGACTTTTGACCGGGCCGCCGCCCACCTGCACATTTCCGCGCCAGCGGTCAGCCAGCGCATCAAAGCCTTGGAAGCTCAAACAGGTCACGTGCTGGTCCAGCGAGTGGTTCCGGTGCGTCTGACGGAACCGGGGCAGGAAGTCCTGCGGTTGGCGCGGCAGGTTCTGGCCTTGCACGCAGACACCTTGGAACACTTGGGCGCTGGGGAGAGCCCGGGTGGGGTGCCGCGGCAACTGCCGGTTGCAGTCAATGCGGACTCACTGGCCACCTGGTTCAGACCGGTCCTTGCAGAGTTGGGCGGTCCACAACCGCATCCCGTGCTGCTGCGCATCAGCGTGGAGGACCAGGACCATTCGCAGGCTCTCCTACAATCGGGGGCGGTGGCCGCAGCCATCACGACGTCGCAGCGCACCGTCACCGGGTGCCGCGCCGTCGCTCTGGGTCAGATGATCTACGAACCGTGCATCAGCCCGCGTCTGCTGGAGGCTCTGGGACCTGAACCGGATCTGAGTACCGCACCCGTGGTGGTGTTCAATGACAAGGACGATCTTCAGGATTCTCAGCTGCGCCGCATTCCTGGGGGCAGCAACGCTCCGCAGCATCGCGTACCGTCCTCAGAAGCCTTCGGCCGGGCGGTGGCTGACGGGTTGGGCTGGGGCATGGTCCCAACATTGCAGATGATGGGCGCCCCGTTCAGCGTGGTGGATCGTGAATTGGTGCCGGTGCCGCAGTTGCGGCGGGAGACGGTGACGCTGTTCCTGCAGCGCTGGAAGATGCCGCTGCCGGCCTTGGACCGTTTGGAGCGGTCAGTGACGGAGCAAGCCGAGCGGTACTTGGGGTAACGCAGGAGATCGTCATGGCAACGGCCTACCACTGATGGAATGATTCACAACATGACTTCCACAGCACCGCACACCGCTGACCCGTCTTTGCCGGAGGGCCCCACCGTGGACGTGGCCTGGCTGGCAGCAAATCTGGACCGGGTAGTGGTGGTGGATGCCTCTGCCATGGATCACCGCGGGGCCACCACGGGGATTCCCGGCGCTCGCCGCTTTGACTTGGACGGAGAGTTTTCCGCGGACACTGACCTGCCCCACACCATGCTGCCGGACGGTGATTTTGCCGAGCGGCTGGGGGCTTTGGGGATCGGCCAAGACACCGTGGTGGTGGCTTATGACCGCGCCGGCATGTTCTCCTCCGCCCGCGCCTGGTGGATGCTGCGCGCCACGGGGGTGGGGGTGCCGTACGTCCTGGACGGTGGTTTCCCAGCCTGGGTTGCTGCTGGTCACCCGGAGGGCCCCTTGGAGCTGTCCCCGCAGCCGGTTGCCCCACCCGTGGTGTCCCTGGCAGACGGTGCCTTCATCAACGACGCCGAGGTGGCCGCCAGACTGCAGAACCCCGCCGATGCGGTGGTGGATGTCCGCAGCCCGCAACGTTTTGAGGGGACTGCGCCGGAGCTGCGTCAGGGGGTGCGCAGCGGACACATGCCCGGGTCCGTCAATGTGCCGTTCACGGATCTGGCGCCGGGAGGGTTCCTGTTGGACGCAGAAGGTCTGCGGGAGAAATTTGCCAGTCGTGTTGGCAAGCGCCAGCGATTGGCGTTCAGCTGTGGTTCCGGGATCACCGCATGCGTGGGCGCCTTGGCCGCAGTTGTGGCCGGCGCCAAGGAGGTCAGCGTGTATGACGGTTCCTGGGCCGACTGGGGACGTGAAGACCGCGATCCGGAACAACATCCGGTGGTCACGGGTCCATGACCTTGAAGCGTCGTGACCTCCTGCGCGGTGCGGGAGGGCTGGTGGTGGGTGGTGTGACGGCCGTGGCGCTGACCACGGCGGTCCCCAGCGGCACCGCGCAGTCCCGGGTGGTGGCAGGCCACAGGCGTGCGGGCAAACCGGTGGATCGCGGCCGCGTGACCTGGGGCCAAGATGAACAGCGTCAGACCGGTTGGCTGTATGTCCCGGACCCGGCGGCATGGTCCGGTGGCTCCCGCACACCCACCTACCCGGTGGCTGTGGTGATCCACGGGGGCTCCTGGAGTGATGACTCGGATCCCAGCTACATGGCAGATGTTGCCATTGACCTGGCCAGATACGGTCTGGCGGTGTGGGCTCCCACCTACCGTGGATTGGATGGCCCGGGAGGGTGGCCGCAGACATTCGAGGATGTTTCGGATGCCGTTGATTACGTTGCGCAGTTGGCAGGTCCGGGCCGATTTGAACCGGACCTGCAACAGGTCCACTTGCTGGGCCACAGCGCCGGTGGGCACTTGGCCACGTGGGCGGCGGGGCGTTACAAGTTGCCGGAGGGAGCTCCGGGCGCGCAACCCCTGGTGAATGCCGCCAGTGTGACCTCCATGGCCGGGCTGTACGATCTTGCCTTGGCCGAAGAGCTGGACAACGGTGACTTGGTTGAATCCCTGATGGGTGGGGTCACGGCCCAGGAGGACCCGCAGCGTTACAACTGGGCTTCACCCATCAATCGCTTACCCATGGAGCTTCCCGTCAACGCCCTGCACGGCACGGCGGACACGGTGATTCCGCTGGAGGCGGTGGAGGGTTTCTTGAATGAGCTGGAGGCCACGCAGAACCCGGGTGTGGTGGAGGTGCTGGCCGGTGTGGACCACACCGCGTGGACCGATGTCCTGGGTCAACCGTGGGCGCGCGCCCGTCAGGCATTTCTGGACTGCGTGGTGCAGCCATGAAGCCACTGCCCCGTAGAGCGTTGTTCACAGCCGGTGCCTTGGGTGTACTGGCCGGTGCCGGTCTGGCCTCCAGTTCTGTGGTCGGCACTGGTGCAGCTCAGGCCATGGTGGTGGCCGGCCGTACGCGGGCCGGGACCCCGAGCGAAACCAAGATTCAGTGGGGCGCAGACCCGCAGCGTCAGACCGGTCAACTGTTCCTCCCCGATCCGCAGCATTTCGGCGGTGGGGAAGGGACGACGTCGTACCCGGTGATCATGTTCATTCACGGCGGGGGATGGACGGATAAATCCGGTCCCCTGTATTGCCAGGCGGCGGCTCAGGATTTGGCGCGCTACGGCGTGGCGGTGTGGCTGCCAACCTACCGGGGGACACCGTGGCCGGGAGGGTGGCCCATGACGTTTCAGGATGTTTCCGATGCCCTGGATCACGTGGCTCGCCTGGGTGAGTACGCGGATTTTCAGCCGGACCTGACGCGCGTTCACCTCACGGGTCACAGCGCCGGTGGTCACTTGGCGGCCTGGGTGGCCGGCCGCGACCAATTACCCGCTGACATGCCCGGGGGCCGCAACACGTCGTCAGGCGATCCCCACGCCGTCCGCGTCACCGTTCAAAGCACCACCCCTCTGGCGGGAGTGCTGGATTTTGAGAAAGCTGTGTACGAGGACAACGACAACTGGGTGGTTGACGTGATGGGTGGGCGCCCGGAGGAGGAGCCGCAGCGGTACAAGGCGCTGTCCCCGATTGAGCAGCTTCCCCTGAACATCCCGGTCAACGTGCTGCACGGCAAGGCGGATGCCACGGTGCCGGTGGCCACGTTGCGCGATTACATCAGCAAGCACGCCCAGACCGGCAACACCGGGCGCGTGGTGTTGTTGGACGGGGTGGAGCACAATGACTTTGTGGACATCCACCACCACGCCTGGACCGTGGCCAGGGAGGTGTGCCTGGCCAGTGTGGGCAAGCCGTACGCAGTTTGATACCTCATCAGCGCTGATGAGGTATCAAACTGCGCACGGCTTGGCGTGAACCGCTCAGCGCAACAGCCGTACGACGGCGTCCACGGCCAGCAGGAGCCCCGCTGCCAGGATCAGAGCGGTGGCCAGGGCGTTGACGGCAGGTGCTGCGCGCAGCCATCCGGCCCGCATGATCTGTGCCAGACGTCGGTAACGCCCGGCTGCCACGGCCACTGTCAGAATGACCAGGGGAAATTGCGAAAGTGCCGCCCAGAGCACCCACCCCGCTGCGCTCAGGGGCAGCGGTGCGGAACCGGCTTGCACCACCTGAACGTCAAAAGCTGGGTCCCCAGCCACCACGGCCACAAACCCCAGCGCGATCACAGTCAGGCCGCGGGATTTCTTGGCTTCCTTTGGATTGGAGCCCTCCGGGGTGTCTTGGATTTTGTGTGATTGAGGACGACGCCGCAGCCGGTGGGCACGTAGCAGGCGCAGCACACCCCAGGCCAGCAACACCGTGCCCAGCGCCAGCATGATCCAGGCCGCCACGTTCCCGGAGCGGGCAAGGTGCAGCCAGTGGACATCACGGATGCGTGGGCCCAGGAGGCTGGAGAGCAGCAATCCCCACACGGCGGTCCCACCCACCAGGACGGTGGTGAAAGTCAGGATGGAGCGGCGCCGTGCACCGGCACCCAGCGCTCCCAGTGCAATCAGGAACGGTGCCGGGTCAAATCCAGCCAGGCCGGCGGCCGCCGTTGCCAGGAAGAAGTGGATCACGTTGACTCAGGGGCAAACCAGGGAGAAACCTGACCAAGCCAGTTCAGGGCGTCCTGTTGTGGAGTGATCCACACGGGTGTGCGGTGCCCGCCGGTCTGGGAGATGTTGGAGACGAGACTGGTGGGGGCGGTGACGGAAGGTTTGAACTTGTTGAGGGAATCAATGGCCGGCTGATCCTGCCCGGCGGCAAAGGCCCACAACCCGATGTCTGGTTTCTGCTGCTGGGCCACCTGGTCCAGCAGGTACTTGGGGTCCTTGGGATCATCCTGCTGCTGGCCGGAAGAATATTCCACGTCAAAATAACCGGCCAGTGAAATACCCCACCCGTACTGATCCGGGTGGCGCATGGAGATCATGGCCGAACACCATCCACCCGCGCTGTAACCGGTGGTGGCCCAGGCTTTACGGTCGTTGACGGTTCGGAGATTGGTGGTGATCCAGGACCGCAAATCCTGTGTGATCCAGGTTTCCCAAGGCCCAGCTTTGCCATCCACGCATTCGGTGTCAGCGTTTTTGGGGAAGACATCCGGGAAGACCATGATGGGGGCTTGCATGGTCTTGTTCTGGACGTTCTTGAGAACCAGATTGTCAATGTCAAGACCATTTTGGTAAGTGCTGACAGAACCGGGTACCCCGGGAAAGCCCACCACAACCGGGTAGGAGCGGTCCGAATTGGCCACGTAGCCCGGTGGCAGCCACACCAAGGCATCAACGGTCAACTGGGTCTTGCTGGTGGAGGTGGGCTTGATGGTGACGTTCAACCACTGACCCGTGCTCTCCCGCGAGCTGACCGAACCCAGCGCCGGATTCGACTGCGGATTACGTTGCAGATCCGTGAGGGTGCCCCCGGTTTGCTGCTTGTACGTGGCGTTCTGAGCCAGGGTGGACCCGTAGGAATTGGAGTCAATGGTGCCAATGTCATTGCTGGCAAACAGATCCCCCCAGGCCCCGTACCAGTTGTTGTCGCGGTTGAGGTACAGGAACGTGGTGGCCAACGCCAGGAAGATCACCAGCACCAGGGCCACTGCCTGCTCCACGTACTTGCGCACCCCCGGCCCGCGTCTGCGCGGGACCACCAGCAGGGCCACCAACAACAACAGGACAAACAGCACCGCGGAGGTGATGAGAATGGGCAGCCCGGTGATGTTGAACATGGAATCCTCATGGTGCACGGGCCGCGCAGAGCCCTGGGGTGGCGCGTTGTCCAGTAGCGCTCCTGTGCGCTCTTCAGCGCCATGGCGGGCACTGTCCTGTTGAATTATGCCCGCAAAGTCTGAGTGCACACATTCCCTGGCAACGCGTGGCCGGGGTGGCGGCAGTGATCGGAGAGTTTCCGGAAAGCACCCAGGAAACCTGTGTTGGTGTGCCGCTGCTGCGGTTGTCACAGACGTGGAATAGTTGTTGATGCCGATCAACGATTCGACCACGTGCCGGTGCCACCGATGTCCTGTCCATCAAGTTGTCCTGTCCATCAACCGGAGGAATTCAGTGTCCCACCCATCACCACCCACACGTCCCCTTGAACAACGGGACCCGGTGGCGGAGCGCCTGGCGCGGATTCTGACCTGGGTTTGGACGCTGGCTGCCGCTGTGGCCGTGGCGCTGTGGATCCTGCGCATCACGGGCCCGCTCACGGTGGTACCGGTGGTGGTGTTCGGTGCGTTGAACATTCCCGTCACACCATCTCTGGTGTCAGCCATTTTGGTGGGTTTGGTGGCTGCGGCCTTGGTGCGCCGCATGCGGCTGGCCCTGCTGGCGGTGATGGCATTCAGCGTGTTCGGGATGATCGTCTCCATCTTGATCCTCACGGACCAATGGATCTGGAGCACCAACAATCACGGCATATTTCCCTATGCCGTTCACGTGGCCATAGAAACCACAGGAATTGTGGTGGGTGGTCTGACGCTGATAGCCGCCATCCGTTCCTGGAAAGCATTTCCGGCGCGGGTCCGCCCCGGGGCGGGATGGGTGGCCGCAGCCACCGGTGCGGTTGGTCTGTTGATTTCATTGGTCCTGACGCAGGCTTTGATTGTGGCCACCACCCAAGTTGGGTGGACTCAATTTGGGGAACTGGGCCGCGTTTTCTGGGCAGCCATGGGCTCTCATCAGGGCGGGTGGCGCCATATCGACGCCGTTCCCCCCTGGGTTCCGCAGATCATTGCCATAGTGCTGGCCGTGGTCTTGATCCTGACCGTGTGGACCTTGCTGCGTGCCGGGCGCAGATCGGCCCAGTGGACGGCCGATGGTGAACTCCACCTGCGGGAACTGCTGGCCCAGCACGGAGACCTGGATTCGCTGGGCTGGTTTGCCACCCGCCGGGACAAGGAGGTGGTCTTCTCTGCCGACGGTCGCGCGGCCGTCACCTTCCGCACCATCGGCGCGGTCAGTCTGGCCTCCGGGGACCCCGTGGGAGACCCCCATTCGTGGCCGGCAGCAATTGCCCAATGGAAAGACCAAGCCCGCCGCTACGGGCTGCTCCTGGGCGTGATCTCCGCCTCGGAAGCCGGTGCCCGCGCCTACGCTGACCGGGACAGTGACGGCCTGGGCATGGCCGTGACCACCATGGGGGATGAAGCCGTCCTTCACGCGGATCGCTTCACCTTGAGCTCCACCAACATGACGGAAGTTCGCCGGGCGGTGCGCCGCGCTCGCCGGGATGGGCTCACGGTCACGGTGCAGCGCCACCAGGACGTTGATCCCATCGAGCTGGCAGACTTGGGCGTCTTGGCTGACCAATGGCGGGGGGCAGAACCGGACCGCGGGTTCTCCATGGCGCTCAACAGGTGGGGAGACTTAGGCGATGGGCGCAGCGTCGTCGTTGTGGCGCGGGATGCCCAAGGCCAGGCCGTGGGGCTGCTGTCCTTTGTGCCGTGGGGCCGGCGGGGGCTGTCCCTGGACGTGATGCGCCGCAGTCCGCAGGCGCCCAATGGAGTCTCCGAGTTCATGATTGCCGAACTCATGCGCACCGCTGAGCAACTGGGCGTGGCCAAAGTGTCCCTGAACTTTGCCATGTTCCGCGGCGTGTTTGCGGACGCAGACCGCTTGGGTGCCGGGGCCATGACCCGGTTCAACTCAGGTGTGCTGGGCAGGTTGGACCGGTTCTTCCAGCTGGAACGTCTGTACCGGTTCAATGACAAGTTCCACCCCGAATGGGTCCCGCGCTACGTGGTGTACGAAAACCTCCTGACTCTGCCCCGGGTGGCCATTGCCTCCGGGATTGCGGAGGGCTTTGTCCCGGACCTGTGGCCGCGTTCTGGCCGTGGAGCCACCGGCCATGACGGCCACAGCCTCACCGCCGAGCAGCAAGAACAGATCAGGCAGACGGAGCAGCGTCTGCTGGAACCGCAGGCTGATGCGGTGCTGAGTGAGCTCGGCCCGCGCCGGACCCCGGAGGAGATTCACCGCAAAGAACATGCCGATCACCTTGCGGAATGTGGTGAGCCGCCCTGGCCCGTGGGGATTCTGGACGTTGATCCTCTGGCGGTCGCGGTAGAGGCACTGGCCACCCCGGGCCGCAGCGTGCGGTTCTCCGGCCGGGTGCGGCACCACCGGGATCACGGTGGCGTCCAGTTCCTGACTCTCACGGAGGCTGGTGCCGATCTCCAGGTGGTGATGGAGCGAGCTGCCGTGGGCCAGGAACAGTTCGAGCTGCTGAACCACACTGTGGACCTGGGCGACATCCTGGTGGTGGATGGCAGGAGCGGGAGCTCGCGCAACGGCACCCCGTCCATCCTGGCCAGCGGGTTGACGGTGGCGGCCAAGTCGCTGCGGCCCGTCCCGTTCGCCGGCTTTGAAGACCCGGAGGCGCGGCTGCGGCGTCGTTCACTGGATCTGGTGGTCCACCCGGACCGTCTGCGGCTGCTGCACCAGCGGGCCACGGTCATCCAGACCGTGCGTCATTTCCTGCTGGAGGCGGGTCTGCGGGAGGTGGAAACCCCCGTGCTCAACACCGTGCACGGCGGTGCCTCCGCTCGCCCGTTCCGCACCTGGATCAATGCTTACGGCATGGGGCTGAGCCTGCGCATTGCTCCGGAGCTTTACCTCAAACGGCTCCTGGTGGGTGGATACGGTCCGCTGTTCGAGGTGGCGCGCAACTTCCGCAACGAGGGCGCCGATGCCACCCACAACCCCGAGTTCACGGCCCTGGAGGCTTACGTCCCGTGGGCTGACTACACCACCATGCGTCACCTCACGGAGGCCATGGTCAAGGCGGCAGCCACGGCTCTGTACGGACGCCCCGAACTGCCCCTGGTGGACGTTCACCGCAGCCACTCGAACGGTGATCACACCCGGAACGACGACGCCGCACCCACCGTGGACTCTCAGACCCCGCAGATTCTGGACATCTCCGGGCCCTGGCGGGTACGGACCGTCACGGAAGCCGTGTCAGAAGCAGTGGGCCAGGAAGTCTCCGTGGACACGGACATTGACGTGTTGCTGCAGCTGGCCCGTGACAACAATGTCCCGGTGGGTCCCGCCATGGGGCCCGGTGCGGTGTTGGAGGAGCTGTACGGGGAGTTGGTGGAACCCAACACCATGGAACCCACCTTCTACTGTGATTTCCCCGTGGAGACCTCCCCGCTGACTGCACCGCATCGCTCCAAGCCGGGGCTGGTGGAGCGCTGGGACCTGGTGGTGGGCGGCATGGAGTTGGGAACCGCGTACTCGGAGATGACAGATCCCGTGGAGCAGCGACGGCGATTCACCCAACAGTCCTTGAAGGCCGCCGCGGGTGACCCGGAGGCCATGGAGATTGACGAAGAGTTCCTCAGCGCACTGGAACTTGGCATGCCACCCACCGGTGGGTTGGGCATTGGGCTGGACCGGTTGGTCATGGTGCTCACCGGAACCACCATTCGGGATGTCCTGGCCTTCCCGTTTGTGCGCCCACGTCCCGGGAGGGACTGAACCCCCTTTCGCGCGGGATTCCCCTGACCGGGCATCCCCGAGGCCCCTGGTCACTGCTGAACCCCCCTTTCGCGGGGGAGTCCCTGACCCATAGACTGCCTTGCCGTGAGTTCGGGCAAACGCGGTCTTGGAGCGGCACGTGGGGCAACTGCCCGCGCGGCCGGTCGAGCCGTTGCCCCCTTCAGCTATCAGGGGTATCCGCGCTTGGCGTTGGCCATGTTGACCATGGTCATGGGGCAGGGCACATGGGCTGTGACCACCATTTTTCAGGTCATGGCCATTGACGGTTCCCCGGTGGCGCTGTCCACGGTCACCGCCATTGGCGCGTCCGGTCTGGTGGTGTTTGCCCTTCTGGGTGGGGTGGCCGCGGATCGGTTGCCGCCGCACCGTGTGCTCCTGGGCGTGACCCTGAGCATGACTGCCGCAGTGGCTGTGGTGACCTACCTGAGCCTGACGGGGCTCCTGGCGCTGTGGCATCTCTCCATTGCGGCGTTCATCATCTTTGCCGGTGTGGGCATGTTCTATCCGTCCTACTCGGCTTCTCTGCCCCGGCTGTTACCCCCTGACAAGCTGCTGGCTGCCAACGGGGTGGAAGGTACAGCCCGTCCACTGCTGCAAACTGCCGCAGGACCGGCTGCTGCCGGTCTGCTGGTGGCAGCCTGGGGTCCGTGGGCTGGATACGCGGCGGTGACCCTGTGCGGGCTGCTTTCCGTGGGCACACTGTTCGCTCTGCGTGTGCCCTCCTTGGAAGAGGTGGAGCACGGCAAGCAGGTGGGGCAGCCGGGAGGCGCGGAGAAGCCGGAGGACGGCAAGGGCGAACCACAGGAAACACCCGTGCAGACGGGAGCCATCAACATCACCGGAATTGGTGCACAGGCTGCCGCTTCCGGGGCTCCCGTGGAACCTGCTGCCGCACCCGCGGGTGGAGTGGGCAAAGTTCTGGGAGATCTCCTGGAGGGTGTCCAGTACACCGTGCGCACCCCGTGGCTGTTGGGCACCCTGGTGTTTGCGGTCATCACCATCTTCTTTTTCCTGGGACCCCTGGAAGTTCTGCTGCCCTTTGTGGTCCGGGACAACTTTGGCGCCGGAGAGGCTGAATTCGGTTTGCTGCTGGCGGTCACGGGCGTCTCAGCGGCCATCGGAGCCATGATCACCGCCGGATTGCCCTATCCGCGGCGCTATCTGACGCTGATAGTCACGGTGTGGGGCTTTGGCACCTTGCCGCTGGCCTTTGTGGGTTACACCAATTCCTGGGCCGTGATGGTGGTGATCCTGGTGATTGTGGGTGCCACGGATGGAATCGGGCAGGTGCTGTGGGGCACTTTGCTGCAACGCCGTGTCCCGGGACGGATGCTGGGTCGGGTCTCCAGCCTGGACTTTTTTGTCTCCTTGCTGCTGTTGCCCGTTTCCATGGCTCTGGCCGGACCCATGGCTGTGGTCATTCCCATTCCGGTGATCTTTGTGATCGCTGCGATCATCCCAGTGGTGGCTGCCGTGGCGGTGTGGTGGATTGCCGGCATGGCCAAGGACGAACTGGCCAACCCGCTGCGTGGCTAGGGCTACATGGCTTGGGGATGAACCTCGTGCCACACGCTGCTCTGAACGCGCCGCCATACGCTGAACGTGCTGTCCCACGCTGAACGTGCTGTCCCACGCTGAAACGCTCTGAAACACCCTGGCACCTGAACCGGTGTGTGTTCGGGCACAGCGGGGTAATTCTTGGCATTCAGCCATGGAAAGTGCGCCTGAATAGGGAAGGATGGAATCCTCCCCATTTTTTCCAGCGAAACTTTGCCCGTTCGCTGTATGTACTTCTGCCCGCGCCACCACAGGTTGTTGAATGTCCCACCACCCCCATGACCACCACACACCGCATGCCGCTGCGCTGCGGGGTGTGGTGCGGCGTCGTTTTTTGGGTGGGATGGGAGCGGCAGCGGCCGTGGCGCTGGTGGGATGCGGGGCCGATGACTCCGCAGATGAAGCTGCTGCCTCCGTATCTCCTACGGAGCAGCCAACCCCACAACCCACGGTGGCTCCCACGGAGGCACCCCTGCCCATCAGCGCGGAGACCACGTACGAAGTGGCCGAGCCGGTGACTTTGGCCTACGGGCAGGCGAGCGACCGTCAGTACGGGGAACTCACGGTGCCGCTGGGGCTGCCGGAAAACATCAAGGTGCCGGTGCTCATGGTGCTGCACGGGGGATCGTGGCAGGCCACCTCCACGCTGCACTACATGCGCGCCATGGCACGCAACATGGCCTCCTACGGAATTGCCACGTGGAATGTGGAGTACCGCGGAATTGGTGGCGGTGGTGGCTGGCCGAACACCTTTGTGGACGTGGCTGCAGCCATGGATTTTGTGCCCAAACTTGCCGAACACATTGGTAGGCGCATTGACCGGCAACGCTTTTTCCTCACCGGGCACAGCGCCGGAGGGCATTTGGCCACCTGGGCGGCATCCCGCCACATGCGGGGCTCAGAGCAACCCGGTGGGCGCCCGGTGATTCGTCCCGCTGCGTGCGTGTCCTACGCCGGTGTCTATGACCTGACATTTGCGCAGCGATCCGGTCATCGGCACATGGTCAACCTGATGGGCGGTACCCCGTCGCAGGTGCCGCAGAACTACACCTTGGCCTCTCCCATCCACAACATTCCCCAGGACGTCCGGTTTGTCTGCTGTCATGGAACCGCCGACTCCGTGGTGCCGATCAACCAGACCTACAACTACGCCGCCGTGGGAGAGCAGGACGGCAACCCCGCCGAAACCGTGATTCTGTTGGACACGGAACACTCTGCGTGGGCCGATTCCAAAACCTACGCCTATGCGGTGGGCCAGCAGCGGCTACTGGAAACCATCACGGCGGTGGATGTCTCCGCCTGACAGGCCCCGGCACCTTCAGATGGAGGACTCAGGCGGATGCCAGGGTGGCAATGATCCGGTCATGTGCCACCTGCCACGGATGTGATTGATGGGTGGTCCAGGAGTTGTGGGAGGCATCAGGCAAGATCACCGCCTCGGCATTGTCTCCGGCCTGTTGCGCAGCCGCCAGATATTCCTTGGCCTGGTCCACCTTCACCACGGAATCATTCTCCCCGTGGAAGCAGATGAAGTGACGGTGCGTGGGGAGATGGTCAATGGGGGAGGCCAAAGCGTAGCGGTCCGGACACTGTTCGGGTTCGCCGCCCAGTAACGGGATCATGTAGGGATCCTTGTTGTCCTCGGCCAAGGTGAGGTCATACACACCGGCCATGGGGAAACACCCTCTGACGTCAATCTTGGGTTCACCGCCTGGTTGACCGGCATTGTTGACATGCCGTGAGGCCGCCCACGCGGCCAGATTGCCTCCGGCACTGTGGCCGGTGATGAAGAACCTGGTGGAGTCCACCGGAGAGCCAATGTGCTCGGTCAGGTTGGGCACCAGATCCATGGCGGCCGCAACGTCTGTGAATGTCTGGGGCCAACCACCCCCACCGTGGACCCCGCGATACTCAATGTTCCAGGCCACAGCCCCGTGGGCAGCCAGTGACTTGGCCAAAGGTTCCATGTAGGTCAAGTTTGAGGAGGCCAGCCAACCTCCGCCGTGGATGATCATGACCACAGCCGCCGGACTGTTGGCCGGCAGATTGGGTGGAATCCACAGTTGCCCGTACTGGCGGTCCGATTCATTGCCGTAGGTGACCTTGACCGGGTCCGCCACCTGATAGGTGTCAGAGGTGCTGACCGCCACAGGGGTTGGCGACGCCGTATCAGAGGCCGCAGCGCCGGAGCCACCGTCCGAACCGGTCTGTGTGCAGGCGGTCAGACCCAGAGTGCCTGCCACACCCAGGCTCATTCCCAGGCTGTGCAGTACCTGCCGCCGGGACAGTTCAGCCTTGGAGGTGATGCCTTTGTCCTGCTGCAGCCCGGAGGGTTCTGTGTGAGTCACGCTCTGAATTTTAGGCTGGCTCCCGGCACCCGGTGTGGCCTCCAGGGCGAAATGACCGCCAACTCTCCGATGGTGGGCGGGTCAGTCGTGCATGTCCTCCAGCTCCACGCCCTTGGTTTCTCTGACTGCCTTGATCACGAACAGCACGGAGACCGCCGCAAAGAACGCGTAGAGCCCGTAGGCAAAGACCAGGGACACATCCGAGATGATGGGGAAGGTCACCGTGACCAACCAGTTGGCCATCCACTGCACAAATCCGGCCACGGCAAGGGCGGCACCGCGGATCTTGTTGGGGAACATTTCTCCCAGCAGAACCCACATCACGGGGCCCCAGGAGATACCAAAGAACACCACGTACAGATTTGCAGCCACCAGGGCAATGGGTCCGGCGGTGTCACCCAGAACGGGTCCGGCATCCGTCACGGTGGCCGTGGCAAAGACTGCCGCCATGGTGCCCAAGCTGAGCGCCATGCCGATGGAACCGATCAGCAGGAGACGTTTACGGCCAATCTTGTCCACCAGCAGGATGGCCACGATGGTCACGGCCACGTTGGTGATGGAGGTGATGGTGGAGATGGTGAACGCATCACTCTCCTGGAAACCAACGGACTGCCACAGCTGGTTGGAGTAGTAGAAGATCACGTTGATGCCCACCAGCTGCTGCAGGGCAGCCAGGCCAATACCGATCCACACAACGGGCTTGAGCCCGAACGCCTTGCCAGCCAGGTCTGCCAACCGCGGGTTGTGTTCCTTGTCCAAGGTGCGGTCAATGACGGACAGGCGGTGCTGAGCGGGGCCTTCACCCTGCAGCCGGACCATCACCGTCATGGCGTCATCCCTGCGGCCCTGCTGGACCAACCAGCGCGGGGATTCGGGGATGGTGTAGGCGCCCACCAGGTAAACCAGGGCGGGAATGGCCTCCAGAAGGAACATCCACCGCCATGCGTCCATGCCGAACAGCCACGTGGCTTCTGAGGACCCGGCCAGACCCACAACAATGCGGTTGGCGATTTGGGAGGCAAAAATGCCCAGCACAATGCCCATCTGTTGCAATGAGCCCAAACGTCCGCGAATGTCCGCCGGGGCGATTTCGGCAATGTAAGCCGGGGCAATGATGGAGGCCACGCCAACACCCACACCGCCGATCACGCGCCAGGCCACCAGCCAGTAGAACCCACCCATGTCCGCACCAAAGAAGGGGTCAATGGCGCAGAAGATGGATGAGACCAGGAACAACACCGCCGCAACGCGCATCATGCGCACGCGGCCCCACTTGTCCGCCAGGCGTCCGCCCATGGCGGCACCCGCGGCAGCACCCAGCAGGGCAGATGCCACTGCGGTACCCAATGCGGTGGGACCCACACCAAAGTACTCACGCATGGCAGAGGTGGCGCCATTGATCACGGCGGAGTCGTAGCCGAACAGGAAACCGCCAATGGCGGCCACAATGGTGATTCGCACCACTGCGCCGGTATTGGCGGTATGACCCGCCACGGAGGTGGGGGAGGTGTATGTGGACATGCTCAGCTCCTTGGCCGTCCCAGGTGGAGCTGCCGCCTATGGCCCCAGTCACACCGAAAAGTTCCTGACAGAGTAAAGGGCAGCAATGTGAGTGTCCACACGGTGACGAATTCATGTCGGTTTGATGTCAAAGGGGAGGGTTGCCTCCTGCCTCGGCTCGCCCCGGTTGGCCCCGCCCAGTTGACCACGTAGAAGGGGACAGGCGCGGCGTCGTCGTTGTGGGCACGGCGGCACACGGAGTTGCCGTTTGGCCTTGCTGGACGCGGTGATGCGTCACTAAAATTGCAAGAGAGCTTCATGTTGTTTCGCCAAACTGTCCCCTATCCCGGTGATCGGACCCCATCTCCAGATGCGGTGAATTGCCGGCGGCAGTTCAGTTGGTGACAGCACGGAAGCTGGGTTCGCGGGGGAGCGAATCCTTGGGGCTGCGTTCGTTGCGGGAGCCGGGATTCCGGGTCCGTGCCACGGGCGGCGGGAAGCAAAGGGGGAACGCGTGGGCGGCAACGGCCGGACGCGTGGGTTCATCAAAGGTCGCGGGCGTCACCGGGACCCAAAGGCCCATGCCATGTGGCACTTGCGTATGCCGGCGTCCTCCAGCGGTGTGCCCGTCCACATCACCGTGGTGGCCGGCGTTGTGGTGGCCGGGATGATCACCACGGTGGCGCCCAGTACCACTGCGGAAACGCTGCGCTCGGATCTTGTACCGCCTCAGCAGCACTCTTCTGATGATTCGTCCATGACCGCACGGGGATCATCACCGCAAGCCTCCCCGCAGGTCACCATTACGGCCTGGCCGGATGCCGGGGCACGTGATGGGGAAACAGACCCGAGCCACAGCCCCACGGCTGCCCTGCCGCAGGTGGGCACGGGAAAGGGCGCCAAGACCTACGTTCGGCCCAACCCAGCTGGAGTTTTTCGTGCGGGTTCCGCCGTGAGCCAGATGGGGCGCGGTGTGGGCAGCGTGTTCTCCACGGAGGGCCGGCGCACGTGGAGCACGCACCCCACCGTGGATTTGCCGGCACCACCCCCGGACCGGGGCACCGTGGTGGGAAGCGTGTACGTGGCCATGCCCGCACGGAGTGTGGATGCGCTGGTGGCGGGGGTTCCAGAGGCCACACACGTGGAGATCGGCACCATGACGCGGTTTGCCCCTTTCCCGCCATTGCGTGAGGCCGTCCCGGTGGTGGAGTTGACGATCCCCACACCCGTGCCGCTGGCCGCGCCAGGCGTCATGCGCACCGCGGGGGAACGCACAGACCTGATCTTGGTCCCCGCCACGGTGATTGAGGTCCCTGCCGATTCCGTGCCCGCAACTCCACAGGACACCGCACCTGCGCTCGGCTCCGAACACCTCCTGGCCCAGGCACCACCCACGAGCGCAGAGGAATCGGATTCCACCATGGCCGTGGCGCGTTCCGGGCCGGTTTCACCGTGGGCCACCGCCCCTCACGACGACGACGCCCCCACCACCCGCCCCGCACATCAAGACCTTGCCGGTGATCACGAAAATGATGGTGCGCAGGTTGCCCCGTGGGTGCTGCCGGTCGATGAAGCCACACACGTGGATTCTGATGCCTCGGATTTTGACACTCCGGGTTCAGACACTCCGGACTTTGACACTCCAGATTCTGGCACTCCCGTTTTTGGTAATCCGGTCCTGGGGGAGTTCATCGCCGAGGATCAGGGCGAAGACCCTGGTGAAAGCCTCCTCCACGCCCCGGTGTGGGAAGCCCCGGCGGATGAACCGCCATCATCCGAGCTGGAGCAGTTGCAAGAGTTGCAACAACTGCAGGAGCAGGGATGGGTGGAACCTCTGGAACAGGTGCAGCAGACGGTCCCCGGTCCCACCACCGGCGCTGTGGAAGAGTCTCCCAATGCTCCCGTGGAGCCTTGACTTCCTGGGAAGGTGCTTAAAAATATTCCCGATTGTTGTTCAACTTCGACGTGGCGTTTAGAGATTTCTGCGAGTGATGCCACAATTGAAAAATGTCTTCCCCGGCGCAGAACACTTCCCCCTCGCCGGACCGCACGACCTGGCGGCTGCCGCAGCTGGAGCACTGGATCATCATCCCGCTGATTGTCATCCTGACAATCGGAACCTTGGGACGGATCATCAGCTTCACTCCGCAGCTTCGAGCCGCTGAGTCGCAGGTCCTTGCGGCACTTGAACCCGTGCGTTCTTCCATGGTGCTGGCCGCTGCCAATTTTGTGCACGGCGCTTTCAGCGCACCCATGATTTTCGCCGTGATCGCAGCGTTGACTGCATGGCTGGTGGTGATCCGCCGTTCCGCTCGGGATGCAGCAGGATTTGCGGTGACCGCCGTCGTCGCTTCCCTGGTGTGCTTCATGACCCAGCAAATTGTGGCGCGCCCCGCCCCCATGATTCCAGGGGAATCCCTGACGGCCGCTGAGACCGCGTCTTCCATGCCGGCCGGTGCGGTGTGCGGTGCCATTGTGATCACCCTGGCGCTTCTGGTCACGGCGCGCCACCACACCAAGTCCACGCTGCTTCTGGCCGTGGGCGGTGGCGTGACCCTGATGGTGGCCGCGGCAACGCTGATCGGCTCCAGTGCCTACGTGCTGGACATCCTGGCAGCGCTGCCCGTGGCTTGGGCCGGGATTGCACTGGGCTGCGGTGTGGCCAATCAGGCCGTACCTGCCTTGGCGCAGACTTTTGGCTGGGATCTGGATCAGAGTCAGCGCAAGCTGAACTACCGCAGCCCGGACCGCAGCGTGGCGTACGCGGAGGCTTATTCGGACTCCCACCAACGGCAGCCCGTTCAGGTTCCCGCCCCGGCAATGCACACCGCGCCGTCCATGGAGCACGACGACGGCCCCATCACCGAGGAGATCCCTGTCATTCGGCACAACGCCGCCTGACAGCCGGATCTCTCACGCCCAGTGCGCAGTTGTGTGGCCCCCGATTCAATCGGGGGCCACACAACTGCGCACTGGCATGTCAGGGCTGTTGGATCACGGCTGGATCTTCTTGTGGAAGGGCCACCAGATGATCCGTCCGGCGTCGTAGGTCAGTGCGGGGACCAGCAGGGACCGCACCAGTAGAGCATCCAGCAGCACGCCAAAAGCCACAATGAAGGCCAGCTGAACCATGAACACAATCGGGATCACGGCCAGGGCGGCAAAGGTGGCGGCCAAGACAATGCCCGCGGAGGTGATCACTCCGCCGGTCAGCACCAGGCCACGCAGAATACCGGCCCGAGTGCCATGCACCAGGGACTCCTCCCGGACGCGGGACATCAGGAAGATGTTGTAGTCAATCCCCAATGCCACCAGGAACACGAATGCGTACAGCGGCACGGAGGCATCCGAACCCGGGAAATTGAACACGTGATTGAACAGCAGCGCCGAAACCCCCAGCGCGGAGGCAAAGGAGATCACGGTCAGGATGATCAGGATGACCGGCGCCAGGATGGAGCGCAGCAACAGCATCAAGATGATGGTGACCACCACCAGGATGATGGG
The DNA here is from genome assembly GCF_030538595.1 of Kocuria sp. GTDB lineage: Bacteria > Actinomycetota > Actinomycetes > Actinomycetales > Micrococcaceae > Kocuria. Next base: position 109,090 of record NZ_JAUNTS010000010.1, read on the forward strand.
GATGATCAGGTTGCGGTCGTGAATGGAGGCCGCCTGGGTGTCCATGGTGCTGGCAGTCTCACCGCCCACAATGATCCCGGAATCCACGTCCTTGAGGTCGGTGCGCAACTGCGTCACGGCTTCCTGAGCCTCATCCGAATCCGGGGCCACCGTGGTGGTCACCTGAATTTGGACGTCCCCGTCCACCACGGTGGGTTCCACATCCGCAAACGGATTGGCGCCTTCTGGAGCATCCTGGAATTGTTCGGCCTGTTCATCTGCGGCACGTCCCAGCGGCAGGGAGCCCGACGGCGAATCGGTGGCCGTGACCGTCACGGAGTCCGTGACATCCAACTGGCCGGCCACCGCCGCCACGTCATCGGCCGTGCCCTCCGGGGCGATCACGGTGATGGGTGATCCCGTGCCGCCGGGGAAGTGCGCGGACAGGGCATCCTGCCCATCGGAGGCGGGGGAGGCGCCGATCAGCGTCTCGGACTGCTTGAGGCCGGAGGCCTGCAACGTGGGGGCAAATGCCGCCATGACCAGCAACGCCAAGGTGGAGACAATCCAGACCACCCGGAACCGACGGGCCACAAAACGGCCGATGCCGGCCCACAGCCCCTTCCCCGTGACGCTGGGCAACCCCTGGGCCCCGCCGTGGTCCACCACTCGCACAGCATCCGGGCGGTCGGGATCAAACTTGGGGCGCGAAGGCCAAAAGCCCGCTCGGCCCAGCACGTAGAGCACAGCCGGCAGGAAGGTCAGGGCAGCCAGCATGGAGAAGGCAATGCCGGTGGCCGCAGCCGGGCCCAACGCCTGCGTGGAACCAAGGTCAGAGAACAGCAGGCACAGCAACCCGGCGATCACCGTGGAGCCGGAGGCCAGCACAGGTTCAATGGTTCCGCGAATGGCAGTGCGCGTGGCTGCGCTCTTGCTGCGGTGCTGGCGCAGAGCCTCCCGGTAGCGGGCCGTGTAGAGCAGGCAGTAATCCGTGGCGGCACCCACCACCAGGATGAACAAGATGCCCTGGACCTGCCCATCAATTTGGATCAGACCGCTCTGGGCCATCAGGTACACCACAATGATGGCCGCGCACAGAGCCGCCATGGCCGTGATCAGCACAATGATGGGCAGCAGCGGTGATCGGTAAACGATCACCAAGATCACGAACACCACGGCCAGTGCCACCAACAGCAAGATGCCGTCAATGCCCGCAAACCCCTCAGCCAGTTCAGTGGCAAAGCCGGCGGGACCGGTCACAAAGGTGTTCAGCCCATCCGGTGCGGTGTCTGCCATTTCCGAACGGAGCTCACCCACCTGTTCGTCGTACCCGCTCTCATCCATGGGTACAAAAATTTGGAGGGCCTTGCCGTCCTCAGACTCCACGGGCGGGGAGGCAGCTTCCTCGGCCAGCCCCGCATCCACCAGGGACTCACTGAGATTTTCCGCCCACTGCCGGTCTTCATCCGTCAGGCCGTCGTCGCGCTGGACCACCGCAATGGCGGGGATGAAAGGATCCTGCACAAAATCGTCTGCCCGGTTGGACACCTGGGTGGATTCTGCCGTTTCCGGGAGGAAAGAAGATTGGCTGGACTCCACCACGTTGCTGATCCGCCCAAAGAACGGACCACCCAGGCCGATCACCACCACCCAGGCAAGGAGCGCAAAAGCTGGTAGCAGCACTCGCAGCCACGTGGGGCCACGCTTGCCGTTTTCCTGTTCGGGGGTGGTGCGTCGTCGTCCGGATTCCCCCTCAGCCCACGGCAGGTCAGGATCGGGTGTGGTGTGGGGTGGCTGGGAGGGTTGCGCGGGGGAGGTGCTGGGGGCCATGTGGGATGCTCCAATGCGGTGTGGGTCCAGCAGGCGGACGACGAACCGCAGGTGGTGCGCACGGTCCCAACCGGAGGGTCCCCGGGGTGGTCACATCTGATGAACGGGGGCGATTGGCTCAGCCGAACCGCCCCCGCAGTTTACGTGTACTTCACGTTTTGTAGTACCGGATGGCACTACCGTTGAGAGTTCAGTTGAACTCCATGGGGTCGGGGCCCAGGCGGCCGTCCTCCCGGCCCAAGCCGGTCAGGCGCTCCAGCTGCTCCTCATCCAGCACCACGTTCAGCGCACCCCAGTTTTCGCGGATACGTTCCGGCGTCACGGACTTGGGGAACACAATGTTGCCAATGGCCAGGTGCCACGCCAGCACCGTCTGCGCCGGGGTGGCACCCACTTCATCCGCGATCTGGGTGACCACGGGGTCGGTCAGAATCTCCCCACCCTGGCCCAGCGGGGACCAGGCTTCCGTGAGCACGCCGTGGGAGGCATTGGCTGCCCGTAGCTCCACCTGCGGAAAATACGGATGCAGTTCAACCTGGTTGACGGTGGGAGTCACGCCGGTGCCCACGAGTTCTTCCAGCAGGTCCGCGGGGAAGTTGGAGACACCGATGGAACGGACTCGGCCGCTGTTGCGCAACTCCACCATGGCCTCCCAGCTGTCCCGGTACAGACCGTTGGCGGGGCAGGGCCAGTGAATCAGATACAGGTCAAGGTAATCGGTTCCCAAGCGTTCAAGGGACTTGTCCAAAGCCTTGAAGGTGGAATCGAAGCCCTGGTCCTCATTCCAGAGCTTGGTGGTCAGAAAGATCTCCTGGCGGGCCAGGCCGGATTCAGCGATTGCGCGGCCCACACCTTCTTCATTCCCGTAGATCGCGGCGGTGTCAATGTGGCGGTAGCCGGTCTCCAGGGCTGTTGCCACGGATTCCTGAGCAACGTCTGCTTCCACCTGCCACGTGCCAAAACCCAGTTGGGGAATCGTGTGATCGTCATTCATCGTCAGAATGGGTGAGGTGCTCATGTGTACTCCTGTCAGGCGGCAGGTCAAGCCGCAGATGATGAACCTTGTGTCCAGTCAACCCCTAAGCACACGCCGATCACAAGCTGGCTGTTAACAGCGGCAGGGCCTCACCGGAGGGCAACCGCACTTCAAAATCGGCGTACGCGGAGAACTCCGTGGGCTCGGGATTGATCTCCACCACAGGTACCCCGAGGCCCAGTGCGGTCAGGGGCAGGGAGGCCGCCGGCTGCACGATTCCGGAGGTACCCACCACCAACACCAGGTCTGCGGTGGCCATGGCTTCTTCTGCCCGCTGAAAAGCCTCCATGGGTAGGGCTTCACCAAACCAGACCACGCCCGGACGAATGCTGGCATCACATTCCAGGCACTCGGGTGGGGTCTGCGGCTGTGGGTCCGAATCCACGGGGGAATCCAGCCGGAGATCCGCAATTTGCCAGCTGTCCGCGGGGCGCCCACATGCCTCACAGCGGAAGTCAAAGAGCGATCCATGCAGATGGGCCTCCACCGTGGAACCCGCGCGCTCATGAAGATCGTCCACATTCTGAGTGCTGATACTCACGGTGGCGTGCTGTGCCCAGCGCGCCAGGGCCGTGTGCCCGGGGTTGGGTTGCACGCCCCGCACCATTCGAGCGCGCTGCACGTACCACGCGAAAACGACGTCGGGGTCATCCTCCCAAGCCTCCGGAGTGGCCAGTTCCTGGGGTGAATAGCGGGCCCACAACCCGGTTTCCGGGGTACGGAAGGTGGGCCCCCGGATTCAGCCGAAATCCCGGCTCCGGAGAGCACCGCCACGTTCCGGGCGGAGCGGGCAAGGTCCAGCACGGCGGGATCAATACTCATGTCTCCACCGTAATGGCGGGTGTGTGCGCGGTGCAGTCGGTGCTGGTGTGGTGAAATGGGATTCATGAAGTTCGACTTCCGCCGCCTGACGCCCGCATTGGTGACCTCACTTGCCCTGATCTTCTTTGCTCTGCTGTGTGCAAGCATTGGCTGGACGGTGTTTGCGTGGCTGGTGGGCCTGGCGGGTCTGGTCCTGAACGTGGTGGGTCTTGCCGTGGTGCAGATTGATGATTCCCAGTCGCCCGCCAGTGGTGATTCGGGCGAATCCAAGACCGGCACCTTTGCGCACAAGACCAAGAACGCCCGGGCGGCGTTGCGCGATTCAGCTTCGCGGGCCTCCGGTAAGGATTCGGGCACCGGATCAGCATCCGGCGCCAAGACTGCTTCCGGTTCCAAGGCTCCTGCTGGCGGCAAGACTGCTGCCGACTCACAAGAGAGCCAGACTCCCAAGGTCACCAAGCGGTTCTGAGCGTGACTGCCACCATTCTGGCCGTGAACACGGGTGCACGCCGGAGTAACCCTGTGTCCAACAGGCTGGACACCGGCATCTTCAAAACCCCGGTGGAAGGCCCCGTGGAAATCCGTGACCCCGGGCTGCGCGGTCAAGGGCCCGGTTCCGGACTGGTGGATGACTACATTGGCGATGACCAGCACCACGGCGGCGACTACCAGGCCGTTTACGCCTTCAACCGTGCCGAGCTCGATTTTTGGGAAACCGAGTTGGGGACCTCCATTACCAACGGCACCTTTGGCGAGAATCTGACGGTGGATGGGTACGACGTCGACTCCGCCCTCCTGGGTGAAATCTGGCGGATCGGAGAGGTGCGGCTCCAAGTCACGGGAGGCCGCACTCCCTGCCGGACCTTTGCCGCTGTGATGCAGCAACAGGGCTGGGCCAAGACCTTCACCCAGCGTGCGCGCACCGGGGCGTATTTCCGGGTGTTGAGCCCAGGATTTCTTCAAGCCGGTATGGAGGTGACCGTGGAGTTCCGGCCGGAGCACGATATTACGGTGTCCCAGGCTTTCCGTGCCGCGACCACCGAGCAGTCATCGCTGCCCCAGATGATGGCGGCTGAGCCTTACCTGCACCCGGAGTTGCGGCGTCGTGTGGAGCGGGCGCTGGCCCGTCCGTAGTTCGGCCGCGCTGCGGTTGAGTGCATCGAGCGGAGCGAGTGAGGTCAGTGGCGCGGGTGGGTCAGCGGATCGGGTGGCGTCAGTTCAGGGCTGCGCCGCGGTAAATCTTCTCCACAGCTTCCGGTTCCAACCGAGTTTCAATGGCGGTGGTGGTTTCCGGATCCCGGCGTAAGTAGCGCACCGGCCCGTGTTGACCAACCTCCAACCGCAGCGCATCCACCGTGGCGTAGCGCTGCAGGGAGGTCGCAGTGAACCGTTGGCCCTGAACCGGTGAAACAGACAGCGTCAGTTCCACCTCCACGGTGGGAACCTCCGCCGGGGCGTCTGCATCCGAGTCGGCTGGGGTGTCGTCGTCGTTCACGGGCTGGGGGGCCGGGGTTTGGCTGGAATCGGGGAAGCCTATGGCGCGGACCACGCCCACGCCGTAGCCCACAGAGCCCACCAGGTGATTGCCCAGCACCTGCCTGGCTTGGGACATCACGGCTTTCACGCGGGAAATCCACACCAGGGCGGCCACCACCAGGATCACGGCAATCACCGCGAGCCACACCGCGGAGTCTGTGGCGCGCCACTGGAGCCAGGCGGGAATCAGTAGGATCACGGCGATGACCGGTGCCAAAACCACCCAGATGTTGCCCTTGACGCCGCCGATGGCACGCAGCGCTTGGGGGTCGGAGCGCAGTTCGTCCATGACCTGCCGGTCAAAGTCGCGCTCGCCGCTGCTGCCGTCTGCAGGCATGGGTGTGGGCCAGGTTCCCTGATCGTCCATGGGCCCATTTTGGCAGAGATGCGACACGCCGGTGATCGCCCGGTGGTGCTCCGTGGTGAACGAGCAGCGGCCCGCAGAAATAAAGGGAAGTAGGCTGATATTCGCGGACGCAAAGATCTGTTTTGATTTAGTTGATGTGTCAAATAACGATATTCAGCAGTATGATTACCTTCATGTCAGAAACCAAGTGGCTGAGTCCGGAAGAGCGTGAGGCATGGTTGGGCCTCATCTCAGTCATGTTCAAAACCCCGGGCACCATTGAACGGCAGCTGGTCGAGGATTCATCGCTGAGCTTTGCCGAATATCTGGTCTTGGCGATTCTCTCCGAGGCCCCCGAGCGCAAGCGCCGTATGTCAGACCTGGCCACCGCCACCTACACCGCACAGTCCAGGCTGTCGCGCATTGTGACTCGGTTGGAGGACCGGGGCTTGGTGGAGCGCTACGGGGACGGCGGAGACAAACGCGTTGTGGTGGCCGTCCTGACCGATGCCGGTGTGCGGTGCGTGGAGCAAGCCGCCCCGGCTCATGTGGCACACGTGCGCAAGGTCATCTTTGACAAGCTGACACCGGAGCAAGTGGGTCATCTGGCCACCATCTGCCGCACGTTGCTGGAGGCCGGTGGGTCCGGGGCGTCGGAGGCAGAGGTTACTGACGCCACCTGAGCCCACAGGCAGTGCCGCTTGCCATCATCGAGGGCGCCACCACTGACCGATTGGGCCAACCGGGGTGGCGGGCTGATGGCGAAAACATGAGCACCGGCGTCGTCCACGGCCCTAGAGTGTGCGCGTGAGTATGCACAATTCCCCCATGGCGTTGCTCTACAACGCAACGCGGGGGCAAGAGTTCAAGGGCAGCCGGGTTTCACGCGCCACCGTGGCGCGGATTTTCCGGTTTGCCCATCCGCACCACCGCATGATGCTGGTGTTCCTGCTGGTTTCCGTGGGAGTGTCCGGGCTGGGAGTGATAACCCCCATTTTGGCCGGTGACGTGGTGAATGCGATCACCAGCGGTGGGCCGGTTGACCTGGTGGTCTGGCTGGCCGTGTTGATCGCGGTGGTGGCCATTGCCACGGCCGGGCTGGGGATTCTCAACCGCTGGCTGTCCTCCACGATCGGTGAAGGGCTGATTCTGGATCTGCGTACTGCGGTTTACAACCACGTGCAGACCTTGCCGATCGCTTTCTTCACGCGCACGCGTACGGGTGCGCTGGTCTCCCGGCTGAACAACGACGTCATTGGGGCCCAACGGGCGTTCTCCAACACCCTGTCCGGCGTGGTGTCCAACCTGGTCTCCGTACTGCTGACCGTCGGCGTGATGTTGACCATTTCCTGGCAGGTCACGCTGCTTTCTCTGCTTCTCCTGCCAATCTTCCTGATCCCAGCTCGCCTGGTGGGTGGCCGTCTGGCCAATTTGCAGCGACAGGCCGCGCAGTACAACGCGGACATGTCCACACAAATGACGGAACGCTTCTCCGCCGGTGGCGCCACTCTGGTCAAATTATTTGGCGACCCCCGTGCTGAATCACGCGAATTCGCGGATCGGGCAGGCCGCGTCAAGGGAATCGGCGTGCGGGTGGCCATGTTGCAAGCCACCTTTGTCACCGCCCTGACCCTGGTCTCCGCCCTCGCCCTGGCCCTGGTCTACGGCTTGGGTGGCGTGCAGGCCATCCTGGGCAATCTGGATGCCGGGCAGGTGGTCACCTTGGCCATGCTGCTCAGCCAGCTCTACACCCCTCTGACCATGCTGGCCAACGCCCGCTTGGATGTGATGAGTGCACTGGTCAGTTTTGAGCGGGTTTTGAGGTGCTGGATCTCAAGCCCTTGCTGACCGAACCTGTGGTGCCGCAACGGATACCGGCCGGACCGGTGTCCTTGGAGTTCGACGACGTCGCCTTCACCTATCCGTCAGCCGATGAAGTCTCCTTGGCCTCCTTGGAGGATGTGTCCGTGCTGGACCCGCGAGCCAACGAGGAGGTTCTGCACGGCGTGGACTTCACCGTCGAGCCGGGGCAGACCGTGGCTCTGGTGGGTTCCTCCGGTGCAGGCAAGTCCACCATTGCCTCCCTGGTACCCAGGCTCTACGACGCCACCAGCGGGGCCGTTCGGTTGGGCGGGGTCAACCTCAAGGACACCTCTTTTGAACAGCTGCGCCAGACCGTGGGCATGGTGACGCAGGACGGTCACCTGTTCCACGAGTCCATCCGGGCCAACATGGCGCTGGTCAATCCGGATGCCACGGATGAGGACATGTGGTCCGCGCTGAGCCGGGCTCGGATGGATCACGTGGTGGGGGAGTTGCCGGACGGGCTGGACACCGTGATCGGTGAGCGCGGCTACAGACTCTCGGGCGGTGAGCGGCAACGGTTGACCATTGCGCGGTTGCTGTTGGCCTCCCCGCGGGTGGTGATTCTGGATGAGGCCACCTCCGCGTTGGATTCCACCAATGAGGCGTACGTGCAGGCTGCCCTGGATGAAGCCATGACTGGGCGGACCGCACTGGTGATTGCCCACCGGTTGTCCACCGTGCGTAAAGCAGACCAGATTTTGGTGATTGAAGGGGGGCGCGTGGTGGAACGGGGTCCGCACGCGCAACTTTTGGCTTCCGGAGGCCGTTACGCGGAACTCTACGAAACCCAGTTCGCGGAGCAGGAGTAACCCCTCCCCTCCGCCGAAAACATGGTTTGGTTAGGATTTAGGCCCAAAAATTGGGTCAAACCATGTTTTCGGCGGAGGGGTGGCGGGTGGTGAGCTTCCCCTTTCCGCGACCGGTCAGAGCCTTGGTGCCTTCAATCACCAGGACCACCGCGGCACCCCAGACCAGGCCCAGCACCGCCGAGAAAAAGGTGTTCACAATCCACGCCACCACACTCGCCAACACCGGCACCGCGTGGGCGGCGGCCTCAGCGGCGTGATGCACAAAGTCATAGATGGGATGCCAGCCGAGTTCGTACAACCCCACCAGAATGATGTGTCCGCCCACCCACAGCATGGCAACGGTGCCCACCACGGAAATCACCTGCAGCACCTTGGGCATGGCGGCCACCAGGAAACCGCCGAACTTCTGTGCCGCAGCGGATTCCCGACCGGCCAGTTTCAGCCCAACATCGTCCATACGGATCAGCGCCGCGACCACGCCGTAAACCAAGATGGTGATGCCAATGCCGACCACCACCAAGATGATGGCGCGGTTCAGGATGGGCTCGGCGGCCACCTCGTTGAGGGAGATAACCATGATTTCGGCGGAGAGAATCAGGTCCGTGCGGATGGCGCCACCCACCATCTTGTCTTCGGCGGACTTGCCACCTTTGCCGTCGTCGCCGGCCTCCACCACGGGTTCAATGTGCTTGCTGTGCCCGGAGATCGCTCCCCAAATTTTCTCCGCACCTTCAAAGCACAGGTAGGTCCCGCCCAGCATCAGGATGGGCGTCAACGCCCACGGCGCAAACTGGCTCAGCAGCAGCGCAATCGGCAGGATGATCACCAATTTGTTGAACAGTGATCCCTTGGCAATGCGCCAAATGATCGGCAGCTCGCGCTGGGGGTCCACATCGCGGACGTACTGCGGGGTCACCGCGGTGTCATCAACGACGACGCCCGCCGCCTTGACGCTGGCTCTTCCCGCTGCGGCGCCAATGTCGTCAATGGAGGCAGCGGATGCTCGGGCGAGTGCGGCGACGTCGTCCAAGAGAGCGATCAGACCGCCGCTCACGGAGCTGACTCCCCGCAGGTGTTCACCGGGTGACTGGAAATCATGAGCTAAGAGTACGTCTCCCAGGTCAGTAGAAACGTTAAGTCCACTGATGATGTCTGAGGCATGGCATAGGCTGATCCAGTCAATCGAGGTCAGGAAAACCTGCCATGGGCCAAAATGCCATCAGCTTCCGGAATGTGCGGAAGACCTACCCGGACGGGACCACCGCCGTAGATGATTTGAACCTGGATGTCCCGGAGGGTTCACTCACTGTGTTCGTGGGTCCATCAGGCTGTGGGAAAACCACCTCATTGCGGATGATCAACCGCATGGTGGAGCCCTCTGCGGGGCAGATCCACGTCAATGGCCAGGATGTCACCGCTGTACCGGCGGCCAAGTTGCGCCGCTCCATGGGGTATGTGATGCAGGCTTCCGGGTTACTGCCGCACAGAACGGTTTTGGAGAACATCACCACAGTGCCCAGACTGCTGGGCCACCCCAAGCGGGAGTCCAAGCAGCGGGCGGAGGAACTGCTGGAGACCATCGGGTTGGACCCGGCGTTGGGCTCGCGCTATCCCGCCCAGCTTTCCGGAGGCCAGCAGCAACGTGTGGGTGTGGCACGGGCGCTGGCCGCTGATCCTCCCATCCTGCTCATGGATGAACCCTTCTCCGCCGTGGATCCCGTGGTGCGCGCCGATCTGCAGCAGGAGTTGCTGGACCTCAAACAGCGATTGAACAAGACCATTGTGTTTGTTACCCATGACATGGATGAGGCCGTGTTACTGGGGGATCGTGTGGCCGTATTTGCAACCGGTGGCCGGCTGGCGCAGTACGCCTCCCCGGAGGAAGTTCTGCGGGCTCCTGCCGATCAGTTTGTTTCCGACTTTGTGGGCCGTGACCGCGGTTTCCGTGCACTGTCCTTTGACGCCCGGGACATCCCGGTGACGGGGGTGCTGACCCGCGATCCACAAGGGCGGATTGCGCAGTTGGGCGCCGGACGAGTGGGTTCGGGCGAGCCGCTGCAGGGGAGAGCTGATCTGGCGCGGGGGGTTGAGAGCAACGGGTGGATCCTGGAGGTGGACGCTGCCGGTGCGCCGGTGGGATGGGTGACCGCAGAGGCAGCCGCAGACGGGGCGGCAGGCACCAGTGGGGCCGCCGGTGCAGATGCGCAGTCCGGCCCGGATGCGCAACAGTCTCCCGGCTCCGTCTCCCAACGTGTGGGTGGTTCCCTGTATCGCCCCGGTGGATCATTGCGTGCTGCTTTGGACGCCGCCTTGTCCTCACCGTCCGGGCTGGCCGTTGCCGTGGATGAACGCGGACGTCTGCGCGGAGTTTTGCGCCCGCAGGACATCATGACCGCTATTGAACAGGCACGGGAGGCGCGGTCATGACGTGGCTTCCAGACAACGTTGACCTGGTGCTGAATCTGACGGGGACTCATCTGTTTCAGTCTGTGCTGCCCGTGGTGCTGGGCCTGCTGATCTCCATTCCGCTGGCGCGGATTGCCGCTGGTTCCAAACTGTTGCGACCGCTGATGGTCAACGGTGCGGCTTTGCTCTACACCATTCCCTCCCTGACCTTGTTTGTGCTGCTGCCCGTGATCTTGGGTACCCGGATCACGTCCGTGGTCAATGTGATCGTGGCATTGACCATCTATGTGGTGGCCATTTTGGTGCGTTCCTGCACGGATGCTTTTGCAGCCGTGGACCGTTCGGTTCTGCAGGCGGCCACCGCCGTGGGGTACACCCCGTGGCAACGGTTTTTCGCCGTGGAGTTGCCGCTGGCGGTGCCGGTCATGTTGGCCGGTGTGCGCACCGCGTTGGTGGCCAACATTTCCATGGTTTCGGTGGGTGCGGTGATCGGCATTCAGTCTTTGGGCACGTTGTTCACTGACGGTTTGCGCCGGTCCATCCCGGAGGAAATCGTGGTGGGCGTGGTGCTCACCGTGATTCTGGCGGTTGGTCTGGACCAGCTTCTGCGCCTGCTGGGCCACTACCTGACCCGCTGGCAGCGCATAGGCCGTATCCGGCGCACCGATCACAACGACGTCGCACCCCTCACCTCCGCCGATTCACCGCACCTTGACTCCACATCCCAGGATGGTGTCCCCGGCGCGGATGACTCCGCCCGGCGGATTGCAGCCACGGGAGGTGCCGCGTGAATCTCTTGGGGGGTATGTGGCAGTGGTTGACCGACCCTGTCAATTGGAGCGGCTCCGGGGCGATCCCATCTCGAATTGTGGAGCACATGGCCTATTCGGGGATCGTGATGGTGGTGACCATAGCCGTCGCCGTGCCGTTGGGGTTGTTGGTGGGGCACACCGGCCGGGGGGCCGGGGCCGTGCTCGGTATTTCCGGTGCGCTGCGTGCGTTGCCCACCTTGGGTCTGCTGACGTTGTTCTCTCCGCTGATGGGCCTGGGGTTGGTGCCGCCGTTGCTGGCGCTGGTGATTTTGGCCGTACCGCCCATTCTGAGTGCCACCTACGCCGGTGTGGCGGAGGTTTCGCCGGCCACCAAGGACGCTGCCAAGGCGCAGGGCATGACACCCATGCAGGTTTTGACCCGCGTGGAGATTCCGTTGGCGTTGCCGGTTGCCATGGGCGGGGTGCGCAATGCGGCACTGCAGGTGATTGCCACAGCCACCGTGGCTGCCTACATCAACCTGGGGGGCTTGGGCCGTTACCTGATTGACGGTCTTGCCGTCCGTGATTACTCCCGCATGCTCGGTTCCGTGCTGTTGGTTGCGGTACTGGCGTTGGCCACGGATGCCGTGTTGGCTGGAGTGCAACGTGCCGCCACTTCCCCCGGGATGCGCAGCGCCCCGCACTGAACCACTGATCTCAACAACCACCCAGATCCCACCGTCAGATCACCACAGGAGAGCACCATGAAAGCCACCCTCCACAACTCCGCCCGGCCTCGAACAAACAAGCGGCTCAACTCAGAACACCAGCTCAATTCCGGCCATCAGTCGAGTACGGGCAGCCGCGCCGTCGTGGACGAGCAACCCGGTTCGGCCAAGCGTCGTTTCCTGGGCGCGGGTGGATGGCGGGGTGCAGCTCTGCCCGTTGCGGTGGTTGGTCTGCTGACGTTGAGCGCCTGCGGTGGTTCCGATCCGTTGAATGATTCGGGCTCCACCTCCGGCGGGGACGGCACCGTGACGGTGGGCTCCGCGGATTTCCCGGAGTCCCAGATCATTGCCGAGCTGTACGCGGGTGTATTGCGGGACGCCGGGATTGAAGCATCTACCGAGAGCGGTATTGGTGCACGTGAAGCCTATATTGGTGCGCTTGAGGATGGCTCCGTTGACCTGGTTCCGGACTACTCCGGCAATTTGCTGCTCTATGTGGACCCGGAATCGGGGGCGGCTTCTGAAGAAGAGATCATGGACGCTCTGCCGGATGCTCTGCCGGACGGTTTGAGTGTTCTGGACCCCTCTGAGGCGCAGAACAAGGACGCCATGGTGGTCACCCGGGAGACCGCGGATGAGTATTCGCTGACCAGCATCACGGACATGGCGGAGGTGTGCGACCAACTGGTGATCGCCGGCCCGCCGGAGTTCCGTGAACGCGCCTACGGGCTGCCCGGCCTGGAAGCCAAGTACAACTGCGTGCCAGAATCCTTTGAGCCCATTAACGACGCCGGTGGCAGCCTGACCGTTGATGCTCTGACCCGCGGAGACGTGGACGTGGTGGACATTTTCACCACTACGCCTGCGATCAAGCAGCAAGATTTGGTGGTCTTGGAGGATCCGGAGAACAACTTCATTGCCCAGCAAGTGGTTCCCTTGGCGGCATCAGATCGGCTGCCGGACGGTGCGGAGGAAGCCCTCAATGAGTTTTCCGCCAAACTGACCACGCGGGATCTGATTGAACTCAATCAGTCCGTATCCGGTGATGGTTCGGTCAACCCGCAACAGGCCGCCCGTGATTGGCTGGCCGCCAACGGGTACGACAACGCCTGAGCCCTTTCCCACAGCCTGTGGAGAACTGTGTGGACAAGGCTGTGGATCGGTGTGGATGTCCTGTGGACCGGGGATTTGTAGACGTTTACGTGGACAAATCCCCGGTCTTGGGGAAGCTCATGTGCGCTGCTCACAGGCCAACCTGCAAAAACCAGACTGCTTCACTAAGATGAGCCACAATCAGGCAGTTGGAAGCCCGTTCCGTGATAGTGGATGGGCTCGGTGTACCCGGGGCACCCCGGTGTACTCAGGGAAAGCTGTCCCGAATAAAGATCATCTCGGAGTCAATGACGATCCTGAGCTCGGTACGCCGCAAAGTAGTGTGCATTGCTTTGCGGCCGGTTCCAGGGAGTCACGATTACCACCAACGCGCAGTATGAGGCCGCCGCTGATTCGTTCAGCGTGAGCTACCTCCTACCCCAACCAGGTTCCGAGGACCAGGAGAACGCGCGCAGCCACTCAGCCGCTTTGCGCCGCCAGGTGGAGGACTTGGCTGCCTTGTCCGCTCTGCCGGGTAGTGACTCTGAGCCGTCCGAGCACCCTTCCCTGGACAACCTGCTGGAGATCGCACTGACTCGGTTGCAGCAGGTCGACCTTGATGACTTGGGGCAGCGTGCTGAGTTTCAACGCCGCCTGGACCGTCACTTGGAGCCGTTGATCCGCTCCCTCAGCCAGCTCTATGGGGCACACGTGGCCCCGGATGAGCTGGGGCGGGTGATTGGTGACCTGGGTTCGTTGCTGGCCAACTCCTGGCTGGCGCGTTCAGATTATCTGCGGGGCATGGATTCGGATCGGGAGCACCTGGCTCCCTGGTGGAACTCACGGCACGCCGTAGTGGCCGCGTGCTACGCGGACCGTTGGGCCGGGGGCTTTCAGGGCATCCGGGAACGGATTCCCTACCTCAAAGATCTTGGCGTCACCCACCTGCGCTTACTGCCCCCATTCCTGGCATCCGAATCGTTTGACGACGGCGGATTTTCCGTTGCCTCCTACCGTTCCAGCAACCCTCGGATGGGAACCATCACGGAGCTGGCTGATCTGGGCGAGTATCTGCAGGAGAACGGCATCTCCCTCATGTTGGACGTGGTGCTCTCCCGCACGGCGCCGGATCATCCGTGGGCCAATGCGGCCGCTCGCCATAATTCGTTTTTTGAAGAGTTCTACCGCATTCAACCGGATGGCCCCACGGGGGATGCCTCGCAACGTTCTGTCTGGGCACAGGGACCGGCTTGGGAACGTGTGGTGCCTACGGACCCCGGTGATCGACGTCGTGTGCGGACCTCCGAACACGCACACCAGTGGGATTTGGACTGGACTAACCCGCGGGTATTCCTGGCCATGGCCGGGGAAATGCTGCACGTGGCGGGGCTGGGTGCCCAAGTGCTGCGTGTGGGTTCCCCCTGGCACCTGTGGGGTGCGGTGCCGGGGAACCCGGATGTGCTGGGCAGCGGACGCCAGGTATTGCGTGCGTTGGCCAACGTGCTGCAGATTGTGGCGCCCTCCGTGGTCTTGGAATCCAATGACCCCGCGGAGCTACGGGTTGCCGGGGGCGGAATTCATGTGGCCGAGGGTTTGGACCGGGCAGCGCTGATCTGGAGTTCCATCGCCACCCGGGATGCCTCCCTGCTGACACAGGAGATCCGAAGCCACGGCGGTCCTGTTGCCGGCAAGGGCTATTTGCAGCCGGTGCGTAATCACGATGCTTTGCAGTGGTCTTTTTCCGATGACGTTGTCATTGCGGCCGGGCTGAACCCGGATGCGCACCGGCGGTTCTTGGGCGAGTTCTATTCAGGCCGCTATGAAGGTTCTTTTGCCGCCAACCCCGCTGTCCCTTCACGTTCCGGGCGTATCGGTGCAGCTGTATGTGGAACGGCAGCTTCCTTGGCCGGTGTGCGCCATGAAGCAGGCCCGGGAGCAGACCGGGTGTTGTTGGCCCATGCGGTGGCCTTCTCTCTGGGAGGTGTCCCGGAACTGTGGCTCGGTGATGAACTCGGTGTCCTGGACGACCCTCTGTGGTCCCTGGAGCCCGGGCATGAAACCGATCCTCGGTGGTCCCACCGTCCCCGGGTGGAAGCCAGCGTGATTGACTCCCGTCATGACCTGTTCTCCGTATCCGGGCGGCTCTACGGTTCCATCCGGCGCATGCTTCAGATCCGCGCCGGCGCACCGGAGTTTGACGGGCAGACGGTAATTGACTTTGACACCCGCAACGAACCTGTCCTGGGTTACCAGCGGCCCGGAAGCGACGGCAGTGTGGTGTTGTGCCTGGCAAACTTCTCTGACTGGGGTCAATACGTGACCGGTGAAACACTCTCCGGATTCCAGTCGCGGGCCACGTTGCTCCAGGAAGACACCACCGTGGACCTGCGCAACGGGGTGCTGTTGGAGGCCCACGGCTGGGTATGGATCCGCTGTATCCCGCGCCGGGCACAGCGCAGCTGAGGCGTTGTGTGACACCACCTCCGCTGGTGGCGGAACGGCCTTGACCTTTGGGGTCTGAACTCGTTTGGATTGAAGAGTCAGATTTCCACAGGAAGGCTTTGATATGGCTGAGAAGTTTGTTCTCCCCGAGCTCGATTACGACTACGCCGCACTTGAGCCCCACATCTCCGCGCGCATCATGGAGCTTCACCACTCCAAGCACCACAACACCTACGTGACCGGTGCCAACACTGCGTTGGAGAAGATGGAGGAGGCCCGCGCCAACGGCGATGCTGCCGGTGCCGCCAAGCTCTCCAAGGACCTCCAGTTCAACCTGGGTGGCCACATCAACCACTCCGTGTTCTGGAAGAACATGTCCCCGGACGGCGGCGGACGCCCCGATGGCGAACTGGCTTCCGCCATTGATGACGCCTTTGGCTCCTTTGACAACTTCCAGGCGCAGTTCACCGCCGTTGCCACCACCATTCAGGGCTCCGGCTGGGCCATCCTGGCCTACGAACCCATTGGTGGCCACCTGGTGATCGAACAGATGTATGACCAGCAGAACGGTGTGCCCGTGGCCACCATCCCGCTGCTGCAGCTGGACATGTGGGAGCACGCCTTCTACCTGGACTACCAGAACGTCAAGCCGGATTACGTCAAGGCCTGGTGGAACGTGGTCAACTGGGCAGACGTTGCACAGCGCTTGGAGAAGGCCCGTTCCGGAGCAGCCTCCATCATCTGATCGGTTGATCTTGCCGCGGAGCCTCATTGGTTGAGCTTTCCGTGACAGCACAGAGCCCGGGTGTCCTGATGGACTCCCGGGCTCTGTGCTGTTCTGAGGCGTTCCCCACCGAACCCGTGGTTCAGTCCACGACTTCTGCCGGCTTGGGTGTGGCCTCCAGGAAGTGTGCGCCAGTCGCGATCTGACCCGGGGTGAAGGTGGTCTCCACACCGGCCAGTTTCTTGGCGTTGCTGACGACGACGGGCGTGGTGAGGTCGTACCCGGCAGCTGCAACCGCCTCCCAATCGACCTCCGCCAAGGTGTCTCCACGGCGGACTTCTTGGCCCTTGACCACCTTGGGTGTGAAGTGCTCGCCCTGCAGTTTCACGGTGTCCATTCCGATGTGAATCAGCACGTCAACACCGCTTTCGGAGCGGAGAGCGTAGGCGTGGGCGGTGGGGAAGGCCACCACCACCTTGCCGTCCACGGGGGAGACCACTGGGCCGTCGCTGGGGATGATCGCCCCGCCGGGGCCGAGCATTCCGGAGGCGAAGGTTTCGTCCTTGACTTGGTCCAGAGCGATGGCCTGGCCGTTGACGGGGGCTGCCACTACGTAGTCGAAGGCCGCTTCCTCCGGAATCTCCACGTGAGCGGGGGCAGGAGCATGCTGGTCTTCGGCGTCCAGTGCAGCAGCCTCGGCGGCGGCTTCCTGGTCCTCCAAATTGTCCTCACCGGTGGTTCCGGCGATCGAGGCACGGCCCCGGGTGGAGCCGTAGATCAACGCAGCGGTGAAGGCGATGGCAAATGTGATGGCCATGATCACCAGATACATCGGGATGTCCGTGGGGCGGATGGACACAAAACCAACAAGGCCAGCGGCACCCAGTGCCATGGCGCGCACATCAAAGATGGCCACCAACGTGGCACCGATGGCTGCGGCACCAATGCCCAGGAAGAACGGCCAGCGCAAGCGCAAGTTCACACCAAAGATGGCGGGCTCCGTGATGCCGAACAGTGCCGAGGCTGACGACGCACCGGAGATGCCCTTGAGCTTGGCGTCCCGGGCGCGCAGGAACACCGCCAGACACACCGCACCCTGAGCTACGTTGGCCATGGTGGCGATCGGGAAGATGAAAGAACCACCCTCCGCGATCAGCGGCAATTCCACTGCCGGGAACGATTGGTGCAGGCCGGTGACCACAATCGGGGAGTACAGCAAACCGAAGATCAAACCACCGAACGGGTTGGCTGATTCGTAGAGCCAGGACAGCCCGTCCGTGATGCCAGTGGACAGGGTGCGCGTCAACGGACCCACGATGATGAAGGCCAGGAATCCCGTGATCAGCATGGTGAACAGCGGGGTCAGCAGGAAGTCCGCGGTGCCCTTGAAGATCTTGTGGAAGCGCTTCTCAATGAACACCAGCAGCCAGGAGACGAACAGCACCGGAATGACCTGAGCCTGGTAACCCACCTGCTCCACGGTCAGGCCGAACAGATGCCAGGCGGGGATGGCCTCGCCAGCTTCGATCATGGCACCGTAGTCGTAGGCGTTGACCAGGCTCGGGCTGACCATGGCGGCACCCATGGCGGCACCCAGGTACACGTTGCCACCAAAGCGTTTGACCGCGGAGAAAGCGATCAGTACCGGAAGGAAGGCGAAAGCCGCTGCCGAGATCATGTTGATGAGCTCGGCGTAGTCGGCTATGGCTGGGACCATTTCGACGACGGACTGCTCACCAAACAGGTTCGGTGCGGTGAGCACGTTGTTGATGGCCATCATCAGACCACCGGCAATCAGCGCCGGGAGGATCGGGACAAAGATGTCCGCGATGGTCTTGATCAGGCGAATGACCGGATTGTCCTTCTCCGCAGCAACCTGCTTGGCTTCATCCTTGCTGACTTCGCGGACTCCACCTTTGGAGATCATCTCTCCGTAAACAAGGTCCACATCGCCGGGGCCGATGATGATCTGGTACATGCCGCCGGCCAGAAAGGTGCCTTTGACATCGGCGTCGTCGTCAAGGGCCTTCTGGTCCACTTTGTCCTGGTCAGCGAGAACCAAGCGCAGTCGGGTGGCGCAGTGCGCCGCTGCGTTGATGTTCTCCGGCCCTCCGACGGCGGCGAGGACCCGAGTGGCCACTTGTGAGTGATCCATGTGGTACTTTCCCCTGTTCTCCCGGGGTCTGACTGGTGCGGTCCCGGGTGTGATGGTTGTGGTGGAAGGTGGTGCGCAGGGCGGCTATTTGCTGCGGGTGCTCGGTTCAGTCGTCTGTGAAGCTGACTGCGCTGAGCCAATCGATGTGGATTCCGGAGGCTGACTGCAGGCTCACCGCAAAGTCCTCTGCGTCCAGGTAGCTGCGCATGGTGAAGGACAGTGCGCCGTCGTCCAGGAACAGTTCGGTAACGGAACGGTCGTGGAGTAGCTCAACCGTCAGCGTGGAAGGTGGGGGCCCGGCGGGGGCCATCTCCGGCGCGGACGCTGCGGCAGGCAGTGTGACGGTGCGGTGATTGCCGTGCGGATACCTTGTGGTGGAACGGTCCACGGTCATGGTGCTCCCGGTGAAGTGGAAGTCCACGTGACGGGAGGAGGTGCCCAATCGAAGGTGCCAGGAGGCCTCCTCCGGATCTGTGTTCTGTGGATTCGCGGCACTGGGGGTCACCTGAAACTTCAGGGCAAATGACCGACTGTTGTGCAGTGCGGGGATCACTGCGTCCTTGGGGCCCACGCTGCCCGGAAGGCCCTGGGGCTGATCGGTCAGAAGATCGGTGGCTGTAGCGGTGTCCAGAATCGGGGTCTGTACCAGCCGACCGTCACGGACCTGAAGCTTGCGGATCACGCTGAGGGTGTGCACCCAGTTGTGCTCCATGGAGGGTTGGTCGTCCTCGGAGGCATTGCCAACCCAGCCGGTGATCAGCGTGGGGCCACCGTGGCCGGGCTCGTGAGCAAAGGCTTGCGGGGCGTAAAACTCAAAACCCCGGTCCAGCTCGTAGAAGTCCCCGGTGTCCACCAGGGAGGTTCCCTCCAAGCGGCCGATCACGTAGCAGGTGGGGAAGATGTTCTTGAAACCCTCCCGTTGCGGAGTGATGCCTTGAGGGCAAAACACCAGGACGTCGTGGACCTTCTCACCGGAGACATCCGGGACGCGGATCAGGGATGGGCACTCCCACATGTACCCAAAACGGTCGTACAGCCCGGCAGCATCCGGGAACTGCAGTTCACCCTCGAATTCCCAGCTCATCAGGTCGGGGGAACGGTAGAGCAGGGCGCAGCCGGTCAGGTCCTGGCGCTGGGCGCCCAGACACATGCGGAAGGTGCCGTCGTCGTCGCGCCAGACTTGCGGATCACGGACGTGCTCCGTGTAGCCCGGGGGAGGTGAGGGGATCAGGGGATTGGCGGGCTCCTTGGTGAACGTGACCATGTCCGTGGACGTGACCAGACATTGGTGGGTGTCCCGCTCTTGTTCGGAGGGTCGCACATTGCCCGTGTAGAACAGGTGCACCGTGCCGTTGTGGCTGATGGCATTGCCGGAGTAGGCGCCGTTGATGTCGTACCAGGAGTCCGGGATGATCGCTGGCTCCTGACTCTCCCAGTGAGTCAAATCTGTGGATGTACTGTGCCCCCAGTAGACCAACTTCCGGCGACCGTGGAACGGGCTGAACTGGTAGAACGCGTGGTAAACGCCTTGGTGCACCATCAGACCATTGGGGTCATTGAGGCGGCCCACGGGCGGCGCCACGTGGAACAACGGGTAGTCGGGATCCTCCTGCGCACGGGAGCCTGCAATCGCCTCCAGCGCAAGCGCTCGCAAACTCTGGTTCACCCGTTGCCCCTCTGTGTGCTCGCCCGCTCTTCCTAGTGAGGATAGAGAAGCACATCAGGGCTGGTGGGGCGGTTGCCGACTGTTGCGGGTCGGGACACCTGCACACAGTCCCGCGTCATCACCTCCGCTTGGGAGCGTCGTCGTATTTCCAGGTTTAGTGGCCCCCCAACGGGCACGGGGGCTGAGGTGACAGACTGGAGGGGAACGTGCCGGGCAGAGCCGCCTGGCATGAACGCTCGTCAGAGCAGATCAGAAAGGTGATCCCATGCCATCGTTCCTATTCACGGCCCCGCTGCCCGGTCCCGCGGAGGAGATGCTGCGTGAAGCTGGGGAGGTGGAGATCGGTCACGGCTACGGGCCGGAGGAACTGAAGGAAGTGGCCCACAGCGGCCGCTATGACGTTTTGATCACCCAACTGTCCGACCAGGTCAGCGCCGATGTGCTCAATGGATCGTCGCTGAAGGGGGTGGCGAACTTTGGCGTGGGATTCAACAATATTGACGTCGCAGCCGCTACCGCCAATGGGATTTTTGTGGGCAATACCCCGGACGTACTTTCTGATGCCACGGCGAACACCGCCATGTTGCTTCTGTTGGCCGCCGCGCGCCGCGCTCATGAAGGGGAAACCATGGTGCGCTCCGGTGAGTTCACGGGGCTGACCCCGGAGCTGTTGCTGGGCGCGGACATCAGCGGGACTCGCCTGGGCATCGCGGGCTTTGGCCGGATCGGCAAGGCCATGGCTCGCCGTGCGCTGGGCTTTGGCATGGAAGTGGTGTTCGTTCAGCGCCCACCGCAGGACCGCCCGGTCAACGACGACGAACTGGGTGACCTGGCAGGCAAGGTCACCCAGGTTTCGTGGGATGAGCTGCTGGAAACCTCCGACCACATCTCCCTGCATGTGCCGCTGACTCCGGACACCAAGCATTTGATCGGGGCCGAGGAGCTGGGACGCATGAAGTCCACGGCCGTGCTGGTTAACACCGCGCGTGGCCCGGTGATTGATGAACAAGCCCTGGTCACCGCGCTGCGCAACGGGACCATTGAAGCCGCCGGCCTGGATGTTTACGAGAATGAGCCTGCCTTGGCTGATGGCCTGGCCGATCTGCCCAACACTTTCCTGCTGCCGCACATCGGTTCGGCCGAACGGGCCACCCGTGCTCGGATGGGGGAAATGTGTGCGGAAAACGCCCTGGCTATGGCCCGCGGTGAGGTGCCGCCATATGCGGTCAACCCGGAAGCGGCTCGCTGACCCCACACCCCCTGCTGCTGCCGAGCGTCCGAGTTTGGTCGTTTCCAAGCCCTGGAAACGACCAAACTCGGA
>NZ_JAUNTS010000020.1 GCF_030538595.1 Kocuria sp.
CTCGTGAGGGTGTGGGAGAGTAAGACACCGCCGCAAACCACACCCTGGAGGGGGGCTAGTCGTTTGACTGGCCCCCCTTTTTCTTTGTGTTTGTGCGGGTTGCCCGGGTTGCCCGGGGTTGTTGGCTGGGTTAGTGATGTCTGACGGTGTGGGTACGCTGGACAGACCTGCAGGGCCCGGTGTCCATGATCATGGTTCGGCGGGGATTGTCGACTCACGTGGTTGGAGTGAATCTGATGCGCCGTCCCAGTGCATTGCGTGGACCGGGAGGTCCTGAACTGTTTGTTTTGGACCGGAACCGGAGTGAAGTGGCCTCCGGTGCTGTCCACGTCCCCGATTGGCTGTCCTTGGAGCAGCAAGTCCAACTGGTCGCTTTGTGCCGGACATGGGTTGTTGGCCCGGACAAGCTGCGGCACCGGCGACTTCCGGGTGGCGGAGTGATGTCCGCACAGTCAATGGTGCTGGGTCATTCTTGGTCGCGGTCATGGTTTGAGTCCGGGCAACGGACCGGCATTGCTTTTGGCGGAGGCGCCACGGCGACTGAATCCACGCCGGCGCATGACTTGCCACCAGAACTTGTCACCTTGGGAAGGCACGCCATTCGGGAGGCCTACGGTTCTGATTCCCCAGAGGCATCCACGTTTCACCCCACCACGGCTTTGATCAATTTTTATGATGCGAATGCGCATATGGGTATGCACCAAGATTTGGATGAAACGGGCGATGATCCCATAGTGTCGATTTCATTGGGTGATACGTGTGTCTTCAGATTGGGTGGCTGTGAAAATCGCGGACAGCCTTATCAAGACATTGAACTGCGTAGTGGTGACCTATTTGTTTTCGGTAGGGAGTCACGCTGGGCTTACCACGGCGTGCCTGCTGTGCGTGCGGGGACTGGGAGCCCTGCCTTGGGGATGCGCCACGGTGGGCGTCTCAACATCACGTTGCGGAGGATTCGCAGTCATGGTTGAGCCAAGCGATGGTCGGAAGGCTTCCTACGGGCTGGTCAATGTGGAGCCAGGAACAGAAAGATTTGCGGATACATATCGGGTGCTGGCGGCAGAGTTGGCTTCCGGCGTGGCTGTGGTGGCCGCAAGGCACCGCAACCGGGATCATGCCGTGACCGTAACGGGCTGGCTGGACGTCTCATGGGACCCGCCCACACTGGCTGTCAGCTTGTTTGAGGAAGCCAGAATCTGTGAAGCGGTTGAAGCCTCCGGCAGTTGGACGTTGTCAGTCTTGAACTCCGAGCAGCAGGGGTTGGCCACGTGGTTGGCCTCGCCCGGTAATCCGGTGGAAGGGCTCTTGACCAATGTGGCCTATCAGCGCCTCAGCGACCAGGACAGACCGGGGGAACAGGGGCCGATTGTCATATCGGACAGCTTGGCGTGGTTCCACGTGGAAACCCGAGCGATCCACGCAGCCGCCACACACAGAATTGTGGTGGGTGAGGTGACCAGTATGGGCCGCGGAGTCCATGCCAGCCATGCTGACTTTGCCCGACCATTGATTCACTGGGCGCGGGATTTTCACGAACTGGCATGAACGGAAGTGCAGCCAAAGCAGGAGGTGAGGGTCTGCGCACACCTGGCCTGCACGCGCTTGCCCGTCCGTCGTGGCGAGTCCGGAACCGCGCCGCCGTGAGCAGTCGGGCACCTGGTGTTGCGAACCCTGGTACCGCTCCGATGCCGTCAATCCCGGCACTCAAGTTCTGCCAATAGCGGCACTGCCAGTGGTGGTACCGCCACAGCCGGTACCACCAACACTGATACCACCAAACCCGGTACCGGCGGCCCATTCAGCACGACGTTGCCTCCGAGTCACCGTGTGAACTGCGGTTCGACACGTTGGGCCCTCGATTGTCACACTGGGGAGCACGAGTTCAACACACTGGCCTGCTGGTTCATACCGCGGCCCCAGCGCGCCATCCCCAGCGGGTGGCGAGTTTGCTGAAAGAGGGAAAGATGACCGCATCCAATCAGTCCGCTGAGCCAGAGAGCACCAGTGCCGCCAGCCGCACAGGTCAATCGGGTCCGGTGGCGGACTATGTTGTTCCTGCCGGCGATCTAGGGGATGTGGGCGTTCGGAAGACCGAGTTCAGCGCGGTTTTTGGCGATCATCCCGCGGGTATTGCTGTAATTACCGCCAAGGGACCCAATGGTCCCGTGGGGCTCACGGTGTCTTCGGTGTCATCAGTGTCTGCTGAGCCGCCGATCATCGGCTTTTCTCTCCATGCGCGCAGCGGGTCCGGGCTGCTGGTTGCCCAGGCGGATTCGCTGCTGGTTCACCTCCTGGATGCTCCCAACATTGGATTGGCGCAAGCTTTTGCAACGCACGGTGCTCCACGTTTTGGGGATGCCATGGATTGGGAGTGGCTCCCCACGGGGGAGCCACTGTTGAAGGGCGTGGGCAGGGTGATGCGGGTTCACCCGTTGGCTCGTATCCAAGCCGGCCCTGCCTTGGTGTTCAACGCCGGAGTGGTGGAGATTCTGGGCACTGAGTCAAACGGGGCCCCCATGGTTTATCACCGGCGGCAGTTCCACAGCTTGTCGCCGCGCTCCGTGGTGGATTACCAGATCTAACCGGCGCCACAGCAAGAGGCCTCTGCCTGGGAAGTAGGGGAGGGTCACACGGCAGCTACCGCAAGATGTCGTCGCCCCGCAAGTAGCGGCGTGCCGCACAGCGGCAACGCAAGAGGCCTCTGCCCCGGGAGTGGGGGGTGCCACACGACGGCGCACGGCAACCACCGCAAGGTGTCACCGCCTCGCAAATGGCGGCGTGCCACATGCCGGCATGCGCCAGGAGTGCCATACGACGGCGCACACCAGCAGGCGCGTGCCGCTGCGTCATGTCGCACCGCCCCCAGGCATCACTCTCATCCACCGGACCCAGGTGACCAGCATCATGTCACGCAAGGACATGTTTAGTTGACGCATCACCTAACTCGTCCTAATGTTAGTGACACATCAACTACTTGAAGGTTTCACAAGGAGGAACCCATCATGAGCACGTTCGAGCGTCTTGTCCCCGGCACCTGGAGCTTTGACCCCGCCCACTCCGAGGTTGGCTTCACCGTCCGGCACGCCGGTATCTCCAAGGTCCACGGCACGTTTGAACAGGCAGAGGCCACCCTGGATGTTGCCGAGCAGATTGCCGATTCCACCATTTCTGCCACCATCCAGACGGGCTCCGTGAACACCGGCAACGCTGACCGTGACGCTCACGTGCGTGGCGAGGACTTCTTTGACGTGGAGAAGTTCCCCACCATGACCTTCACCTCCACCAGCTTTGACCTTGCCGACGGGGAAGGCACCATCACGGGTGAACTGACCATCAAGGGCATCACCAAGACCGTTGAGCTGGACACTGAGTTCAACGGCGTGGTCGTGGATGCTTTCGGCATGACCCGTGCGGGTTTTGAGGCCAAGACCACCATCTCCCGCAAGGAGTTCGGCTTGACCTGGAACGCTGCCATCGAGGCCGGCGGTGTGCTGGTTTCGGACAAGGTTGTGATCAACCTGGACGCAGCCTTCGTGGCTCCCCAGGCCTGATGCCGCTGGTGGTTCACACCAACCGGGTGAGCCACCAGATCAAGGGAATCAACACCAGTAAGACCAAGACCAGGCGGCGCAGGCGAACCTCCGTGACAGCGGGGCTCAGCTTGCGCCGACCTGGTTTTTTGGCATGTTCCCGGTCCTTGGCGATTTCATCTTTGAGAGGATCGGGGCGCTCCTGGCTGGGTGGGGTGCTCAACGCCACCTCGTGGTCATGACCAGCCCAATCATCATCAGACCCACGCCAATCCCCACGTTGCCGTAGCCGATGGCTGGGATGGGCCATGAATAATCCATCAGGTACCAGACGATCAACCACAGCAGACCGATCACGATCAGCCCGAACATGATGATCTTGTACCAGGTGGGAGTCTGATCTGCATCCGGGGCGGTGCTGCGCACTCCGCGGGAGATCTCTTCAGCAACGTCTTCCGCGGTATCTTCCCGGGAGTCAGGGGACTCGGAATCCTCAACCCTTCCCACGGCGTTCTTGCCGTTGGCCCGCTGGGAGCGTTCCCACTCCTTGCGGCGTCGTTCCGGGAGGGCTTCAACAGCCAGGCGGGTGAGTTCATCGTCCACCGACGCAGCGGGCGCCGGATCCTCGACCACGGTGCGCTTGCGCCCGATCAGGCGCTTCTTGGACTCGGACACTACGGGCTTCCTCCTGGACATGGGTACTCGCCGATCCACGGGAGATTGGTCCTGGATGGACGACGACGGCGCCCCCATCCTACCGCCACAGTTCCTTGTGCCGGGTTACAGGTCGAGGAGACCGTACACACCATCAACTGGGTGGCCAGGTGCTGCCGGCAGTAGGCTTGGGGAGCTGTGAAATCTCAGCGGTGAGTTTGAATGAGAGACAGATGGCCCGGGAGGCAGATGTGACCGTCAAGGTCCTGGTGGTGGACAACTATGACAGCTTTGTCTACACGCTGGTGGGGTATCTGGAAGAGCTGGGCGCAGAAACCACCGTGATCCGCAATGACCAGGTGGATGCAGCCACGGCTTGCCTCATGGCTGATGAGCATCAAGGTGTTTTGCTCTCACCTGGCCCCGGTGCCCCCGCCGATTCCGGTGTGTGTGGCCCCCTGATCTTGCACGCCGAGCAAACCAACAAGCCGCTGCTGGGTGTGTGCTTGGGGCACCAGACGTTGGCGGAAATTTACGGAGGAACGGTGGCGCACGCGGTGCAGTTGATGCACGGCAAGACTTCTGAGGTGCGCCACGGGGACAGCGGCCTGTTCCGGGGTGTGGCCTCACCGTTCACCGCAACGCGCTACCACTCGCTCAGCGTGGTGCCCAGCACCGTACCGGAGTGCTTGGAAGTGACCGCACAGACCGACGACGGCGTGGTGATGGGGTTGAGCCACAAACACGCGCCCCTGTACGGAGTGCAGTTCCATCCGGAGTCGGTGCTCACCCAGGGCGGTTACCGGATGCTGGGCAACTGGTTGGAGGTGTGC
This sequence comes from Kocuria sp., assembly GCF_030538595.1. Taxonomy (GTDB): domain Bacteria; phylum Actinomycetota; class Actinomycetes; order Actinomycetales; family Micrococcaceae; genus Kocuria. Next base: position 5,018 of record NZ_JAUNTS010000020.1, read on the forward strand.
GGTTTGCAGGGGGCCGCTGCAGCCTCCGCCGAACTTTCGCCGCTGATCAAGAACTGACCCGGGCAGTACACCAAAAAGCCTGCCGCCCCAGATCTGGAACGGCAGGCTTTTTACCTGCTCAGATTCCTCAGGACGCGGAATCTGAGTTCGAGCTCGACCTTGAACTGCCGTTGGAACCTGAACCGGTGTTGGAGCCGGAACCACTACCGGAGCTGCCGCTGGAGCCCGACCCACCACTTGAACCGGAGCCGTTGGCGGCGGAGCCGGCAGCCTCGGCACTGTTGGAGGTGCCGTTTGAACTGCTGCCGGAGGTGGAGCCATTGCTGCCGGAATTACTGGTGCTGCTGGCCTGGGTGGGCTCTGGGCTGTTCTCCGCGGGTTCTTCGGAGGGCTCATCACTGGGGTCTTCCGTGGCTTCCTCGCTGGGCTCCTGGGTCGGTTCCTCAGAAGGCGAGGGTGATGAGGTGGGGCTGCTGGTCCGTGTGGGGGCCGGAGCCTGCGTCTGCTCAGGGGCGGCGGCCACCGTGATGGTGATGGTGGTCCCTTGACTCACATCCGTGCCGCCAGGGGTGGACTGGCGCAAGACCGTGCCGGCAGGGGAGGAGGATGTTGACTCCGTGGCCACCTCAACAGGTAGCTGGACATCTCCGCCTTCGATGGCCGCCACGGCGTCGCCGCGTGACATTCCCACCACATCAGGAACAGTGACCTGGCCGGTGGAGAGGATCAACTCAACATCGCTGTCCCGGTCCACTTCCGAACCACCTTCAGGGTCGGTGCCGATCACCAGCCCGGTGGAGATGGTGGGGTGGTTGACGCTGCGCGTACCGGAGACGTTCAGCCCCGCGTTGCCCACCATCTCACGGGCATACACTTCCGACTGCCCCGTCAGATCTTGGGGAACGGTCACCTTCTCCGAACCGTCCGAAACTGTCAGCGTGACGGTGGAACCAACTTCAACATCACTCCCACTCCCTGGGTCAGCGGAGATCACGCGGTCCTGATCCACTCCATCGCTGTTCTCACGGGTCACTTCCGTGACAAGCCCCAGGTTCTCCAGTTCGGCTTCTGCATCCTCCTGGGACATTCCCACCACATCTGGAACGGTGACCTCCGCGGGTCCGCGCAGCAGCATGGTGGCTGCCGCAATGCCGCCACCGATCAAGACCAGGAGCAGCAGCGGGAGCAACCACATGCGTGTCTTGCGCCGCCGGTTCTCCGAATCACGTTCATTCTCAGTGCGAGCACCCACCGGGGCCACATCTTCGCCTCCCGGAGGGGCGAACAAGGAATCTTGGCCGGGGCTGGCTGCAGAATTGCCCGCTGAAGTGCCGGAAGGTCCTTCGGCGCTGGCTGCTGCACCAGCACCGCCGGCAGCACCAGCGCCGCCAGACCCGCCGGCAGCACTGGCCCCTGCGGCAGCCGCAGCTCCGGCAGCGCCAGCAGCAGCGATGGGAAACACCGGAGCATTGGTGCGGGTGGCGTCGTCGTCCGTGTTGTCACTGCTCACGGCCGGTGCGGCGATGATGGTGGTGGCATCCACGTCCGCGTGCTCGCGCAGCGGCGTCAAAGCCTCCTGCATCTCCTGAGCGGACTGGAAACGGTCATCCCGCGCTTTGGCCAAGCCTTTGGCGCAGAAGTCGTCAAAAACGGAGTGCAGCCGCGGTGTCAGCTCAGAGGGCGCCGGGGGAGCGTCACGCACATGCTGGGCCGCGATGTCCACGGAGGCTTCACCCACGAATGGGGCGCGGCCCGTGAGCATTTCAAAGAACACGCAGGCGGCTGAGTACAGGTCTGAGCGGGCGTCCACATTTTCACCGCGTGCCTGTTCGGGGGACAGGTACTGTGCGGTGCCCAGAACCGCCTGGGTTTGTGTCAAGGCAGCTTGGGTGTCCTCCACGGCGCGTGCAATGCCAAAGTCCATGACCTTGACTCGCCCGTCAGGAGTGATCACCACGTTGGCCGGTTTGATGTCCCGGTGAACGATCCCGGAGAGGTGGCTGTAGGCCAGGGCATCCAAAATGCCCAGCATGGCATCCACGGATTCGCGGGGGGAGAGCTCACCAGAGCGAATCAGATCCCGCAGCGTCCGGCCGGGCACGTACTCCATCACGATGTAGGGACAGGCAACATCAGAGGGTTGCTGCGGAGCAATTTCGCCGGTGTCGTACACGGACGTGATGGTGTGATGGTTCAGCCCCGCAACAGCCTCGGCCTCCCGCTGAAAACGCTCTTGGAAGGATTCGTCCCGAGCCAACTCAGGTTTGAGCACCTTGATGGCAACCTTGCGGCCCAGCCGCCGGTCCGTGGCCACGTAGACGGTGGCCATGCCACCGCGTCCAATGGTCTCCTCGACTTCATACCGGTTGTTGATCACTGATGGGACAGGTGACTGAGCCATGGTCAGCCTTCCGTGGTGAGTGCACTGTCCGCGGCGGATGTAGGGGCATCAGCCGGGGCCGCAAGGTTAGTCGGATTGGATGGGGCTGCCCCGGTATCGGTCCCAGCTGTCTGCGTGGCTGCTGGACTCGGGGAAGACGTGGACTGTGAATTGGTGTTGGAGCTGGTGTTCGTCTGCGTGGGCTGCGGTGAGGCGCTGGGCACCACGTCCAGATCAATCGTGGAGCCAACCTCCACATCAGATCCTTCCTGCGGGCTGGAACCGGTCACCGTGCCGGGGTCTTCAGAAGAGGAGTTGTCGTAGTAGACATCAATGTTCACACCCAGCGGTGTGACTTCATCAATCACCGACTGCAGCTGGCGTCCCACCATGTCATCAGGCAGGGTCACGGTTCCCGGGCCGGTGGAATGGGTGACCGTGATGGTCTCACCGCTGTTCAAGGTACCCGTGGGGGACACATCCGTGACCTGATCGACGGGAGCATTCTGGTCTGCTTGGCCCACCACCCGAACATCCAAGCCCAAGGCATTGAGTTCGCTGACCACGGTGTCCACATTGCGTCCAATGTAGTCCTGCGCATTGATGGTGACCGTGGCCGGGGCATCAGTGACGGTGGACTCCGCCGTGGCAGTGGAGACCGTGCCGCGCGGAGAGGATTCACCGGCAGACCCAAAGTTCTGGAAGGCAAGGAGAATGACGGCCAGGATCAAGGCTGTGATCACCACGCCCACGGCGATCGCAGGCCACAGTTTGCGCCGTGACCCCTCCGCGTCGTCGTCGTTGCCTCCGTCTTGTCCGGCACCGGGATGTGCAGGGCCGCCACTGCCGGGAGTGGGGCTTTTGGTGACCGGTGCTCCGGCTGCAGCTTGGGAGGCCGAGTTGCCGAAATCCTGCTCCCGCGCAATAGCCATCTCAGCGGTGGAAGCACTACCTGCGTTGTGGCCGGAAGCCCCCGCAGCGGCAGCCCCGGCACCTGCGGTGCCCGTGGCCCCCAGCGCGTCGGCACCAGTCACCCGAGTGGAAATACGGGTGTCGTCCTGACCGGTGGTGATCGCCTGGGTGGGGGCATCTCCCAGGTCCATGAACTGACCCATGCCGGGCACCGCATGGGCAGCCGCAGCCAAGTCACCACGGCGAATCGAATCCACGGCACTGGCCAGGGCTCCGGCGGTGGATGGCCGTTCAGCGGGGTCCTTGGCCAGCATGGATATGATCAAGGCCCTGGCGCCCTCCGGCACGGAATCGGGCAGGGGCGGTGGGGGATCGTTGACCTGGGCCAGGGCAATGGCGATCTGAGATTCGCCGGTGAATGGACGCCGCCCGGCCAAGCACTCATATCCGATGATGCCCAGCGAGTAGATGTCTGAAGAGCCCGTGGCAGTCTGCCCCGTGGCCTGCTCGGGCGCCAGGTACTGGGCCGTGCCCATGACCTGGCCCGTGGCAGTCAGCGGAACCTGATCAGCCACCCGGGCAATGCCAAAGTCCGTGACCTTGACCCGCTTCTCTGGAGTGATCATCAAGTTGCCGGGTTTCACATCCCGGTGCACCAGACCTTGGGCGTGGGCAGCGGCCAGTGCACGTGCGGTCTGCCCGATGTAGTTGAGCACATCGTCCACGGGCAGTGTGCGGTCCCGGTCAATGATGTTGGACAGCGGCTCACCGGGAACCAACTCCATGACCAGATAGGCGGAGCCATCGTCTTCGCCGTAGTCGTACACATTGGCCACGCCGGGGTGGTTCAACAGCGCAGTGTGCCGGGCCTCCGCACGGAAACGTTGGAGGAAGGTGGGGTCACCCGTGTACTCCTCCTTGAGGATTTTCACGGCCACGGTACGGCCCAGAACTTTGTCCTTGGCCTTCCACACCTCTCCCATGCCACCGATGGCAATGCGCTCGGTCAGGGCGTAGCGGCCGCCCAACACGGTCTTTGACGATGGCCTCATCCGTTCAACACCGCCTCAAACATTTGCTGGGCATTGGCTGTGGCATCTGAGGACTGCCCGGCGGGGATGTCGTCGTAAACCACGGCCACGGCCACCTGCGGGTTGTCCGCGGGGGCAAAGCCCGTGAACCAGGACGAGCTGGTGCCGGAGGCCCCGATCTCAGCCGTGCCGGTCTTACCGGCCACGGAGTAACCGGGCACCTGCGCACCCCGGGCTATCCCGTTGTCCACGGAACTGACCATCAGATCGGTCACCGTATTGGCCACATCAGCTGAGGTGGAGCGTTGCATCTGCTGGGCCCGGAACGAGTCGATCACGGACAGGTCAGAGGAACGGACCTCTTGGATCAACTGCGGACGCATCAAGACGCCGTCGTTGGCGATAGCGGAGGAAATCATGGCCACCTGCAGGGGCGTGGAACGAACGTCGTACTGGCCAATGGCGGACATGGCCAGGCTGGCGTCGTCAAGATCAGTGGGGAAGGTAGACGGGGTGACGGTCAAGGGAATGCTCAAGTCTTGGCCGTACCCAAAGTTCTCGGCAGTTTGACGGATCCGGTCCTGGCCCAGGTCCATGGCGATCTGCGCAAACGGGGTGTTGCAGGAGTTGTTGAAGGCGAACTCCAGATCCGCCTCCGTGCGGGAAGCACAGTTGCCACCCACGTAGTTGGGCAATGTGGTGGAGGTGTTGGGCAGCTGCAGATTCTGGGGGTTGGGGATGGTGCTGTCCGTGGTGTAGTCCCCGGACTCCAGCGCGGCCACCAGGTCAACAATCTTGAACGTGGACCCCGGGGAGTACAGGTTGCCGGCAATGGCCCGGTTGCTCATGGGCTGGTTTACATCTGCATTGAGCCGTTGACTGGCCTCAATGACCCCCGCGGAGTCATGGGAGGCCAAAAGGTTGGGGTCATAGGAAGGGGAGGAGACCATGGCCAGGATGCGGCCCGTGGATGGCTCCAACGCCACGATTGAACCCTTGCGCCCGTTGAGCAGTGAGTACGCCAACTCCTGCAACTGGGGATCCACGGTCATTTCCACGGAGGCTCCGGACGGCTGATTGCCGGACAGCGTTGCCACCACGCGGTCATAGAACTGGCTGTCCGAATCCCCGGAGAGCTGTTCGCCCATGGCGTTCTCCAGGCCGGTGGCCCCGTAGATGGGGGAGAAGTAACCGGTCAGTGGGGCGTAGACCTCACCGTCGGTGTACTCGCGTTGATAGGCGTAGTCACCATCGGTGGGGACTGAGCGGGCCACTTCCTGTCCACCGGCCAGAATGGGGCCGCGGTCCTTCCCGAACTGCTGGTAGAGGCTGCGGGTGTTCCAGGGATCGGCAGCCAGTGAACGCTGCTGGAAGAACATGATGGAAGTCAACGCCAGCAGTAGAACCGCAAAGATCGCTACGGCTGCAAGCCACACATGGCGAATGGCACGATTCATGACGCTCCTCCCGATTTCTGTTTGGCATCCCCCTGCGGTGCGGGTGTGGTCTGGGTCTGCTGTGCCTGGCCTTGGCTCTGCCCCGCATCCCGCTGGTCCTTTGCCGCTGCGCGTTCCCGCTTGGCCGCCTCTTGACGTTGACGACGACGATCGGCCCGTTCCGCGCGTTCGTTTTCGTAGAGTTCAGCCCGCTCTTGCTCTTCGCGTTCGTGAGCTTGGAACTCCGCAATGTCCTCATCACTTGCCGGCCCCATAATCACAGGGCGTCTGGCCGAATGGGAGATTGCCAGCAGCAGTGCCGCCACAATCCAGTTGGAGAGCAGGGAGGAACCACCGGCTGACATGAAGGGGGTGGTCAAACCGGTCAGCGGAATCACTCGGGTCACTCCGCCAATCACCACAAACAGCTGGATGACCATGATGGAGGCCAAGCCACCGGCCAGCAGCTTGCCAAATCCATCCGGGGTGCCCAAGGCAGCGCGGAAACCGCGGGAAATCAGCAGGAAGAACATCATCAAGATGGCCGCCAAGCCGATCAAGCCGAGTTCTTCACCAAAGGCCGTGATGATCATGTCCGAGTTGGAGTAGGAGACCAGATCAGGGCGCCCCTGCCCAAGCCCCTGCCCGAACAGTCCGCCGGAGGCCATGCCAAAGATGCCCTGCACAATCTGGCGGGAACCACCGATGGGTGCGTCGTAGATGGCGGGATCAAAGGCATGCCACCAGGCATCAAGCCGCGCGGCCACGTGCCCGAACGTCTGGGACGCCACCACACCACCGATGGCCACAAAGATCAATCCCAGAACAATCCAGCTCAAGCGGCCGGTGGCAAGGTAGATCATGGCCACGAACAGGCCGAAGAACAGGATGGCGGTACCCAGGTCTCGCTGGAAGACCAACACCCCGATGGACACCAGCCACGCGGCAAACATGGGGGCCAGATCCCGGAACCGCGGCAGTCGCACGGGCCCGATCTTGGGCCCTGCCAGCAGGATCACGTCCCGGTTGGTGGAGAGATAACCGGCAAAGAAGATGGCCAGGGTGATCTTGGCGATTTCACCCGGCTGGAAGGTGCGGCCACCAATGGAGATCCAGATGCGAGCACCATTGATCTCCGTGCCCAGACCCGGCAGCAGCGGAAGGATCAACAGCACGGCGGAGGCCACCAGGGAGATGTAGGTGAATCGACGCAGCCTCCGGTGGTCCCGCAGGAAAATCAGGACCAGAGCGGCTGCCAGCACACCGATCCCCGTCCACAGCACCTGATTGGTACCTGCCGTGGAGTCCATCAACAGGTCAATGCGATGGATCATGGCAATGCCCAAGCCGTTGAGGGCTATCACGATGGGCAGGATGTAAGGATCTGCGTAGCGCGCTCGGAACCACAGGGCGGCGTGGATGACCAGGCCTCCGCCGATCAGCACGGCGGCTGCCCGGTAGATGTGAGCTGGTTCTGCAGCCGCTTGGGCGGGGTCCACCAGGATGTTGGCACCGATGCCAATGGTCCAGGCCAGGATCAGGAGCAGAAGTTCCGTCAGGCGGCGTCGTCGTTGCTGGGCAACAGGTGCCGATGCCGCGCCGCCGTTGGCGACGGGGGCGGTGGGGGTCTGGTCAGGCGTGGCTTGCGGTGCAGTGCGTGCAGCAGGTGTGGTCATCACTGATCACCCGCCTGCGGTGATGCGGCCGGTGTGGCGGTATTGCCGCCGGGGAAATTGACCGTACCGGAATCCTGTGGGCTGGGGGAGGCGCTGGGGTCCTGTGGCTGGTCCTCATCTGCACGTAGACCAGCCACAATGCTCTGGGCGTGCTGGAGGTCATCGGCCACAATGGTGCTTTCCACCCGGGAGCGGGAGTATGGAGACAGCTCATCCACCTCAATGTCCGAGGTGTCCTCCACCGTGGAGAGCTGAATGGGTCCAAGGCTCTGGGAGACGCCGTTGTAAATGGCCACCCGGCCTTCTGAAACACCCACGTAGTAGCGGCCCTGAATCCAGTTGCTGGCACCGAAAGCTGCCACCGCCAGAACCACCACCAGAAGCAGGGAAACCGTTGCCGCGACCATTCGACCTGTACGTCGCGGGCCGCGAGCCGCCAGAGCTTGATCGACCTCCGAAATGTCCGCCAGATGCTCCGCTGCGTTGGTGCGCAGCAAAGTGGCACGGCGGGCCATGGCGGAATCACTCACGGTGGGGATTCGCCCGGTCTGAGTGGCATTGGCAGCGGCACCCACCAGCACGTGGGGGTGCTCATCCAAACCTTGCCGCAGTGCAGCCGCCGACGACGGTGTTGACTCAGCCAGGGCCTCATCCTCGGTGAGGTTCTGGGAGTTTTCCGTGCTGTCCTGGCTGCCGGCTGGTTGCGCCCACGGAAGATGATGGGCTCCGGTGGAATGATCCGCAGGCGGAAGTGCGCGGTCTGCGATCTGATCGGAGGTCAGTGTTCCCTCCGGATCGGGCAACGCGCCGCTGACGGGGGCGCCCAGAGACGGCAAGTCAGCCGCATCCACAACTTCCAAAACCACCACGGTCACGTTGTCCGGAGCCCCACGCTCCAAGGTGAGATCCACCAAGGTCTGGGCAATCACATCCAGTTCGGCATCTGAACTGAGCACCTGCTGGATGCTCTCCGGGCGCACCACGGCATTGAGGCCATCGGAGCACAGCAGCCACCGCTCACCGGGGAAGGCCGGAATCAGCTCAGATTCCAGTTCCGGGGAAGCATCCACGTCCCCCAGCACTCGCATGAGGACGTTGCGGTGAGGATGAGTTTCGGCCTCTTCCGGGCGCAGCCTGCCTTCGTCAATCAGGCGCTGCACAAAGGTGTGATCCGTGGTGATCTGGTGCAGCTCACCCTGACGCAGCCGATAGGCCCGGGAGTCACCGATGTGGCACAGGGAGATGTTGTCCTGGTCGATGATCACGGAGGTCACCGTGGTGCCCATACCGCCCAACCGGGGGTGCTGCTTGACCAGATCCGCCAGATTCTGGTTGGCGTTCTGGATCTCATCGGCCAGCACCGTGGTGGCATCGCCGTCGTAGCCGTCCCGGTCCAGGTGGGTGAGGTCGATCACCGCGGAGGCGGAGGCGACGTCGCCACCCACGTGACCACCCATGCCATCGGCAACCACGGCAAGGTGATGCCCCGCGTAGGCGGAGTCATCGTTCTTGGAACGAACTCGGCCTACGTCGGAACGGGCGGCAAACCGGAAAACCAACGCCATGTATCAGGACCTCAGTTCCAGGATGGACTTGCCCACACGGAACGGTTGTCCAGCTTCCACGGCAACGGCGCGCGTCAAGCGCTGCTCATTGACGTAGGTGCCGTTGGTGGAGCCCAGATCCTCCAGGAACCAGCGGGAACCTTGCGGGAACAGGCGAGCGTGACGGCCGGAGGCGTAATCGTCTTCCAGCGGCACGGTGGATTCCGGGGACCGGCCCATCAACACGGGGGCGGAACCCAACTGGTAGGTGCGGCCACTGGTAGGGCCTTGCAACACCACCAAAGTCTGCGGCAATTGCCGCGGTGCCTGAGCGGGCGGCGGCGCCTGAGCACCCTGCGGGGTGCCGGTCTGGGCACGCGCGCTGCTGTTGCGCCCGGCCTTCGACCCACGACGACGCCGATCAATGGCCAAGTCCCGTCCCTGAGACAACACAATGGCCACCACAAATACCCAGAGCAGGGCCAAGAACCCGAAGCGCAGGAGGGTCACGGTCAGTTCAGACATTCAGTGGTTCCTCCTCGGTGCCACCAGCCGGAAGACAATCCGGCTGCGGCCCATGGTGATCACGGAGCCATTGACCAGTTCAGCACGGCCCTGCAGGCGTTCACCATCCACGTGGGAGCCGTTGGTGGAACCCAGGTCAACAGCAATCCAATGATCACCCATATGGCGAATCTCCAGGTGGCGACGGGAAACCCCGGTGTCGGAGATGGTCACGTCCGCCTCCACCGAGCGTCCCAGCACAACGGAGTCAGCTTCTACGGCCAAGCGGCGCCCGTTGATCTCCAACACGGGAACCCAATGCTGCGGGGTGGTGTCCAAACCGCCCCAGTCATCGTGACGTTCTTGGCGTGCAGCAGCCCCCTGCTGGGCATAAGCGGGCTCACGGCTGGGGGCATAAGCGCCATGGTCGGGACCGTGGACACTGTCCTGAGCTCCCGGAGTCTCCATCCCCATCCGCGCGGCAGAAGAATTGATCACGAACTGCCCGCGCTCAACCTCCGGATTGCGGGTGAAGGAGACCCGAACTGCACCTTGCAGGGTGTAGGTCTGCGAGCGGGCGTGGCGGATGACAACCTCACACAGTTCTTCCGCCAACGGTTGGCCCCACTCCTGGGCCTGGCCAAAATCTTCATCCGCAAATTCGACGACGAACACGTTGGGTGCCATGGTGCGCCCGGCAGAAATGGTGAACGAGTGCTCATCGAGCTCCCGGCGCAGCGCGCTGGCGATCTCCACGGCCTCAATCCGTTTGCGGGAACCGGTGGCGAAGGCCGTGCGTACAGCGCGTTCGATACCGCGCTCCAGGTTGTCCAAGAAACCCACGTGCCCTCCTTCCACTCGGTCCGTCTGATGTCCGGATCATGGTGCTGCGGCACCCAACTCCTGCGAGTTCGGGGGGCTGCCGCAGCCGCCATATATCCACGGACCAGGATCATCTGGTCTCGGTTTGCTCCAAGGATAGTAGACGCAATGGCTGTTGCCTTCTCTGAGAGATGGCGCAACGTATGCCCACAATGACTGCTACCGCCCGCTTTTTGCCGCCTGCTTCCAGGCATCCGCCGATGCCGGGCGCCTGGGTGCGCTGGTCACTGGCTGCGGCGAGCCGCGACGACCACGGGGTGGCTCAAATGCTGCCGATGGTGGCCAAGCGCACGGTGGCGGACAGGGCCAAGATCTCATCCACCACGGTGGCATCCACACCGGAGGAGCAGTCCGTGACCAGGTAGCCGGTGGGGCCCTCCGTGACCAACTGCTGGCCATCCACGTTGACACCGTGCTCTGAGAGCACGGTGTTCACGGCGGTCAGCACACCGGGAACGTTGTCATGTACATGCAGCAGCCGAACTCCGGCACGGACCGGCTGAAGCTGAACCTGCGGGAAGTTCACGGACAGGGCCGTGGAGCCCTGCTCCACGTAGTCCAGCAACTTGGAGGCCACAAACTGGCCAATGTTCTCCTGAGCCTCCGCCGTGGAACCACCAATGTGCGGGGTCAAAATCACATTGGGGATGCCCTGCAGCGGGGAGGTGAAGGATTCACCGGATGCCTTGGGTTCCTGCGGGTACACATCAATGCCAGCTCCGGCAATATGACCGGACACCAGGGCGTCTTTGAGGGCTTCGATGTCCACCACATGGCCGCGCGACAGGTTCAGGAACAAGGTGCGTGGACGCATCTTCTCGAACTCGGCGCGTCCAATCAGGCCCTGGTTGGAGAGCCGTCCGTCCACGTGAACGGAGATGGTCTCCGACTTTTCAAAGAGCTCATCCATGGAGGAGCACTTCTTGGCATTGCCCATGGGCAGTTCATCGCGGACATCGTAGAAATAGACCTGCATGCCCAGTGATTCAGCCAGCACGGAAAGCTGCTTTCCAATGTTGCCGTAACCAATCAGGCCCAGGGTGCGCCCGCGGACCTCATGGGCGCCTTTGGCGGACTTGTCCCAGTCGCCGGCGTGCATGGCGGCATTTTTGTCCGTGACGTGCCGGGCCATGCTGATGATTTCGCCAATGGCCAGTTCCACCACGGACCGGGTGTTGGAATACGGGGCGTTGAAGCACGGTGTTGCGGATTCGGCCGCGGCCACCAGATCAATCTGGTTGGTGCCAATGCAGAAAGCACCAACAGCCATGAGTTGGGGGTGGGCCTCGAACACTGCGCGGCTCACAGTGGTCTTGGAGCGGATCCCCAGGAGGTCAACGCCTTCCAGAGCAGCGATCAATTCGCCCTCATCCAGCGCCCCCTTCCGAGTTTCCACCTCTACCCCGTGACGGCGCAGGATCTCTTCGGCATCGGTATGGATGTTTTCCAGGAGCAGTGCTTTCACGGATTCGAGTCTAGACCTCAGCCACTTTCAGGCGCGAAGATCAATGCCGAACACCCGCTTCACAGCCGTCACAACGTGACGACCGTAACGCTGCCCGGATGGTGTGGAGGCATAGGGCAGGAATCTCCCCGGGTGATCGGGATGGGTGATCTTCCCGTGCGTGGGGCCGGAGGTGACCACCCGGAAGCCAGCTGACCGCAGACGTTTGAGCAGTTCCGCCTGGTTGGTGGGATACCGGGTGCCGCGGCCACCGGAAGCGGAACGTCCGGAACCGGGCTCCTCCGGCAGTGGATCGTCCGGGCGGCGCGCCAATGCCCATCCTGCGTGGTAGATCCCCACGATCTGGGCATCCGTCCGGCGGATCTGCACGCAGAGCTCACCGCGCAAGAAGTAATCGGTCCGGCCAAGATCCGCCGACCATGAATCCTGCGGATCTTCAACACAGCGTTGAAGATCCTCCAAGGTGGCGTCCCAGGCTCCCACCACATTCACCGGTCCGCGTGGGGCCGTGAGATGCAGAGACTCACCCGTGGGGACGGGCTTGCCGGAGACCACCGAGTACAACGAATCCGGGGCTGTCAACCGCCGGTTGGTGTTCTCCTGCAATGCCGCCATGATCCGGGTGGCCAATTCCTGGCGGTGCTTGGCTCCGAGCCCAGATTCAGGAGTGGCGCCGGTTGGGGAGCTGGGGGCGGCGTCGTTATTGGTGTGGTGGGTGATACTGCGGCGTGCATGGTCACGGGTGGCGGCTGAGTAGTCAACGGGCCGAACGCTGAGGGCCGGGTCACGGCTGCCGGCCATGGTGGCAGGGGTGGGGATTTCTGGGCTGGTTTGGCGGCGATCCCCGGGAGTGGGGCGGGGCTTGGGTGCGGGCACCGCGGACTCCTCTGCCGGTAGGCTCGACGCCGTGCAGTGCAAATACCACAACCGCGGGCTGTGCCATTCGTGCACGCTGATCGACCAACCTTACTCTGTGCAACTGGCGCAGAAGGCAGCCGGTGTGCGGGACGCCCTGGAAACGGCCGGAGCGGAGCACGAGCACGTGCGGTGGCTGGAACCGGTGCCAAGTGCACAGACCGGATTCCGGAACAAGGCCAAAATGGTGGTGGCAGGAACTGTTGACCGCCCCAGGCTGGGCATCCTCGACCCCGGAGGGCGCGGTGTTGACCTGCGGGACTGCCCGCTCTATCCGGAGGCGGTTGGCCAGGCACTGCAATCGGTGGCCGAATTCAGCGCGCGCCTGAAGCTGCTGCCCTACAACGTTGCCAAGGGGCGTGGGGAACTCAAACATGTTCTGCTCACGGTCTCCCCGGATGCCGAACTCATGCTGCGTTTTGTGCTGCGCTCACCCCGGCAGGTGGAACGCATCCGCAACCAGCTGCCCTGGTTGCACGCTGAACTGCCCGGATTGCGCGTGGTCTCCGTGAACTTGCAGCCCGAGCACAAGGCAGTCCTGGAAGGGCCGGAGGAAATCCTGCTGACCGAACAAGACAGCCTGCGCATGCGCGTGAATCACGTGGACCTGCGGCTGCGCTCGCGGTCCTTCTTCCAGACGAACACGGAAGTTGCCGCCGCCCTGTACCGGCTGGCCGCCCGCTGGGCCGAGCAGATCAACCCTTCCCGGGTGCTGGACCTCTACTGCGGGGTGGGCGGCTTTGCGCTGCACCTGGCGGGGGCCGCACGTTCGGTGGTGGGAGTGGAAGTTTCCACGGAGGCAGTCACCGCAGCGCGGGAAGCCGCAGATGATCTGGGGCTGCCGGAGAGCGCTGTTCGCTTCCAGGCCGGGGATGCCACCACCTGGGACAGTCAGTTGGGCAGCACCTCCGGAGCCAGCAATTCGGGTTACGACGACGCCGCAGCCGATCTGATCGTGGTGAATCCACCCCGGCGGGGGCTGGGAGCCCCACTGGCCCGGCGGTTGGACCGCAGCGCTGCCCAGTCGATGATCTACTCCAGCTGTAACGCCACCACGCTGGCGCGTGATGTGGCACTCATGCCGTCCTGGCGTGTGGTGGAGGGGCAGGTTCTGGACATGTTCCCGCACACGGGTCACTACGAGGTGGCTCTGCGGTTGCAACGGAAATGACCCCACGCAGTCGGGATTCATCCGATCTGTGATGTGGAGCGAGCTGCGATGCGGAGGCCGGTTCAGCTGCGATCCAGCGGCGGGACGTGTAGCGGCTCTCCGTGGGCAAAATCCCGCAGCTTTTGGCTGGCGGTGATGACGTAAGCCGCCTCCAGGTTGCTGAAATGCGGATTCTCCACCAACGTCATGGTGTAGAGCTGTTCGTCCTGGAACGGGGCCAACATGCCGCGCAGGCAGACTTGGATGTCCTCACGTTGCAGCAGAACCCACGTGCTGCGGTGCACTCGTTGGATCACCCGCACCCCATCCACCATCTCCACAAAGGGATCGTTGCCGGAGATTCCAGCTGTGGCGGAGAGTCTGCCCTCATCAATGCTGGTCAACACTCCAATGCACAGCAGCATCTCCACTGTCACGCGGTTGCCGCTGATCAGAGCCTCCTGCAAGACCTCATCAATCTGCGGCCCCGGAATGCGGGACTTCAGGGCATTGGGCAACAGCCTGGGCAGCTTGCGCTTGGCAGCGTTGGGATCTGGGATCTCCGGCAGTTCATAGCGCAGTACGTAGGAGCCTGGGACGGTGGGGTTCAACGTGCATTCCACGGGGCGGGTTTCCCCTTGCAGGGCATCCGAGGAAACCCCCGCCACCAACAACAGGTTGGTGATGGTGGCGGCAGCGTCGTAGGCCTGGCGGGCCAGCTCATCAAAGATCACCCGCGGCTGACGGTGGACCGTGCGGTACTCCACGAGCACCGAATCGAAAGCGCGTATACCGGGGGGAGGGGGAGGTACGGAGAGGTCGGGCACAACAGATTCCTGATCACAGCAATGGGGAGAGCCACGGCAGAGGCTCCGCGACAACTTTTGGTGTCGCGTCAATCATTGGCCGTAATCAGCTCACGTGCGTCATTGAGCGTGACCACACAAGTGACCACATCAGTGGGTGTGTTGCCCTCTCATGCGCCGCCCTCCGGCTCAGCGCTCCGCACAATCGCCGCCCGGAGTTCAGAACACGGATTTAGCCGCCACGCACCAGCGTTGTGGGGCCAAAGCCGTATTCTGAACGTGGGTCTTCTCAGCCTTTGACCGAGACCTCCACCCGGTTGAGCCAGGGGTCCTGAAAGGCAAGGGTGTTGCCGTCGTCGTGGGTGATGACACCGTGGTGGGTCAAGCGTTCGTTGAGTTCTCCGACGTCGTCGGTGCCCGGAAGATCCAGGCGAACGGTGCCCAGACCCAGGGACTTGGGGCGAGGGCCCGCACCGCGGCTGTTCCAAGTGTTCATGGCCATGTGGTGGTGATAGCCACCGGCGCTCACGAACAAGGCTTGCGTGCCCATGGTGGCGGTGGTCTCAAAGCCCAGCTGGTCCACGTAGAAGCGCTTGGCGTTGGCAATGTCACCCACCTGCAGGTGTACGTGACCCACCGTGGCGGATTGATGGTGGGCCTGGTCAACAGCGGTTTCGGTGAGGTGTTCGCGCATGAAGGCGTTGGGGTCCAGCATGAGGGAGTCCATCTCCACACGGCCGTGAACCCAGCTCCACTCCGTGCGGGCGCGGTCCCAGTACAGTTCCACGCCGTTGCCTTCCGGGTCGCTGAAGTAGAAAGCCTGGCTGACCAGGTGATCCGCACTGCCCGTGAAGGTACCCGGGTAGAGCTTGGCCACGCTGTAAATGGCGGCGGCCAAATCCGCTTGGGTCTCAAAGAGGATGGCTGTGTGGAACAGACCGGCCTGGCTGCGGGTGGCGTGTTTGAGTTCGGGAGCCAGCTCCAAGATGACCAGCGGGAGCACACCGCGTCCCAGAACCACCTTGCGGGGTGATTCGGAGAGCACGTTCAACGTGATGGCATCCCGGTAGTAGTCGGTCATCTTTTTGAGGTCGCCGACCAAGAGGGTGACGGCACCCATGGAGGTATCGGCTGACAGCAGTTCGGTTGCGGTTGAGGTGGTCATGACTGCTTGTGCTCCTTGCGCAAAAAGTTCTGCTGGTCGGGCCGCCGTGGAAGGTGGCCCGACCAGGATGTTGTTCTGTCAGGCTGTGACGTTGAAGCCGCCGGTCCAGCTGACCTTCTCTGCGGCAGCCAGGGTGATCTGGAGGAAACCCATGGCTTCCAGCTCACGGGCGCGATTCAGTCCTCCGGCGTCGATGGCGTTGAGCCCACCGGCGGTGACGATCTGGGCCAGCGTGGCCTTGGCGTCGTCGTCGTTGCCCGCGATGAGGACGGTGGTGGGTGCAGTGCCGTTGGTGCCGGATGCCAAGGTGGCGCCAAAGTTCGTGTTGAACGCCTTGACCACAGATGACTGGGGCAGGGCGGCTGCGATCTCCGCGGTGGCCGAGCTGCCCGGTGCCACGGTCAGGGAGTCGAAGGTCTGGAAGTTCACCGGGTTGGTGATGTCCACAACCACCTTGCCTGTCAGCTGATCTGCGCGCTGCCCCAGAACCTCGGCAACGGCGGGGTAGGGCAGGGCCAGGACAGCGACGTCGCCGGTCACGGGCTGATCGGCCTGCTCGCGGCCCAGTAGCTCCACGGTGTTGCCGCCCTTGGTGATGACGGTTGCAATGGCCTGTGCCATGTTGCCGGTGCCCAGAATGCTGATGTGGGTCATGTCGCTCACTCCTTATTGGTTGTTGCTACAACTATGAAGATAGACCTGTAAACTTGTAGCGTCAACTATTTGGGAGGGGTGTGATGAGCCAGACACGCTGGCTTGACGACGACGAATTGGCCGCCTGGGTGCGACTGGTTGCGGTTGTGGAGTTGTTGCCAGGAATCCTGGACACGCAACTGCGCGAAGACTCCGATTTGATGCACTTTGAGTACTACACCCTGGCCATGCTCTCCGAAGCCCCCAGGCGAACCATGCGCATGACCGAACTGGCAGGCCAAACCAATGCCACCTTGCCCAGGCTCTCCCACGTGGTGCGAAGGCTGGAGGAACGCGGGCTCGTGGAGCGCGCACCGGCCGAAGACGACCGCCGCGCCACAGTGGCCAGGCTGACTGATGCCGGGTGGTCCACGGTGCAAGATGCCGCACAAGGTCACGTGAACACGGTGCGCTCGCGGGTGCTGGATGCGCTCTCGCCCGAGCAGGTGGAGCAGCTGTGTCAGATCACGGGGGCCATCCTGCCGCGGCTGGACCCGAATGGATCAATGGCTGAGACGTATACCCGCTACGACCGCTGAGCGGCTGGGGGTCTCGCGCTCCTGGTGGGTCGTGTTGCCGGTTGCTGCCACCGAGATCACCGGTTGTTGTTGAGAGCACCTGCTGTAGGCGGTGCTCTCAACAACAACCGGTGATCTCGGCGCTCATGGGCCGAGAATGAGCGAAGGCCCCGGCTTGGAGCCGGAGCCTTCATTGTGTGGGTCGTTCACGAAAGACCTCTGACTAGCCCGCTTTCTGTCTCATTCGAGGTGCTTGTACCTAGTGCCTAGATTATTTGTTCATCTCAACGACGAGTTGCGCGCCAGTGTGAGGGCTTGTGTCGCGTCTAGTTGCGTTGGCACCAAAAGTTTTGACGCAGCAACCCGGTTTGGGATTGCTGCGTCAAAACGTACACGCGGAGCCTAGGTGCCGGGTCGTGCCGTCACCGAGATTCGATCGCTGACTCCGCGCACTTGGGCGGACACTTCAAGATGGCGGGCGAACCGTTCTGTAGCGCCATGCACCTCGAAGCGGGCTGCCTCGCCACGGTCAAGAATCTGCAACACGAGTTCGTCTGCATACGACTGCGATGCTGCGTGCATGGGCAGCGCATCCAAGACGATCGTTTCGCCGCAGAGGGGCTGGGATGAGATTTGGTCAACCAGGTCGCGGGCACTCAGCCTGCTCCCCGTCAACCGGGGCATCACAAGCGTCGTCATGTCTTGTCCTTTCGGTCATCGTCCGAGAACCCATGGCAGGGTGACCTGGACGATGACGCCATCATACGCGTTGGAGAGGGGAGAAGTATAGGACATGTTCGTCACGTCGCCTGCCTTGCTTTCCCGTTCGTAGCGCGCAGACGCGGTACCCGAAGCGATCTCTGTAGTTCCGCCAAGGTCGCGTACTGAACTCACGACTTCCGGGAGGCCGTACCCTCGATTTGGGTCATCGGTTCCTGTTATTTGGCGCACTGTAGCCAGGTCCAGGGCGTGCGCGTCATCGTCGGGGTGGAGACGCCCGCCCCCTTCAAGGCTGGTTCGCAGGCCAACGCCCGCGTCTGCGACACAAAACTTGATGATGCCCTTTTTTCGGTATGTCTGGGCGATGACATAGCCATGTTCGACCCTCGCGTGCGCAGCCGTGTTGACAGCCAGTTCAACCAAAGCCGTGTGCAATGGCTCGAGTAGCTGTGGTTCAATTCCATCGATCTCTCGCATGCGTTCGTATACCAGATTGGCGACATCTTCGCCGTCGTGCTCGTTGGAAAAGGTGCGGAGTTCGAGGAGGTTGCCCTCCTGGTCGCGCTCGTTCACAAGGGGAAGACGGTGGGGCACTTTCAGCTCGTCGAGCGCGGCTCCGAGACGCATTCGTGCCAGGTAGCCGGCTGTGTCGGCATTCTCAGGTCCAAGGAACGTGACCTGCTGACCTTTCGTGATGGCTCCCTGAATCAGCGCGGCAATACCTGCGGCGGCGACTGGGTCGACCCAACGAGCCTGCGTGAGATCGACGACAAGTGGCCCTTCATTGGGGCGCTCTCCTGCGACGAACTCGTGCCACGTTCCGTTCTGAATCTTCACTGGGCGACCCCTACATCCTCAGCCTGTCATGTCCATGCAAATTCTACCCAATTGCGTCGCGAGGTAGAGACCGGGCGTGATTCAAGGACTAGTGACAGTGCCGCCTACCCCTGCATCACGCCCCGGAGCCCCCGTCGGATGCGACTTGAGCCAGGATATGTCGTGGGTCGCTTGCATGTGTCTGAATCCCTGCCCGGACTGGCTTCTCCTGGCCACCGGCCAACTACTTTCCCGGGCTAAGCCGCAAGATTTCCCCCGTCGTGTGAAGAAATAGGCGTCAGGATTTCCCACCACCCAGACCGAGCAGGCGACGCCACAGCGACGGCTCCTCCGAGGGTGGCGCGGCCTCGGGCATAGGTTCAGCGGCTTCCTTAAGGTATCGGATGGCCTCGGGCGAAAGGTAACCCGCGAGCAGGAAGCGATTCTCCTGATTCATGATGGCTGGAGCGAGAGCGATGACTTTCTCAGGTGACTGCACGACGAGGTCCGAGAGACGCGTCCAGAGGTCTTTGAGTGGCGTCCAGCGGGGCAGTAGCGCAAACACCTCGTAGGTCCAACCCTCGTCTCTGAGGCTAGGACTGGGCCGAACGGTTCCGTCTGGCGCGCAGTAAGGCTCTGGGCCCGGCCAGAACTGGAACCGACCGAAGGCTTCGCCCACTTGCTCGGCTGAGAGGCTGGTGACGTTCTCCTCAACCACTTTCACGATGCGGGCGCGATCAGCCATAAAGGAGATCGCGGGGCAGGGGGCACGGTAGTCCGGGTCTCGCTCCACGGGCCCAATGGGCTCGACCCGGTACAGCGTGCCCGGGCCTCCTCCGACACGCAGTGTCTGGGCATAGGCGCGCGCGAGGAGTTCGTCCGTGGTGAAGTAGACTTTCTCTGACGCAAAATAACCCCCATCCGAACTGCCGCGCGCGCTCTGTGCGGCGAGCAAGCCGCCTCCGCCAGGGAGGAGCACAGTTCCCTCTCCGAGACCTGGCCGACCGCCGTGCCAGTAGGTCTCCGTGGAGTGCCAGAGATAGGCCGACCTCGCCGCGCGGCGGGCAGCATCCTGACGGCGTTTCCTTTTCAGGGACGCGTTTTTGTCTGATCGGCGAGACATAACAGTCACAGTAGTGGCCGTCCCGCAGGTAAGTCAGAGCCGTTGTGGGTCGATGCCGATGGCGTCGAGATAGGCCACGGGTTTGTACCCTGCTGCGAGCTGTTCAAGAGCGTCTTGGCGCGCCGCCCATACCTCGTGGCGGAGGACTTGCGTGTCGTAGGTGATACGTCGTTTGGCGTACCCCTGGGCGGTAATCGCACGAGCGGTCAGTGCTGATAGTCCGCCGAGCGGGACACCGATAACGAGCCCGCCGATGAGACCGAAAATGGCGGCGATTGGCCCAGCGCCGGGTTCGCCGCTGGCTACACCAATGCTCCCGAAGAGCACCGCCCCCAGGATCGGGGGAATGATGAAGGCCACGAGACCGGGGATGAGCCAGCTCAGGTGGCTGGCCTTCGCAGGCGGGGCAGGCAGCGGTGGTTCCTCCAGGGGCGGCAACGGCTGGTTGTTAAGCAGGAGGAACCGATCATCGGCTGCGACCTGCTCGGCCCATTCGTTGACGGTCTTGTAGGCCAAAGAGCCTTGATAGACGGTGTGGCCGGTGATGGCCGCTCCGCCTAGGGCTCCCACGCTGAGTGCGCGGAGGATGCTCATGGTGTGTGTCCTGTGGTGTCTTCGCCCGTGCTGCTGTAGGGCTGACCTGCTGGGTTGGTGGTGCGGTCATGAGTGAAGCACCCTGCACCAGATAGTGCAACTCCCTGCACTGTATTTCGGTCATTCCGGCACTTGCCTAGATGGGGTGCTACACAACCACCCCGAACCAGACCTCGCTGCCCTGCGCCACGTCTTCAACGACTACCGCGCCCGCAGCAACATGACCTACGACGACCTGGCCGAGGCCACAGGCATCTCCCGTCGCACCCTCCTCAACATCTCCTCCGGGACCTACAACGGGGACCTGCGCACCTGGCTGATCCTGTCTCGGGTATGGGGCACTCCCCTGGATGCCATGATGGCTCCCCTCTGGAAGACCTCCGTCTGACACGAACGACATATGAAGGCGATGGCCGGTACTCACACTCATGGAGTGACCCCGTCGATGGCGGGCAGCGAAACGCAAGAAAGCGGGAGGGTAGTGATGCGTGTTCAGTCGCCGCGTCAAGCACGTGGGTTGCGCACCGTGGCGGATTGGCTCGACTTCGTGCGTGCTGCGGAGGTCGCTCCGTCAGGGTGGGGTGAGGTCTACGCGATGGCCTTCACCGCAACCATTGATTCGATCATCGAGCAGACCGTCGCCGGTGCTGACGCTTCTCGTGAAAACCCCGGGTCGTTACGTCACAGCACCTACCACCGATTAGGCCGGGTGGTGGGAATCGGGCAGGAAACGCTGCGCCGTACCTATCACGGGGCGCGGTGGGTCACATTGCCCGAGATCGACGCAGCCTTGGCTGACGAGGGTCTGTGCCCCGTCATGACGCGGTTCCTGACCCTGTTTGCCGGGTATCACTCAGGTGTGATAGAGCATGCTCAAAATTTTGTTCCTGGGCACGTGACCGCAGTTGATGAGGTACACATAGACCACCAGCACAGTTCAACCAGGTGGAGCGAGGCCGTGATGCCGCAGACCGTGGAAGTCCTCAAGGACCGGGTGCGCGCCGATGTCATCGCACTGGAACAGATGTCCCGCATGCCCAACGCACAACACAACCCAGCCCTGGCCGGTACCGACTGGGGTCAGATACGCGTACTGCTCGGTGTCCCGCGTTACCCCCTCATCGGGGGATACCGGCACGGCATCGCCGTGAGACTACGTGCCGAGGGCATCAGAAACCTCACGGACGTGATCCGTGAGGTCCTCTCCGTGGGGCGTCCGATGCGGTCCTACCGCATCAAGGGCGACGTTCACCGCCTCGCAACAGAACACAACCACGCCCGAGGTCTCCCCGCACCGGCGCTGACCTCCAACCAGGTTGATGCCGCGTTGCGCAAGATGCTCCACCGAGGCGAGGTCGTGCGCCTGGAACGAGGCCTGTACGAAGCAACACCAGCTTTACGGGCTCCAGGAAAGGAGTAACCACACCATATGGAACAGCGCCTACGGGCGCACCGACACGAGAAAACCCCCACGGGGAACCGCAGGGGCCTTCAAGGTCTTGGAAAAACCTTTAAGGCTACTCCGTCTTTGGTTTCCCGCCAAGGGGTTATCGCGTCCTGCGCGCCCCCAAACACCAGACCCCCATCGGCTTCTACACCCCCGCAACGGTCAGGGGGCTACCCCGATGCGTGATCAGAACACGGCCCCGTCGTCTGGGCACTCACCCCGGGATGCCATTCTGGCTTACCACCCGGCACCGACGGTGATCTCGGCACCAGAGTGGAAGGCCATCCGACCATTTCTGGTGGAGACACTGGGACAACTGGAGTACCCATCGGCATCCTCGGCTCAAATGCGTATCCGGTACGCAGCGCGGCTTGTGGCCTGGGCACGCCATGAAGGCATCCCGATGAAGCCGGAGAAGGTCTTCGCAGCCGAGCACGCGCACCGCTTCATCGCTACGGAACTGAAGCACCTATCGCCTGCCGGGAAGGCCACCGTGCGGTCTCACCTACGCGCTATTACCCGAGCCGTTGTACCAAACCCCCACTGGTCCGAGGACATCCGTCCTTTCGCCAACGCCCGGACTCTTGCAGCGCCCTACAGTGACGACGATGTTGCCGGGTTTTGGCGCGCGACGCAGTCGCAAGCAACCGACCACCGGGCGCACGTGCTAACGGCGCTACTGACGCTCGGTCTTGGCGCAGGTCTCAAGCCACGCGAAGCCCTATCCGTGACACGCAATGACATGCGGGAACACGTGGACACGAGCGGGTTCCTCGCAATCGAACTGCCCGACCGCATCGTGCCGGTCTTAACGCACTATGCCCCAAGACTGGAGGCGCTCTGCCAGAGATGACCGGAAGGACCCCTCGTCGGCAATCACAACCCCCACGTGAAGGACCCACTCGGCAAAATACGCGCGGGCATCGAACTACCCAGCTATCTTCCCTCCCTGCACTACGCGAGGCTGCGCACCACCTGGATGGCGACGATCTTGACGCAGGACGTGCGCATCTCGGAATTCATGGCCATGGCAGGAACTGTCAGCGCCAAGACTTTGGAAGCTATCGCCCCCTACGTTCCGGGGAGATGGGATGCCGATGTCTACCTCATGAAAGCCGCGAACCTGTGCTGAAACGACAGGGAGCGATCCTGGACCCGATTCCTCGGCACGACTTTGAACGGGCACGGAAGATCGCTCAAAGCCCAGTTCTTCAACGTGTTGCGCGGGACATGACGGCTTCAACCGGCCGTAAACGGGCTCAGTCTTGGGATGCGATTTTCACGGTCCTGGCGCTGTCAGCCGTGACAGGCGGAGGTCTCCTGCTGTCCGAAGCACACCGGGCCAGTGCTCGTTTGTCCGCTGAGCAGCGCAACATCGTTGGCCTGACCGGAACAATTCCCTACAGCCAGGTCGAGTCCGCAGTGACCGACCTGTGCCAAGGCTTCGAAGAGCGTGTGAACAGTCGAACGGGGGAGTGCTCCCCACCTCGTATCACCATGGATTTCGATGACCTCACCACGTCCCTGACGGCCAGTGTGCTGCCGCGCAAGCTCCGTCGGTCTCGGAGCGTTGCCATCGATTCAACAGACTTTGAGTCCCACTACCGTCGACGATCAACCAACCCCGATAAGACCACTGATGCCGTCGATGAAGCACCACCGCAGCGAGAACTCACGGCACCACAGGTGGAACACCGTGACCCGACATACCCCAAGATCGGGGACGATGGTAGGTACATTCACTGCGCCGATCATCAGATGCGTGAGGGATACCGGGCAGGGAAAAACGGTCGGAAGAAGGAGACCTTCATTGGACTCGACCTGCACCTGGGAACACCAGTGGCTGACCTCGACAGCCAGGGACACGGGTCCCTTATTACAGGCTTTGTCGCACGCCCCGCCGGAGATTCCAAAGCAGAGGCCGGACTCGCTCTAATGGACTCCATGCTCCACACGACCGGGCACACAGAACTTGTTCTCGCTGACCGTGGCTACACCTACCTCAAGCACGAGAACTGGGCTGACCAACTCATGGCCCGCAACCTGGAACAGGTCCTTGACCTGCACACCAATCAGCGAGTCGTACGTCCCGGACCCATCCCCGGCACGATTTGGGTGGACGGCGGGCTCTTCGTCGATGCCCTCCCGGACCGGCTCCGTCATTTACCCGGATTCGGACGCAACCTGACCTCCCAGGCAGAACGCGACCTGTGCGCGCTCTACGACGAGCGCGACACCTACGCATTCAAGCCGATGGGCTCGCCGAACTTGCCACGGCGGACTCAGCGTCTGCGAGGACCTGCACGCGATGGGAGGCTTCGGTGCCCTAACGCCCCAAAATCAATGCGCTGGGACCCTGCAACTCGCCCGACAACGAACTGCCCGCCTGGTTCATGCAGTTGCGCATCCACGCCGACCATAGGGCCTGAGGACATGACCCAAACACGTCAACGGGTTCGCTTCGGCACCACAGACTGGGCACGTTCCTACGGTCGCCGCTCGGCCATCGAAAGCGCGAACTCCAGTGTGAAAGTCCACCACTCGCATGTCAGGCGCGGCAGCGTCCGCGTGATGGGGGTCCGACGTTCCGCTTTCCTGTTGGCGTTCTGTCTTGCAGCAACCAACATCCGAGTGCTCCTCGACTGTTACGGGTTCGACCCGGGGCGCGACCACTCGGAGGATGTTGAGGTGAAGCCGCTGCCCACCGTGAGTCGGGCACAGCGACGGTCCCCGTTCCACCGGCGTTTAGGGAAAGCCCGGCCCGCTCGCGCCCCAGCACCACAACGGAAGCGTCCAGACACCACTGCGTGGCGGAGGAAACAGAACACCAAAAATTAGATCGCAGCGTGAGGTTAGCCCCTGCCTGGAAACACCAGTCAGGGGCACTTTCATGCCCACAATTCCCGTCCAACCCCACGAGCAGGTGCGGTAGGTGGAAGCCGGGGCGGTCGAGGAACGGAAAAACTCCCAGCACAGGCGAAAGTCCCTGCTCAAATGTCTCTGAGCAGGGACTTTCGTGAACCAGTAGCCCACAATTTCGTGAACTACCCTGTGTGCGCGAGGGGGGAGTTGAACCCCCACGCCCTTTCGGGCACACGGACCTGAACCGTGCGCGTCTGCCTATTCCGCCACTCGCGCG
>NZ_JAUNTS010000011.1 GCF_030538595.1 Kocuria sp.
CTTGAACCCCACCTCCACGGCTTGCATTCCCCAAGCCGCTTGACATAGGAGATACTCATGACCGCCCCCAACCCCGATTCTGAACCGCCGAAAACCAGCGCTGAGCTGCTGCAAACCAGCGCTGTATTGCCAAAGACCAGCACCGCCCAGCCGGAATCCAGTCCTGTGCAGCCGCAAACCAGCCCTGCCCAGCCGCAATCCGCCTCGCTGTGGCCAACAAGCACCAGTCGGCCCGTCACGGAACCTGGGACCGTGCCTGCTGCCTACCGGCCGGAGCATCACAGCCTTCCCCAAAACCCCGCCAGCGGCGTCGGTACGGACCGCCGGGACGAAAAAGCGGAATCCGGCCACACCCGGGACCTGCGGTTCCCGGAGGCACCCGAGCCGCTTCCCGTGCCGATTGTGGACAACCACACGCACATGGACACCCAGGACGGCCGAATTCACATCGGCATCACGGACATTTTGGACACCGCCCAGGATCTTGGGGTGCGGGGCGTGCTCCAGGTGGGGTGCGACGTCGAATCATCCCGTTGGGCCGTCCAAGCAGCCCAACAGGACAGCCGGGTCTTGGCGGCGGTTGCTCTGCACCCGAATGAAACCCCCGCGCTGGCAGAGGCCGGCCGTCTGGACGAGGCCATGGCTGAGATTGCCGAACTGGCCACCCACGAGCGCGTCCGTGCAATCGGGGAGACCGGATTGGACTATTTCCGGACCCGCAAGTCCCGCCGTCATCACCAGCACCGGGCATTCCGGGAGCACATCCACCTGGCAAAGTCGTTGGGGCTGGCCATGCAGATCCACGATCGGGATGCGCACCAGGACATTGTGCAGATCTTGCGGGAGGAGGGGGCGCCCGAGCGCACGGTCTTCCACTGTTTTTCCGGGGACGCGGAGCTTGCCCGGATCTGCAATGAGAACGGCTGGTACATGTCCTTTTCCGGGACGGTGACGTTCAAGAACTCCACGGATTTGCAGGAAGCGCTGACGGTGGCCCGCCCAGAACTGATCCTGGTGGAAACAGACGCACCGTTCTTGACCCCTCACCCGTACCGCGGACGGCCCAACGCGCCCTACATGGTGGTGCAAACGGCGCGTTGGATGGCCCAGCACAAAGGTATGGACCTGGCGGAGTTCTGTTCGCGGGTGGACACCACGGTGCGGGAAGTTTACGGCGAGCACTGAGGCGGGCTCGCCCGTATCATGGAGACGTGACTGATTCCCCCCGTACTACCACCGCACCCTTGCTGGGGCCCGCTGAAATCCGGGAGTTGGCGCACACCCTGGGAATCCGTCCCACCAAGACCTTGGGTCAGAACTTTGTGATTGATCCCAACACCATCCGCCGCATCGTGGCCGCAGCAGAGCTGAAAACAGGTGCGGAAACAGTGTTGGAAGTTGGTCCGGGGCTCGGCTCCTTGACGCTGGGATTGCTGGATGTGGCCCACGACGTGGTGGCGGTGGAAATTGACCCGCCGTTGGCGCAGCAATTACCGCACACCGTGGCCAGGTTCCGACCTGAGCGGGTGGGGGCGATCGACGTCGTTGAAGCGGATGCCATGACGGTTACGCATCTGCCGCGGGAACCGGAAGCCCTGGTGGCCAATCTGCCCTACAACGTGGCCGTTCCCGTGCTGCTGCACTTGATGGGTACCTTTCCCACCCTTCGCCACGGACTGGTGATGGTGCAGGACGAGGTGGCCGACCGTCTGGCCGCCAAGCCCGGTTCCAAGGTGTACGGGGTGCCTTCCGTGAAAGCCTCCTGGTTTGCGGAGGTGACCAAGGCCGGGGTGATCGGCACGCAGGTTTTTTGGCCGCCACCGCGGATCAGCTCCGGACTGGTCCGGCTGCGGCGCCGTGACCAGCCCGTGGCTTTCATCGGGGCCGGGGCAGCCCAAGGGCTGACCGATCAGGCAGCCGCCACGGCAGACCGGGACGCTGTGTTCACCGTGGTGGATGCGGCCTTTGCCCAGCGCCGCAAGACACTACGGGCAGCTCTCAGCGATTGGGCCGGCTCCGGTGCCGTGGCTCAAGAAATTCTGACGGAAGCAGGTGTTGATCCTGCCGAACGCGGTGAGAAGCTGGACGTCCACCAGTTTGCGGCCATTGCGGCGGCCGGGGTCAAACACCACATTTACCCCCTGGAAGGGCAGTACCGAGCGTGAGCATTACCACCGTCCGGATCGAAGCTCCGGGCAAGGTCAATCTGTATTTTGCGGTGGGGCCGGTGCGCTCCGATGGTTACCATGACGTGGCCAGCCTGTACGTGGCCACGGACGTCTATGAATCAGTGACGGCCACCTTTGCCCCCGATCTTCCGGAGGGACGCATTGAGTGCAGCGTTGAGGTGGTTCCCGAATCCCTGGTGGATCAGCAGCAACAGCGTGGCAGCTTCAACCTCCAGCAGATTCCCCTGGATGCCTCCAACCTGGCTGTGCGCGCCGCCCGAGCCATTGTGGAAGGGGCCGGTGGCCTGCCCGGTGGCATGCGGCTACACATTCAAAAAGCTGTGCCGGTGGCCGGTGGTATGGGTGGTGGCTCGGCTGATGCTGCCGCGGCTCTTCAAGCCACGGTGGAGCTTGTGTCAGCAGTCACTGGGCGGGAAACGCTGGTGTATGACGCCTTGGAGATTGCCAAAACTTTGGGTGCAGATGTGCCTTTTGCCATGACCGGCGGTGCTGCCATTGGCACCGGCACCGGAGCGGACCTGATTCCCGTGGCTGTGGGGGAGCCGTGGTCTGCGGTTCTCATTGCTGACGACGGCGCCCTGTCAACTCCCGCGGTGTTCTCCCGTTTGGACGACCTCCGCAGCCAAGGGGCCCTACCGGCCCCCGATGAAACCGGCCTGGCTGTTCCGGATCAACTCCTGGATGCCCTGGCGGGACAGCCTGTCACTTTGGATCAGGTGTTCGGGTGTCTGCGCAATGACCTCCAAGCAGCCGCGGTGGATCTGGCACCACACTTGGGGCCACGGCTCCAGGAGCTTCGCATGGCCGGGGCAGTTCCCATGGTCTCCGGTTCCGGTCCCACCATGATTGCCCTGACGGTGGATCAGGCAGCGGCCCGCCAATTGGCGGAGCAATTGCGCGGTGTGGGGGCTCACGCCGTGGCCACATCATTGGGCTGAAAGGCCGCTTCTGCTGTGCCGGTTCCCTGGCGGTGCGCTGTCTGTAGTGCCGGTCAGGGAGGGTACGCTGTCCGCCGGATGGGCGACGTCGTTGCCGGTCAGCGGGCGGTACACGCCGGAATGGCGTGGGAAAAGTCATAGCGGTTCAACCTCGCCTCTGCCTGGAACAGGGGCTACGTTGTTAACGGCTCCGCCGGTCACCGGGGGTGTTTGCGCAGTTGCTGCCGCGACCGGAGTTCAACGCAGGAGCCAGATGTCCGCTGTTGGGGGCGGCGTCGTGATGAAAAACCAGCCCGTTGTGCGCTGCCCTGTGCCGCCATCGGCTCGGTGTGGGGTGCGGCCGTTGGGATCGGACGCCTCTTGGAGGACGCGCCGAGCACTCACTCACCAGAGGCCGAAGGCGAACCAGGCGCGCGGGCGAACTATGGGGGACCGAGGGGGAACTGACTGTGACTCAGGAACGTGGTGGCGCCGTGGGCGCGTCCAAACCCACGCGTGAGCAGTGGATGGACACCGTGAAAGGTGTGGCCATCACCCTGGTGGTTTTTGGACACAGCATCAAGATCCTGGGTTCTCAGGGCTGGGAAGTTGCCAATGTGTGGCAGCAGCTCAACATTGTCATTGGTGAATGGCGTATGCCCGTGTTCATGCTGGTGGCGGGATTTTTTGTGACCCGTTCCATGACAAAGTACGGCATCCGGTTCTGGCGGCTGCGGCCCGTGAACATGCTGTGGTTGTTCGTGTTCTGGACCGGTGTGTACTGGCTGGCCTACCCGCTGATCGGTGCGGTGGATCGCAATCGCAGTGCAGCCAGCAGTTTTGAGGAAATCGTGTGGCACACGGTGACCTTCCACTCTTATTTGTGGTTCCTGTTGGCGCTGGCCCTGTACTACGCCGCTCAGGGTCTACTGGGGGTGACTCCCAAAATGTGGGCCGTGGCGCTGGCGGGGCTGCTGTTCCTGATTTTTGTGCCGGGCATTGTGGAGGATTACAGCTGGGGCACCAATGAACTGTTCACCAACTGGGTGTTCTTCCTGGTGGGTGCATGGTGGTCACAGAGCATCAGGGAGTGGGTGGCCGGTGTGTCCACCCGGCAGGGTGTGCTGTGGTGTGTGGGCTTTGTGGTGGCCATCTTGCTGTGGATGCCCACCCGGGACATCCCCGTTCTGGAGAACTTTGGTGGTGCTTTGCCGCCGCTGCTGGCCATCCCAGCAGGTCTGTTCCTGCTGTCTCGCCTGGACGGCAAGCCCGGTATGCGATGGGCCCGATCAGTTGGTCCCCGCAGCTTGGCGGTTTATGTCATCCACCCCATTCTGATGCAACTGGTGGTGGCGGCCCTGACCTGGGTGATTCTTGACCCGTCCGTGAGTCCGGTGGCGCAAGCGGTTTATTGGGCGGGGCCGCCTGTTTTCACCGTGGTGGCTGTGCTGCTGTGCTTGGCCATCCAACGCGCCACGGCACGGGTTCCCTACCTGTGGGGGCTGCCCGCACCAAGCTCGCCAGCACCGGGGAGCCGCGGGCGCCATGTGTGATGCGCGGTGGCTACACCACGTCCGCTTGTCTGGGCGGCAATCATTGTGAGTCACGGGGGTGACGTGCAAGGTGCGGTAGATCGTGGGTGTGTTGGTGGTGTGCTGCTTCCAGTTCAGCGGGGGTCACGGGCGCCACGCGGTCTTCAAAGAAGAACCGGGAGAGGCGTCCACGTAGTTTCTCCGGGCCGCTGACCTTGCCCTTGGCGTTTTCCTGGGCGGGGTGAACGCGCCGGTCCTCGAAAGCCACCAGGCTGTAGCGCCGGTACTCGTCCAGGGGCTCGTGCACCTCGATGAACTCACCGTGGGGTAGTTGCTGCACGCGACCGGTTTCACGGCCGTGGAGCACGATCTCGCGGTCTTTGCGTTGCAGGGCCAAGCAGATACGCCGGGTGATGATGAACGCGATGATCGGGCCGAAGAAGAACAGGAACCGCAGCAGGTAGATGACATCGTTGACCGCCACGTGGAAATGCGTGGCAATCAAGTCACCGGTGGCTGCGATCATCAACACGCCGTAGTACACCATGGCGGCCACACCCAAACCGGTGCGGGTGGGGGCGTTGCGGGGACGGTCCAGGATGTTGTGCACCCGGTTGTCCTTGGTCACCCACCGCTCAACCCACGGCCACAGGAAGAGTCCAAGAATCATCAGGGTGAGTCCCACCATGGGAATGAGCAGACTCAGAGGAAGGCTCATGTTCCAAAGGCCCACTTCCCATCGGAACGGGGTGTTTCCGGGCATGAGTCGTAACGCACCATCGGCGAAACCGATGTACCAGTCGGGTTGGGAGCCGGCTTGGACGGGGGAGGGATCGTAGGGGCCGTAGTTCCAGATCGCGTTGATCTGCACGATCGAGGCGATGGCGGCCAGGACACCGAAGACGATGAAGAAGAACCCACCGGCCTTGGCCGCATACACCGGGCCCACGGGGAATCCGACCACGTTGTTCTCGGTTCGACCGGGGCCTGGGAACTGGGTGTGTTTGTGCACCACCACCATGAACAGGTGCACCACGATCAACGCCAGGATGATCACCGGCACAATGAACACATGCACGATGTAGAGCCTTCCAATAATGTCCTGACCGGGGAATTCGCCCCCAAATAGCAACATGGAGATGTAGGCACCAACCAGCGGGATGGACTTGGCCATGCCGTCGGCAATGCGTAGGCCGTTGCCGGAGAGGACGTCGTCGGGTAGGGAGTAGCCGGAGAACCCTGCGACCAGGGCCATGACGAACAGCAGGCAGCCGACCACCCAGTTGAGTTCACGGGGGCGGCGGAAAGCGCCGGTGAAGAAGATCCGGGCCATGTGGACCATGATCGCCACGGAGAACAGCAGGGCTGCCCAGTGGTGGAGTTGGCGTAGGAACAATCCGCCGCGGATGTCGAAGGAGATGTGCAGGGTGGAGGCGTAGGCGGCTGACATTTCCACGCCTTGCATGGGGACGTAGTTGCCGGTGTATTCGGTGGTGGCCATGGTGGGGTCGAACCAGAAGGCCAGGAAGGTGCCGGAGAGCAGCAGGATGATGAAGCAGTAGAGAGCGACTTCACCGAACATGAATGACCAGTGGTCGGGGAAGATCTTGCGGCCGAACTCTTTGATCATGGGGGACAAGCCCACGCGGGTGTCCACGAAGTTGGCGATCTTACCCACATTGGTGTCGGCCTGATACTCAGCGGACGCGCCGCGCTTTCTGTCTGCCACAGGGACTCCTAGAGTTGATGGCGGATACCGGGCAGTTGAAGGGCCTGACCGCTACCGCAGCAAAGTGCAATAAGTATTGCACTTTAGTACAATCGAGAGTGTAAATTGAGGATGTCACCATGGGCAAGCGCGACGATCTGATTCGAGGGGCGCTGGCGGCTTTCGCTCGTGATGGGTACGCGCGTGCACGGATCACAGACATCGCTTTGGAGGCCAACGTCTCCACCAGGACCATCTACAACCAGTTCACAGACAAGCCAGGGCTCTTTGGGGCTGTGGTGGAGCATGTGGCTGACGAATTCGTGTCGCAACGATTGCGCACCATCGAGGACGAGTTGGGTGCTGCTGGTCCGGTGGAGGACGTCATGGTGCGCTTTGCGGTTCGGTGGCTGGAGCAATCCAGCCAGTTGTCGATCTATCTGCAGTTGGCTCGCAGGATCGAGCTGGAGCGAGCAGAGATTCCGCAGGCCATTCTTGATCGTGGACTGGAGGCGGGACCGGCTCGGGTGCAGAGGGCCGTTCAACTCCGAATGGAGAGCTTTATGCACGCGGGTCAACTGCGTCAGGGTGACCCCCACGTGGCAGCCCTACATTTGCTGCAACTGATTGAAGGCGTACCGGAAATTAGGGGTTACTACTCTGCCTCGCCGCTGAGCGATACAGAGTTGGCGGGCATTGCCAAGCAGTCCGTGCGGGCATTTTTGTACGGTCACGCGGCTGGGTCCATTGCGGAATAGCTCACTGATCCAACGGTATTTGGATAACTTTTGAGTCTCTTTGCTGCATGATGCGGTGATCTCATACCGTTTGGTGCTTGTGTTGTCTGACCCCTGGGGGAGTATGGGTTCATGGGACGGCAGAGCAACACCACCGTGGATGACAACTCCGGACGGCACCGTGCCGCCGCGTTGCTTGCAGACGCGGTGCAGGCGGATCATGCTGAGGCCGCCGCTCGCGGCCGGAAGTTGGCTGCCGTCTGGGAGCTCTTTGCACACACTTTGACCGTGGCCAGGCAGCGGAATCAGGACCTGGCGGAGCGTGGAGTCTCGGGGCCGCTGCGTGATGCGGAAGTGCAGAACCAAGTCTTTGAGGACATCGTCAGTGAAGTGGAGGTCGCACTTCTGATATCCCGGGGTGTGGCGCGCGGCCTGGTTGAGGACGCCGTGGTGCTTGGCGAACATCTTCCAGAGGTGTTGTTTGCACTGACCGGCGGGCGTTTGCCCTGGGCCAAAGCTGCGGTCATGATCAAGCACTGGTCCATGGTCAGCTGTGACCCCAAGGCAACAATCCCGGCCATTGCCGTGGAGTCGAACCCTGATGATCTGGATGACCCCAGCGTGCTCGGCAAGGCATTGGTGCAAGACCTCCTGGAGAACGCGGATCAACACAGTGCTCGTCAGCTGGATGCCTACGCACGCCGCCGTCGCCAGGAGTTGGGAGTGGTGGTGGCAGAACGCGCTCACCGGCTGGCTCAGCGCGACCGCCGGGTGTGGGTGGAGCCGCTTGAGGACGGTATGGCACAGCTGTGTGCAGTGCTTGAGGCGCAGCGGGCCCTGGCCATCGCCGACCGCGTGGATGCCATGGCTCGCCATCAAGCCAAGGATGCCCGTTCGATCGGTGAGCGTAGGGCGGATGTCTTGGCGGATCTGTTGTTGGATGCTGAGATCCCCAGCGATTCCCGATTGCCGCGCGGGGTACGCGGGCGAGTCTCGGTGGTGGTGGGAGTAGAACACCTGCTGGCGGCAGACAGCCATTCCAGTGTCCCGGGAGTACCTGAGGTGATCCCTGTGGGCAGTGAACTCAGCGACTCCGCTCCTGTCGATCTTGGGCGCAAGGCTGCCACGTATGAGGGGAACCCTGTAGGCAGTGAACAAAGCGACCGTGGTGTCACTGAACCGACCTCCGCTGATTCCGGGGTGGTGGCGCCAAGAGTCGAGCACAGCCAGACTCTCCGGGGCTCTGGCGCGGTACCCGTCACGGGCTGTGCGCCGCGGCTGATCGGATACGGACCCATCACCGCACACGCCGCGGTGCAGGTAGCTGCCAACAGTTCGTCGTGGCGTCGCCTGCTCACCAACCCCGGCACCGCGGTGCCCGCCCAGTACGGTCGAGAAACCTACGCCGTACCGGCTGGACTGCGCGCCATGTTGGAAATCCGTGACGAAACCTGCCGATTCTCCGGATGCCTCCGCCCGGCAAGCCAGTCAGACATTGACCACACCGTGCCTTTTGATGCCGGCGGGGCCACCGATGCCAACAACTTGGCGCACCTGTGCCGGACACACCACCGGATCAAACATCGGGTGGGAACCTATGGCCGTTGGATTGTTGAGGCCGATCATCAGAACCCACCTACGGGTCGTCTGAAATTCCAGAGCCCATTGGGCACGGTTCGGGTCACAGAATCATCCCTGCCACCCCCGTTTTGACCTGGTCACCGTGGATTTGACCCTGCCGCCTCCGATTTGACCCGGTCACGGCGGTTATGACTCTGCCGCCACCGTTCGGCCTAGTCACCGTGGTTAGGACTCTGCCGCTCCCGATTTGACCTAGGCCAAGCTGCTGGCGTGACCCTGTTCAATTCACACAAACCGATTCACAAGGACGGCCCCCGGCCCTGCAAGATCGTCTCGGCCAGTTCCAGACATTGACGTGCTGCGCGTTGACCACCTCGGCGTGCTGTCACGGCGATCAAGGAGAGCAACACACCGGCGGTGCGAGCTCGCAACTCGGTCGGTTCCACCAGTTCCTCGAAAACTTCGGTGTGGATTCGGGCCGTGTTCAGATCAGTCGGTGACCATCGGCCTGCGGTCAGTGCCCACAGGTGTGCCAGGTAGCAGGCAAGATCGTCACTGAGTTGACCCGGTCCCACATTGTCCAGGTCCAGAAGCCCAGTGATTGGCCCCAGTGCCGGATCCACCGGATGCGGCCCCAAAATCACATTGCCCGGGTGGAAATCACCGTGCGTGGGAACCAACTCAATGTCCCCACTTGAACCACATACCGCGTGCACTTTTTGTGCCAGAGACTGCACCCGGCCTCGTTCATTCGGTAGCGCGTTACAGGCGGAGCGCGCATGGTCCAAGACCCGGTCACTCCACGAAAGGCGTACGGGCAAAGTCATCACTTGGGCCGGGAATCGGTCAAGCAGAGCAACCAGATGCTCAGGGTCCGGGAAACGGCCGACTCCCGTGGTGAAGACCTGGGCTGCGGTGGGACCTTTCACATGAGCCAGAGCTACCGCACCGTCACCTGTTGCGGACAGAACGTGCGGCACCGGGACATGTGCTGCGGCCAAGATGTTGTGCCTGCTCACCAGATCGGTTTCCCGCTGTGGGCGTACCACTTTGATGTAGGCGATGGGTCGATCGTCGTCGTGGTGGGGTTGGTGAGTTTGGTGGGTGCTGGGCAGAGGCGGGGCGCTGAGATCCGTGAGCACCCGAAAAACCGCCCGACGTGTGGGCCGATATCCCACGGGCACGCTGCGCAGCGGGGTGTTGCCCACCAGCTGTGGAACGGGCGCGGCCGCGGCGCGCAGACCGGGCAGCCACGGGTCCTGGGGCCACAACCAGGCTGCGAACGGTACCCCTTCCCACTGGATGGAACTCACCTGAGCGTCGGGAGGCATGGCGGCGGTGGACAGGCACACCATGACCTCACCAGGGTGCAAACCACGGTGCGGGGCCAACTCGGACGGGCGACGGT
This sequence comes from Kocuria sp., assembly GCF_030538595.1. Classification (GTDB taxonomy): domain Bacteria; phylum Actinomycetota; class Actinomycetes; order Actinomycetales; family Micrococcaceae; genus Kocuria. Next base: position 10,073 of record NZ_JAUNTS010000011.1, read on the forward strand.
CAACGGTCACCGCAAAACTCCCCGTCACACCAGCCCCGGGGCGGTGATTGAGTTGAACCAGACGCCAAGAGCCGGGCCGCAGGGAAGAACCGGTGGCGCCTGGCAAATGCAACTGCGCAGCGCGGGCAACCGTTGCCAGCGCATGTTCAGCACCTGCGCCGGAGAGCAACTGCACCGCTTGGGCTTCCGCCTGCTCGGACTGGGGCGACATGCTCACATCATGGCACCCCACCCCGCTTCCCGGACGCACAATGATCTTGGGGCGCCCACTCCGGTGCCACCGCAACCAAGACATGGAGTGACCATGCACAGCGATGACTACCAGCGCATTGTCTACACCGGCACCGGGCTGGAGACGGCAGGCACCGGGGCGGATGGCTCCACACCCCTGACGCTCCTGGATCAGTGGTGGTCAGCTGCTGTGGCGGATCCTCGCGTGACGGAACCGGCTGCGGCCACACTGGCCACCTTTGACGTCGAACGTGGCCTGCCGGACAGCCGTGTGCTGCTCATCAAGGACTTCGACGCGGAAGGACTGCGTTTTTTCACCAACCGAGCCTCGGCCAAAGGCCGCCAGATGACGGCGACACCAGCCGCATCCATCACCATGCTCTGGCACCCCATGTTTCGCCAGATCAGATTCCGCGGCCCGGTGGAACAAACCACGGCAGAAGAAGACCTGGCCTACTGGCGAACACGACCCCGTGAATCTCAGATCGGGTCTTACTCATCCGCACAGTCCCATGTGGTGGATTCGCGCGAGCAGATCACCCGGCATTTTGAGGAAGTGGAACGTGCCTACCGTGATGTGGACGTGCCGCTGCCTGCAACCTGGGGCGGTTACCGCTTGCGACCCGTTGAGATCGAATTCTGGGTGGGAATGCCGGCCCGTCTTCATGATCGTGTGTTGTGGCGTGCCCAGAGGCCCCAACGCATGGACTCAAACCAGGGATGGAGCGTTCAGAGACTCCAGCCGTGAGCTGCAACCGGGCGGGCAGTGTCTTTTCACTGAAATATTTTAAGGGCCTGCCACTCAATGCCTTGTCTGAAACAGCCCGGGAGTAGTCTGCGGGAACTCTCCGGCGCACCGGCTCATCCCGGGCTCGTTCAGAAAGGGGTTGGCTCATGGCCAAGCTCGACACCACGGCCGTAGCCACCATCGAAGGTGGACACGAAGGTGGCGACCTCAAACGCGTGATCGGTCCCAAACTGTTGTTGCTGCTGATCATGGGCGACATCATTGGCGCAGGCATCTTTGCCATCACCGGACGCGTGGCGGGACAGGTGGGCGGGGTGGCGTGGTTGCCGTTCCTCCTGGCATTCGTGATCGCCACCCTCACGGCGTTCTCCTACCTGGAATTGGTGACCAAGTACCCGTTTGCCGCAGGTGCAGCCCTGTACGCACACAAAGCATTCGGAATTCACTTTGTCACGTTCATTGTGGCGTTCACCGTGGCCTGTTCAGGTATCACCAGTGCAGCCACCTCATCAACCCTGGTGGGTAAGAACCTTCTGATCGGCATAGGCCAGTACTGGGAGGGCGTTCCCTCAGGACCCAATGCCTCCATGTTCGCAGCCATGGTGATCGTGGTGATCCTTGCGCTGATCAATCTGCGTGGGGTGGGGGAGAGCGTCAAATTCAACGTGGTTCTAACAGTCGTCACGCTGGCTGTCATGGCGGTGATCATCGCCATTGGCGCCATTGCCATCGCCAATGGTCAAGGGGATGCCGGACGCCTGGTGGTATTTGAAACTCCGCAGGACCGCAGCATCTTCACAGCCGTCACCATGGCAACCGCCATCGCTTTTTTCGCCATGGTCGGTTTTGAAGACTCCGTGAATCTGGTGGAGGAGACCAAGAACCCGCAAAAGATCTTCCCCAAGATCATGCTGACCGGCTTGGGACTGTGCGCCATCATCTACATGCTGGTGGCGGCAACCGTGATCATGGTGGTACCTGCTGGAGACATCGCCAATCCCAAGAACCCGGATGCCGGCATCCTGCTGGACGTGGTGCGTATTGGTGCCCCCGGTATTCCGGTGGATGCGATCTTCCCATTCCTGACCGTATTTGCGGTTGTCAACACCGCACTGATCAATATGCTGATGGCAAGTCGCCTGCTGTACGGGATGGCCAAACAGGGTGTGCTGCCCAAAGCACTGGGTCACGTCCTGCCCAAGCGGCGCTCCCCGTGGGTGGCCATCGTGTTCAGCACCTTGCTGGCACTGGCTTTGATTGCCTACGTCAACCAGAACTCTGACAGTGGGATCGTGGCGGCGTTGGGCAGTACCACCGCGTTGCTGTTGCTGTGCGTTTTCGCAGTGGTCAACGTGGCGGTCTTGATCCTGCGGCGTGACCCCACACCGGAGGATGGCTTCCGCACCCCCACGATTCTGCCGATCCTGGGTGCTCTGTTCTCCCTGTTCCTGGTGGGCCCGTGGGCACGGTCCAGGGCGGAGTGGTTGCAGTACGAGATCGCTGGTGCCCTGCTGGCCATCGGCATCCTGCTGTGGGTCATCGCCTGGGTGGCCAACCTTGTGCGTTCACCGGAGAAGGAAGACGTGGAGGAAATCTCCCGATTCTGAGCCGTCAACCCGGGCTGAATGTGTGATGGCGGCGGGGACCGCAAACGTAACCTTATGGATTTCGGGTGAACCGCAGCATTTGCGGGCCATCAACCCGAAATCCATAAGGTTACGTGCAGGACTGAGCCTCACAACTGTTCGGAGAGCTCCAACCAGCGCTGTTCAAGTTCCTGGTTTTCTGTCTCCAAGTCCTGTAACTGCCCGGTCAAGGTGCCCAGACCCTCAAAATCGGTTTGATCGTGTTGAGCCATTTCCTGATGCTTGGCCTCAATCAAAGTGCTCAATTTCTCCAGGCGGCGCTCAATGGCGGCCACTTCCTTCTGCGCGGCCCGCGCTTGTGCACCAGTCAGCTGAGAATCTTGGGTTTGGCCATCGGCGGATGCTGGCGGGGCGGTGTCCGCTGCCAGTGGGTTGGTGGCGGCAGCCCTGGTGTCAGCTGCGGCAGCCAACTTCAGGTACTCGTCCACTCCGCCGGGTAGATGCTTGAAGGCCCCATTGATCACGGCGTATTGCTGGTCCGTGACGCGTTCCAGCAGGTAGCGGTCGTGGGAGACCACCAGGAGAGTTCCGGGCCAGGTGTCCAACAAATCCTCCATGGCCGCCAACATGTCCGTGTCCAGATCATTGGTGGGCTCGTCCAACACCAGCACATTGGGCTCATCCAGAAGGATCAGCAGCAGCTGCAGGCGGCGTTTTTGACCACCCGAAAGGTCACGAACCGGGGTGGAGAGCTGCGCGCTGGTGAAGCCCAGACGTTCCAACAGCTGGCCAGGGGTCATCTCCTTGCCATCGGCCACGTAAGAGGTCTTCTTGCGCCCGATCACATCCGATACGCGGTCATCGGCAACCTCATCCAGCTCACGCAACTGCTGGGTCAGCACCGCCACCTTCACGGTTTTGCCGCGCACCACTCGGCCTTCGGTCGGTTCCAACTCCCCGGTGACAACGTGCAACAAGGTGGATTTTCCGGCGCCATTGCGGCCCAGGATGCCGGTTCGTTCACCGGGAGCTATCCGCCAGGTGATTTTGCGCAGAACTTCCCGCCGCTGCGTGGAGGCCACGGATTCATCGTCCAACGAGATGCCGTCCGCGACTCCGTCATAGGTCACGCCCACTGCTTCCAGGTCCACCACGCGCTTGCCCAGGCGGGACACAGCCATCCGGGACAGTTCCACCGTGTCACGTGGCGGAGGCACATCTGCAATCAGTTCATTGGCGGCATCAATCCGGAACTTTGGCTTGGACGTCCTGGCCGGAGCTCCACGGCGCAACCAGGCGAGTTCCTTTTTCATGAGGTTCTGCCGTTTGGCTTCTGCCACTGCGGCCTGCCGGTCGCGTTCCACTCGCTGCAACACGTAGGCCGCGTAGCCGCCTTCGAACGGTTCCACCGTGCGGTCATGGACCTCCCACGTTGAGGTGGAAATTTCATCCAGGAACCAGCGATCGTGAGTGACCACCAGCAATCCGCCTTGATTGCGTGACCACCGGTTCTTCAAGTGCTGGGCCAACCAGGCAATGCCTTCCACATCCAAGTGGTTGGTGGGTTCATCCAAAAACAGGACATCCCACTCCTGGGCCAGAAGGCCGGCCAGTGCGGTACGTCGTCGTTGTCCACCGGACAGTTGGCGTACCGGTGTGTGCCAGTCCAGGTCAGCCACCAGGCCACCGATCACGTCACGGACTTTGGCATCCCCGGCCCATTCGTGTTCCTCCCGGTTGCCCACCACTGCGTGACCCACGGTCACATTCGGGTCCAGGACGTCAGCTTGGTCCAACATGCCAATGCGAGTCCCGGAGCGGGACGTGACGCGACCCGAATCCGGTTCCAGGCGTCCGGCCAAAATTTTCATCAAGGTGGACTTGCCATCGCCGTTGCGGCCCACAATCCCTATGCGGTCACCACCATCTACGCCCACGGTCACACCTTCAAGGACCGTGCGGGTGGGGAAAGACAGGGACAGGTTTTCGCCGTTCAACAAATGTGCCACCGCACAAGCCTACGGAATGCACGGGAGACGCGGCGCGGAAACACTTGGCAGAACTATCACCATGCGGAAGGCTCTAGGAGTTTCACCACCGCTCTAGGAATGGAGACAGCCCACTTGAAGTTGTCCACTGCTGCACGCTCCACGCTAATCATGGGGTCCTTGGTGCTGTGCCTGTCCTTGGGGTTGCGCCACGGCTTCGGATTGTTTCTGGGCCCGGTGACGGAGGCCAATGACTGGTCTCGCGGGGTTTTTGCGTTCGCCATTGCCCTGCAAAATCTCATCTGGGGCGTGGCTCAGCCAATAGCCGGGATGCTCAGCGATCGGTTCGGTGCCAAGAAAACCATCCTGGTGGGTGCTGTCCTCTACATCCTGGGACTGGTGGGGATGGCAGTGTCCAAGGACCCGCTGGCATTCACCATGGCGGCGGGGCTGCTGATCGGAGTGGGGCTGGCCGGCACCACAATGCCCGTGGTGTTCGGAGCAATCAGCCGGACCATGCCCGCCCACAAGCGCTCCATGGCTTTCGGGGTGGCCATGTCCGTGGGCTCCCTGGGGCAGTTCGCCATGATGCCCGGTGTTCTGGGGCTGATTGGCGGGGTGGGATGGTCGCAGACCCTGGTGATCATGTCCGCAGCCGCAGCACTCATGGTGCCCCTGGCCTTCGGGATGAACCCCAAGCCCACACTTGGGGAACGAACATCACCAAGCGCGGCCGTAGGGGAGATCACCGGGGCGGTTACCGGCCCCACCGCGGGCCAAGCCTTCCGTCTGGCCTTGCGCACCCGCGACTTCCTCCTGCTCTCCGCTGCGTTTTTTGTCTGTGGTTTCCACGTTGTTTTCATCTCCACCCACCTGCCCGCTTACATCAGCGACAACGGCCTGGACCCCTCCCTGGGCTCAGTGGCGCTGGCATTGATCGGTTTGTTCAACGTGCTGGGCTCCCTGGCAGCTGGCTGGTTGGGCTCCCGTTTACCCAAAAATGCGGTTTTGGCGTGCATATATGGTGCGCGTGTTGTGGCGTTTGCCCTGTTCTTGTGGCTGCCGGTCTCCACTGTCTCCGTACTGGTCTTTGCATCTGTCATGGGCTTGCTGTGGCTTTCAACCGTGCCACTGACCAACGGCATTGTGGCCGTGATGTTCGGTGTCAAGAACCTGGCCATGCTCAGCGGTCTGGTGTTCGTAACCCACCAGGTCGGCTCATTTTTGGGCGGTTGGCTGGGAGGTGCGCTCTATGACGCCACTGGCTCTTACACCGTTGCGTGGTGGTTGGGCATTGTTCTGGGTCTGGTGGCCATGAGCTTGCACCTGATCATCAAGGAGCGTCCCGTGGAGCCCGTCCAGTCCCAGTAGGGGAGCGGTATGCAGACAGTACGACGACGCCTGCGCACCCGGGTCTTCACGAGCCCGAAAGTGGGCCAAACCGGTGGGAACCGAGTGATAGGGTGGCACACCGTGCACTCGCTGCACCGTCACAGGTTCTCTTGCTTGGTCTTGTAAGGACTTACAGGGAAGTGGAACTGATTGTGGCGCTCCGCCTTGGTGTAACGGCAGCACCCCGGCCTTTGGAGCCGTGGAGTCTAGGTTCGAATCCTAGAGGCGGAACAAATCGACATCAGTCGATGCCCTCCACGCACCACCGCAGGTGGACACATGACGCCGGGACCGACGCCACAGCCACCATGAGGGCCCTCCCAACGGCAGGAGCTTTGGCACCGTGAGCACATCCGATTCCAACCTGGTTGGTAACCCGCCTGCCGCAGTGATCGTTCTGGCCGCGGGCAAAGGCACCCGTATGAAATCAAAACTGCCCAAGATTTTGCACGAGGTTGGCGGACGCTCCATGGTGGGGCACGCACTGTCCGCTGCCCGGACATTGGAGCCACAGCGGTTGGTGGTGGTGGTTCGTCATGACCGCGACCGCGTGGTCCAGCACGTTCTGGACTTTGACCCCCACGCTTTGATCGCAGATCAGTCTGATGTTCCCGGCACCGGTTCAGCCGTGTTGGCAGGTTTGCAGAAGCTGGATGAGAACGCCCCGGTTGAGGGCACCCTGGTGGTCACCTACGGCGATGTCCCGCTGCTCACCGCCCAGACCCTGCGCAAGTTGGTGGCCCACCACGATTCCCACGGCAACGCCGTGACTGTCCTGACTGCGGTTCATGACACACCGGCAAACTACGGACGCATCCTGCGTGACGACGCCGGGAACTTCACGGACATCCGCGAGTTCAAGGACGCCACGGAAGCCGAGCGTGCCGTGGCCGAGATCAACTCAGGCATCTTTGCCTTCGACGCCGGTGTGCTGCGCGATGCGCTGGCCCAGGTGGACACCAACAATTCCCAGGGCGAGATGTACCTGACGGACGTCCCTGCCCTTGCCCGCGCACAGGGCGGCACCGTGGATGCACTGATCATGGATGATTTCATGGAAGTGGAGGGCGCCAATGACCGCGTCCAGCTCTCCAACTTGGGGGCCTACTTGCGCAAACGCACCAATGAGGCGCACATGCGCAATGGCGTGACCATCGTGGACCCCGCCACCACCTGGATCGGTGCGGATGTTGCCATTGCATCTGATGCCGTGATCCACCCGAACACCCAACTGCATGGTGTGACCTCGATCGGTGAGGACGCCGTCGTTGGCCCGGACACCACTCTGACTGATGTTCGCGTAGGCCGCGGTGCCACCGTAGTGCGTACCCACGGTTCTCAGGCGCGCATTGGCGACGGCGCCAGCGTGGGCCCGTTCGCATACCTGCGCCCGGGGACGGAGCTGGGGGCCGATGGCAAAATTGGCACCTTTGTGGAGACCAAGAACGCGCAGATCGGTCGGGGCTCCAAGATCCCGCACCTGTCCTACGTGGGCGATGCCACCATTGGAGAGCAGTCAAATATCGGCGCGGCCAGTGTGTTCGTCAATTATGACGGTGTGAACAAGCACCGGACCACAATCGGCAACCACGTCCGTATGGGCTCGGACAACATGTACGTTGCTCCCGTCACAGTTGGCGACGGCGCCTATTCCGGGGCCTCCACCACGGTGCGCAAAGATGTTCCCGCTGGGGCGCTGGCCCTCACGGAAGGGCGTCAGGTGATCGTGGCCGATTGGGTCATCAACAACCGTGCCGGGACCTCCGCTGCACAGGCAGCGGAGGCAGCTCGGACGCAGTCCGGGGACACCCCGGCGTAGCCGGGCAAGGGTTACTGGTACCGCGGATACTGCCGGTGCGGCGTCGGGAGATTGAGTTCCGCTCAGCCGGTACGCTCAATCCATCTGCAGTGAACAACTTCATAAAATCGTAGTCAGCAGCACTAGGAATGCCTCAGAAAGCGAGTCGTGATGACAGGGATCCTCAACTCAGGTGCCAACCGTTTGGTGCTGCTCTCCGGGCGGGCGCATCTGCAGTTGGCCGAAGATGTTGCCCGCGAGCTGGGGACCGAATTGGTGCCCACGGATGCGTACGACTTTGCCAATGGTGAGACCTACGTTCGGTTCGGCGAATCCGTGCGCGGCGCCGATGCCTTCCTGATCCAGTCCCATCCGGCGCCCATCAATCAGTGGATGATGGAGCAGTTGCTCATGCTGGATGCGCTCAAACGGGCCTCCGCGCGTTCGATCACGGTCGTCTCCCCGTTTTATCCGTACGCCCGGCAGGACAAGAAGCACCGTGGACGCGAACCCATCTCCGCGCGCCTGATGTCTGACCTCTACAAGACGGCCGGTGCGGATCGTCTGATGTCAGTGGACCTGCACACCGCCCAGATCCAGGGCTTTTTTGATGGCCCCGTGGACCACCTGATGGCCATTCCGATCTTGGCTGAGCATGTGAAAGGCCTGGTGGGGGAGGACGACATCACCGTGGTCTCCCCGGACACAGGCCGTGTCCGGGTGGCTGAGATGTGGGCCGAGCTACTGGGCCACACACCCCTGGCTTTTGTACACAAGACGCGGGACATCACCCGTCCCAACCAAGCCGAGTCCAAGGAAGTGGTGGGCCAGGTTGCGGGCCGCACATGTGTGCTGATTGACGACATGATCGACACCGCCGGCACCATCGCCGGTGCGGTCAAGGTACTGCGTGAACACGGTGCCAAGGACGTGATCATCGCAGCCACCCACGCAGTGTTCTCTGATCCTGCCGTCGAACGGTTGGCCAATTGCGGCGCACGCGCCGTGGTGGTCACGGATACGCTGCCCGTGCCGGAGGAACGCCGGTTCGAGGATCTGCACGTGCTCTCGATTGCGCCGCTGCTGGCCCGCGCCATCCAGGAAGTGTTCGAGGACGGCTCGGTCACCAGCCTCTTCAACGGCCACTCCTGACCACCTTTCCCCTCCGCCGAAAACATGGTTTGACCCAATTTTTGGGGCTATTTTTCAGACAAAGCATGTTTTCGGCGGAGTTGGGGGGAGGGGAGGGTTAGTTGGCGTAGCGGTAGATGAACGCTGCCATGGCATCCCGGTTGGTGCTGGCTGTTGGGCGGTAGGTCCCGTCTGACCACCCCTGCGCCACACCGGTGGACGCCATCCACGCGATGGCTTCAGAATGCGGCTGACCTGCGCGCACATCCACAAACGACGACGACGCACCCGACGCCGGGGACCCCGCCATCCGGTGGAACAAGGCGGCGGTGGCGTCTCGGGTGATGTCAGAGTTGGGCCGGAAGCTGCCATCCGGCCAGCCGGTGAGCAACCCCCGGGAGTTGGCCCAGGTGATCTCCTTGTAGAACGGATGCTGCGGGGAAACATCTGTGTACGGGGATTGGGCCGGGGGCGTGTACCTCGGTGACCCGGCCATCCGGTAGGCCACTGCAGCCATGGCATCTCGGTCGATGGCTTGATGCGGACGGAAGGTGCCATCCGGCCAGCCAGTCAGCACTCCGCGGGTTTTGACCCATGAGATCGCTGCGGCATGTTGCTGATTACCCGCCACGTCTGCGAATGGACCGGGAACCGCCTGGGGCCGAACGGTAGTGGTGTTGGTGCTCTGCTGCGTGGTTGTTGTGGTGCTGGAACCGGTGACGGAGTTGCGGGTGTCGGCAGGCTGACCGCCATTGGCGTAGCCACCTCCGTTCACCACAGACACAATTCGCCAGGGTTGCCCAGTGCGGGTCAAACTGCCATCCGCCAGGGTCACCCCAATGCCCACCACGGTCACTCGTGGGTCCAGGAGAACAGCATTGTGCGAAGGCGAATTTTTCCACCAGTTGACCAGTGCTACCGGGTTCACGCTGTACTCCAGCGCGGTAATTTCCCGTTTGGTGGTGGCTCCGTTGAAGCGAGAGTCACGTAGGAAGTTATTGGAGTGGTTGAAGTTTTCGTCCCTGACCACCCGGTTGGATTCATCCTGGGAAATGCCGGTCAACGTGGGGGAGTACTTGACCGGGGCCAAACCACGGGAAGCACGGTACTTGTTGATCTCCTGGAGGATGGTTTGGCGGTGTCCGTCCAGAGTCGCTTGAGATGCGTTGACTATGTCCTGCTGCGCGGCATGGGCAGGTGCGCTGATAGCCAGGGGAAGGGTAGTGCTGACGGCAGCGACCAGTGCCGCCCCCGCCAAGAAACGTTGGGTTTTACGCATGGAGCATGGGTCCTTTCGAGAACTGATGTATTGATCAGCCCGGGAGGGGAAGGCCGCAAATGCGTCCAGGGCAGAGCCCAACTCCGCCGAAAACATGCTTGACCTAATTTTTGGGGCTATTTTTCGACCAAAGCATGTTTTCGGCGGAGTTGGGGGAGGGGGAGCAGGGTTAGTTGGCGTAGCGGTGGATGAACGCTGCCATGGCATCCCGGTTGGTGGAGTTCAACGGTCGGAAGGTGTGGTCTGGCCAACCTGTGGTGATCCCATTGGCTTGCATCCAGTGGACCTCCTTGTAGAACTGCTGGCCGGGCCGAATGTCCGTGAACCGCGACGACGCCGGAGGCGTGTAAGCGGGATACCCCGCCATACGATAGAAGATGGCTGCCGTGGCATCACGAGCCACCTTGTTGTTTGGCTTGAACGTGCCATCTGCCCAGCCGGTCATGATCCCGCGAGCGCGAGCCCAGGTGATCTCCTTGTAGAAAGGGTGGCTCGGTGTGATGTCCGAGTAGGGGGATCGCGCAGGAGGGGTGAAAGCTGGGGAGCCGGACATCCGGTAGGCCACAGCGGCCATGGCGTCACGGTCAATCTGCTGGTTGGGGCGGAAGGTGCCATCCGGCCAACCATTGAGGTAGCGCCTGTCCCGGACCCAGGTGATCTCCCGGGCGAACTGGTTGGTGGCTGCCACATCCCGGAACGGGCCGGCTGCTACGGCCGGGGACTTGCCGCCCAGGGGTTTGTGGTTGGCGTTTCGAGCCAAATCTTGCAGCTGAGCCCAGGAACCGCCGTACACGTTGGAGTCACCGGAGAACGGGCCGGTCTCTGAGTACTGCCAGATGTCGTAGGTGGACCAGCCGTTGGGCATCTGGCCGGGGGAGGTGGTCCAGCGGGCAATGTGCAACGGGTGATCGTTGAACATGTTGGTGTTACCGGTGCACTGGATCCACCAGTCAGTGGTGGTGTAAATGGCAGGGACGCGGCCGGTGCGCTGTTTGTAGCGGTCGGAGAAGCTCTTGATCCAGCTGCGCATTTCGGCTTGGCTGAGGTTGTAGCAAATGTTTCCGTAGGCGGGATACGGGTTGTACTCAATGTCCAACAGGCCGGGTAGCGTCCGCCCGTCGGCAGACCAGCCGCCGCCGTTGTTCACAAAGTAGTCGGCTTGTGCCGCCCCGGAAGAGCCGCGGGTGGGGATGGCAAAGTGGTACGCCCCGCGGATCATGCCCACTTGATGGGAGCCGATGTACTGGCTGTTGAAGGTGGGGGACCGGTAGGTGGTGCCTTCGGTGGCCTTGACGTAGGCAAACCGGGCGCCCATGGAGTATTCGCGGCTCCAGTTCACGGAGGGCTGCCACCCGGAGACATCCATGCCTTGGATGCCCGCAGGCTGCCACGCGCCGTTCACTTGGACCAGGGACATGGCACCTGCCGGCCCCATGGCACTGGGGGCAGGTTCCGACGACGTCGGATCGGCACCTTCGGCTGGAACGCCCGGTTCTGCAGGTGTTGCGGAGTCAGTGACGTCCACACCGGCAGCGGTGACCTCTTGTCCGGAGGCTTCGGCGATTTCAACCATGGAGCGGGCGGATTCGGGGGAGAGGTGCCCTGCCGCCTCCAGGCTCTTTTGATACATACCCATGGTGGCTCCCGGAGTGTCATCGCCGGTGGTGGGTGCTTGATCCGGTAACTCGGGGGCATCGTAGGAGGCCACGGCGTCGGCGTCGTAGGAAATCACGTCGCCGTCGGTCAAGCTGAGTTCACCCTGGGGGGTGCCTTCGGCGGTGGTGGTTTCGCCCAGGACCGATGGAGTGGTGTTTTCTGTGGACCAACTGGGGGTGGCGGAGATCAGGCCGGTCAAGACCAAGGAAACCGCCGTGGTGAGGGACAGAGTTGCTGCGCCCGCGGTGCGTGAGCGGCGCGAGCTTTGGGGGGACAGGATCACGCTCATACCTATCTTCGGGGGGGTGTCATCCGGCCCTGGGGGGAGGGGAAGCGTAGGCCGAACCGAAGTGAGTATACCGTGATCGTTTTGTTATGAAGACCGAATGTGCAGGTCAGTAGGCGCCGTCATGGGCGAACACAGCTTTGACGGTGCGCAGCAGAATCAACGTGTCCTCCAGTACGGACCAGTTCTCCACGTAGTAGAGATCCAAACGGACGGACTGGTCCCAATCAAGATCGGAACGGCCGGAAACCTGCCACAGCCCGGTGATACCGGGCTTGACGCGTAGGCGACGGTGCACGTAGTCCTCGTACTTGTCCACCTCTGATTCCAGCGGTGGCCTGGGCCCCACCAGGGACATTTCGCCCTTGAGCACATTCACGAACTGCGGCAGTTCATCCAGGCTGTAGCGGCGCAGCACTTTGCCGGGTTTGGTCACGCGGGGGTCATCCTTCATTTTGAAGAGCACGTCCCCTTGGGATTCGTTGGCGGCCAGAAGAGCCGCTTTACGTTCCTCGGCGTCCGTGTACATGGAACGGAACTTCAGCATTTTGAATCTGCTGCCGTCCAAGCCAACGCGCTCCTGGCCAAAGAACACCGGTCCCGAGTCATGCGCCTTGACCATGGCGCCGACCACCAGCATGACCGGGGACAGAATGGCCAGTGCAAACAGGGATCCAACCACGTCCATGCCGCGTTTGAGCAGGCGCCGGGACCAGGACATCCGCGGGGTGGAAACATGGATCAACGGCAGCCCGGCCAACTGCTGGGTGTGAATGCGAGGCCCGGCAATGTCCGTGAGACCGGTATTGAGGATCAGACGGATACGTGCATCAGCCAGGTACCAACTCAAATGCCGAATTTCCGCTGAACTCAACGGGGAGTTGTTGGTCAAGACCAGCGCTTGGACGCGGTTGCGGTGCGCTGCTTCCAAAATGCCCGCCACGGTGGGGCGGTCACCTTGGGGCAGGGCGTTGCGTACGTCCACGCTGTGCAAGGTGGCGGGGACGGGCTGTTTACCTGCGGGGTAGTAAGCCACCACGGGTGCCAGCCCGGCCTCCACGTGTTCCTGAAGTGACTGGACGGTCTCCAGCGCACCGCGTTGGCGGCCCACCACCATGGTCCGCGACATTCCGGAGCGATTACGACGCCGACCGCGCAGCAAGTAGGTGCGCAGGCACCACCGGCCGAGGATCAGCAATACCAACCCAGTGGGCAGCGCGATCAGCACATAGCCGCGGGCAAAGGGCAGGGAGAGGGCGAAGGAGAAGATGGCAACCGCGCTGAAGAAGATCAGAACAGCTGAGGAAACTTCCCGTGATTCCTCCATCCCGTAGCCGATCAGGCGAATGGCCCGGGTGCCACGCAGCTCCAGCCAGCTCCACCACAAGATGCCAAGGACTATTCCCACAAACCAGTAACTGATGTTGACTCCGCCCCAGGCCAGATCACTGCCACCGCGGACACCGTCGGCACCGAACCGACCCAGCTGGGCCAGCAGCAAGGTCAGGACGATGGCCACGGCATCGGCGATTCGCATGGACCAGACATAGCGAGTACGCCAGTCATCGCGCGGAGTGGGATTGACCGGCGGCGGGGTTGGGGTGCCACCTGCAATGGCTTCCGTGCTGAAGGCGCCGGAGGCTGCGGTGGAACCAGCGGAGCCGGTCAACCCCCGTGTGCTGGGAGGTGCTACGACCGTGACCGGACCCGTGCTGGGTTGTGCTGGCGAGCCGTCCCCCGTGGGCGGCAGCTGGGCCGGTGCCGGCCCGCGGGTGCCGCCCTGAGCGTTGCCGTTGGTGCGGTGGCGGCGTTCCGGATTCATGCCGTCCACCGAAGCGTCGGTGATACTGGCCATCGTTGTCTTCCTCCCCCTCAAGAAGCCCAAATACAAAAACTTGCCCCCACAAAAGGGCGTCCGGTAATGCCAGACACCCGTGCCGACAGGCACGGTGTGAATGGATGTACGACGACGACCGCCCCTGCGCGTCATCCGCACCGCACCAGACATTCCTCATTCAGCCCCGTGGAATGCCGGACGGGTGCCCCCGGCGGACCCGGACGGGACCGGTGTTCACCAGACGGTGCAGTGCCTCACGGTTGACGCGTGGGAATTCCCAACGGCGTTGTGTACTTCATCCCCGTGTCAAAGAACTTGCGAAAGCGCAGTCAGAAGATCCCCATCCTCAGCGGTGCAGCCCTGATGTGCATGCACGCCTGTGCATTTCGATGCCCTTTGACTCCTCCATCCTAGGAGTTCAGAAGGACGATGGGCGTCCCCAGATGTGTCCAAATCATGGAAATGTGGGCCGAGTGGCGACAATCACAGCAGGTCAGCGGTCATGAGCGGTGGGCATGGTAGGGTATTGCGGTTGCCGAGGCGAGGGGACGTTGTTGCTCATGCACAACCTCCCGTGATCGACGAGGCTGGTTCTGACCAACTTGAGGTTGATTGCCCAAACCCGGTCCCAAAAACCTGGCTGTAACCCTGCGCCGTAGCGCGGGAGGCCAAGGTGATGGGAGTCCGACGGGCGCTGCACATCGAGTGGTGGTGGGCCGGTCGCCTTGGGCCGGCGCAACATTCGTTGAAGAAACGCTCACCACGGTGAGCGCCCAGCACATCAGCACTGAGTAGAACAAGGAGTCGAACCAGCATGGTTGACGTCATCCGTATTCCCGGTGAAGTTCGCACCGACTTTGGCAAGGGCTACGCCCGCCGCATCCGCGCCAATAACCAGATTCCGGCCGTGATCTACGGCCACGGTCACGATCCCATCCACGTGTCCCTTCCGGGTCACGACATGATGCTGGTGGCGCGTAACTCCAACGCCGTGATTGAGGTCCTGGCAGACGGTGAGCACCTGTGCATGCTCAAAGACATCCAGCGTCACCCGATCCGTCCGGAAATCCTCCACATTGACCTTTTGACCGTCAAGCGCGGCGAAAAGGTTGAGGTGGACGTGCCGCTGCTGGTGCAGGGTGAAGTTGCCCCGACTGCCATGTACAACCAGGAGGAAGCCTCCGTCACGATTTTGGTTGATGCGCTGAAGGTCCCCGAGCAGTTGGAGGTTTCCGTGGAGGGCCGCGAGCCCAACGACCACGTGTACGCCTCCGACATTGCACTGCCCGCCGGTGTGGAGCTGATCACTGACGCCGAAACTCTGGTGGTCAACGTGGCCGAGCCCGTGGAGCAGGACTTGGGCGAGGAGCCCGAGACCGAAGGCGAAGAGACTGAGGGTGAAGAGGGCGAAGCCGCTGAGGCTTCCGAGGAGTCCTCCGAGGACGAGTGATCCTCCCCGTGTGACGGCGGCATCCAGGGTGATCCTTGGGTGCCGCCGTTTTCATGAAACCTCTGTCTTGGCAGGTTCCCTGCACAGGTTTCCACGGAACTGACAGGGACTTTCCAAGGAACTGACAGACCGGTAGTGAGCAGTCACGGGGTGCAAGCCCCATGACCCGATGTCCACAGCCCTGAGAAACGGGCAGAACCGAGAAAATGGTGGCATGACTGATCGTTGGATTGTGGTGGGACTGGGTAATCCGGGGCCGCAGTACGAGCGCACGCGGCACAACGTGGGCCAGATGGTGCTGGAGGAACTGGCCCACCGGGTGGGGGAAAAGTTCACCGTGCACAAGCCGACCCGCGCGCAGCTGGTTCAAACGCGGCTCCGCCCGGGAGGCCCCGCACTGGTCTTGGTCAAACCCATGAGCTACATGAACCTCTCCGGTGGGCCGGTGGCCAACGTGATGAAGTTCTTTGGCGCTGACCTGGACGACCTGATTGTGGTCCACGATGAAGTGGACATTGATTTTGACGCCATCAAGCTCAAACGGGGTGGCGGAGAAGGCGGCCACAACGGGCTGCGAGACATCACCAAAGCCTGCGGCAGCAAGGACTACACCCGGGTGCGCGTGGGCGTTGGCCGCCCGCCGGGTCGAATGGACACGGCGGATTTTGTGCTCAGACCTTTCGCTGCAGCCGAGCGGGCAGAACTTCCCCTGCTGCTGGACCGCGCGGCGGACGCCGTGGAGCGAATCATCGACGACGGCCTGACGGCGGCCCAAAATGCGGTCCACGGCCGGTGAGCCAAACGGACACGGTAGGGGCGGCGTCGTCAATTATGTGGGGGAAAACGTTACCGAAGTGTTGAGGTGGTCTAACGTGGAGGCGCCGGGGATGGATACGGTGAAGGCAGAAACCTGAACCCCTCTCCCCGTGGCACGCGCACCCAGCGCGGTGCCCCATGTCACCCAGGAGGTTGCCGTGTCCACCGGCTCATCAGCCAGTCCATTGGACTCCAATCAGCCGATTGACAATGCCCGAGCCCGTGAGCTGGCCAAGGATTTTCCCATTTTGCAGCGCACGGTCATGGACCAGCCGCTGGTCTATTTGGATTCCGGAGCCACCTCCCAGCGCCCCGAATCGGTGCTGGAAGCTGAGCGCGAGTTTCTGAGCACGTCCTACTCAGCAGTGCACCGCGGCGCGCACACCCTGGCCGTGGAGTCCACGGATGCCTTTGAACAGGCCCGGGCCACGGTGGCAGCTTTTGTGGGTGCCGATCCCCGCGAAATCGTGTGGACCTCCAATGCCACGGAGGCCATCAATCTGGTGACCTACGCTTTCTCCAACGCCACTGCCGGAAGCAATGGTGCGGGGCCCGGCTCTGAACAGTTCAAGCTGGCCGCCGGGGATGAAATTGTGGTGACCGAGTCCGAGCACCACGCCAATTTGGTGCCCTGGCAGGAACTGTGCGCCAGAACGGGAGCCACCCTGCGGTGGATTCCGGTGGATGATCGCGGCCTGTTGGATCTTGCTGCGGTGGATGAGGTCATCACGGACCGCACCCGAGTCCTGGCCTTCACGCACGTGTCCAACGTGACGGGGGCTGTCAACGACGTCGAACGGCTGGTGGCCGCCGCGCGCTCGGTGGGGGCCTTCACTGTTTTGGACGCTTGCCAGTCCGTGCCGCACCTGCCGGTGGATTTCCACGAACTGGGCGTAGATTTTGCCGCCTTCTCCGGGCACAAGATGCTGGGCCCCACGGGCATCGGTGCTCTGTACGGTCGGGCCGAGCTGCTGGATGTCCTGCCAACCTTCCTGACGGGTGGTTCCATGATCACCTCCGTGACCATGGAACGCAGCGAATATCTGCCGGCACCCACCCACTTTGAAGCTGGTACACAGCGGATTTCGCAAGCGGTGGCCCTGGCCGCAGCCTGTAACTATCTGGACAGCGTGGGGATGGCCAATGTGGCTGCGTGGGAGTCACAGCTGGGACAGCGATTGGCTCAAGGTGTTGCCGAATTGCCAGGCATCCGCCTGATCGGTCCCGCACCGGGTGCGGAGCGGGTTGGCCTGGCCTCCGTGGTGGTTGAGGGAGTGCACGCTCACGACGTCGGCCAGCTCCTGGACGTGGCGGGGGTGGCCGTGCGTGTGGGTCACCACTGCGCGCAACCTTTGCACCGGCGTCTGGGTGCCACGGCAACCACCCGGGCGAGCACCTACCTCTACAACACCACCGACGACGTGGACCGCTTCTTACATGAACTGGCCGGGGTGCGTGCGTACTTCCGCGTGGATGACTGACGGCCCACCGAAACAAAAGGAGTCCTTGCGGCAATGAGCGCACTGGATCAGATGTATCAGGACGTGATCCTGGATCACTCCAAACGGCGCGTGGGGGAGGGCCTGGCTGCCCCGGACGCCACCCCGGCAGACGGTGAAACCGCGGCGGGAACCCACCATGAATTCAACCCGACCTGCGGGGACGAGATTCTGGTGCGGGTTGGACTGGACGGGGACACAGTGACCTCCCTGACCTGGGAAGGCGATGGATGCTCCATCTCCATGGCGGCGGCATCAGTCTTGGCAGAGATGGCACCTGGTACGGACACCACCGAACTGCGCACCCAGATCGCCGCTTTCCGGGACATGCTGCGTTCGCGTGGAGCTGTGGAACCAGATGAGGAACTGCTGGGTGACGGCGTGGCTTTTGTAGGGGTCTCCAAATTTGTGGCACGGGTCAAGTGCGCGGCGCTGGCTTGGGTGGCCACGGAGGCCGCACTGCTCCAAGCGGAGCGCGGATGACTCCTGACGTGGCCAGGTTGCCAGCCAAGCTGCCAAGCCGTGCCGCCTTTGTGCAGCGGCTCGTGGCCCCGTGGGAGTGGGACACCTACGGGCCCAACATGCTGCTGACCGGCAGCCAAGGCATGGGCAAGACCGTTCTGTTGGCTGAAATCAGTGCAGCCCTGGACTCCACGGTGGAAATCATCAGGTGGTGGGACCATCCCGTGGGGGACCGGGAGCACGTACAGCCGGGTGCCTTGGCCGCAGCGATGTCAGGTGACGGCAGCGTGTTGGGTGCTTATCACCGTGCCCGCGCTTGGTTGCTGGCCTTGGAAACCGACCGTCCCCTGTTGGTGGTCCTGGATGACGTCCACCTGGTGCCGGAGTTCTCCCGGCAGGTCTTGGCCGAGCTGACCCGCAATCAGGAGATTTCGATTCTGGCCGCGACCACCTCCGTACGTCTCACAGGCCGTGCCATCAGTCAGCTGTGGCGCGATGGACTTCTGCCAGATCATCGGATTCCAGATCTGAGCATGGGAGATGTCACGGAACTGGCGCGGGCCGTGCTGGGACGTGAGCCGGAGCTGGCTGAAACCGCCAATGTTTTACGAGTCTCGGAAGCAGTGGTGGGCCATGCCGCCGTGGCACTGGAGGATGTGGCCCAGGAATCCCGGGCGGGGGCTGACGCGCAGGACAAGACCGAGCAGCGCAGAGCTCTGCTGGAGGCAGTGCTACAGACCACGGACCTTGCCACGGAGCAACTGAGCATTCTGCAAGTGCTGGCGCGCTTGCGGGAGTTTCCAGCTTCCATTGTGGTGGGTTTGTTCGGGGCCGAGAATTTGGATGCCCTGATGGAAAACGGTGTTCTGAGTTTGCGCGGGCGGGGTGTTTCCCGTGGCGTGGTGATGACCAATTCCTGGATTGCCACGCTGATCACGGAGTTGACCTCACCCCAACGGGACCGTGAGCTCTACGACCTCCTGGCTCCGTATCGTTTTGACCCCAGGGTGGGGCCAGGGGCCAGCGCTGATCTGTTGTTGTGGCGGCACTCGTTGGGTCTGCCGGTGGACTCACAACGGGGGACTCACCTGGCTGAACTGGCAGCACAGAATGCCGACTACGTGACAGTTCAACGATTGATCTGCGCGCTCGATGAGGGAGCGTACGTTCAGGATGAGCGTCAGGCCGCCCACCTGCACGGTTTACACACCTTGGCTTTGGCCAGCCTGGGGCAGATAGATGCCGCCGCTGAGCTGGCGGAACCCCTCTTGAAGACGCCTCCGCGCCCGGAGCACCCCCTGGAGGCTCGTGAGGTGGAGGCGCTGTACGTGCTGGCCGCCATGAGTACCCAGCAGCGGCGCAAGGCCGGGGAGTTTGAATCCCTGCTCAGCATTGCCAAGGGTCACCACCGGGTTTTGCGGATGCAGGACTCCAAGAATCTGACCCAGAACACCGCCGTGGAGGAAGCTGCGCTGTCCGCGCATTGGATCTTGGAAAACTTCCGCGGTGATTACAAGACTTTGCTGGACTCGATTGCCCGGGCATCGGCCGCGCGCACAGTGGAGCGGACCACCCGTGCCCTGATGGTGGGTCTCAGCGCCAAGGCCGGTGCCATCTGCGGACGACCGGTGGATGGCCAAGCCATCCTGGCCCGCGCTGTTCGAGTTGATCTGGCGGCCCGCAATGCGCGGCTGGCCCAGCAACACACCCAGGACGCCGCCATGATCGCCGGTATTTTTGCCGGGCAATGGGGTGAGCTGCTGGATCAGGTGCAGCGCCAGGAGAGCGGACTGCCGGACACCCCGGGGTGGGTGCAGCACAACGTGTTGCGGGGATCTCTGCTGTTGCTCACCGGGCGCCCCCATCAAGCGGTGGACTATCTGCAGCTGGCCCTGCAGGCCACCGATGGAGGCCATGCTTTCCCCGTGCCGCAGCTGGTGATCAGCCTGAGCGCTGCCGCCTACGCCTGGGTTGGCCGCACAGAGGAGGCCCGTCAGCTTCTGGAGTCCCGGCCGGTGCAGCTTGCCCAGGAGCCCTATCTCTACAGGGCAGCCGGCGAGTATTTCCGCGGTCTCACGGAGTTCCTGCTGGGGGATGTGGCCGGTGGCGTGCAGCGGTGGCGCTCTTGGGCGGATGACACAGCACAGCGCGGTTGCGACGGCCTCTCCTTGCTGTTCCTCCAAGCCTTGGCGCGCGCGGGCTCCGAGTTTGCCGTCCGGGAATTGGGGATCACAGCGGCCCGCTGTCAGGGTGCGTGGGCGCAGAGCTTGCAACAATTGGCCCAAGCCTTGGAACATCAAAAGATCACAGATCTGCGGGCAGCCCTGCGCTGTGCCGCAGGCATGGGTGACCTCAGCCTTGCAGGCTACCTGGAACGCATCATCGCCCAGCGCGGTCAAACGGCCTCCGCCGGGCCTGTGCTGCCGTTCCCCGATGACGAAGTGGTTGAGGCGGGTACCGGGGAGATGGATTCCCGGGCCGTGAGCATGGCTGCCGTGTTGACGGGCAGAGAGCGAGAAATAGCGGACCTGGCCGCAGCCGGGTTGAGCAACCAGTCCATAGCGGAGGAAGTGGGGCTGTCCCGCCGGACGGTGGAGGGGCACATGCGGCAGGTGTTGCGCAAGTTGAACATCTCCCGCCGGACCGAGCTGGTGGACCTGTGGAAGGGGACGCAGGGATGAACCAGAACTACATGGCCCGCGGCCGCGTTGACCGTGCATGGTTGGAGCCCGAACATCTGGTCAGTGACCGTGCCGCCACCGTGGAGGCGGCGGTCTCAGATCTGCAGGACACGGAGTGTCGCGGGGTGGTGATCCACGGAGTGTTCGGGTCTGGAACCTCAACCGTCTCCAGGGCCGTCCTGGCGCACTTTGTGGAAAATGTGGCCATCCTGCGCGCCGAACACAACACCGCGGCGGCGGAAGAATCACAGCTGGGTGGGATGGCGTTCGTCGTCGCTGCTCTGGCGCAGGATTTGGGGGTGGAGCAACCACCGCTGAATGATTCGGCGGGGGCTTTTGATCTGTTGGCGCGGGTGTGCCGACGGCTGCGCCGCACCGCTGGACCGGTGCCGTTGCTGGTGGTCCAAGACCTGCACAAGATGCCGTCTGCCGCTCAGCGGTTGGTGGCCAGCTTGCTCAGCGCGGGCTTGATCAAAGTGGTTCTGGTGGCCTCCACGGCCTCGGCATCGCATGCGGTCGGTGACCTGCTCCCGGTGCTCAGGCGCGGGTTGCTGCGGGCGCACACGCTCTCCGTGCTGGACGGCGCGGGGGTCACGGAACTGATGGAGCAGGAACTCGGTGCCACGGTGCCGCTGCTGACGGCCCAGTGGGCCACCATGCTCACGGCAGGGATTCCACGGTTGGTGGTCTCCTACCTGGACCGCGCCCGGGAGGACGGTCTCCTGCTTTTCGACGACGGCCTGTGGCATTTTGTGGGCCCCGTGGAAGGGGTTTCGGATGAGCTGCGTGAAGTGGTGGCCATCCACCTGGCCGATCTCACGGAGGCGCAACGCCAAGTGTTGTTCGTGGTGGTCCTGGCCGAACGGATTGAAATGAATCCGGCCATCAACGGTGTACTGGGAGAAGCGTTGGAGGCTCTGATCGAGTCCGGCCTGGTGCAGAGCCGCTACGAAGCCCACCGGTGGATTTTGATTCCCAGCTGTGAACACTTTGCCGAAGCCGTCCGCCAGCACCTTCCACCCGGACTGGCCGTAAGCCTTGGTCCCCTGCACTCCACCGTGCTGGAAAAGGGCTTGACGCCGGTCTCCCGCGCCGCGTGG
The DNA here is from genome assembly GCF_030538595.1 of Kocuria sp. GTDB lineage: Bacteria > Actinomycetota > Actinomycetes > Actinomycetales > Micrococcaceae > Kocuria. The sequence continues at coordinate 32,013 of NZ_JAUNTS010000011.1, forward strand.
GGCGTGAACACGGGAACCCTGGTGCACGGTGCTGATCTGGTGGCCCTGGCGGCTTCAGCCAATGACCGGTTGTGGGCGGACTATGCGCTGCGCACCGTGGAAGGGCCTTTGGAGCCGCAGTGGCAGGCGGCAGCCGACATGGAACGTTTACGGGCCCGGGTCAAGCTGCGCCATCACCTGGAAGCCGGAGCCATTGCCACCGCCATTGCGGTGGACCAGCTCTCCCCGCGGCAGTTGCGGGTGCTGATGACCTGCGAAGGTCTGCTGCGCGGCACCGGGGAGCTGGTCTACACGGACCAGCAATGGGAACAGCGGTGGCGGCCCCTGGCGCAGCGATGCTTGGAGCAGCCTGAGCTGGACACCGCCGACCGCGCGTTCTTTGCTGAGCTGGAGACCCTGTTTCAGCTGTGGTCGGACTGGTCCGGACCACCCCAGGTGCTCCACCTGGACAGGTGGCGTGGGCTGCAGGATTCACCCGTCCCGGAAATCGCCATGCTGTCCCTGGCTTCTTTGGGGCGGGCACTGACCCGAGCCGCTGATTTGGACACGGCATCTGAGGCGTGGTCGCGTGCCCTGCTGCTGGTGGAAGCCAACCCGGGGCTGCTCTCCGTGTTCACGGATGTTGCCCGCATCGGCCGTCTGTGGGCCACCGCCTTGAGTGGAGACGCCGTGGCTCCGTTGAGCGCACTGCCCAACACCTGGGGGCCGGAGGACTCCAGCCCGTACCTGGCGCTGGCCGGACACTATTACGCGGCCTCCGGCATGAGCCTGCTGTTGAAAGGCACGGTGTCCCCAGCCCTGCCCTACTTCCAGGCTGCCGTGGCCTGCTCCCGCGATGACACTTCACCTTTCCTTCTGGCCATGTGCCGCAGCGCGCTGGATCTCATCACCTTGCTCACCACCGGAGAGAGCAGCCAGCGCAGCCTGGTGGAGGAGCCCGAATCCGGGGGGTGGTCTGACGGTGATCTGCTGCCGCTGCGCTGGTCCCACGTTCTTTTCGAGTCAGTCACCCAAACGGCCCAGGGCAATGCGGCAGACATCAGTTCTCTGATTGCCGTGGTGGATTCCTCCCTGGCCGAAGGGGAAGTGGTGACCGCCCAGTTTGCCCTGGCGCAGGTCATGCAGACGGGGGAGGACGCTTTTGTCCGCAAGCTCATGGCAGTGTCCGAAGGCACCAGTGGCCTCTATCAGCAGATGGTGGCCCGGATCTGTCGAGCCGTGATGACGGTGGACGTGGATGAACTCGTGTCAGTGGGCCTGCAATGCCACGCCGCAGAGTTTGACGGCCTGGCCGGGGACGCCCTGGAACGTGCGCTGGTGTTGCTGAGCCCGTATGCGTCGTCGTCCATGATCAGCACGGTGACCCAAGTTGCGGATGCGGCCTTCAAATCCACGGGCCGCTCCATGCGGCGGCGTACGGCCACCGGCGGACGACGGCGCTCCACCCTGACCGAGCGCGAACAGGAAGTGGCCGAACTGGTGGCCCAAGGTTTGACCAATGCACAGGTGGCTCAGGAACTCGGGCTGGGACGGCGCACCGTGGAAGGCCACGTCTACCGGCTGTTCGACAAACTGGGCATTTCCCAACGCGGTGAAGTTCAGGAGGCCCTGCAAAGCTGACGGCGTTTTCAGCTCGGGTTGTCGTAGGAGTCCACGCTCTCACCCTGGGAACGCAGCTTGGAGTAGTAGGCATTACGGCCCAGCAGCAACGCGCCACCGATCACAGCGGCCACACCGGAACCGCACAGAATCCCCACCTTGGCGTGATTGTCATGCGGGGAGCCCAGGCCGAAGGACAGATCAGCCACCAGCAGGGAGACCGTGAAGCCGATACCGGCAACGATGGAAAGGCCGAACAGGTCAATCCATTCGTAGTCGGCGTCCTTACGGGCGGGGGTGAAGCGGTTCATCAACCAGGCCGAGGAGAAGATGCCGATTGACTTGCCAAAAATCAGTCCCAGAATGATGCCGATGGCCACCGGATCCGTGAGAGATTCCGCGAAGCCACTCCATCCGCCCACGGCCACGCCGGCGGAGAAAAACGCGAAAATCGGGACCGCCAGGACATTGGAGAGCGGACGGAGACGGTGCTCCAACGTAGGGGCCAGACCGTAGGCCGGAACCTCACGGGTCAACAGACGTGGCTTGATGGCCATGACCGGGGTGGCGAATCCCAGCAGCACACCGGCGATGGTGGCATGCACCCCACCGTTGTAAACCAGCAGCCACGTGATGAAGCCCAGAGGCAGCAAGATCACCCACGCTGCCCAGGATTTCTCAATGAAGAAGTGGCTGAACCGGTGGGTCAGCACCCAGTAGAGTCCCAGCGCCAGCAGTGCTGCACCCAGCGAAAGCACGTTGATGCCGTGGCTGTAGAACACGGCGATGATGATGATGGCAATGAGGTCATCCACCACGGCCAGCGTCAGGAGGAAGGTCCGCATGGCCAAGGGCAAGGCCGAGCCGACCACCGCAAGCACGGAGACCGCAAAGGCAATGTCCGTGGCGGTGGGAATGGCCCAGCCGCGCAGGGTGGTGGGATCGGAGTTGTCGATCAGATTGACCACCACAAAAATCAAGGCGGGAGTCACCACACCGGCAAACGCAGCCACAATGGGCAACGCCGCTTTGCGTGGGTTACGCAGTTCTCCGTCCACGAACTCTGCCTTGAGCTCCAAACCCACCAGGAAGAAGAAAACTGCCAGCAGGCCATCCGCAGCCCATTCGCCCACGGTGTGCATGAGCCCCGGCACAGCCTCCGTGCCGACCTCAAAATCACGGACGCTGAAGTAGACATCAGCTGCCGGACCGTTGGCCAAGATCAAAGCGGCCAGCATGGCGATCAACAGCAGGCAACCGCCCACCAGATCTTTGCGGATGAAGGCGCCGAATCCACGACTGACGTGGGATTCGGCTTCGGTCTGCTGAGACACGGCGGCTGACCTCCTGAGCGAGCATGACGACCGCGTCAGTGTACGCCTGTCACGTCATCCGGATGTGACAACGGGCGGTGAACAGGGCCGGTGTTACTCCGGTTACTGCTCACCGCCCGAGAATATGACGGGAAAACCGCAGCCAGTCCAGGTCAGTGCGAGGCGATCCAGGTGTCAGCCTCACGAGCCTGCAAGGACAGCGCCTTGCCCACGTAGGGCTCCGCGGTGGCCGCCAGCTTGCCGCCCACCAGCGGAATCTTCACGTTGAGGCTCAGATCCACGGAGACCGAGGTCTGCTCACCTTTGGCCTGCAACCGCTGCGTACCTTCACCGTTGGCGGGCATGCCGCCCACCGTGACCTTGGTACGAATATTGCGGGAACCATCCGCCTCCGGGGCGTCCCAGGAGTCCACCTGGGTGATGCTCAATCCATCCTTGATGAACTTCTTGGCCATGTCAGGCAGTTTGTCGGCACCCATGGTGCGCACAGATGTCACGGTGAAGGGCCCGGAGGTGTCACCGCTGACTTCAAAGGAGGTGAGCTTGGCGCCCCCACGCTCTGCCACGTGACGGTTGAAGGATTCATCCAGGAAGGTCTGGACAACCTTCTCTACGGGGGCGTTGACGGTTTGCTCGGCGGATACGGCCATTTGTGGTCCTCCTTGACGTGGGGTTTTTCTGAGAGGGCCCACCGGTCCTCCGATGTCTCATTCGCTGCCTGTTTCCACTGCGTCAGGTGTGAGGTGATGCAGCAGATGGTGCAGAAGGTGAACTCGGGTGGGTGAGCGTCGTCGTTGGTCAAAACAGTTGAACGGCCAGGGGGCCGACTCTGGCCATCCTAGCGCCAGCCCCGCACGCCACCCCGGCCCACTCCGGCACGGCCGCCCGCGCAGCCCTCGCCTAGCCCGCCACCCCCGCCGACTCCCCATTTGGCTGCCAGATCACCTCCTACATGGTGGGAGGTGGGCGTATTTCGGGGATCTCGACAATCAGGTGGGAACTGGCGGGAACTGGACGGGGATTGCAGCGCATGTGGTGAGACTCACGGGCGTGGATCCGCGAATCGGCGGGCTGTGGGGTCAAGTGGGGTCAGTGCGGCGGACGTCGTTCCGTAGCGAATACATAGACTTTGGCACAGCGGGCACGAATGGGGAGTGCCCGGCAACCAGGACTGTGGCTGATGCCATCTAGCCTGGGCCGACAGTGAGCGTGGGGACGTTCATTGATCTGGGGCAAAGAACATGCGGGGAACACGACGGGGGAATCACATGGCATCCACGGCTTATGCCACCGACCGGGGGCAACAGCAGGGCCGGGGCTACCGCAAACGTGTGCTGCACGTGGTGGAAGCCTTTGGCGGTGGTGTTGCTGCGGCCGTTCGAGATTACGTTCGCGCGCTGCCCGAGTGTGAGCACCACTTGGTGTGTCGGCTGCGGCCTGAAGCGGACACCCTGGAGCCCGAATGGGTGGAGGAGTTCGCCTCCATTCACCGGATCGACGGCGGTCACATGGGAGCCACCAAATTTGTGCGGTCCACCATTCAGACCCTTCAACCGGATGTGGTTCACGCGCACAGCAGCTACGCCGGAGTGTGGGCCAGAACGGCGCTGATGGGAAACGGCACCATCCGCTGTGTCTACACCCCGCATGCCTGGGCTTTCGACCGTGAGGACAAATCTGCTGCGCAACGGCGAGCCTACCGCGCGGTGGAACGTAGTCTGAGCCGTCGCACGGATGTTCTGGCAGGTTGCTCCCGGGCGGAGAACCAAGAGGTGCGCAAGTGGGGTGCCAAGCTCAAAGCCGTCTATGTGCCCAATGTTGCCGCTGAAACTCAGCAATCCGTGACTCAAGCGCCCATCACTGACTGGTCCGAAAGCACCGGTCCGTTGATTGTTGGATCAGGGCGATTGACCATGCAGAAGGACCCGGAATGGTTTGCCCAGGTGGTTGCTGGATTACGCGGCGCTGACCACAGCGTTCGCGCACTGTGGGTGGGCGGCGGGGATGATCACTTGCAGCAGCAGCTGGAGGCACAGGACATTGAGGTCACGGGTTGGGTGGACCCCGCCACGGTGCTGGCTCGGTTGGGGCAAGCCGATCTCTATGTGCACACCGCTCGCTGGGAAGGATTTCCCATCACCGTTCTGGAAGCTGCTCGTCTGGGACGTCCCATGGCGGTGCGCGGGATTCGGGCTTTTGACGACATCGGCATGCCATTGGTTTTGCACTCACCGGGGGACTTGGTGCAGCACTGGGAACGTCTCAAGGATGCCCAGGCCCGGGAAACAATCGTGGCGGAGCAAAACGCCGCGCTGTGGGAGAACACGCGTTCCATGCAGCGCGAACGCTTGGCCGAAGCCTACGGTTTGGAGCTGCTGCCCACCGGGTCCATCGGTATTGACCTGATCTCCCCGCGAGCCTGAACGCACACCGTGAGCAGCTTCCAGCGGATGGAATTGCCTCAACCACCGGAGGTTTTTGGGGTCGGATGTGACATCCAAGCGGTTCGAGCGGTGGAGCAGGCATGGCAAGCCCACGGACAACGGTATCTGCGCAAGATCATGGGCCACGGTGAGCTGACGAGCACAGGATGGGACGACGACGCAGCACTCCGCCCAGACTCAGTGTTCCACCCCGGTGCAGTGTTCCGCCCAGATGCAGTGCTCCGCTCCAGGGCAGGTGAGGCCCGATCAAGCAGAGCCGAGCATCCGGCCCCCGCCGACTGTCCGACTCTCCCTGCTTTCCCGGAGATCGCGCAGCGGTTTGCCGTCAAAGAGGCAGTGGCCAAGGCGTTGCGGGTCAGCTCCCAGGAGTCGTTTCCCTGGAGTGCCATCGTGATCCGGGACCTTGATGCACCCAAGGCGGGGTGGGTGCCGTCGCAGTATCACAGCGGTGGGGGAGAACCCGCGGTGGTGCCAAACACCAGGCGATGGTCGGTGAAGCTGACCGGACCCGCGGCCCGGGTGGCTCACGGTGCAGTGGTGCGTGCCTGGCTGGCCTTTTCCTGGAACATGCACCGGGACACAAATCTTTATGGTTGCGCAACAGTTATCGCTCTAACCGGTGCAAAATCATAGAATAAAGACCTCGGGCGCCGTCGTCTGCGTGCCCGAATTGCGGCGTCTTTTCCGCAGCCCTGGTACCGCCCTTGGGAGGCGGGTACTCAGGTGAATCTGTAAAAGATGCCTGATGGGAGGCGGCTGTGGGGGCCGACTCCAGATGGTGGGCTGCACCGTGCAGCTCATGGGGAATCCGGTGTGGGGCCGGGGAATTGGGGAATCGTGAGTCAGAACCGCGCGGAGATTGTGGAAACTGTCCGGGATGTGGTGGCCCAACACGCTCATTTGAGTGCGGATGCAGCGGAACTCAGCGCTGCGGACAGCTTGTACTCGGCGGGGATGACGTCCCACGCCTCCGTGAACGTGATGCTGGGTGTGGAGGATGCCTTTGACATCGAGTTCCCGGAAGAGCTGTTGACCAAGGACACCTTTGAGTCCTTGGATTCCATTGTGCAGGCTGTGGCCACCTTGCAGGATGACCAGTGATGAGTCTGCGCAGTGAGCTGGCGGGCACGGACAAAGTGATTGACCAACACGAAATTCCCACGGGAACCACGGTTGTCCGTGAGCTGCCGGAAGACACCGGGCGGTCCTGGGAAGAGCGCACAGCGGCTGTGGTGTCAGTGGCCCGCGAGCACGCTGCTCACGTTGACCTTCACGGCCGTTTTCCACACGAGGCCATTACCGCTTGCCGTGCACAGCGCATTTTTGGTGCTTTCATACCGCAGGCTCACGGCGGTGCGGGGGTTTCCATTGCACAGCTCTGTCATCTGGTGGAGGAACTGGGGCGCGTCTGCGGTTCCGCAGCGGCCATTGTGGCCATGCACTTCAGCCAGGAACTGTGCCTGGTCCGCCACGTGGATTTGGCCACCCGGTCACCGCTGAGCGAGCTCACCGAACGGGTGGCCACCCAGCAGTGGCTCCTGGCCTCCTCCACCACGGAGAAGAACATCGGTGGGGACACCAGGACCTCCTCCTGCGCAGTTCATGACAACGACGACGCCACGGTCACCGTCCGCAAGTCAGCACCGGTGATCTCCTACGCGCGGTATGCGGATGCCATTTTGGTCACAGCGCGGCAGAACCCGCAGGCGCCGTCGTCCGAGCAGTCCTTGGTGGTGGCCCCCAAGGCGAATCTGGAATTGGACCGGACCACGGAGTGGGACGCCATGGGGTTGCGCGGCACCATGTCGGAGGGCTTCGAGCTGCAGGCCACGGTCCCTGAGCAGTACGTGTTGCCGGTGGACTTTGCCACCATCTCCGCGCAGACCATGCTGCCTGCCTCCCACACGCTGTGGGCTTCCTCCTGGTTGGGGATGGCCGCCAACGCAGGGGACGTGGCGCGCAAGTTTGTGCAGAAAAAGGCGCGGGCCACCCCGGGCCAGCTACCACCGGGAGGGCTGCGGCTGGCCGAATTGGAGATTGACCTTCAACGCATGACAGATGTGGTGCGGGCCAATGTGCAACGTTTTGAAGATCATGAGCATGACCCGGAGGCGCTGTCCTCCATGTCTTTTGCCATTGCCATGAACACCCTCAAAGTTTCCACCTCCGAATTGGTGCGCCAGATTGTGGGGGATGCCATGGTGATTGTGGGCATTGCTTCCTACTCCAACAACGGTCCGTTGTCCCTGGCCAGACCGCTGCGGGATGCCATGGGCCCGTCCCTGCAGGTCAACAATGACCGCATCTTGAAAAACACGGCCACGTTGCAAATGGTGTCCCGGGGGCGACGATGAATACTGAGCTCAACCACAAAGCCGCCGAACACACCTTTGAGGCTCAGCTGTTGGAGGCCCAATGGCTGCTTCCCACCTTGGGGACCGGGGTGACCGGAACCGGTGTGGCCATGGAAGCCGTGATCCGTGGTCTGGAGGCAGCGGCCCGGGAACGTGTGGACAGGGAATTGCCACGGCCGACCGAGCTGCATGCGGTGCGGTTTCCACCGGTCAACGGCCGCTCCATGCTGGAACGTACGGATTACGTGGCCAGCTTCCCGCAGCTGCTGGGCACGGTGGATGTTTTTGACGGGGACACCAAGGACCACCGCAGGCTGCTGGCGGACCGGGAAGCAGGACTTCCGTGGGACGGGCATATGCACACCAGCGATTACGCGCTGGTCCCGGCGGCCTGCCACCCGCTCTATGCCTGGTTGGGGCAGCGTGAGGATGCCGTCTGCGATGGCACGGTGTGGGCCATCACGGGAGACTGCTTCCGCAACGAGCCCTCTCCAGATCCCATGCGCCTGGTGAGTTTTCGGATGTTGGAGTTTGTGCTGGTTGGTACCCCGGAGCAGGCCTTGGCGCACCGGACGGCCATGTTGGACCTGGGCGCTCGTCTGCTGACCGAACTGGGGTTGGAGGTGCACACCGAAGGGGCCAATGACCCGTTCTTTGGCCGGGCCGGAGTCATGTTGGCCCAGGGGCAGCGAGCTGCGGAACTGAAATTTGAAATCACCACTCAGATCTACCCGGGGCGCGACACCGCGATTTCCTCCGGCAATTACCACGAGGATCACTTTGGGGCTGAGTTCAACCTGCGCACCGCTGATGGAGCGGTGGCCCATTCGGCATGTTTTGGATTCGGTCTGGAACGCATAGCGCTGTCCCTGGCGCGCACCCACGGAACAGAGCTGAACACCTGGCCCGCCTCCGTGCGTCAAACACTGGGACTGGGGGCTGTATGACGCCGGTGGTTCATCCGGGGTTGACCGTTGCGGGATTCACCCGGCATCCCCTCCACGCGGAGGACTCCCTGTGGTCCAACACCAACTGTTACTTGGACGTCTGGATCGAGTTGCTGCACGGTCTGGGCCGCAGCCCGGAACCGTTGTTCGCTGCAGCGGTGGCGGCTGAAACCCAGGTGGAGCAGTTTGAGTTCCTCAAAATCGACCATCGTGACCTGGAGGAAGTCCACGGCATCCGGGTGGGTGAGTACGACGTTTGGCAGCCCTTGGCCGAGCAGGTGCGCACTCAGATGGAGGCCGGCAATCTGATGATCGTGGAGGCGGACGCCTATTGGCTGCCGGACACCCGTGGGATCTCCTACGGGACAGAACACACCAAAACCTCCATTGTGCCCCTCCACCTGAATCCGGCCGAGCAACACCTGGTCTACCTCCACAACGAAGGCCTGCACGAACTGCACGGACCCGATTTCGACTTTGTTCTGGGGGAACAGCGTGACCGGGGCATTGTGCCCGCACCCTATGTTGAACTGGTACGCCTGGACCGCCTGAGTGCCGTGTCCGACGACGAGGCCCGCGCCCATACCGTCCGTCTGCTGGGCCATCACGCCCGACGCACCGGAACCGAGAACCCCGCAGCGCACCTGATGGAAGTGCTGCGCTCGCGGTTCGATTGGCTTGCAGAGACCGGGATGGAGGGCTATCACGCACTGTGCTTTGAAACCACAAGACAATTGGGAGTGGTGGCGCTGCTGGCCTCTGAGGCGGTGCGGTTCAGCCGAGTCGAACAACTCCAGCCCGCCGCGGACAGCTATGCCGCAGTCAGCAGGGAGGCCAAAGCGCTGCAGTTCCAATTGGCCCGCGTGGCCCGTGGCCGCAGGTCCGCTTCCCTGGAAACCGCCATGTCCAGCATCAGCGACCAGTGGGAGCAGGCCGCCACCACTGTGCGGGCGTGGGCCTTTTCATGATGGAGACATTGCAGTGGCGGTTGAGCCGTACCCCTCCCGGTCAGGTGGCCTGGGCCAATGATCTGGTGTGGGACGGCACGGTGGCGCAGGGCGTGCAGACGGACCACCTTTCCGCGGTAGCTGCACCGCATGGCCAACCGGGGACAACTGGTGGCCCCGGCCCGGTGCCGTTGCCTCGCTGGGGTGCGCTGGTCGACGTCGTTCAGGACGCCGCAGTGAGCCCGTCCATCCCCGCGCAGGTGCCCGGTACAGCAGCTGGTGCTGTACTGGCCGCAGTGGAGGATTCCGCTGTGCCGCAGGACGCGGAATCCACCGGGGAGCTTCTGCGGCACCTTGACGATTTTGACTGGTGGTGGATCACCACCGTGGATTGTGCCGAGTTCGCGGGCGTCGCTGAAGACGACGGCGGTCGGCAGTTGAGATTGCGGCTGCGGGGAATCGCCACGGTCAGTGAGGTCTTTTGGGACGGCCAACGGGTGGGGCATTCGGTCAGCGGGCTGGACGACGTGGTGGTGGACCTACCGGTGACTGCAACCACCCACGAATTGGCCCTGGTGTGCCGGGCTCCTGGACTGGTGCCCGTACCCAAAAAGCCGCGTCCGCGGTGGCGCTCCACCCTGGTGGGCGACTCCTCCTTAAGGTGGCGGCGGACGCCGCTGATCGGTCGGATTCCGTGGGCCGGGACCTACCCCGTGGTGGGGCCGTGGGGTGAAGCAGCGCTGGAGCCGGTGCCCAAGCATGGTCTGGAGGTGGTGCGCACCCACACAGCGGTGGAGTGGGGTCACCGCCAGACGTCCGCGCACCCAGGTGATGGTGACGTGCACGGAACGGTTCATGTGTGGGTGCGGGCCCAGGAACCGGTGACCGTGCGGCTGAACTGCGCCGATGCTGCGGTGCAGCACAGCCTGATGCCAGGTGACCATCATTTGGTCTTGGAGGTCAGTCAGCCCGCACTGTGGTGGCCTGCCACCCACGGCGATCCGGTGTTGCACACGCTGACGGTTTCCGCGGCGTTCCCGGCGGCTGGGGCCGCTGCCTTCCGCACCGTGTATCAGGCTGAGGTGGGGTTCAGACACCTCCGAGCGGATACGGCCGATGGTGGATTTGCCCTGGTGGTGAACGGGTGCAGGATTTTTGCTCGCGGAGCGGTCTGGACTCCGCCTGATTCGGTCAACCTGTGGACTGAGGCTGAGCGTGTTGAGCGCGGCGTGCTGGCCATGAGGATGGCCGGCGCCAACGTGCTGCGGATTTCCGGCACGCACGCGTGGGAGACGGACGCGTTTTACCAGGCCTGTGACCGGTATGGGGTGCTGGTCTGGCAGGACGCCATGTTGGCCACCCTGGACCCGCCCTCTGAGGACGGCTGGGTGGAGCTGATCACCCGGGAGTTGAAAACATGGCTTCCGCGCCTGGGGGCTCACCCCAGCGTTGCCGTGATTTCCGGTGGCAACGAGGTTTTGCAGCAGCCCGTGCTCTACGGCCGCAACCTCAGCGATGCCCCCATTCCGGTCATTGAGAAAGTGCTGCCCGAGCTGTGCGATGAGCTGATCCCGCACTGCGTCCACGTGGCGTCCAGCCCCAGCGGTGGCAACCCACCCACCAGGCCGGATACGGGTATTTCCCACTGGTTCGGCGTGGGCGCGTACCGGCGGCCCCTGACAGACACTCGCGTGAGCGGCGTGCGGTTTGCCGCTGAAGCGCTTGCTTTTGGTGTGCCCCCCGCACCGTCTGAGATCACCGCCGCCTTTGGATCGCCCACGGCCGATCACAACGACGACGCCCGCGCGGCCTGGTCCGGGTCCACCGCACGTGACCCGGGGGCCACGTGGGACTTTGAGCAGACCACCGCCCATTACGCCAGGCGCTGGTTGGAACCGGGATGCGAGGCGGACACGGGTGCAGCCGGTGCTGAGGCCGCCACCCACGGCGGTCCTGCTTCCAGCGGTGGCGACTTCCGGCCCGGTGTCTGGGCGCACCTTTCACGATCTGAACAGCTGGCGGCTGAACGCACAGCTGCTGGACACGCCGTTGAACACACCATGACTGACTTACGCCGCGGTGCCTCCGGTTGCGACGGCGTGGTGGTACTGGCCAGTCGTGATTTTTGCGCGGGAGCCGGCTGGGGCCTGTTGGATCACACCGGGCGTCCCAAAGCCACCTGGTATGCCATGCGCCGGGCCTGTGCTGACACTGCGGTTCGCCTGGTGGATGAGGGTCTTTCAGGGCTTCATATTCACGTCTTCCATGACCCGTTGTGGCCGCTGACAGGCATGATGTATGTCAAGACCTTCACCCGGCACAATGCCGCCGGCCCATCGGGGCAGGTTCGCGTTGAGGTGGACGGAGGCGCAGAAGCCGTTTGGAATGTGGAGCAGATTCTGGGGGGATTCTTGGATCTGGACCACGCATGGGGATTCGGTCAGCGGCAGTGGGAAGCCGTGAGCGTGGAGTTGGTGCCGGATGAACCTTCGGGTGGTTTGGCTGAACCTCTTGGGGATGCTGTTGAAGCCTTGGACGGGGTCGCTGAATCCTTGCGCGGTTCCACAGGTGACGGGCAGGCAGCCCAGCGGTGGGTTCGGTCTCTGCGGGATGTGAAGTTACTCGGTGGTGGGCACCGAGACGCCTTGGTTGACCTGGAGTGGGGAATGCGAATCAGCGGTGCGTTGGTCCCGGGGGTACCGGAAGCAGTTTCAGCTGGGGAGCTTGACGGGGTCTGCGGCACCGAAGCAGCCGGGGGAGCGCGGGTGCACACGGTGGGACTGCCTGGAACCCCCGCAGCGCGCGGGGTCAGTGTGGACGTGGGAGCTGGATGGGTCCCGCAGGACGATGTGATGACTTTTTGTCCGGGAGACCAGCGGATCCTCACCGCGGTCCCCATCAGCGATTGGCCGCAGTGCTCGGAGAGTACGCACGGGAGGAATCGGGGAGAGAGAAGTAATGATTAAAGGAGAACCAACGTGGTTCGGCACTGGATCCTCTGCCGTGCTGGGCTGGGTTCACACTCCACCGGAGGCCACCAGCCGCGGCATTGTGGTGGTGGCCGCCCCGGCGGGCCGGGAACTGCTGCTGTCCACCTTGACGGTGCGCGGACTGTGCATTGTGCTGGCCCAGGCCGGCTTCACGGCAGTGCGATTCGGTTGGCGCGGCAGCCTGGATTCCCAACCTTTGAGAAGTCAGGACAACGCAGTGGCGGCCTGGCAGGAGGATCTGCGGACCGTTGTGGCCACCACGCAGGAGATGCTGGGAGCCCACGATCTGCCGGTGCACGCCGTGGGTTACCGCACCGGTGCCGCCGTTGTGGGCACCATGCTGGAGGAGTTCCAGACAGTTGTCTCCTGGGAACCTGTTGCGGGCAAGACCTTTGTGCGTCAGTGGTCGCGGCTGCGGCACACGGTGGCTGCGCATGTTCCGGACACTGCCGGGCTGGTGGACCTGCTGGGCATGGCACTGACCCCTGAACAGGCTGAGCAGTTCAGCCAGTTGGGCACACCCGAACCCACCACGGCTGCCACGGTCTCACCGTCCACAGCGCCGCAGGCTGAGGGGGAGGTACCCGCCACAACCGTGGTGGAGATCAAAGAGACCGACAAACGGCGGGCCAAGGCCATGTTCGGCGTGGAGCCCTTTGACGTCCGCCTGCATCACGATGTCTTTGACCGAGTTCGGGACGCTTTACCTGCGGACATGCCACGCGCCGTCGTCGGTGAATTGCCCACCGTGCTGCAGAACTCTTGGACGGAGAACGGCGGTGTGGTGCTGCACGAACGGTTGGTTGAGGTGGGGCGCGACCACCGCGTGGGAGTGGTGACTTGGCGCGAAGGCGACGGCCAGCCCGGGGCTTTTGCCGGAGTCCAAGGGCTGTTCGTCTCCGGAGGTGGGCCGGACGGCCGTTACGGGGGAGGGGAATGGCCACTGATCGCCAGGGATTTGGCGCTGGATGGCGTGGTGACCCTGCGTGTGGATCGCCCGTTGGTGGGTGATTCCACGCCGGTGGATGCCGTACGGGCCACCAACAGTTACACCCGCCGCAGTGCCGTGAGTTTTGTGGAATCCGTGGACTGGTTGAAAGCCAGTGGTTGCCAACCCGTCAGTGCAGCCCTGTTGTGTTCCTCTGCGTGGGCTGCCAGCTTGGGCGAAATCCAGGCAACTCCCACGGGTGCCTCCTGCGTGGTGCTGATCGGGCATTCCGAATGGAAAATGTCCGAAGACCTGTGGGCGGACGTGCGGGAGACCTACAACGCGGATGCCGCGCGGGATGCGCCGGCTTCCACCAACCGTGCCGCTCGCAGTGCACCGGCGCCCGCTGTGCCACAGCGCAGCATCCGCAAGGGGCCTGTGGGAATACTGGATCGCGTGCGGTGGGCCCGGGACGTGGTGCAGGCCGGTGGGTTCGGCTTGTTGAAGTCCATGCTGCGCGATCAGACCGTGTTGGCGGTGCGGACCTGGATGCCGTACCCGCTGTGGAAACTGGCCGGCCGCCGGGCCCTCATGGAAACCCCCGAGCGGGTCTTGGAACCCATGAGCAGCCGAGCTCGCGTGGTGGTGCTCAACGGGCCGGATGATCTTCCACGTTGGAAGGCCACCCGGGCGGACCGCGCGGTGGAGAGGCTGGCTGAGGCCGGTCTGCCCATTCGTTCCATCGAGTCCGACCGCCTGGACCATTCGGTGATCACAGCCACCGGATGCCGCACCGTGTTGGACACGCTGCGCACCGAACTGCTGGGATCGGGGAACCGGCCCGCGTCGGGTTCATCGGATTCCTGATGGCGGGTTCCTGAGATGAACACTGCCACCAGCACCGGGCCCATTCCCACCTGGGTGCGCGTGCACAACAATTCCACCCCCGCATCAGCTCCGCAGAGCGCCGGTGATGCGGGCAGTGATGTTGCCGCAGACGCCGATAATTTCTCCACCATCTCCTCCGCGGCCGCGGTGCACGGGGTGCTGGAAGCTCCCTCCGGGGCGCGGGTGCGTTGCGCGGTTCTTCTGGTGGCCCCGGTGGGGCGTGAACAAGTGGTGAGTGCACGCGCCATGGCGGCCCTCAGCCATGAGTTGGCCATCCGCGGTGCCTTGGTGCTGCGGATCACACTGCGGGGCGTGGCAGACTCCCACCCTGCACCGGAACAGCTCTCCACGGCATGGGCCGCCGATGTCCGGGCCGGACTGGCGGAGCTGGCTCACCGTGCCCCTGCGGTGCCCTTGCACGCGGTGGGCTTACGCATTGGTGCGGCAGTTCTGGCGGAGGCACTGCACGGCATGGAGCCTGTGGATGACCGGGAGCCTGTGGATGACCGGGAACCTGCGGTGACCGTGGCCCGGTGCATTTTCTGGGAGCCGGTGGGTGGTAGGGCCTACTTACGAAAAGCGGCGGCATTGCGCAGCATGAGCCTGGCGCGTCCCGTGGTGGCGGCGTCTGTAGGCGTTGAGACCGCCGGAGAGCTCTACACCCCGCAGCAGGCGGCCCAGATGAAACTTCTCAAAGCCCCCACGGCGGGTGGGCTGTCGGATGGTTGGGTCATCCGAGTGGAGCAAGACCGGGCCGTGGCGGAGCTGCTGTACGAGGTCTCCAGCGAGTTTGCCAGAGTCCCCCGCGCCAGTGTTCGGGCCATGGCGCGCGAGCTGACCGAGCCGCAATCGCGGGTTGATGCAGTGCCGCCGGAAACTCCTCCCACCACCCCTGCGGCGGTTACGCCGCATGCTGACGGGGGCACGGCAATACTGCACGCCTACGGGAGCCCTGAAGCCGGTGGGAGCACTAAAACAGTCCCCGCGAACATCACCCCGGTGACCACCATGACGCTGGAGCACGGTGGGGTCACAGTGAGGGAACGGTTGATCTCCACGGATGACGGAAGCCCGGGCATTCTGGTGACCCCTGAGTGTGACACCGAGCCTGAGAGGGCAGAGGCGGGTACGGCGTCGCCTGCTGTCCTGATGGTTTCCGCGGCAGCCGAACCCATGGACGGGCCCACGGGTTTGTGGACCACCGCGGCGCGGGACTTGGCCGCTGCCGGGCTCACGGTGCTGCGCACAGAGCGTCCCGGATGCGGGATTTTGACCGAGCCCCTGCAGGACGAACCACCCGTGCCGTACCAGCCGGAAGCCATCACCGCAGTGGCCCAGCATGCCGAGTGGTTGGCCCGCCTCACCGGAAAGCCCGTGACGGGAGTGGGGCTGTGTGTGGGCTCCTGGCTGCTGCTGCGCGCTGGTCGGTCGGCCCACTTGTCCCGTGTGGTGGCTTTCAACAACATCGCGTGGCGGAGATCCACTGCCTACTACCAGCGGGTTTACACGCAGATCGCCGGATGGGACGGAGCACCGCCGGCACTGTCCAACGCAGAGCAGGACCACCACGCCGAGTCCGCTGCCCCAGGCCATGCTCCCTCCGGAGCCTCACGCCTGAGCACCGTGGGCACTGCAGCACGACGACGCCTCAAAGCCACCCTGTCCCGGAGCAAAGACTTCCTGGAGATGCGAGCGCCTGCACCGGTGTGGCATGCCCTGGGCAGGACCGGTCTGGTGGATGCGCCCTCTTTGGTTCTGGGGGATGCCAACCTGCCTCCCACCGTGGAGCTGGTGCAGGGCAAGGAGGACATGGATCGGTTCCAGCGGCTCAACGGGACGTGGGCAATGGGGAGGGTGCGGCGTCGTCGTGGAGGTGAAAAAGCAGGCCAGCGGGGGTTTTGGCGCGCCGCGGAGCATGAGATTCTGCTCACCCGGGACAACTCAACATCAGCTGCGCCCCAGGTGAGAGGCATAAGACTGCACTCTGTCCCCGAACTTGACCACGGGCTCTTGAGTGCCGCGGGGCGGGTGCAGGTGCGTAAGATCCTCCTCGAACTACTTGTAGGAGCGGATGTGACCATTGGGGAGGTCCTCCGCCACCGCCCCGGTCCGCACACCACGGCTGACCGTCATACGTCTCAGTCCATTGGGGACCCATCAGAGGCAAAAATCGCTTGACCCCTTTGAGGGCTCCACCGGGCCCCACCGAGTTTTGGCGGGCCGAAGCCCGTGAGATGGCAGGAGGGTCTTTTCCAACATGGCTGGATCGGATGCGCGGACACCGGGGCAAGAGCGCGGTAGGCACCGTCAGGAGAAGGACAATGCCACGGGGGCGGACACCAGCGCCTCCAGGTTGGGGCAGAACATCCTGTGGAACTACCTGTCCGGCTTCACCTCAATTTTTGGTCTCCTGCTGCTCTATCCGCTGGCCGTGTCCATTGTGGGTGCGGGTTCCTACGGGCTGTGGGTGCTTGCCATCGGTGCCATCCAGATGCTGACCATGACCGACTTCGGTTTGGGCGCAGGCATTGTCAGAACTCTGACGGGTATCCCTGACAACGCCGACTACCAGCGTGAACGCCGCATGTTCGTGACCGCTGCGCTGCTGGTGTTCCTGATCCTGGCCACGGTGCTCACCGTGATTTACACGGCGGTCTTCCCGCTCTACCTGGGGGCCGTGAGCATTCCTGAAGAAGATCAGGCGATCTTGTGGCCCATGACCATTCTGGCCGCGGTGACCCTGTTCATTTCACTGGTGGGCCGGGGAATGAACTCCGTGCTGTGGGGACTGAACCGCCCGGACATTGAACGCAAAGCTGCTGTGATTGCCATTCTTGCCCGCGCTGCCGGCTACGGCCTGGTGGTGCTCACAGACACCGGCCTCCTGGGCATTGTGGTGGTGGAATGCGTTTCCCTCATGCTGCCGCCCCTGGTGTGCATGGTGGCTGTGGCTCAGCGGTTCCGAGCCCCTGTGTTCGGCCCCGGGCTGTGGCGCGATCACGGCAAACCCCTGATCAAAATATCCTCTGTCATGTCCATTGGCGCGCTGTCCCAACTGGGCATCTACCAGTTGCCGCTGTTCCTGGTGGGTCCCACGTTGGGCTTGCACGCGACCACAGCCTTCGGCGCCCTGATGCGCGTGTACCAGTCCTGCCGCTTGGTGGTGTCTTGGATTGCCCTGCCCTATGGCTACCCGCTGCGCATAGCCACCCCGGACAAGGCAGCGGGAATCTTGAAAAATTGCCTGACCCTGACTTTTGGCATGGGTCTGCTGATGGGAGCTGCCCTGGCTGCCATTCCCACGGAGTTGATGACCGCCTGGATGGGCAATGACTTTGCTTTCGCCGCCGTGGGCCTGTCCATGCTGGCCTTTGGCATCATGGCGGAAGCCATCACCCAGCCCGCAAACCTTGTGATGAATCTGCGCGGCTCCGCCATGCGCGCCTCCATCCTGAGCCTGACGGTGCTGGTGCTGACACTGCCTGCGGTGTGGTTTGCCACCTTCACGGACAGCATCACCGTGGTGGCACTGGCCACCGTGCTGCCCAGCTTCCTGATGTCCGGTGTCCAGATGTATCTGGCCAACAAGGATGTCTCCTACGGTATCCAGCGCCGCGATCTTGCCGTGTGGGCCGGAATGGCAGGCGGTGCTGTGCTCTACGCAGGATTCGCACTTCTGATTGCGCACTTCCTGCCGACCTGGCCCACCATCTTGCTGGTGGGCGCTGGGCTGGCCGTCATGGCCTTCCGCATGATCAAGCTGGTCCGGGCCGACGGCGCGGTGGTTGCTCAAATGAGCGAAGAAAACTCCGAGGCGCTGGTGGCCGAACGGCAGGCGGACGCCACTGCTCAAGACCCCGAAGAACCCGGACGGGCCTAATCACTTCCGATACCGGGCAATTACTCCGGTACCGGGCTGCTCACTCACCCCTGGGTGCTGCGCGCTCCCGGTATCGGGGCCCGCCTGTTCTCTTGGCAGGCTCTCCTACCGGCGGCGTCGTTTTCCCCTCACGGGGCTCAGGAGTAGGCCAGATCTCGGTAAATGGCCATGTACCGCTCGGTGGCACGGTTGATGTCAAAGTCCCGGTGGGACAGCTCCCATGACGCCAGACGGAGCGCCTCAACCTGTTCGGGGCTGCGAGTCAGGAACCAATCCACCGCTGCGGCCAAGGCATCTGGGTTGCGCGGGGCCACGGCAAGGTGCTCGTCCACTGTCATGAATGCGGCATCTCCGGCCCGTGTGGTGATGACGGGCAGGCCCTCACTGATGGCTTCAAGCCCCGCCATGGGCAGAGCCTCGTTGTAGCTGGCAAAGATCAGCGCGGCAGCGGTGCGCAGACGTTGCCGAACATCTGTGATGGTGCCGGCAAACTCGACCACACCCTCCAAGCCCAGTTCTTGCCGCCAGCCGGTCAACTGCGTGTTGGACTCATCCACGCCGTTTCCGGCGCAGAGTAGGCGTGCCTTGGGGTGTTTGGCATGCACCCGCGCCATGGTTTCCAGGAGATTTCGGTGGTCCTTGGGCGGTGCAAAGCGGGCCAGGTGCAAGAGCTGCTGCCCGCCCGGATTGGGGGAGGGGGCCTGCGTGACAGTTGTGCCGTTGAAAATCACCGGCATCTTCTCCGGTGGGAACGTGTACCCGAACTCAGCGGTGATGTTGCGGGCCGACGGCGAACAGGCCACCATCTGATCCATCCGGAAGGACATTTTCCCGGCAGCTTTCCAGGCGGCGTGGGCCACCTTGGAGGAGGAGGCATCCTCACTCGCGTGCTGCGTGGAGATTCGCGGCCGCCCGTGCGGGGTCAAGGCGTTGACCAGATCTGATTGGTGCAAATGGGAGTGCACCACGTCAATCTTGTGTCGGCGCACCAACCGCAGCAGATGAGCCACAGCACGGGCGGGGAGAACTTCCCTGCGGCCCATACCCACGTAATCAACGGATGTGGCGGCTGCCTCCAGACGATCACTCAGCCCACCGCGGCCCAGTAGCACCAGGATGCGGACCTCGTCATGGGGGCCGCGCCGCTGTGCCAAAGCCTCAATCAAGGTTTGTGCCCCGCCGGTGTCGGCGTCGTTGACCACGTGCAGAATACGCATGTCACTTCTCCAGATGTGCGAGGTCGCGGTCGTGCCGGTCCTCAATGTCAGCCAGCGTGGGAATCTTGCGGTGCTGCGCAATGGGTTTGTCCGGCCAGTGGCGGGTCAACTCCAAGCCCAAACACACGCCGGCGCCTCCCCACAGCCAGAAGGCATTGTCGTAGGTGATGGTGCCACCGGCGATCACGGCCCACACGAATACGTGCAGTAGCCCGTAGAAGAACGGAACGCGGCCGCCTGATCGCAGAAGGAGAAAGGCCATGAGGGCAAAAGCCAATCCGCCCACCAGCATTCCGTTCTCCGCAACCATGCGGCCGGTGACGGAGAAAATATCTTCAATGGGGTTGTAATACGTGAAGGTCTCCGTGGGCATGTTGCCGGCCACAAATTCTTCATTCACGCGGCCGCGGCCCAAACCGCCCCAGAAGGCGCCCGGGTCCTCCAGGAGGCGTTTGATCACGGCCTGGATGGAGGAACCGCGGTCGGCCCAGGACCAGTTGAAAGAACTGGAACGTTCCTCCAACACGCTGCTGGCCACAAGGTAGGCGCCAGCTGCTGCAGCGGGAACTCCGAGTACGGCGATCCAGGCACGCCGGATGGCCACCGGCAGGACCATGGCCATGACCACGGCGCCCAGGACGAACACGGCCGAGCCGGAACCACTCACGGCGGTGGCCCACACGGCCAGGCCAACGGCCACCCAGTCGCGTGCCCTGGGGCTCATGCCGTAGTGCCGAATGAGCACTATGAGCACCATGGCCATCAACGTGACCGTGCCCACCATGAAGGAGGTTTCCGGGAAGAAACCAAATGGCCTGCGGATGTAGGTCAAAAAGGTTTCTTGGAACGGCAGCAAATTTGCATAACCCGGCAGTTCATACAGTGCGGGAAACGGCACAATGTTCAAGGTGTCAATGAACACATGCTTTTGAATCACTGCGTATCCGGCAGCGCCGATCAGTGTCCAAGAGAGCCACGGGATGGTCCGTCGGCGCAAGAAGATGACCGCCGCAGCAGCCCCGGGAAGTGCCATGGTGGCAGCGATCCACGTGATGACCGGAACAATTTGCAACGGAGTGGGGTCATAAAACATCCGAATGAAAGCTGAAAAGAACGGGATGGCTGCAAAAACCACGGCCACCGCCATCAGCGGGATGTACTTCATGCAGCGCAGCACCAAAACAGCCGCCACAATTGAGGACACCGGGACGTTGGTGTTACCGCCCAGAGCAATCCCGGCGTAGGGAAAGGCAGAGAGCAGAATGAGCAGTGCGGCCAGGGCGCGGTCCAGGAAGGTCCCGGTCTCCGGGTAGTGATGGCCCTCCGGCAGCTGTGAGTGCCGCGGAGCGTTCAGCCACTGGGGTCCGCGCTGGACCGGAACCTGGGACGTGTCCCAGGGCACCTGCGACGACGACGAACTCGGAGCCATCTCAGCGTCTCCGTCCGGCTCGGCGAGTGCCCAGAACCGCGGCCACGGTGGAGTCCCAATCAGAATGATCAGCACCGTTCGATGATGGAGCGGCCTCCGGATCGCCCGTGGAGACTCCGCGGTCACCCAACGGCCGATGGCGCTGGTCCGTCACGGCAGCGTCAAAGCCACGGCGCATGGCCTGGCCGAATTCGCGGGTGTTGTGCACATCGGCAAAAATTGCGGGCTGGTGCGCTCCGGCTTGTTCCTTGAGGGAGGCAAGATCGGAAGCCACGATCGGCAGACCCCCCGCCACGGCTTTGGCCAGGATTCCGGACTGGGCATCAAAACGGGTGTAGGGCAGAACCACCACGGAGGCTGAATCCAAGAGCTGCGCGAACTCGGTGCGCTCCAGGAAACGATCCAAAATTGTCACGGTTCCCGCGCGATCAGCACGGTGATGGAGTTCGCGGCCAAGCTCCGCACTTTCCGGGCGGCCCGCCACCAGAAGTGGCACACCGGCACTGCCCGCTGCATCAATCGCCAGCTCCACGCCCTTGTTGGCACGCAGCTCACCCAACACCAAGGCATAGGGCTGAGCCGTCAGGCTGTTGAGGTCCGCTTGCGGCTGGCTGCTGCTGCCCGCGGTGGTGGCCACGGCGTCGTCGTTGACCTCAACGGGAACGGAGGCTGCGGTGGCCACCTCATCAATGCGTGTTGAGGTGGGTAGGGTGACCGCCACAAGGTCTCCGGGGACGGTCTGACGGGCGGTGCGTTTTTGATCCGCGCCGTGGACGATCACCCGGTCAGCGCCGCGAGCTGCCCCCAGTTCCAGGTGGCGCAGTACACGTTCGCGCAGGGAGGCGGCAGTTTCATCGTGATGGGGTTTGACGTTGTGCAGAAACAGAGCCAGGCGTTGTGACTTCTCAGCGGTGAGCAGCCGCGGCCAGGGGTATTTGGAGGAGTCCAGAGCCAATACCAGGTTGGGGCCGGCGGATGCGCTCAGGGCACGAATTTGGGCGTGCTCGCGGATCAGATCCAGCACTTGCACCATGCGGCGCAGCGGTCCCCATTCACCGGTCCGCCGCGGGGGGATGGTCTCCACAATGCGTAAACCGTCCACTCTGGGCTGCCCCAGATACGCCGCGGCACCCGGACGGGACAGCAGGATCACCTGCTCCACGGTGGAATCAGCCGCCAACGCCATGGCGGTGTCAGCAGCGTGCTCAATCTGGCCGCCGTATTCGGTGGGACACACCACGATCACTCGGGTATGCGGTTGAGTGCTCACCACAGACTCCTTGCCCATAGCTCGTGAGGGTTTCCGGCCTCAGCCGTTGCGGCGGCTGGTACCAGCGCGGGCCAGCACGATCAACAGGCCCACCACAACACCCACCACGGCACCCACCAGGGTGTTCATGGGCAGTGACGGCGCCACGGCGGTGTTCGGCACCACAGCCTCCTGCACAATGCTCAGCTGCACGGGGGAATCCTGCGCATTCGGCGTACCCTCCAATGCAGCTGAGGTGTCCACCAGGGATTGGGCGGTGTCCGCCGCAATGTTGGCCGCCCGCTGAGCATCGCCGTCAGTACCCGTGACGGTGATGACCGCAGTGTTCGGTGAGTTGGTGACCGTGACCTGAGAGGCCAACGACGACGCCGTGGAGCCGTCCCCAAGTTCCTCGGCAACGGGCTCCAAGACACGGGAAGAGGTGCCGATGGCCGCGTAGGAGGCTGCACGTGCCTGGGCAAACTGCTCACCCATCTGCAAATCCTGCACCGTGGTGGAGTCGGAAACGTTGACGAAAATGGTGGACTGAGCCTCATAGGACTTCGGAATGATCAGCGCCGAGCCCAAGCCCAGTGCAATTCCCAGGACAGTGGTGATCAGAACAATGGGCCACATGCGGCGCAAAGCCTTGAGATAACGCGCAAGCGTCACGGTGTTTCCCCCTAAAGAAATTCAACCCGTTGTGCATTCGCGGCCCCCATGGTCGCGGATGCGGCCGACGGTCCACGCGGTGGGGCCGCCTGCCAGCAGAGAGCCTGGTGCGCCGCTGCTTTCCCCAACCACGGCAACAACTCCTGCGTTTGGTGACGATACATGGGATTTACTCGAATCGGCTGGTCTGAGCAACGGATGAGACCCATTACACGCGCAGATATGGGGACACCCTGGCTCAGAGGAAAGCCGAGGGCTCGGTAGAATCACGCTGGTCACCGCAGGAACGGGGGAACCTTGCGGCTGGGGCGGATCAAGCCAGCACCTGTAGCTGGTGGGCAGCATCGAGACCTGCCAATGGGGCAACGGATAGGGGAACCAGACATGAGCCCGGATCAATACAGTGGCGTGAGCCCGCAAGCGGAGGTTGAGACTTCCGCTGATGTGGACGGCGTGGACCATGAGGGGGACGGTACGGCACAGAAGGTTGAACGGACTGTGCCAGTGACCGAACCGGCTGAGAACATGGCTGTGCAGGTGTCAGAGGGGACCGAGGAACACCCGCTGGTCTCCGTGGTGGTGCCCGTCTACAACAGCCGCATCAGTGTGGGGGAGACCATTTCTTCCCTACTGCGTCAAACGTGGCCCAATCTGGAAATCATTGTGGTTGACGATGACTCCCCGGACAACGCCATGGACCTGGTGGCCGTGTATGCGGCCATGGACCTGCCCGGACGGAAGTTTGTGCTGGCCTCCAAGCCCAACGGCGGGGTGGCCTCCGCCCGCAACCTGGGGTTGGAGCTCTACACCGGGGACTGGGTGCTGTTCTTGGACTCGGATGATGCCTACCTGCCCGGTGCCATCTCCCACCTGATGAACGAGCGGGACAAACTCGGTGACGGGAACTGGATTGTGGTTCCCCAATCGGTGGAAGTCACCGGAGGTGGGCTGGACACCACCCGACCCATGCAGCGTGAGCCCATGCCCGCACCCGACAAGCAGCGCGAGGTCATCCTGCAGTACAACTTTGGGGCCTTCACGTCCCTGTTCCCACGCCGTTTCTTTGACCAGGTGGGTGTGTTCGACGAATCCATGCCCTTTGTGGAGGACTGGGAGTTCTGGATTCGGGCGGTGTATTCGGGGTGGCGTTTTCACCGCACCTCAGAAGTGCTCTGCATGGTGTGGTGGACGCCCGGCTCCATGATGTCCAACCGTGCCGCCATGGACGCCGGCGAGGACGAAGCTCTACGCCGCAATCTGGAACGGTTCCGGGATGAGATGACGCCCGCAGAGATTGAGTTCGTGGAACGCCGCCTCACCGTGGGGTCACCGCAAGGGCTGCTCAAAGCCATGGCAGCCAATCTGCGCGCAGGCAATCTGGATGAGGCCAAACAGCAGCTGGATGCCGCAGCCAGCGTGATGCCGGCCCAAAAGAGGGTGGTCATCAAGCACAAGATCTCCAAACTGCCGGGTGGGATGAAATGGTTGCAGAAGCGGCAGGGGACAATTGACGGTTACGTGGATTACGACCCCTCCATGGGTCGCTGAGCAGGTGACAGGATGCTGAGCAAGTGACGGGGCAGCCGGGCAGGTCACGGGGCGGCCGGGCAGGTCACGGGCAGAGCTGAGAAGTCACGGGTCCCCAACCCATCAATGCCGTGTCCGAGGCAGCGAGTAACCTTGGTTTCATCCCACCCCGTCTGCCCAGGAGTTCCTTCACCATGTCCTTGACCGGCCTGGCATCCGTACTGACCCAGGAACGTTCGATTGCCAATGTCCGGGCCCAGGCCGCCCTGGCCCCGGGGGAGCGTTCGGCTCAGACCGTGATCAGCCTTCCGGATGGGCTGCGCCCGGCTGTCTTTGCGCAGTTGCTCCACGGCCTGCACGCCGCCCCGGTACGTGGTGAGGGTCAGCCTGCACCGGTGTTGTTGGTGGTCACAGCCACCGGACGGGAGGCCGAAGACGTCATGGAGCAACTTCCGGCCTGGGCGCCGCAGGCGCGGGTGGCGGATTTCCCGGCCTGGGAGACGCTGCCGCATGAACGCCTCTCCCCGCGTTCCGACACGGTGGGCCGCCGCTTGGAAGTCATGCGGCGGCTCAAACATCCGGGTCAAGACGCCATTGACGTTGTGGTGGCGCCCGTGCGTTCGCTGCTGCAACCCGTGGTGGATGGGCTGGCGGACCTACAGCCCGTGGTTCTGGAGCGGGGAGCGGAACAGTCTTTCGACGACGTCGTGGCGGCCCTGGTCAATGCCGCTTACGCCCGCACGGACATGGTGAGCAAACGTGGTGAGTTTGCGGTCCGCGGTGGGATTGTGGATGTTTTCCCACCCACGGCGGATCACCCCGTGCGGGTGGAGTTCTTTGGGGATGAAATTGATGAACTGCGGTGGTTTGCCGTGGCTGATCAGCGCACGCTGCGCACCGGAGAACACCCGGAGCGGATCATTGCCCCTCCGTGCCGAGAACTGTTGATCACCCCGGAGGTCCAATCGCGGGCGGCAAAACTCAAGTCTCAATTACCGGGAGCTGAGGCCCTGCTGGAGCGGATCGCGGGTGGAATCTACACGGAGGGCATGGAATCTCTGGCGCCGCTGCTGGCTGAGCAGATGGTGCCGTTCGCCTCTTTGCTGCCGCGTGATTCCATGATCGTGGTCATGGAGCCTGAGAAGGTGCGCACAAGAGCCGCAGATCTGGTGGCCACCAATGAGGAGTTCTTGGCTGCGGCCTGGGAATCAGCCGCAGACACGGACGTTGCTCCCCTGGACGTGTCCGGCACCCAGGCGGAGGGGCGCAGCCTTGCGGAGGGTTCCTTCCAAACCTTGGATCAGGCCCGGGACACCGCCTTGGATGCGGGACTGAACTGGTGGTCCACCACTGCATTGCCCGTGGACACCTCCCTGACTGAAGTTGATGCGGACACGGATGCCCAGCTCATCCGCCTCCTGGATTCGGACGCTGACACGTTGAGCGTGCGGGCCCGCGAACCCATGTCCTTTGGCGGCAACGTGGAGGCCATGCTGGAACATCTGGGCGAGTCCGTGCGCGACGGTTGGCGCGTGGTGGCGGTCACGGAGGGCCCCGGTCCGCTGCAACGCTTGGCAGAACTCATGCACGACGCCGACATCCCCGCTGCTAGGCACGATTCCCTGACCGCTGACCCGCAAGCGGGAGTCGTGGAACTGACCTGTGCCACGGCCGGCACCGGATTTGTGGTGGAAGCCCTCAAAGTGGCGTTCTTGACCGAATCGGATTTGCTGGGCCGGTCCTCTGCTTACGCGGCCAAGAACTCGCGGCAACTGCCGCAGCGGCGTCGTCGTAACTCCGTGGACCCCCTGGCGCTGAAGGCCGGGGACTACGTGGTGCACGAACAGCACGGCATCGGGCAGTTCGTGGAACTGATTGCCCGCCCGATTGCCGGTGCGGTGCCCAAGGCGGGGCAGCCGCGGCCCATGCGCGAGTACCTGGTCTTGGAGTACGCCGCCTCCAAGCGCAATGGTCCCAAGGACCGGTTGTTCGTTCCCACGGATCAGCTGGACCAGATTTCTGCCTACGTGGGCGGGGAAACTCCGGCGCTGTCCAAAATGGGTGGTGCGGACTGGAACCAGAAGAAAAAGGCCGCCAAGCGGGCCGTCAAAGACATTGCCGGTGAACTGATCCGCCTGTACTCGGCGCGGATGGCCACGCGCGGCCACGCGTTTGGCCAAGACACCCCGTGGCAGCGCGAGTTGGAGGATGCCTTCCCGTACATCGAAACCCCGGACCAGCTGACCACCATTGAGGAGGTCAAGGCAGACATGCAGCGCGAAATCCCCATGGATCGGTTGATCTCCGGGGACGTGGGGTACGGCAAGACCGAGGTGGCGGTGCGTGCTGCCTTCAAAGCTGTCCAGGACGGGAAACAAGTGGCCGTGCTGGTGCCCACCACCTTGTTGGGCCAGCAGCACACGGAGACCTTTGGCGAGCGCTACTCCGGTTTCCCCGTGCGCGTTGCGGCGCTGTCCCGGTTCCAAACCCCCAAGGAATCCAAGGAGGTCATGAAGGGGCTGGCGGATGGCACGGTGGACGTGGTGATTGGAACGCACCGCCTCCTGGGTTCGGAGATCAAGTTCAAAGACCTGGGATTGGTGATCATTGACGAGGAACAGCGCTTTGGCGTGGAGCACAAGGAAAAGCTCAAAGCCATGCGCACCAACGTGGATGTGCTGGCCATGTCTGCAACGCCGATCCCGCGAACCCTGGAAATGTCCCTGACCGGTATCCGGGAGACCTCCACCTTGGCGACTGCCCCGGAGGAACGCCACCCCGTGCTGACCTATGTGGGCGCCTACACCAACAAGCAGGTCACAGCTGCCGTGCGGCGCGAACTCATGCGTGAGGGCCAGGTGTTCTTTGTGCACAACCGGGTCTCTTCCATCCAGCGCCGGGCTGCCGAACTGCGCGAACTGGTGCCGGAAGCCCGGATTGCGGTGGCGCACGGACAGATGAGCGAAAACGAGCTGGAACAGATCATCGTGGATTTCTATGAGAAACGCTTTGACGTTCTGGTCTCCACCACCATCGTGGAAACCGGCTTGGACATTGCCAACGCCAATACTCTGATCGTGGACGGGGCGGACAAATACGGCCTCTCCCAGTTGCACCAGCTGCGCGGACGGGTGGGGCGCGGACGTGAACGCGCCTACGCGTACTTCCTCTACGACGTCGAAAAACCTCTGACGGAAACTGCACTGGAACGCCTCAAAGCGGTGGCTGCGCACAATGAATTGGGCGCGGGTTTGCAACTGGCGCAGAAGGATCTGGAAATCCGTGGCGCCGGGAACCTGCTGGGCGGTGAACAGTCGGGCCACATTGCCGGCGTGGGCTTTGACATGTACCTGCGCCTGGTGGGGGAGGCCGTGGCGGAGTACCGCGGAGACAAGGATGAAGCCCCCGCCGAGATGAAGATTGAGCTTCCGGTCAACGCCCATCTCCCGCATGACTACGTGCCGGGGGAGCGGCTGCGATTGGATGCCTACCGCACCCTGGCCAATGCCACGAATGAAGCGGGTGTGCTGGAAGTGGCTGAGGAATTGAAGGATCGCTACGGGGATTTGCCGGAGCCTGCGCAACTCCTCCTGGACGTGGCACGCCTTCGGATTCAGGCCCGCGCTGCCGGTTTGGCAGACGTTGCGGTGCAAGGGCCCAACATCCGTTTTGGTCCGGTGGACCTACCGGAATCCCGGCAGATGCGCTTGACGCGGATGTACCCGGGTGCCAAGTACCTGCCGGTTCCGGGCACCGCCCAACGTGTGGCACTGGTGCCCAAACCCAAAACCGCACGGATCGGTGGGAAGGACCTGGTGGACGGGGCCATTCTGGCCTGGGCCAGTGATGTCATCACACAGGTGATTCAGGAGCCGGTGCCTGCGGTCTGAGCCCCCGTCCGGCATGCTATTTGTGGGGACAGTTGGGCTCAGAGGACGTATTTGGCGTGCTTTTGTCCCGCGGCAGAAGTATGTTTTTGGGTGGAACAGGGAGAGCGCAATCTTGAAAGCCCGTGTGTTGGATCCCGGTCACCGATAGATCTTGGGGGTTTCGGTGGCTGCAACCGCGTCAGGCCAGGTCAAGATTGCACGATCCACGGTAAGACCTGGGATAGATCTTCACCGTGTGATTCGAGCCTCCGGCTGATGGCAGCAGTGCCCAGCCGACAAGAAGGGTCCCACACCGTGACGGTGTGGGACCCTTCGCTCGCATCAGGGCTTGTAGGCCCTGTGGCTACCGAGCAGCTGAACTCAGGCGCGCACTTCCTGGTGCGGAGCAGACTCCGTGGAATGCGGGACATCAATGGTCAGCTCACGACCGCCAGTGGAGTGGCTGGCGGTTTTGCCGGAGATGATCAGGGTGGGAATCAGCAACGCAGCGCCATAAGCCAGGATGCCCACCACAAACCACCAGTTCTCCGGCATGGTGAACAACCAAAAGCTGGCCAGCATGGCTGCAACCGGGATGATCCAGATGATGATGTTGGAGACGAATTGACCCTCACCGGAGTGACGGCGGATGGTGCGTCCTTGGCTGTCGGTAGCCATGTGAGCCTCTTCCCTGTGGTGCTGTGCGGCGTCTCAGATGAGACAGCCAATGTTGGATTCCAGTGTAGTCGCTGTGATGGCCCCTACGGTGGCGGTGGGGTCTTGAATCAGGCCGAGAACACCGCGTGCAGCGGGTGCGGTCAGTAACCCCCGCTGGAACCGGCAGCGGGCGCGTCATCTGGGTTCTCCGCAGCTTTTTCCAGCAGGGCAGCACCCGCTGAGGCCCCGATCCTGGAGGCGCCGGCGCGCAACATGGCCACGGCTGCCTCCCGGGTGCGGACACCACCGGATGCCTTGACCCCGATCTGCTCACCCACCGTTTGGCGCATGAGCGTCACGTCCTGGATGGTTGCCCCACCGGTGGAGAATCCCGTGGAGGTCTTCACGTAGTCTGCACCTGCGGCAACAGCGGCCTGGCAAGCCAGAACCTTCTGTTCGTCGTTCAGAAGGCAGGCTTCAATGATGACTTTCAACGCGGCGTTCCCGGCGTGGACAACCTGCGCGACGGCGCGAACATCGGCTTCCAGCGCCCCACGGTTGCCGGCGCGTGCTGCGGCGACGTCGATCACCATGTCGATCTCTTGTGCCCCGGCGCCCACGGCCTGCTCCGCCTCAAAGGCTTTCGCGGCGGGTGTGGAGGCCCCCAGCGGGAAACCCACCACGGTGCAGGTCAGCACCTGGGAACCGCGCAGTTTCTCGGCCACCAGATCCGTCCAGACACCGTTGACGCACACCGAAGCGAAGCCCAAGTCCAAGGCCTCCTGGCACAGTGCCTCTATCTGCTCCCGGGAGGCCTCCGGCTTCAACAGCGTGTGGTCCACCCGTGCGGCCAACTCGGTGGCGCTGGGGTCAACATCGGTGGGCAAAGGGTGGCGTTCGGTGGACTGGGGCACGGCGTGTGACCTTCTTTCCTGGAGACAGTGAGCGTCATCGGTCACCTTATCGTTGCCCCGTGGTGCACACCCGGCTACCCCGTCCGCGCGTACTCCGTCCGCACCCACCTCATCCGCAACTAACTCGACCGCAGCTGCCCCGGCCGCACTTACCTTGCCCGCAACTAACTCGACCGCACTTACCCCGACGGCATGGTGCGCCGGACACCCACAGCCGGAAGGGGCAGCCCCCCAGTTGCTTCAGCCCCGCAGTTCTTTCAGTCTCTCAGCCGTTCGGCCAACTGGTTGATCATGGCTCCCATGCGGAACCTTTCGGGAACCAGGGCCGGAATCCCGGCAGCCACCAGCGGGGCTGCCGTCACCGGGCCGACAGTGGCGGCCACCACTGTGCGAGCAGTCGCTTCACCGGAGCGCTCAGAACCATCCTGGGTGCCTGGCACGGAATCATCCTGGGCCGCTGGCGCAGAACTGTTCTGGGCCGCTGGCTCAGAACCATCCTGAGCCGCCGGCGCGGGGGAGAAAGCCGCCACAAACTGCTCTTCCAAGCCCATCTCGGATGCCGTGGACAGAACGGCATCCGAACCTGCCGCCGAGGTGAAGGTCACGGCATCCACCTGGCGATCACACACTTGACGGATCACCCGGGGGATCATCCCGGCATCATCTGCATCAGCCCACCGGTGGGGCACCACGGTGTGGACAACCGCGCCGGCCTCCACCAGGCGTTGGCGCTGTTCGCGGTCGTGATACCCATTCTCCTGCCAAGCGATCACCACACCCGTGAGGTCATGGTCGTAGGCATCCAAGATCTCGTCCACCAGCGGGCCGATGGTTTCATCGGGGGAGATGCCGACGTCGTAGAGCCCCAGGTTGCGTACTGCGGCGCGGCCTTTGGGCCCGCGCACCCAAATGTCGGCGGCCGCCAGCATGGCGTGGACTTCCTGCGACAGCCCGGAGGCTTCCACCACGTCCCACCACCGTTTGAACCCGTATCCCGTGGTGACCACCACCAGATCAGGCCGGGAGTTCACCAGCGCCTGCGATTGCGAAACCACATCAGCATCCTGGTCCACCGGCACCAGTTTCAACGCGGGAGCGGCAATGGTGGCAGCCCCCTTGCGTTGAAGAGCTCCGATTTGATCGTCAGCCCGCCGATGCGCCGTCACCACCACAGTTTTCCCCGCCAACGGGCCGGAAGATTCCTGCTCCAGTGGCTCGGTGGTTTCACCGGATGACGCCGGGGAATCGGGGTGATCTGTGCTGGTCACGGTGGGGTTCGCCTCCGTCGTCGTACTGGTGGAGTCCGGGGAAGTTGAGGCAGAGGTGGTGGAGCGGGCCATGGTGATGGCTGGGCTGTTGGCAACGGCGCGGTGTGGCGTCAGCTCACCCAACACGCGCTCGCGGTCCTCCGCTGCCAGCGCGGCCACCGGGCCAATGACCGTCACGGCCGGGGACCCTGCCCCAGCCAGCTCCACCACGGCGCTGTTCAGAATGGAGGTGTGCACCTTTTGGTCCGGGCTGAAGCCCTTTTCCACGACGGCGATTGGCGTGGTGGCCGGGGCCCCGTTCCGGACCAGCCCGCTCACCAACTGCGGCAAAGTGGCCACGCCCATGAGCACCACCAGAGTGGCGCCGGTTTCCAACAGAGTGCAGAAGCCGTGCAATTCAGTTTCTGTGAAGGGCACATGCCCCGAAGCCACGGTGAACGTGCGAGCCACCTCCCGGAAAGTCACCGGAATCCCAGCTGCACCCGGGACCGCCACAGCCGAGGTGATACCGGGAACCACCTCCACCGGGACACCCCAGGTTTCGCAGTCTGCGGCTTCCTCTCCACCGCGCCCGAAAACATAGGGGTCACCACCTTTGAGCCGAACCACGTGCCGATCATCCCGGGCGGAATTCAGCAGAATGGACTGAATCTGCTCTTGCGGTACCGGGTGGTGACCGGGCCATTTACCCACCCGAATGATCTGGGCGTGTGGTGCTTGGGCGCTCACCACCTCCTGGGGAGCCAACCGGTCCAACAACACCACATCCGCGTCTGCCAGCGCAGACAGGCCGCGGGCGGTGAGCAGGTCATCCGCACCCGGCCCACCTCCCACCAGAGTCACCCCCGTGCGCTCGGGCTCCACGGTGGCCACGGGAACAGCTCCGTGCAGTTGATGCACCGTGGCCAACTCCGTCTCCCACGGTGCGCGGGGCCCCACCACCAGAACAAACCCGGGCACCACGTCTGCCTCCACCTGCGTGGTCACGGCCGCCCCTGCCACCCGTAGCCGCCTGGCCGTCCTGGAATCCTGGCTGGCGCCCAGCAGCACAACGGTGACGTCTTTGAGGTCTGTCTCCAAGAACATGGTTTCCACACTAGGTGTCCACCCTGAAGTTCTGTGGCCCGTTCGTAGCATTTTGTAGCCGCTTTTCCCCTTGTTTACACCGTGGTGACGTGTGAGCGTATGGAAGGCATTGGCCCGGTGGATGGGGATTCACAGCAACGGGCATGTGGGGGAACTAGAGAACGGTGAAAACATGCACTGCGCATTTGTGTACCCGGGTCAGGGCGCGCACAAAGCAACCATGGCGGACGTGGTGATGGAGGCTTTTCCAACCCTTGCCCTCCAGATCTTCCAACAAGCAGAACGCGCCACGGGAGTTGACCTGCGTGCCGTGGCAGGCCGACCCAACCGGGACTTTCTTCTGGAAAGCCCCCGGCCTGAAATCCCACACCACCAGAACACCGGTCACCCCGCCAAGGACGTCCAAGCCGTGGTTTACACCGTCAGCCTGATCACCCACCTGGGGCTGCTGGAATCCGGCTGGCACCCAGACGTTGTGGCCGGACACCGCCTGGGATCATATGCAGCACTGGCCGCCGCCGGTTGCCTGAGCTTCACCGACGGCTTGCACCTGGTCCGCGAGCATGCAGCCCTCACCGCAGAGCAGGAAGCGGTGACGGAAACCGTTTCTTCCACCTCCCGTGCCCGCATGGCCGACCGTCTGGCGGACGTGGATTTCCGCGAGCCCTACCTACCGGTTGTGGGCTCCGGGACCGCGCAGCCCCTGCGCACCGGTGCCCAAGCCCGGCAGGATCTCCTGGCTCAAGTGGACGGACAGGACTCCTGGCCGGACACCATGCCCCTTTTGGTCGGCCGCGGCCGCGATGTTGTGGTGGAGGTGGGACCCGGACGAGCCCTGACCGCCCAATTTGCCCAATCCCACCCGCAAGTGGTCACCCGCTCCACCGCAGACATCCGCCGAATCCGACGCCTCACGGAGCATCCCGCGCGAGTCTGAATCGGGGTGTGGGCTCAACTTGCACCTGACGGTGACGGTGACGACGACGGCGGTGGGGTGCCTTGGACTGCTTGGCTTGGGGCCTGCTGCGGCACCTTGTCGCGGTCTCCGTCTCTGTAAGCGGGGTGTTCAGGAATCGGCACCCACCGGGATACGGGCACCGGAGATCAGCACCGGGCCGTTGCCATCCTCCGCGGCTTTGATTTCCTCCGGGGTGGCCGGGCGGATCTGGTCGCGCTCCAGAACGTACTGGCGGGAGGCGTCGTCGGAAGCCTGGGGCTGGTTGACGAACGGGCGGAAGCGACGCAACCGTTCGGGGGAGGCCAGAGTGGCAGCCCATTCGTCCTGGTAACCCTCCACCTGGCGGTCCATGTCGGCCTCAAGGTCTGCGCAGATGCCCAAGGAATCGTCAATCAGCACGGCTTTCAGATGCGCCATGGCATCTCCGTATTCCTCGTCCAAGTCCTCCAACCAGCGCGCGGTGCGTTGAAGTTTGTCCGCGGTGCGGACGTAGTACATCAGGTAGCGGTCGATGTATTTGACCAGCGTGGGCTCATCAATGTCTTGGGCAATGATCCTGGCATGTGCCGGGTTGGCGCCGCCGTTGCCACCCAGGTAGAGGGTCCAGCCATCGGGAGTGGCCATCACGCCGATGTCCTTGCCCTGGGCCTCAGCGCAGTCGCGGGCGCAGCCGGAGGAACCGATCTTGAACTTGTGCGGGGAACGCAGGCCCCGGTAGCGGTTCTCCAACCGGATGCCCATGCCCACGGAATCCTGGACCCCAAAGCGGCACCACGTGGAGCCAATGCAGGACTTCACATTGCGCAGCGCCTTGCCGTAAGCCTGACCGGACTCAAAACCGGCATCCACAAAGCGCTTCCAGATCTCCGGCAGTTCCTCCAACCGGGCGCCGTAGAGGCCGATGCGCTGAGCGCCGGTGACCTTGGTGTAGAGCCCGTAGTCCTTGGCCACGGAGGCAATCACGGCCAGCTTCTCCGGGGTGATTTCGCCGCCTGGGATACGGGGCACCACGGAGTAGGTGCCGTCCTTCTGCATGTTGCCCAGGTTGCGGTCATTGGTGTCCTGCAGGGCGCCGCGGCCCTCGTCCAGCACATAAGCCTTGGGCTGGGAGGAAAGAATGGAGGCCATCACGGGCTTGCAGATCAAACAGCCGTCCCGGCCCTTGCCAAAACGTTCCAGGGCCTCCGGGAAGGTGCGGATTCCGCTGGCGCGCACTGCGGCGTAAAGCTCCTGGCGGGACAGATCAAAGTGCTCGCACAGGGCCTTGGACACCGTCAGGCCCAGGGAGAGCATGGTCTTTTCCATGGTCTTCTGCAGCATGGGAACACACGAGCCGCACTGGGTGCCGGCGCTGGTGCACTTCTTGAGTTCGGGGACGGAATGGTTGCCGTCCTTGACCGCGTCACGGACGGTGCCGAAGGAGACGTTGTTGCAGGAACACAGGATGGCATCGTCCGGAAGTTCGGTCTCCGGGGCATCCCCGCCCGCCGCGGACAGGTAGCGGGCGGGCTCGGCAGGCAGAGGACGGCCCTGAAGCGGTCGGAGGGCATCGTATGGGTCTGCATTGCCCACGAACACACCACCCAGCAGGGTCTCCTGGTCCTTGTCCACCACAATCTTCTGGTAGATCCCGGCCACCGGGTCCGTGTAATTGACCTCAATGCAGCCCGGGGTCTTGGCGTACACGTCACCAAAGGAGGCCACATCCACGCCCGAAAACTTCAAGCGGGTGGAGGTGTCAAAGCTGCTGACCGTGGCATTGCCGCCGAACAGCTGATCAGCCACCACCTCAGCCATGATGTTGGCCGGGCCCACCAACCCCCAGGTTTGCCCCAGTACATCGGCAACCTCCCCGATGGCCCACACATGCGCCACAGAGGTCTTGCAGGTTTCATCCACCACCACACCCTCACGGGCGCCCAGGTGGAAACCCGACCGGCGGGCCAGCCCGGACCGGGCCTTGATGCCGATTCCCAGCACCACCATGTCAGCGTCAATTCGCTCCACGGTGGCATCCGGACCGGGACCGTCCTTGACCAGTACGCCGGTGACGTTGTCGTCGTCGTCCAGCTCCACACCGGCAATGAACCGTTGGCACCGTACGTCCAAGCCTTGTTCGCGCATGAGCGAGTTCACGGCCAGGCCGCCATCGCGGTCCATCTGGGTGCACAGCAGGAACTCGGCAACATCCAGGATGGTGGCCTCCGCCCCCAGGTCCTTCAGCCCGGCGGCTGCTTCCAGACCCAACAAACCACCACCCACCACGACGCCGCGGGGGGTCCGCCCCAGCGCCTCCCGCAGCCGTGCCACCTCCTCCACGATCCCGCGGACATCCTTGATGGTGCGGAACACGTGAACGCGGTGGGCGCCGGGGATGTTGAGGGTGGCCGCGCTGGACCCGGTGGCCAAGACCAGTTCGTGGTACGGGAAGTCTTCACCCTGGCGGGTGTGAACCACCTGGTTCTTCACATCAAGATCTGATGCCCGTGTACCGGTGCGCAGGTCCAGCTGCGGGTGATCCCAGAAATCAGTATCGCCCAGGGTCAGATCCCGCTGTGGGTCAGTGAACAAGGTTTCCAACGCCACGCGGTCGTACGGAGCCCACGGTTCCTCTGCCAACACCGTGATGGTGTCCTGACCCAACCCCTTCTGCACCATCTTTTGCACAAACCGATGTGCCGCAGGCCCACCGCCGATCACCAAAATCTTGCGTCCGGTTCCAGGGGCTGGGGTGGCGGGCATGATGGGCCTTCCTACTGGTCAGATCTGTCCTGGTCCAAGCCCTGATCTACCCGCCACATGGAAACTGCGGCAACGTCTTGGGTGAAACACCGGAGCTTTGATCCCATGGAATCACCGGATTCACCCCGGGGTCATGCGGTTGCCGCAGGATGCTTGGGCGAACAGTGCAAACGGAAGGTAGTGCCATGAGCACACAATCGGCAGGTGCAAGCGTGACCACGGAGTCGGAGCCCACCGGTGGCGCACGGGAGGCAGAGCATGGGCCGGTGGAGATCTGCAGCCTGTCCGATTTGGAACCGGATTGGGGAGAGGTTGCCCTGATCGGTGAGCACCAAGTGGCGGTGTTCCGTATGCCGGATGACACCGTTTATGCCTGCGACCACGCCGACCCCAACTCCGGTGCTTTGGTCATGGCCCGCGGGATCGTGGGGGAAACGGTGGACGGGGTCCCCACAGTGGCATCACCGCTGTACAAAGAGGTCTATGACCTCCGCACCGGGGCATGCCGCAGCGGTGCAGCTTTTACCTTGCCGGTACACACCGTGACCGTTGACAACGGGCGTGTGCTGGTTGAATTGGGATCGTGACTGAGAGCTCAAACCCCGTCCTGCTGCTGTGCGCCCACGGATCCACGGCGCGCTCGGCTCAGGTGGCCACGGAGGAAATCACGGCAGCGGTCTCCAAGGAACTACCGGACACCGAAGTTGTTTTGACGTGGGTGGACGTGCAGGAGCCGGATGTGGTGGCGCGCTGCGCCGAGTTCGCTCATCGGCCGGTGGTGATTGTGCCTCTCCTCCTGGCTGCGGGTTACCACGTCCACCATGACCTTGCCCAGGCCGTTGCCCAGCGTCCGCACCATGTGGTCACGGAAGCCCTGGGACCGGATCGAGGTCTGTCCGAGCTCATGGCTCGCCGAATCCGGGAGGTGGAGCCGGCAGACTCCAGCCCCAGGCTTCCGTCGCTGGTTCTGGTGGCAGCGGGCTCCTCTGATGCCCGCGCCGTCCGCGCGGTCCGAAAACAAGCAGCCGATCTGGAAGAACTCACAGGCCGCCCCGTGACCGCGGGGTTCATCTCCGCAGCCCAACCCACAGCGCATCAGGCGGTGACGGAGGCCTGGCATGCGGGTGCCCACCACGTGACGGCGGTGTCTTTCCACGTGGCCCCCGGAGTGTTCCACCGCGATGCCGTGCGGGCTGCCCAAACCCCCGTCCAGGGAGCACCCTCCGCACACGCCGCCATTGGAGGGCGTGTCACCCAACCACTGCTCGTGGATGGAACACAGGTGCCCGCAGAAGTGGTCGCCGTCGTGATCAAACGGTGGGAGCAAGGCCGCGCCCAACTCGCCTCCGGGCAGTGAGAATGCCGGGCTGACGGCATTCTCACTGCCCTCAGCCCGGGGTGTGAGGAAACGGTCACCGCGGCTTGACGCCTACGCCACGTAGACCGCAACACAAGATTTCTAGGTTCAAGGTGTCCGCGCGCACGTGCACAAGCAACAGCGCGCCCCACTGACACCTGGAGGACCCATTGAGCACCGAACTCCACGGTTCCGGCCCCGCCACTGATGTGGCACACCACGGCACTTCCACCGATTCTTCGCACACAACACCGCCACTCAAGCTCGCGCTGCGGGAACGTCCAGGCAGATGGCTGGATGGTTATGATCCGGAGGATCACCAGCAGTGGGCAGCCCAGGGCCAGGGCATTGCGCGGACCAATCTTCGGTGGTCCATCTTTGCCGAATTCTTGGGCTTTGCCGTGTGGCAGCTGTGGGCCATCACGGTGGTTTTCCTACCACGTGCCGGATTTGAGTTCAGCGATTCGCAGCTGTTCTGGCTGATCTCCATGCCGTCCCTGGTAGGGGCCACGTTGCGTATCCCATACACCTTCATGGTGGGGCGCTTTGGTGGGCGGAACTGGACCATTGCCTCCGCGCTGCTATTGCTGATCCCGTCTGTGGGGCTGGCCCTGGCGGTGGCCAATCCTGCCACTCCGTTCTGGCTCATGCTGCTCATTGCCGCAACTGCGGGATTTGGGGGTGGAAACTTTGCTTCCTCCATGGCCAACATCACCTACTTCTATCCGGCGCGGGAAAAGGGCTACGCACTGGGGCTGAATGCCGCCGGCGGCAACTTGGGTGCTGGTATTGCGCAGCTGGTGGTGCCGTTGGTGATCACCATTGGTGGTGCCGCAGCCCTGAACCTTCCCATGGCCGGGTGGTTCTGGGTTCCCTTCATCATCCTGGCGGCCTGGGGCGCTTGGAAGTACATGCACAACATCTCCGATGCCAAGGGAGATGTTGTGGGGTCACTGGCTGCCACCAAGGAACCGCATTTCTGGATCATGTCCTTTTTGTACATCGGGACTTTTGGTTCATTCATTGGTTTTGCCGGAGTTTTCCCCAAATTGATTGCCGATACCTTTCCGCAGTTCTCCACCTTCCACGTGGGCGCCACCTCCTTGACCTTGGCTTTCCTGGGCCCGATTGTTGGCTCCCTGGCCAGACCGTACGGCGGAAAATTGGCAGACCGCTTCCAGGGCGCCCGCATCACGGTGTATTCCTTTGCCGGAATGGGCTTCCTTGCCTTGGCCGTTGTGCTGACCTTGCCGCTGCGTAGCTTCTGGCTGTTCTTGATGCTGTTCCTTGCCTTGTTCGTGTGCGCCGGTGTGGGCAATGGCTCCACCTACCGCATGATTCCCACCATCTACCGGATTCGTGGCGAAGTGGCTCAGTCCGAGCGCAGTGCTGCTCAGGAGGGTGGACCGGGAGTAGTGTCCACGGCGCGTAAGGCCTCTGCTGCCCTGGGGCTGATTTCCGCGGTGGGTGCCTACGGTGGGTTTCTGATTCCCCAGGTGCTCTCCGCATCCAAGTCCGCCACCGGCGGATATGAAGTTGCCTTCTATGGATTCGTGGCCTTCTACGCGGTGGCCCTTGTGGTGACATGGGCCTTCTACCTGCGTCCGGGGACCGCCATGGCTCGTGAACATGTCTGAGCCCGCCGGTGTTGGGAAGTCCGTGGCAAGTCACTGCCCGTACTGCGCATTGCAATGTGCCATCACCTTGACCCGGGGCCGTGACGGTGTGGAGCTGGCAGCCCGCCAGTTCCCCACAAATCGCGGGGGATTGTGCCGCAAAGGCTGGACCGCAGCGGAACTCTTGGATCATCCAGATCGGCTCACTCGTCCGCTGCGGCGGGTGGGCACTGGTCCGGAGGGCCAGCCGCGGTGGGAGGCCATTGAATGGGCTGCCGCCCTGGATCTGATGGTCGCCCAGTTCACGGCAGCCCAGCACCGTCACGGGTTGGATGCCGTGGGGATTTTCGGTGGGGCATCGTTGACAACGGAGCGTGCCTATCAGCTGGGCAAATTTGCTCGCATTGCTCTGCGGACCTCCCGCATCGACTACAACGGCCGATTCTGCATGTCTTCCGCTGCGGCGGCAGCCAACGCGGTGTTGGGCCTGGACAGGGGACTACCTTTCCCGCTTCAGGACCTCGATGATGCGCATACGGTCCTGGTGATCGGGTCCAATCCCGCTCAGACCATGCCGCCGCTGATCCGGCACCTGGCTCAGGCCCGGAAGTGCGGGGGACTGGTGGTGATTGATCCGCGCCATTCGGCCACAGCCGCGTTGACCGACGACGGCGGTGGGGTCCACCTGGCGCCACGGCCCGGAACCGATGTGACCCTGTTGTTGGGGCTTGCCCACGTGATTCTGCGGGAGAACCGTGCGGACACTGCTTTCCTGGAGGATCGGACCACCGGCCAGGCGGCTGTCCGGGCTGCCGTTGCCCAGTGGTGGCCGGAGCGGGTGGAGAGCGTGACCGGTGTGGCCGTTGCGGACCTGTATCAGGCAGCGCACCTGCTCTGCCGGCAGCGCCGTGGAACCTACGTGCTGACGGGGCGTGGGGCTGAACAGCACGTGGACGGCGTGGACACGGTCATGGCCGCCATCAATCTGGCCTTGTTGTTGGGACTGCCCGGGCGGGAAGGCTCGGGTTGGGGCACCTTGACGGGTCAGGGCAACGGTCAGGGGGCACGTGAACACGGCCAGAAGGCGGATCAGCTACCCGGCTACCGTTCCATCTCCGATCCGACTGCCCGGGCGCATGTGGCGGCGGTCTGGGGTGTTGACCCCAGCATCATTCCCGGTCCCGGAATACCGGCAGCACAGCTCTTGACCACGTTGGGCACGGCGGAAGGGGTCAAGGCGCTATGGGTCAACGGCTCCAACATTGTGGTCTCTGCTCCGGACGCGTTGGAGGTTCAGCGGGGCCTGGGCCGATTGGACTTCCTGGTGGTCTCCGACTTCTTCCTCTCCGAAACCGCGCTGCAAGCAGATCTGGTTCTTCCCGTGCCGCAGTGGGCGGAGGAGGAGGGCACCATGACCAACTTGGAGGGACGTGTCCTGCGGCGTCGTCAATTACGTGAACCTCCCGGGGACGTACGTGATGAACTGTGGATCTTGGCTGAATTGGCCCGGCGGCTGAAGGCCCCCGGCACCTTTTCAACGGATGCGGCGGAGGTTTTCTCCGAACTCGCCCGGGCATCTGCCGGTGGAAAAGCGGACTACTCCGGCCTGAGTCACCAGACCCTCGATGCTTTGGAGGGTCCACGGGCCCACCAGGCACGGCAGTGGCCGGTCACCGCGCAGGCCCCGTCAGGAACCCCACGAATGTTCCTCCAACGTTTTGCCCACGCGGACGGCAAGGCACACATGCAGCCCGTTGAGCCACGCACCCCCGCACAACGTGCTGCGCTGGGTGTCCGTCACGACCGAGCGGCAATTACAGCACCGCCCGCCCCCACAGACACGAACGGTCCCGTCCTGGAACTGACCATGACCACCGGACGGCTTCTGGAGCACTACCAATCCGGCACGCAGACTCGGCGGGTGGCCAGTTTGACTGCGGCAGCACCACGGTGCCTGGCACATCTGCACCCCACCGTGGCCGCACGACTGGGCGTTTCCCAGGACGATGACCTGGTGTTGGCCTCCCAGGCCGGTCAAGCCCGTGCGGCGGTGGCGGTTGATCCAGAAATTCCACCGCACACTGTGTTCCTGCCTTTTCACTTTGGCGGCGAGTACACGGTGAACCGGCTCATCACGGCGGTGGTGGACCCGGTTTCCGGCATGCCGGAGTTCAAAGCGGTCCAGGTCCGTGTGGCCCGGGCGGCGCAGACCGTCCGCAGTGAGCATGGTCGATCAAGAACACAGGAGACCCCGGCATGAGTCCAAACCTTGACCCGCAAGAGCAGGCCGCCGTGTGGATGCGCCGTGCCCGCGCCAAAGTTCCGTTCGAGCTTGCCGAGCACCTGGTGGTCATTGGGTGCGGTCCGGTGGCGGCGCGCCTGGTGGAAGACCTTTTGCCGTGGGCGCGCAACGGCCACCTACGCGTCACCGTGATCGGCGCCGAAACTCACATGGCATACAACAGGGTGCTGGTGGGGGAGTACGCCATGGGGCGGGTACCGCGTGAACTCCTGCAGCTGTCCGAGCACCAGCGGTGGACGGCGGCAGGGGTGCGGGTGCGCTTGGGCGCGCGTGTGGTGGGGCTGGACCGCACGCGCAGAACCGTGCGGCTGACAGGGGAGCCCGGGGGGCCGGCGGAGGCCCTGGAAATCCTGGAATGGGATCGTTTGGTGCTGGCCACGGGGGCCCGCCCCGTGCGCCCCAACATCCGGGGGCTGGACCCTTCACCCGATGGCGCTACTCTCCCATCTGGAGTTTTGACGCTGCGAGATCTTCACGACGCCGACCACGTGCGTCCCGTGGTGGCATCCGGCGGGCACGTGGTGGTGTTGGGGGGCGGGGTACTGGGAGTTGAGGCGGCATTGGCGGCAGCCGAGACCGCAGGAGCTTCCACCTTGGTGCACACCGGGCAGAATCCCATGGAACGAGTCCTGGACTCCGGCACGGCAAAGATGTTGGGGCAGCGCATGGCCTCTGCCGGGGTCACCTGCATTTCCGGGCGGGCTGTGGGCGTGACTCTAGGAGAAGACCACACCTTTCAGGCTTTGGAGGTGGCACAGGTGGGGCCTGTGGCGGGGGATCTTCTGGTGCTCTCCTGCGGTGTCCAGGCGCGCACGGACTTGGCCGAAAGTGCCGGGCTGCGCGTGCGGCACGGCATTGTGGTGGACCACGAACTTCAGGCTGATGTGGAGGGGCGCGTGTTCGCCATGGGCGACTGCGCGGAGGTGGCCTGCCGGGATGCGGCCTGCGAACCATGTGCGTTGCGCGCGGCGGGACATCTGCCGCCCGGGCCTGCTGGATTGATCGCCCCGGGATGGCGCCAGGCCGAATACTTGGCGGCGCGCATCAGTGCTGAACTCAACGCATTGCTGGAAGGCGCATCAGTGGTGCAACCGGTGGAACCGCTGCCCGCCCACGAACCATCGGTCTTGCGATTGAAAGCACACGATCTGGACCTGGTGGTCCTGGAGGCAGGCATTCGGGTGCCGAGTGAACCTGCGCGCACCATCCAATTCACGGACACCGCCATGGACCAGGATCTGCGCGTGGAGCTGGAAGAGGACGGGCACCTGCGCCGTGCGGTGGCCATGGGCCGTCCCCGGGCTGTTGCCCATCTGACGGAAACCTTGGGATCAAGGTCTGCGTTACGTGGTGACTTGACCTATCTGATGGCACTGGACTCCTCCTGGGCAGCACCGGAACCAACCAAGGCAGGTCCAGACACGGTGGTGTGTCGCTGCGCCGGTGTCACGCGGGGTGCGATCACTGCGGCCATGGATGACGGAGCCTCAGATGTTGCCCAGGTCCGGACAGCCACCCGAGCATGCTCTGGATGCGGGACCTGCACCCGGGAGGTTCAAGAGTTGCTGGACTCACGGGTGGCGCACTGAGCTGAGCGGGGCGCAGAGGCGACCGCGGCGCCGTCGTGCGTGGTTCAGAGGCCACCCCCGTGAACCACCACGGCTATGCCAGGGGAACGTCCAAGCGGTAACCGCGCTTGACCACGGTTCGCACCAGCGGCGCAGGAAGTTTGCGCCGCAACCGCGAGACCGTCATCTCCAAAGCATGGGAGCCCATCAACCCCGGAACGGCCTTGATGAGTTGCGACCGGGACACAACTGCCCCCTGTGCCAGGGCCAAGGCCCGAATGACAGCACTCTGCTGAGGAGTCAGCCAGACGTCGTGGTGATTGATGCACAGGTGTGAACCCCGCAACTGCAGCGGACCGTGCGCGGTCAGCACGTCCAGCCGCTGCGTTTGCGCATGCTCGCACAGCTTCCGTACCACCGCAGCCATGCGCGGGCGCTCCGGTATGAGCGGTTCCACCCCCACCTCCCGCAGGGGACGGGCACAGACCTCACCGACGACGGCGGGCAAGACCG
Source organism: Kocuria sp. (assembly GCF_030538595.1). Taxonomy (GTDB): domain Bacteria; phylum Actinomycetota; class Actinomycetes; order Actinomycetales; family Micrococcaceae; genus Kocuria. The sequence continues at coordinate 75,268 of NZ_JAUNTS010000011.1, forward strand.
AGCCACCGCCCAGCGCTCGCAGGAACTCGCCGTACAACCCGGTCTCCCGTGCCACCGCCAGTACGGAGTCCACCGACGGGGCGGCAGTGAAAACCACTGCATCCAATCGTCGCGCGCACGTTTCCTGAATGAGCGCAGTCACGGTGGGTCGATCAGCCTGCTGCAAGCGATACGGCACCACCGCCTGCACCTCCCGCCCAGCGCGTTGCAATTGTTGGACGGCGGTGTGGTCTTGGGTACCAGCAAGTTGCAGCGCCACCACGGGGCAGCGCCGCAGTGACTGGCTCGGATCGGTCAAGATGTGCCGCACCCCGTCGTCAAGGTGATTCACCACCGTGAGGCTCTTGGGTTCAAGGTCCAGGGCAGCCACTTGGCCGGCCGCCTTGGGGCCTCGGACAATCATGTCCAATGCAGACATGACCTCACGGAGGTTTTCGCCAAGACCGGTGGCATCGGCCGTTTCCAACCAGCGGCGCAAGCCGTAGCCCGTGGCCACCAGCAAGATTTGAGGGCGGCGCTGCAGGATGGCTTGGGTGGCAGTGATCACCGGGACATCATGTGCGGCTGGGACCAGGCTCAATGCTGGGGCGTGAACCACCTGTGCGCCGTGGCGTTCAAGGGCCTGGCACAGATCCGTGCCGCGCCGTGCAGCAGTGACCCCGATCCGCCATCCCAAAAGTTCCTGCGCGGCGGCGTCAGGCACGTCGGTGGTGTTGGTGGTGGTGTTGGCGGTGTCGGTGGTGTCATGGGTGAGATTTTCCGGATGAGCTGTTTCCATGCTCAGACCGTTGACGGCGGACCGACCCGCAGCGATGGTCCGGCCAGCATTGTTGGAGTTTGAGCCGGCCCGGTTGCAGTGCTAGCCGACCCGGTTGGAGTGTTGGCCAGCGCCGGCGGAATGGTCTCACCCAGGCCTTCGGCTATTTCCTCCGGGGTGGCCGGGCGGTGTTGGTCGCGCTCTGCCACCCATCGGATGGAGTCATCCACCTCAACGTCATTGACGAATCCGCGGAAACGGGCCAAACGGTCGGGATCTTTCAAAGTGGCCGCCCACTCATCCTGATATGTCTCCACGTGCTCGCTCATGGCCGTTTCCAGATCCGCGGCAATGCCCAGGGAGTCTTCAACAACCACGTTGCGCACATGGTCAATCTTGCCGTCCAGTTCTTCCTGCCACCGTGCTGTGCGCTGCAAGCGGTCGGCCGTGCGGATGTAGTACATCAGGTAGCGGTCTATATAGGCGATCAGAGTTTCATCATCCAACCCCTGGGCCAGGAGTTCACCGTGGACCGGATTTGCGCCGCCATTGCCACCCACGTAGAGGTTCCAGCCATCAGAGGTGGCTATGACCCCCACGTCCTTGGCCCTGGCCTCTGCGCACTCACGGGCGCAACCTGAGACTCCCATCTTGAACTTGTGCGGGGAGCGCAAGCCGCGGTACCGCAGCTCCAAACGGATACCCATGCCCACTGAATCCAGGACACCATAGCGGCACCAGGTGGAACCCAGACAGGACTTCACGTTGCGCAGGGCCTTGCCATAGGCCTGCCCGGACTCAAAGCCGGCGTCCACCAGGTCTTTCCAGATTTCCGGCAGCTGATCCAGCCTGGCCCCCAGCATGGTGATCCTCAGAGCCCCCGTGAGTTTGGTGTAGAGCCCGTACTTTTTGGCCACCTCTCCAATCACAATCAACTTGTCCGGAGTGATTTCCCCACCAGGCATCCTGGGCACCACGGAGTAGGTGCCATTGCGCTGCATGTTGGCCAGGGCCCGATCATTCGTGTCCTGCAAGCCGCCGCGGCCGTCATCCAGGACGTAATCGTGCTGCTGCGTGGCCAACACGGAAGCCACCACCGGCTTGCAGATGTCGCAGCCCAAGCCCGTGCCAAAGCGCTCCAGAACCGCATCCCAGGAGTTCAAGTTCAAGGCCTGGACCGCTTCAAAGAGTTCAGCACGGGAGAGTTCAAAGTGCTCGCACAGCGCTTTGGAGACGGCCACCCCGGCTTTTGACAGTTCCTGGTCCATGGTCTTTTTCAGCATGGGAAGGCAGGAACCGCACTGAGTCCCAGCCCGCGTGCAGGTTTTCAGTTCCGTGATGTCATGCACCCCGCAGCTGACAGCCTCACGGACATCACCAAAGCTCACACCGTTGCAAGAGCACAGTTCGGCATCATCCGGAAGTTCGGTGTCCGGGGCTTGACCGCCGGCAGCGGAGAGATACACCCCGGGTTCGGTGGGTAGTTCCCGCTCCAAGAGCGGACGCAGCGACTGATACGGAGTGGCATCTCCCACAAAAACTCCGCCCAGCAATGTCTTGGCATCCGCTGTGGTCACAATTTTCTGGTACAGGCCGCGGGCTGGGTCCGCATAGACAATCTCCAAGCAGTTCTCCGCGGTGCCGTAGGCATCACCAAAGGAAGCCACATCCACACCGGAGAGTTTCAGCTTGGTGGCGGTGTCAAAACCGGCAAAGGTTGAAGCGCCTCCTGCCAGCCGGTCCGCCACAATTTCGGCCATGGCATTGGCCGGTGCCACCAAACCCACGCATTCGCCGTCGTAGTTGGCCACCTCACCAATGGCCCAGACATGCGGTGCGGAGGTGCGGCAGGAGCTGCTGATGACCACCCCTCCATGGGGTGCCGTGTGAATCCCGGCGTTGAACGCCAACCGGTCCCGCGCCCGGATTCCGGTGGAAACCACCACCATGTCCGCAGGCAGATCAGGGGAGTCTTTGAACTCGACCGCGCTGACCTCGTTGGTCTTCTTGTTCAGGGTGATGCCGGAGGGGCGCTCGCCCATGCGCAATTGCACACCGCGCTGTGAGATCAAAGCATTCAGAGCCTGACCGGCACCCTGGTCAAGCTGTGCGTTCATGAGCCAGCCGCGGGAATGAACCACCGTGGCTTCAGCGCCCAGTTCCTGCAAACCCCCTGCGGCTTCCAAGCCCAGCAAGCCACCCCCCACCACGGCTGCCAGGGGAGTGCGGCCCAGCTTGGAGCGCAAACGTTCAACCTCAGCACGGATGGCCGCAACATCCTCCAACGTGCGGTACACAAAAGCGCGCTGGGCTCCGGGAATGTTCAACCGGGCGGCATCGGAGCCCGTGGCAAGAACCAGCTCATCCCAGCCAAAAACCTCGCCCTTGGTGCCGGATCCTGCGGGTGGGTCTGTGCGCAGCGTGCGTTGCTCAGGGTCAATCTCCCGGACCTTGCATCCTGTGTGTAGGGTCACCCGCGGATCTGCCCAGATGGAACCGGCGCCCAGTGTCAGGTCAACATCCGCAGCCAGTGCTTTGGAGAGTTGAACGCGGTCATAGGGCATGTGTGGTTCATCGGCAAAAACCTCCAACCGGACATGATGGTCCTGGGCAGACAGGATCGCCTCAGCAAAGCGGTGGGCAGCTGGTCCACCTCCCACCACGGCAATGCGTTGCGGATTGCGCTCGGTAAATGGTGAACGAGACACAACAACTACCTCCTGGCGCCACGGGCCTCTCCCGGACATCACCACGCTAGGAGGCTGGAATTGCTGGGGGCTTTCTCCCATGTTGCAGCCGTGTTGCAGGCCGTTCCTACCTCACCGCGTGGGGTGTGAGGCCACCGTTGCCTTGCGGCAACAGCTCGGTCAGGTCTGTGCAACGTGGTACGGCCACCCTGTGTAGAAGCTCGGGGGCAGTGGTTCGCCCGGGTTCCCAAAAACAGTGGACACCTGTTGTGTCACCCACCGGTCCGGATATTGGAGTTTCACCATGGCAACCGTTACAGAACTCCCCACAGCCACAGCCACAGGCACAGGCTTGGATGCGGCAGAGCGCTCCGCCCGTGAGGGTGGACCCGTGCAGTGCCCCTCGGCCATCACGTTGATGGTCACCGGAGAGCCGGTTGCGGTATGCCTGCTGAACGCGCTGGAACCGGCGGTGGCAGTGGCCGCACGGGTGGACGGCGTGCAAATCGCTGTGGTCCGGCTCCCCGATGGCAGCGTGTACGCCGTGGACCACAAAGATCCGCGGACGGGCTCCTGCACCATGGCCCGCGGGATTGTGGGCTCCAAAAATGGGGAACCCACTCTGGCCGCTCCGCTCTACAAAGAGGTTTACTCCCTGGTCAGCGGACGGTGCTTGACCAACCCGGAGTTCGATCTGGTCACACATCCGGTGGAGGTCCGCGATGGCAGGGTGTTTGTGACAGCGCGCCGTCGGGAAGCCACCGCCGCGGCCTGAGCGACCCGCCTACTCGCCCAGAAGGTCTTTCAACTGGGCGACCACGGCCTCCAGACGTTTGCCACCGGCTGCCCGTGCTGCCGGAAGATTCACGACGTCGTCCACTTCCGTCACCGCTTCCAGGTAGCACTTGAGCTTGGGTTCGGTACCGGAGGGGCGCACGATCACGCGGGTGTCATCCTCTGTGAGCAGCAGCAGCCCGTCGGTGGGAGGTAGCGGGGAGTCCGCGGGAGGGTTGGCCAAGTCACGCACCTCCACCACAGGAGAGCCAGCCAAGTCTGTGGGAGTGTGCTCCCGCAAGGTGGCCATCATGGCTGGAATCATGGCCAGATCCGCAACCCTGATGGACAGCTGCCCCGTGCTGAACAGCCCGTGCTGCACAGCCAACTGAGACAACTCATCCGGGAGGGAGCCACCGCGTGCAGCGGATTGATGCGCCCGGCGGGCCACCTCCACCGCTGCGGAAATACCGTCCTTGTCCCGGACAGTCTCCGGCTGGACGCAGTAGCCCAAGGCTTCCTCGTACCCGTAGACAATGCCGGGCACGCGGGCGATCCACTTGAAGCCCGTCAGGGTTTCCCGGTGTTCCACACCGGCTGCGGCTGCCATCCGCCCCAAGAGCCGGGAGGACACAATGGAGTTGGCCACCACGGCCCCAGGTTTGCCTGCATGTTCGCGCAGGGCAACCAGGCCCAGTAGCGCACCCACTTCATCGCCGCGCAGCATGCGCCAACCATCGGTGGCGGCGGGGTGGTCGGCGTCGGGAATGGCTACGGCGCAGCGGTCGGCATCTGGGTCGTTGGCGATCACCAGGTCTGCCCCAACTTCCCGGGCTGTTGCCAGGGCCAGGTCCAGGGCGCCGGGTTCTTCAGGATTGGGGAAGGCCACCGTGGGAAAGCTGGGGTCTGCGGTGTGTTGTTCTCGTACGGGGTGCACGTCCGTGAAACCGGCACGGGCCAACGCTTCCACAGCGGTGGGGCCGCCCACTCCGTGCATGGCAGTCAGCACAATCCGGGGAGTGGTCTCCGTCTGCCCCTGGGCTGGTGTGGCGGCGGTGTCCCGCGAACCACCCGTGCCGCCTGGAACTATGGCATCCAGGTAGTGCGATTCCACCAGATACGGCAGTACCGTCCACCCGTCCTGCGCCATGGGAATGTCCCGGGCATCTCCCACTGCCGCGATCTGGGCCGCTATCTGCGTGTCATGCGGCGGGACAATCTGAGAACCGCGCCCGGTTTCCTCCACCGCGCGGCCACCCAAGTAGATCTTGTAACCATTGTCTGCGGCGGGATTGTGGGAGGCAGTGACCATGACCCCCACCTCAGCGTTGTACTCGCGCACAGCCCAGGCCAGAACGGGGGTGGGCAGCGGACGCGGCATGATCAGGGTGTCCAGGCCGGCTGCGGTGAAAATCGCTGCGGTGTCGCGGGCAAAAATCTCCGAATTCTTCCGGGCATCAAAGCCGATCACGGCCCGCGGCGCATGGTCGGCATCACCGCCGGCAACCTCCAACACATGAGCGGCAACACCGGCAGCAGCCCGCTGAACCACCACGCGGTTCATCCGCATGGGACCAGCACCCAGTTCGGCGCGCAAGCCAGCGGTGCCGAATTGGAGAGTGCCGGAGAATCGCTCGGTCAGATCCGTTACTGCTGCAATCGCCGCCTTTTCACCGGCGCTGGCATCGGTTGTAGTGTCCAGAAGTTTTTGGAGTTCGCGGCGGGTTTCGGCATCCGGGTCCTGGGCGATCCACGCTCGGACAGCCTCCAACAATTCCGGGCCGGAGGCAGACTGCTGGGATGACTTGGGGGATGGTTCGGGGTTCATCGAGTGGCTCCTACGATTTCAGCCAGCAACCGGGCAATTCTGGGTGCAGCTTCCTGACCGGCCTCCACCACTTCTTGATGGGACAGGGGAGTCTTCTGGATTCCCGCAGCCAGATTGGTCACCAGGGAAATGCCCAAGACTTCAAGACCGGCCTGCCGTGCCGCAATGGCCTCCAGCGCGGTGGACATGCCCACCAGATCGGCACCCAAAATCCCTGCCATCTTCACTTCAGCGGGGGTTTCGTAATGCGGGCCTGGGAACTGGGCGTACACGCCCTCCGCCAAGGAGGAATCCACGGACCGGGCAATGCCGCGTAGACGCTGCGAGTACAGGTCCGTGAGATCCACGAACGTGGCACCTTCTAACGGGGAGGTGGCGGTGAGATTCAGATGATCCGAGATCAACACCGGTGTGCCCGGGGCCCAATCCGTGTTCAAACCACCGCACCCGTTGGTCAGCACCATGGTGGTGGCACCGGCCGCTGCCGCGGTGCGGACACCGTGCACCACGGCCCGGACTCCACGGCCTTCATAGAAATGGGTCCGAGCCCCGATCACCAACGCGTGACGCGGCTGCCCGCCGGATTCGCCGTCGCGCAGCCGAATCGAACGCAGGGTGCCCACGTGACCTTCCAACGCCGGCTTGGAGAACCCGGGGATCTCCGTGGCCGGAATCTCCGCCACGGTTTCGCCCAGAAGATCGGCGGCACCGCTCCATCCGGAGCCGAGGGTCAGAGCGACGTCGTGCACCTCAACTCCCGTGCGTTCGCGCAATGCGGTGGCTGCCTCCTGCGCCAGATCGAACGGGTCTTGGACGTCAGTGCGGTGCACCACGGTCTGGGCCTCCTGGGGGATGTGCGCGGTGGCTTCAGCACACCGCAGCGCGGAAATGGGTCAGAGTGGCGTGCGCCACCCTGACCCATCCTGCCATCCGCAGCCCCACTTGCTGACGGTCTGCGGGTACCGGGGACCGACTCAGTGCTTGCGTTTTTTCACCCTGCGGATGGCCAACACGGAGAGCAACAGGAAGGCCAGCCCAAAGCCCCCGGTCAACGCGGTGGACCCCCACCAATTCACGGTGCCTTGCTTCCACAGGGGATCCAACACAGCGGAGGAGGTGTCCACCGCCGGCAGATTCGGTGCAGGCGGTTCGGGCAGGCCGGACGCCCGGGCGGAGGCAGCGGCGTCGTCGTGAGTCTCCTGTGCGGATTGGTTGGCCTCCTCCTGGGGGAGGGCAACGGCTGCGGTGCGCACAATGTCATTGAGGTCACCGGACTGGGCCATGGCGGCATAGGCCCAGCGGGTCGGAACCATGCGGGAAGCCGCATCCGAGGCCCCCTCCATGGCAAAAAGTCCGCCGGAGAAGATCAACTGCACCACAACCAGCAGGGAAGCGGTGTTCATGGCAACGTCCGAGCGACCCACCAGGGCGGAGACCAGGAAGCCCAGCAGCCACGAGGTCAGGATCAGCAGGAAAGTCACAATCCACAGTTCCAACCACATGGGACCCCAGGACGCAAAGGGATCATGCGGGACCAGAGCCAGCACGGTGAACACCAGAATGGCCGATTGGATCAGGGAGATCACAATGGTGACCAGGGTCTTGGCCCCCACATAGGGCCACACGCCCAGGCCAGTTCTGGCTTCCCGCAGGAAGATTCGTTTTTCATCCAGGAAGGTGCGGCAGGCCGGGAACAGCCCAATGGCCACGGCTGCCAGCAGAATCACAATCAGCACAATCTGCGGTTGATTGATTTCAGAATCCGTGGATTCGGGGTAGTTCAGGCCGTGCTCCCCGGGAACCACCAGCACCAGCAACGCCAGAAGGGCCGGCGCCACAAAGGTGGTCACGATCACCGAGGGCAGATCGGTGCGCATCAGGTGCAGTTGACGGCGCAGCAGGACGCCCAGCTGGAACATTCCGCGGCGGGTCACCTGCTTTTGCGCTCCGGCAGGCGTTTGTGCCGCCAGTCGTTCGTGAGTGACGTGCGAAACCTCGGTGCGGAACGCCGCCGCTGCAGAGGCAGGGTCCTCCTTGAGGCCCTTGTAAATCTCACGCACCTGCGGGCCCAACTGTTGCGAGCGCTCAAAGTACGGCATCATGCCGTCCGGATCGCCAAAGTAGGCTACGGAACCGCCCGGTGCCAGCACCAAGACCTTGTCTGCCAGATCCAGATTGGCGGTGGAGTGGGTGATCACGACGACGGTTGAACCCTCCCGGCCGCCCACCTCCCCGTGAGCCATCCGGCGCAGAAGATCCATCACTTCAAAGTCCATGTCCGGGTCCAAACCGGAAGTGGGCTCATCCAGGAACAGGTAGCGCGGACCGGTCAGGAGCTCCATGGCAGTGGAAACGCGTTTGCGTTGACCGCCGGAGAGCTGTTTGACCGGAGTGCGGGCATGTTCGGTCAGTCCCAGGGAGTCAATGACTGCAGCAATGCGGGCTTGCCGCTGTTGCTTGTCCACGTCCTCCGGCAAGCGGAGGGCGGCGGTGGCTTCCAAGACCTGCTGCGCCGTCAGATCGCGGTGCAGTACGTCCTCCTGGGGCACCATGCCGATCTGGGAGGAGAGCACCGGGCCAAACTGGGACATGTCCAGACCGTGGTACTCAATGCGGCCCCGGTCCGGATTGATGTCCCCCAGCAGACAGTTCAGAAACGTGGACTTACCGGCACCGGATGGGCCAATGACTGCAATCAGTGAACGGTCGGGGATTTCCAGAGAGATGTCATCCACCAAGGTGCGCTTCATCTTGGGGTTGATCCGGTCCGGGACGGAGAACGTCAGATCCTGGACCACAATGGACATGTTGCCGGTGGCGCGGATGAGTTCGCACAGGCCCACAGATGTTTGGCGGAACGGCACACCGCCGATCACCACCTGGGAGCCCACGGGCAGTGCAACGGTGCTGGAAATTCGGCGACCATCCACCCACGTGCCATTGGTGGAGCCCAGGTCGGTGATGGTGGCCCCGTCCGGGGCTCGGGTGATGCGAGCGTGCTGCCGGGAGACCAGCAAGCCATCAATCAGGACGTCTGCGGAGGCATCACGGCCCAAAACAATGGAACCGCCGGGAACCGCGGCCCGCACGGCAGGGGAGAGGGTCATGCCGGAGCGTTCATCCTCCGGGCTGTGCGGAGCGGGCATGACCTCCGCATTGTCCATGCGATTCACCCAGGACCGGGCTTGTGCCTCCACCACGGGAGCGGAGGGATCTACCTGCTGGGCACCGGAGGTCCCCTTGCCCTGCGAATCAGGATCATGGGCCGAATCATCTCGTGTGCTCTGTCCCGGCTGTCCGGGGACGGCATCCAATCCGGCGGAGGACCGATTGATGGAAATGGCGGCCACCGTGGGTTCAGCCGAGGCCACGGGGATGTCACCGGAGTGGATGCGGTCAGCGGTGTTCGCGGAAGGTGGCGTTTGTGCCCCACCATCTGCTTGAGCGGAACGTGCCGTCTCTGCCGACCCGTGCTCCGCCGCAGACCCGGTCTGTTTGTGGTCTTCAACGGGGAGCACAATTCCGTAGGTGTGCCCGGGCTGTTCCTGCGGGTGATCTGACGGTGGTACAAATCCGTAGCTGTTCGCAGCGGGAGGCGAAGTCTCCGCTTCCCCCTGGGGTGCGGGTTGTTCACGAGGTCGCAAGACCAGTTCCGCACCGGCTCCGGTGTTCGGTGCCACACTCAACCGCGTGGGGCCGCTGATGATCGCGGCCATGTTGGCCATCAGCATGTAACCGTTCAGTGCAGTGCCGGTGCGCGTGCCACGGTCCTCAACTGTCCAGCAGTCACCGCTCCAGCGCAGAATCACGTGGATGTCCTGAACCGCTGCGGAGGAAACCTGAATGTCCGCATAGGGGGAAGCGCCCACCGTCCACGGGCGCCACGGGTCCAAGGTGCGGATGGTGCCGTTCACCTCGATGCTCAGGGGGTACATGGAACTCCTTGTTCGCGGGGCGCGGTGTGACGTTCCGATCATCCCGCACATGCGTTTGCAATCGTATGACCGTGACAAAGAGTTGCACACCCCAGTGGTTAACGGATGCAAATATAGCGCCATTGTGTGCAATGTTTGCATCAGCGGTCACAGCAGCGCAGTTCAGGACAGAACGACGCCGGCCCTCACCGTCCGCGCCGATGCTCCCGATGCCCCCGGTGAGTCCGGGGTAGGGAGGCCAAGGCAGGTGGGTGAGGGCCGGCGTCGTTGATCACCGTCCGACCGCGGACTACTCCGGGTTCTGCGTCCCGCGATTGCGGGGACGTCCCAGGTTGGGGCGCGGGAAGCCCGACCGGGTCCGGTTGATGCGGTAGTCAATGCGGCGATCAACGTAGGACTCGAACTCGGGGAACTCGGACAAGTTCCCGGTGATTTCCTCCGTGACCAGGGTGCGCATGCGGTTGATCTCCTCTTGGCGCACAATGCGGTCGCGGACGCGGACTTCAGCCACCAGGGCGCGCACGGTGGCAACGCACATGAGCAGCAGGATCACGCTGAACGGAAGTGCTGTGATCAGCGAACCCGCCTGCAGTGCGCCCAAACCACCGGCCAACAGCAGGCCGATCGCCAGGAAGCCCTCCAACGCGGCCCACAGAATGCGGGACCACACGGGGGGATTGGGGTGACCGCCAGAGGCCAGCATGTCCACCACCAGGGACCCGGAGTCGGAGGAGGTGATGAAGAAAACAGCCACCAGGATGATGGCAATCACGGACAGGATCGAGCCCAGGGGCAGGCCGTCCAGAACCTGGAACAGCGCGGACTCCACAGAAACTGCACCGTCCTGCACCAAGTCGCCCTGACCGTAGAACTGACGGTAGAGGCCCATGCCACCCATCACGGAGAACCAGATGAAGCCCACGATGGTGGGGACCAGCAGCACGCCGGCCACAAACTGGCGAATGGTGCGGCCCTTGGAAATGCGGGCAATGAACACACCCACGAACGGGGACCAGGCGATCCACCAGCCCCAGTAGAAGATCGTCCAGCCGGTGAACCAGCCCTGCGCGTCCTCACTGCGCTGATGCGCGCCAACATCAAAGGTCATCTGCATCAGATTGGCCAAGTACATGCCCAAGGACTCCACAAAGTTCTGGAGCAAGAACACGGTGGGGCCCAGCAGCAGAACGCTGATCAGCAGCAGACCGGCCATGGACAAGTTGATGTTGGACAACCACTTGATGCCCGCACCCAGGCCACTGACCACGGAGAGAGTGGCCAAGAACGTGATCACAACAATCAGGATCACCAGCAGTGTGTTGTCTGCGGTGTCCACCACACCCATGGCGATCATGCCCGCAGAAATCTGCTGCACGCCCAAGCCCAGAGAGGTGGCCACACCGAACACGGTGCCAAAGATCGCCAGGACGTCAATGGCATCGCCCAGCCAGCCCTTGACCCGATCGCCGAACAGCGGTTCCAAGGCCCAGCGGATGGACACCGGACGCCCACGGCGGTGGATGGCGTAGGCCAGTGCCAGGCCGATCACGGCGTAAATGGACCAGGGATGCAGACCCCAGTGGACAAAGGTCTGGGCCATGGCAAGGCCCTGCATCTGAGCTTCATCCCCAACCCAGCCTGGTTTGGGGGACACCGTGGCGTAAGTCAGCGGTTCACCCACACCGTAGAACACCAGACCAATGCCCATGCCTGCGGCAAAGAGCATGGAGAACCAGGAGAGCACGCCGAATTCGGGTTCCTCGTCATCGCGGCCCAGGCGGATATTGCCCAGCCGGGAGAACCCCAGGACCACGGTGAAGGCCACAAAGCCGCCGATGATCAGCATGTAGTACCAGCCCAGGTTGGAGACAATCCAGGACTGGGTGGTTTCAAAAACCTCGCCGGTGAAGTCCGGGGCCAAGACGCCCACCAGACCCACGGACAGAATCACGATCATGGCCGGCCAGAACACCCGGGGGGCAACACCGAACTTGCCGATCTTCACGCCCTGCTGACGCAGCTTGGCGGTGATCTGGTCGTCGGTGTCCTCCGCCTGGATCTGCTCGGCTTCGGGAACGGCCAATTCTTGGTGGAGGGCAAATGAGCTGCCGTCAGCGGTCTCGTCGAACTGGCTTTCACCGGAGTTTCCGTCAACCTGGGAGGAGCCAGCGTGTACGGAGGTGGCGGTGCCGGTGGAGTGTACGGCGTCGTTCGTGGCCGAGCCCTCCGCTGAGGGCGGTGATGCGTCGGAAGAAGACATGAGAATCCCATCTGAAGTAGAGGTGGACCTCACCACTGTGGTCAGACAGAAGCAGACTTTCAAGTTGATTTGTCAGATATTGATGGGAAATACCCAGGCGTTTGCTCTTGAAACGGGGATGTGGCAACGCTGCCAGGTGCGCCGGGCCTGGCCCAGGCAAGGGTCAACCGCTCTGTGGATTTTTTGACACAATGCAACCGTGAGTTCAGTCACCGAAAGCCTCAAAAAGAAAATTGTCATCATTGGAGCGGGCCCTGGTGGCTACGAAGCCGCACTGCATGCCCGGGGTCTGGGGGCGGAAGTCACCCTGATCGAACGTCAAGGCACAGGCGGTGCCGCAGTGCTGACGGATGTGGTGCCATCCAAAACCCTGATCGCTTCCGCAGACACCATTCACCGTTTCCATGAAGTGCGTGACCTGGGTGTTCACCTGGTGGGTGGGCCGCAGGACGGAACCGAGATCGAAGGTCTGGGTGCGGATCTGCAAACGATCAACGCACGGTTGTTGCGCCTGGCCGCCACCCAGTCCCGGGACATTCGCCGCGGATTGGAGAAGGAAGGCGTGCAGGTGGTGGACGGCACCGGCTCCATCGCGGACCCCAACACCGTGCACGTGGTGGCCCAGGACGGCATGGAGTACGACCTCACCGCAGATGCCATATTGGTGGCCGTCGGTGCCCACCCGCGCACCCTGCCCAGTGCCCAGCCAGACGGTGAGCGCATCCTCACCTGGACCCAGGTCTACAGTATGGAGGAGATTCCCGAACACCTGGTGGTGGTGGGTTCCGGTGTGACCGGTGCCGAGTTCGCCTCCGCTTACAACGGGCTGGGGGCCAAAGTCACCTTGGTTTCTTCCCGGGACCAGGTGCTCCCCGGCGAGGACTCTGACGCTGCGGAAGTGCTGGAGAACGTTTTTGAACGCCGTGGGCTCACCGTGGTCTCCCGCTCCCGCGCGGAGGCCGTGGAGCGCACCGACGACGGCGTTGTGGTGACCCTGTCCGGCGGACGCAAGATTGCGGCGTCGCACTGTTTGCTGGCTGTGGGTTCCGTGCCGAACACAGATGGTCTGGGTCTGGAGGAAGTGGGCGTCAAGTTAGAGGAATCCGGGCACATTGCCGTGGACCGTGTCTCCAGGACGTCGGTGCCCAGCATCTACGCAGCGGGGGACTGCACCGGTGTGCTGCCGCTGGCTTCCGTGGCCGCCATGCAGGGGCGCATTGCCATGGCCCACGTTCTGGGAGATGCCGTGAAGCCCTTGCGGACGGCAGTGGTGGCTTCCAACATTTTCACCTCTCCGGAGATCGCCTCCGTGGGCATCACCGAGCAGGCGATCAAGGACGGCACCTTTGCCGCGGACGTGATCAAACTGGATCTGGCCACCAACGCCCGAGCCAAGATGATGAAGGTGGAAGACGGCTTTGTGAAGCTGTTTGCCCGGAAGGGCCCCGGCACCATTGTGGGAGGCGTGGTGGTGGGCCCGCGTGCCTCCGAGTTGATCTTCGCCATCTCCGTGGCCGTGTCCAAGGGCCTGACGGTGGATGACTTCTCAGAGACGTTCACGGTGTACCCGTCCCTGTCCGGCTCCATCTCCGAGGCCGCGCGGAGGCTGCACCACTTGCAGAGCTGACCGCTGGCTCCGGGCCGGTGGTGCTCAGTACCCTCATGCAGGCGCCTCTTCCGCCGAGTGCTCAAATGTGTGGCCCTTGACTGATTCAGGAGCCACACAATTGAGCACTCGGCCGTTTCACACCTTCAGGCGGCCTGCAACTGCGCACTCGGCACGGGGCAGAACATCTCTGGCGGGTGCTACTTGTTGCCCACTTCCACCATGTCCACGTGGCGGGTCTCCGGGGAGAGCCACAAGGCCACAAAGGTGATCACGGCCGCCGCGGAGAGGTACATGCCCACGGCGGATACGCCATAGGAAGCGTTGAGCCACACCGCAGCGTAGGGGGTCAGGGCGGCACCCAGGATGGAGGCCACGTTGTAGGCAATGCCAGAGCCCGTGTAGCGGACGTTGGTGGGGAACAACTCAGGCAGCACGGCGGACATGGACCCGAAGGTCAAGCCCATCAGCGCCATGCCTAGGCCCAGGAACACCACCAGGCGGACCATGCTCAGATCATCACCGGTACCCAAGTTCTCGGGGTTGATAAACCACCCGAACAGGAACCCGAACACCACAATGCCACCGGTGATCACCAACAGGGAGGAACGGCGGCCGTACTTGTCAGCCAACCACCCGGAGACCGGAATGGTGGCGGCGAAGAGCACCACGGCAATGAGCTGAACAACCAGGAAGTTGCGGTAAGGAATCCCCAAACCACCCACTTCGCCTGAGCCAATGCCGTAGGACAGAATCCAGGCGGTCATCAGGTAGAACAGCACGTAGGTGGCCAGCATGATGAAAGTGCCCTGGATGATCTGCAGCCAAGAGGTCTTGAACACCTCGATGACGGGGGACTTCACCGGCTCGGAGCGCTCAACGGCGGTCTTGAAGACCGGTGTCTCCTCCAGGGAGAACCGGACATAGAGCCCCACCAGCACCATCACAATGGAGGCAATGAAGGGAATACGCCATCCCCAGACCAGGAAGGCGTGGCTGTCGCCGCTGTCGGCCAGGGTGGTGAAGCCCATGAGTACCGTCAGGATCAGGAAAAACCCGTTGGCAAGGATGAAACCGAACGGTGCACCCAGCTGCGGCCACATGGCCGCTCGGGCACGTTTGCCCTCTTCCGCGTACTCAGTGGCCAGCAGCGCAGCGCCGGACCATTCGCCGCCCAGTCCCAGACCCTGGCAGAAACGCAGGATGGTCAAGATGATGGGCGCCCACAACCCAATGGAGTAGTAGGTGGGCAGCAGGCCGATCAAAATGGTGGCAATACCCATGGTGAGCAAGGCGCCGATCAGGGTCACCTTTCGCCCCACGCGGTCGCCAAAATGCCCAAAGAGCACCGAACCAATCGGGCGGGCAATGAAAGCTGCGCCAAAGGTGGCCATGGAGGCCAGTAGCTTGGCTGTTTCATCCTCGCCCGTGAAGAACAGAGCGGGGAACACAGCCACGGCGGCGGTGGCGTAAACGTAGAAGTCGTAGAACTCAATGGTGGTGCCCACCAGGGAGGCCGCACGCACGCGATTACGCAGCGTCTTGGCCGTGGTGATGGGATCGGTGATTTCCGGTTCCGGGGACGTGGACCGGCCAACACTTGTTGACATGGGCTTCCTCTGTGATCCGGGCGGTGGGGCCGCCGCTTGGGTGCTGCTGTGACACGTGGTCAGACCGCAGCGAATATCACGGGGAGATTACACCTTGTGTCATATCCCGGGACAGCTGTCTCACTATGCGGTCACTATGTGGACGTCCCTCACCCCTCGCACCTCCGCCGTCGAATCGCCAGTTCTAGGTGTCCTGAACGCACCAGGAGCCGCAAAAATGCGCAGTCGGCGATACACGCGGGTACAACGACGGCGGTGGGCCCGGTTCTGCAACCGGGCCCACCGCCGTCGTGACTCAGGAGGGGGATTCAGGACGCGTGATCAGGCAATGGTGGCCAGGACCGCTCCGGCGGAGACGGTGTCCCCGGGGTTGAAGTCCAGCCCGGAGACGGTGCCGGCCTTGTGAGCCTTCAGGGGTTGTTCCATCTTCATGGCTTCGATGACCACGATGGTGTCTCCCTCCTCCACGGTGTCGCCGTTGTCCACGGCCAATTTCACAATGGTGCCCTGCATGGGGGAGGTGAGGTCATCGCCGGTGGCTTTGGTGCTTCCGCCACGCCCGGAACGTTCACGGCGTGGTTTGGTGGTGCCGGTGGAGGCCTTGGTGGAGCCCAAGACGGAGGCCGGGAGCACCACTTCCAGACGCTTTCCAGCCACCTCAACCACCACGCTGCGCCGCTCTTCCGGGTCAGCGGAGGACTCGGGTGTGCCGGCAAAGGGCGCGATCTCATTCTGGAACTCAGTCTCGATCCACCGGGTGTGCACGGTGAACGGTGCACCATCTGCCGGGGCAAAGGCGGGATCAGCAACAACCGCGCGGTCGAACGGGACCACGGTGGCCATGCCCTCAATCTTCAGTTCGGCAAGGGCACGGCGGGAGCGGGCCAGGGCTTGATCACGGTTTGCGCCGGTCACAATGAGTTTGGCGATCATGGAATCAAAATTGCCGGACACGGTCTCGCCGGCTTCCACCCCGGAATCCACGCGCACGCCGGGACCGGTGGGCAGGCGCAGCGTGGACAGCGTGCCCGGTGCCGGCATGAAATTGCGCCCGGGATCTTCCCCGTTGATGCGGAACTCAATGGAGTGCCCACGAACTTCAGGGTCCGAATACCCAAGTTCCTCGCCGCGAGCCAAGCGGAACTGTTCGCGTACCAGGTCAATGCCGGTCACTTCCTCGGAGACAGGGTGTTCCACCTGAAGCCGAGTGTTGACCTCCAGGAAGGAAATGGTGCCGTCCGTACCCACCAGGAATTCGCAGGTACCGGCACCTTGGTAGCCGGCCTCCTGGAGGATTGCCTTGGAGGATTCGTAGAGGCGCTGATTTTGCTCGTCCGTCAGAAACGGTGCGGGAGCCTCCTCCACCAGTTTTTGGTTGCGGCGCTGCAAGGAGCAGTCACGGGTGGAGATCACGGCCACGTTGCCGTAGGCATCCGCCAAGCACTGGGTTTCCACATGGCGCGGGGCATCCAGGAAACGTTCCACAAAGCATTCGCCGCGGCCAAAGGCAGCCGTTGCCTCCCGGACCGCAGATTCATAGAGCTCGGTGATGGCTTCATAATCGCGCACCACCTTGATGCCGCGGCCACCGCCACCAAAGGCGGCCTTGATGGCGATTGGCAGTCCGTGCTCATCGGCAAAAGCAACCACTTCATCCGCCGATTCCACCGGCGCGGATGTGCCAGGTACCCGCGGGGCATCCACTTTTTCCGCGATGCGGCGAGCAGCCACTTTGTCTCCCAGGGAGGCAATGGCGTGTGGAGGAGGGCCGATCCAGGTCAAACCTGCGTTGATCACAGCGGTGGCAAAGTCCGCGTTTTCGGAGAGGAAGCCGTAGCCGGGGTGCACGGCATCTGCGCCGGAGCGGGCAGCGGCATCCAAAATCTTGTCAATCACCAAATAGGAATCTGCAGCGGTGGTACCACCCAGCCCAAAGGCTTCATCCGCCATGCGTACGTGCATGGCATCCCGGTCAGGATCGGCGTACACGGCCACGGAGGCAATGCCTTCGTCGCGGGCAGCACGGATGATCCGCACCGCGATCTCACCGCGATTGGCAATCAACACTTTCGACAGTCGCCGAAGCATGGGTGGGGTGGCGTTGGATGCCTGGTGGGCTCCGGTCACGTGATTGATCTCCTCGTCCGCTTCGCAGTGCGCTTGACTGAACTCATGCGTCCAGCTGAACCACAGCACTGTATGGGGTGATGGGTCTCAGGCGCACGTCAACGCCCATTCGATCACACCGATGTGCGTAACTTCCTGTAGGACATCCACAAACTCACCGCCCTGCACCGTAACGGCCCCACCACAGAGCCGCCTGCACCCTGGATGTGACCTGGAGCTTTGCCAGCACATGGGACACATGAGTTTTGACTGTTGATTCGGACACCACAAGTTCCTGAGCAATGTGGTGATTGGAGTAACCCTCCGCCAAGAGCCGCAGCACATCTTGTTCCCGCGGGGTCAGAGGATCAATCAGATCAGGCGCCTCCGCGGCATGATGCCCAGGTTGGCCGGGATGGGTACCGCTGAGCGCGCTGTCCGACGACGACGCAGCCGCCGCACCTCCCGAGTCCGGAGCCGGTGGCGAATCCACCCCGGAGGTGCTGTGCTGGTCGGGTGTTGCGAGGGTGTCCGGGCGGCCCACGGCGCGTCTGATGACCGAACGCAGGACCTCCGGTGACAGCGCTGCATCTCCGTTGGCCACATCCCGAACGGCTTGCACAATGTCCTGCGGCTCCGCCGACTTGACCAAAAATCCATCTGCACCGGCTTCAAGTGCCGCCATGACATATTCATCCAGGGCAAAAGAGGTCAACATCATCACGGCTGCCCCGGTCTCCCGCAACGTGGAAATCACACCCAGCCCACTGCCCCCGGGCATACGGACATCAAGCAGCACCACGTCCGGTTGCTGCTGGCGGGCCAGGGTCACGGCTTCGGCGGCGGTGGAGGCCTCAGCCACCACCTGGCACGGTGGTGATGCTGTTTCCAGAATCAGCCGTACTCCGGCTCGGATGGCCGCGTGGTCGTCGGCAAGAAGTATCCGGGTCATGCCACTGCCTCCTGATAGGTGGGTGTGACCGCTGAAGCGGTCACCGGCCAGGTGGCTTCCACGCGCCATCGGGACCCGGTGGTGTCCAGGCCCGCGTGGAACCTGCCGTTGGTTTCCTGGGCGCGCAGCGCCATGGATTGCACACCCAACTGGGCGCCCGGAAGCTGTGAACCAGCCCCGTAGGCCGAGTCTGCGGTGAACACCACGGTGTCCTGCTCCTGCTGCAGGCGAACCTGAACGTCCCCGGGGGCGGCGTGTTTCAGGATGTTTGTCACGCTCTCCTGGGCTATCCGCACCACGGCTTCCGCCACATCCGGTGAGACACCGTCCAGGAGACGAGCAGCGTCTTGAACGGTGGTGACCTGAGCTTCCGGGAAGGAGGCGTGCAGCCGGGCCCGCAGTGTGCTCCAGGACTGCTGGTGGTCCAACTGCTGATGTTCACCGTCCAGACCGTGATCATCACGCAGGACATCAATCAGTCTGTGCATCTCCGCGAGGGCATCAACCGAAGCCGTGCGAATCGAATCCAGAACTTTGTCCCGGGTCTCCGGATCTGCCGTGCGCATGCCATCTGTGCGCAGCACCGCTGTCTGCAGAGCCACAGCGGAGAGGTGACCGGCCACGCCGTCGTGAAGATTCTGGGCAATCCTGCGCCGCTGTTCCTGGACTTGGAGGGCGGTGCGGGCCTGCGCCAGTTCTTGTTCCCGGACGGCCAGTTGCCTTTGGGTGGCAGCAGCTTTCTCAGCTTCTGTACGCGCTTGCCGGTGGTGGCGGACCTCCCAGCCCCACAGCAGCGGCAGGATCAGCACCACGGCGGTTTGCAGTACCAACGCCAGCCAAAAATCCTGGAGTGCGGGCACGCTGACCGCCAGGAGCCCCACGGCTGTGGTGAGCATCAGACACAGCACCGTGGTGAACCGGGCCAAGGCACGGCTGCCGTAAAGAACGGCGCAGAGGATCGCCTCAAAGTGGAGGAACAACGCAGCGAGTTCACCGGAGAGCAGCAAAGCGGCCGTTGCACCCAACCCCGCCACCAGCAGCACAAGGCCAGGCCGCTGCTTGCGCCACAGGGTGCTGATGGCTGCTGCCACCAGGAGAACCAGCGACAACCACCGCGCTTGGTCCCAACCCAGCTGTAGTTGCGGGGCCACGGACCAGTTCGGCAACCACAGCAGCACCACCAGCAGGACGTACAGTCCGGCTGATTGGTAGTCCAAACTCTGCCTGGTTGTGCTCATGGGGGTGAATCTATCCGGCACCGCAGACAACACAAGCCGTATGCGCCACCCAGCCCCCAATCTCATCCGAAAGCACCGGGTGGGTCAGCGGGAAAGCGGCACCGTTGGCCGATGTGGTGCGCGCACCGGCTTTGCATCATGAAGCCATGGAGTTTTTCACCGATCTCACCGCCGCCATCAGCGCAACAGATGCGGCCACCTTGACCGTGCTGGCCCTGGTGGATGCCACCAGCACAGGCACCTTGGTGATCCCGCTGTTGTTGCTGCTGTTCATGCCTGCAGCCAGACTTGCTGTACCAGGTGCAGACCAGCAAGCGCCCACTGGGGTCAGTCCAACAGCCTCACCTGCCCAGGTGCGTTCCGGTGGGGTGCTCCCGCGGGTACTGGCGTACCTGGCCATGGTGGCCACCTTCTACTGGGGGCTGGGAATTGTCCTTTTACTGGGTGCGGGGCTTGCCTGGGGCGGACTGGGGGAGTTCTTCAGTTCCCGCGGCGGTGGCATCGCTCTGGTGGCACTGGGTATCGGCCTGGTGGTGCTCAGCTGGTGGATCGACCCCAAAACCATTCGCAATCGCGGTGGTGACCCTGAAGCCGGCACGCGTCGCTGGGTGGGCCGTGCCCAGAACGCCATTCGCTCTTGGCCCGGGCTGGTGGGTTTGGCCTTGGCGGCAGGTGTTCTTGAAGTGGCCACCATGCTGCCCTACCTTGCAGCGATCGGGGGCCTGGTGCAGGCGGATCTGAGCACCATTCAGGCCGCCACCGTGCTGGCGGTCTACTGCGTGATCATGGTGGCACCGGCGCTGCTGCTCTGCTTGGCACGGTGGTGCCTGGGTGCGCGTCTGGACATCCCCGTGGCGCGGCTGCGAGATTGGGCCATCCGCAGCACCCCCACCACACTGGCTTGGGTGGTGGGCATTGTGGGTGTGCTCATTGTGGTGCGCACGCTGCCCGGTGTTCTCAACGGATGACGACGCCGCATGCCCCTCATCTCAGCCCGCGGCGCCACCGGATTCCCACAGCTGGGACACTGTCACATCTGCCTCCTGGGCCAGCAGCCGCAGTCCGTTGACGGACAGCCCGATCACTGCATGCAGATCCCCTTCCACGCGTTCGATGAACGCCGCCCCGTAACCGTCCAGCGTGAAGGAACCCGCTACCCACAGGGGCTCGCCGGTGCTGACGTAAGCGGCGACGTCGTCGTCGGTCATCTGGGTGAAAGTCACATCCGCACCGGCCTCCAGACCGCCGGCGAATCCGGTGCCACCGTGGTCCAGGGGGCGGGTGTCGATCAGCCAGTGACCGGTGTGCAGGTGGCCGGTCCGCCCGCGCATGGCGCTGATGCGTTCAGTGGCGCGCTCGGGACTCAGGGGCTTGCCATGGACCTCCCCGTCAAAGGCGAAGACCGAATCGCACCCGATCACCAAACGGTTTTTGGCTTGGGGAAGGGCGGCAACGGCCTCACACTTGGCGCGTGCCAAGGTCACGGCGATCTCCCCGGGTTCCACGGCACCTGAAGCCGCCGTCACGGCGTCCTCGTCCACATGGGAGCTCAGCTGAGTGAAACCGATCCCCGAGTCCGTCAACAGTTTGGCGCGCGCCGGGGACTGCGAGGCCAGGAGGAGTAGCGGCGTATCTGACATGCAAAGCAGCGTAAACGCTCCCGGGCGCAATGCGCCGTAAGCGCTCGGCCCACGGCATCACCCACGCACCCGCGCGGAAGAACCCCACCGTCCACCGCGTTGCGCTGGGTGGATGGCACAGGATGCACAACGACGACGCCCCTGGCGGGCGCGGACAAGTGAGGCGAACATGCACGGTGAATACAAGGTACGTGGCGGCAAGCTGGTGGTGGTTGATCTGGAGGTGACTGGCGAGGGAGACCTGGCCACGTTCACCGATGTGGTGGTCTCCGGCGATTTCTTCCTGGAACCGGATGAAGCCTTTGAAGACCTCAACGCAGCATTGGCGGGACTGCCGGCGTCCTCCAGCGTGGAGCGCATTTCCCGTGCCGTCGAAGCCAAGTTTGAAGCACGGGCGGCTGCCAGCGGGCAAGAAGTCCAGATGATCGGCTTCAACGCCGAAGCCGTGGCCATCGCCGTGCGCCGGGCGGCAGGGGCGGCCAAGTCCTGGAGCGATCTGGACGTGGAAGTCATCCCCATGCGAACCATGGACCCGGCCATGCATGTGGCGCTGGATGAGGTTCTGGCTGCCGAGATGGCGGCCGGACGCCGTGGACCCACCCTGCGTTTTTGGGATTGGGACGATGCTCTGGTGGTGATCGGCTCCTACCAGTCCGTGCGCAATGAGGTGGATCTGGAAGCGGCTGCGCAGAACGGTGTGGGTGTCACCCGTCGCATCACCGGCGGTGGTGCCATGTTCATGGAACCGGGCAACTGCGTGACCTACTCCTTGATGGTTCCTGCGGGCCTGGTGGAAGGACTCAGCCCGGAGCGGGCCTACGCCTTCCTGGACGAATGGGTCATGGGTGCCCTGGAGCAGATCGGCGTGAAAGCACATTACGTTCCGCTCAATGACATCACCACAGATCAGGGCAAGATTGGTGGGGCAGCTCAGCGTCGTTTTGCGGACGGTACCTTGCTGCATCACGTGACCATGAGTTACGACATCGACGCCAACAAGATGCTGCAAGTCCTGCGCATCGGCCGCGAAAAGCTTTCCGACAAGGGCATCAAGTCTGCCAAAAAGCGGGTGGATCCCATGCGATCGCAAACGGGTATGGCCCGGGAAGCCATCATCGAGTCTTTCCGCACCTACTTCTTGGAGCACTACCGCTCCCATGAAGGTGACTACCGGCCGGAGGAACTGGAAGCGGCCCGAACACTGGTGGACACCAAGTTCGCTACGGAGGCCTGGACCCACCGGGTCAAGTGACCCCGGGCCTTGCGGGAAACGTGCGGTGTGGTGGCCTCAGACTCGGCGAGACCACCACACCGCACGCTCAGTGGGGTGGGTCAGTATTCGATGACCACGCGGCCTTCGATCTTGCCGTGCACCATCTCGTCAAACACTGCGTTGATGTCTTCCAGAGGCCGCTTGGTGAAGGTGGGGTGGATCAGCCCCCGGGCGTAGAAGTCCAGAGCTTCTTCCATGTCCCGCCGGGTTCCCACGATTGACCCTCGGATCGTCAAGCCCTTCAGGACGATCTCAAAGATCGGTGCTGGGAAGTCACCGGGAGGCAGCCCGTTGAACACGATGGTTCCGCCGCGTCTGGTCATGCCGATGGCCTGCCCGAAAGCGTCAGGGTGCACAGCCGTGACCAGTACACCGTGCACTCCGCCGGTTGCCTCAAGGATTGCCTCCGCGGGATCGGCTGCAAAGGCATTGACCACCACCTCTGCCCCGTGGCGCTTGGCCAGTTCCAGCTTGTCATCGGCAACGTCCACAGCGGCCACTCGCATGCCCATGGCCACTGCGTACTGAACTGCAATGTGACCCAGGCCGCCCACTCCGGAGATCACCACCCACTGGCCGGGCTTGACCTCTGTGCGTTTGAGACCCTTGTAGACGGTGACACCGGCGCACAGCACCGGGGCAATTTCATAAGGGTCTGAACCCTCGGGGATCAGCGCACAGTAGGTGGCGTCCACCAGCATGTATTGCCCAAAGGAGCCATCCACGGAGTAGCCTCCGTTTTGTTGCTGTTCGCACAGGGTCTCCCAGCCGGATTCGCAATGCTCACATTCGCCGCAAGCACTCCACAACCAGGCGTTGCCCACCAGATCGCCCACCGCCACTCGGGTGACGTCGCCTCCCACGGCAACGACTTCCCCCACGCCTTCATGCCCCGGAACCAGGGGGACTTTGGGTTTGACGGGCCAATCTCCGTGCGCCGCATGAAGATCTGTGTGGCACACGCCGGAAGCAATCACTTTGACCAGCGCCTGATTCGGTCCCGGTTGAGGTAGCTCAACCTCCTTGACGGCAAGTTCTTCTCCCAGGGCGGTCACGACAGCTGCTGTCATGGTGTTTTCACCCATGACTCTCACTTCCTTTCAGTTGGCCTGGGGCCCGCATTGACCCCGGGGTACTCGGCCCGAGACCTCTACGGAACTTGTCCGCAGAAGGGCTTTTCGGGCTGTCACGGAGGTTTCGGTAGTGGGTGGATGAGGTGATGGGTCAGGTCAGAGGGTGCAGAGATTGCTGCGGGTCAGGAACCTCTGACCCGTGGGGGCTTCCAGGGAGAAGCCGGAGCCACGTCCGGCAACAGCGTCAATGGTCAGTTTGGTGTGCTTCCACGCGTTGAACTGTTCACGCGAAATGTAGAGCTCCAACGGTCCCAATACCGCACCGTCTGCATCGGTCAGCTCGGCGGAACCCAGCAAAACGTCAGCGTCCCCCGTGCGGAATTCACCGACTGGGAAACACATGGGCGCGGAGCCATCGCAGCAACCGCCGGACTGGTGAAACATCAGGGGGCCGTGCCGGTGCCACAACTCCCGCAGCAGGTCAACGGCGGCACCCGTGTAGGCCACGCGCACGACGTCGTCCTCGGGGCCAGCGGTGGCCTCCAGGACGACGTCGTCACGGCCCGGTGCGGTCTCAGCCGCCCGGTCAGAATCTGGCACTAGAACAACCCCAACTCACTGTTCGAGTAAGAGACCAGGAGGTTCTTGGTCTGCTGGTAGTGATCCAGCATCATCAAGTGGTTTTCCCGCCCGATGCCGGAGGACTTGTACCCGCCGAAGGCCGCGTGAGCTGGGTAGTTGTGATAGTTGTTCACCCACACCCGTCCGGCCTGAATGGTGCGCCCGGCGCGGTACGCGGTGTTCCCGGTACGCGCCCACACCCCGGCGCCCAACCCGTAGAGCGTGTCATTGGCAATGGTCATGGCCTCGTCAAAATCGCTGAAGGAGGTCAGCGAAAGCACGGGGCCAAAGATCTCCTCCTGGAAGATGCGCATGGAGTTGTTGCCCTCGAACACGGTGGGTTTGACGTAGTAGCCCTCGGCAAGGTCGCCGTCGAGCACCAGTCGCTCGCCGCCGGTGAGCACCTTGGCGCCTTCCTGCTTGCCGATGTCCAGGTAGGAGAGAATCTTCTCCAGCTGATCGGTGGAGGCCTGGGCGCCGACCATGGTGGCGGTGTCCAACGGGTTGCCCTGAATCATCTTGTTGACCCGCTCAATACCGGCGGCCACAAAGTCGTCGTACATGCCTTTCTGCACCAGTGCGCGGGACGGACAGGTGCAGACCTCACCCTGATTCAGGCCGAACAGGGCAAAGCCTTCCAGCGCTTTCTGGTAGAAGTCGTCTTTTTCGGCAGCGACGTCGTCAAAGAAGATGTTGGGGGACTTGCCGCCCAATTCCAGGGTGACCGGGATGATGTTCTCGGAGGCGTACTGCATGATGAGGCGGCCCGTGGTGGTTTCCCCGGTGAAAGCGATCTTGCGAATCCGCTTGTTGGAGGCCAGTGGCTTGCCGGCCTCCACACCAAAGCCATTGACCACGTTCACCACGCCGTCCGGGAGTAGGTCCTGGATCAATTCGATCAAAACCAGGATCGACGCCGGAGTCTGCTCAGCGGGCTTGAGCACCACGCAGTTGCCCGCAGCCAGTGCGGGAGCCAGCTTCCACACGCCCATCAGGATGGGGAAGTTCCAGGGGATGATCTGGCCCACCACGCCCAGAGGCTCGTGGTAGTGGTAAGCCACGGTGTCTTCGTCAATCTGGGACAGGCGACCCTCTTGGGAGCGGATGGCCCCGGCAAAATAGCGGAAATGGTCAATGGCCAACGGGATGTCTGCCGCCAGGGTTTCCCGTACGGGCTTGCCGTTGTCCCAGGTCTCGGCAACCGCCAAGGTCTCCAGGTTTTCTTCCATGCGGTCGGCAATCTTGTTCAGCAGCAGTGCGCGCTCGGCCGGGGTGGTGGTGTTCCAGCTGGGGGCTGCTGCCCAGGCTGCATCCAGGGCGGCCTCAATGTCCTCCGCCGTGCCGCGGCCCACTTCCGTGAAGACCTTGCCGTTGACGGGGGAGATGTCCTCGAAGTACTCACCCTTGGCCGGGGCCACCCACTGGCCGCCGATGAAGTGTTCGTAGCGGGACTTGAAGCTGACGGGTGAATCAGCCTGACCGGGTTGTGCGTAAACCGTCACGGTGGACTCCTTTGTCGCGTGTGTTCAGCGGTTACTGAGGTTTTCCCCCAGGCGGCTTGGATCGAGCCCCCTGGCTGGACGCGGTGCCACAGGGATGCGGTCACTCACGCAGCCATGTGACGTGGAACACGTCTGGTTACCACGGTACTGCAGCCCGTGGCTGTTCGCAGCAATCTCAGGTGTGCGTTCGCTGAGTGCTGGCCGGTGCGCTCCTTTGCACCAGGTCGAGTGCATATTCCAGGGTGTCCAACCCCAAAGAGCCCAGGGAGAGAGCATGGCGGTGGAAGTCCTGCACGGAGAAGCCGGCCCCGGTGGCAGCCTTCCAGCGCTCGCGCTGTTCCTCCCAGACCCGCTGGCCAAGCTGGTACACCGGGGCCTGGCCTGGCCAGCCCATGTAGCGCATCCATTCAAAGCGCAAGGACGGTTCGGTCAACACAAAGTTCTCCCGCAGGAACTCCAACCCAACATTTGGCGTCCAGGCCCGCGCACCAGCGGCCTTGCCCAGGAACGGATCCAGCTGAGCAGGGATGGGGAATCCACAGTGGAAACCGATGTCAAAGACCACTCGTGCCGCACGCATGCGTTGGGCGCTGAGCATTCCCAGGCGATCACCGGGATCATCCAGAAACCCCAACTCAGCCATGAGCTTTTCCGCGTACAGCGCCCACCCTTCACCGTGCCCGGCGACCCACAGCGCCATCCTGCGCCAGCGGTTCAACGTGTGGGCGGAGGCAATGGCCGTGGCCATCTGCAGGTGATGGCCGGGCACGCCTTCGTGATACACCGTGGTGCGTTCACTCCAGGTGCGGAACACCTCCGTGCCTGGGGGAACTGACCACCACATGCGCCCGGGGCGCTGGAAGTCTTGGGAAGGTGGTGTGTAGTAGATACCGCCGTCCGTGGTGGGTGCGATCCTGGCCTCCAGCCGCCGCATGGGTTCAGGAATCTCAAAATGTGTGTCGGCCAGAGTCTGGATGGCCTGCTCGGTCACGCCCTGCATCCAAGCCGTCAGTTCGTGACGCCCGTGCAACTGCCGGTGAGGGTCTGCATCCAGAGCCTCCATGGCTGCGTGCACAGAATCATCACCGGCATGATCGGGCACAATGTGCCGGGCCGTTTGCTCCATCTGGTGCGTGACAGCTTCCACCTGCTCAATGCCCCACAGGTAGCTCTCCTGCGGGTCAAGGTCCGCACCGCTGTGTTGGCGTAGACGCAGGCGGTATTCCTCCGGGCCAACTGCCATGGACTCCGGTGCGGCAACGGCAATCCGGCGCAGGCCACCCGCCAACTCGGTGTAGGCGCCACGGGCGCCTTCCACCAGCTCATGGAGTTGCTGCCGCACGGTGGCAGGCAGCAGGGCCACGTGCGGGCGGTGGGTCAAGCCCATGAAGGAGCCCTGGAGGGAGGCGTAGTTCTGGGCCTGTTCGGCTGCGCCCAGCAGCTGGGCACGTGCCGTGACCGGGCCCTGCTCCTGGCGGTACTCCACGCCCCTGACCAGAGCTTGGACTGCTTGCGGTACTTCCGCCAGCTGAGCCAACACCACGTCCCAGTCCTCATCCGTGTTCTTGGGGAGGTTGTCAAAAGTCTCACGGATTCTCTGCACGGGGGAGGAAATCCCGTTGATCCGGCTACCGCCCCAGCCGTTGTCGAACAGCTCGGTGGCCACCCCGATCCGCTCGCGCAGCGCGTGGGCGGTCACCCGGTCGACGTCGTCGGCAGGCTCCGCGGAGTCCAACTCTTGCCGTGCGGCCAGGTGCAACTCGTGTTCGGCGGCCAGCCCATCCGGCCCGTAATCGGCGTATCCCCATCCGTGGGTGGGGGCATTGAGCTCAATGGCCCACGCCGGGTCGTGGGTCAGCAGGGCATCCAGATACCGATTGGCAGTCGCGTCAATCGGCGATTCCGCACGCTCACCGTGGGGCGCGGTCACCACGGCGTGGTCTGGGGTGGGTGCTCCGGTGGATCGAGTCATGCCTCCCGATCCTAATGAGCCTACGTGCTCCCCTGGAACACCGCCCGTCTGCCGACATCTCCCGGTATCCGCCGGCTCTGGCCGGTGTGCTCAACGGGTCAGCGGAAGGGCAAGGTGCGTCGCCAGGCACCCAATCCGGGGCGCAGACGCAGGCCCAGGCGAGCACGTCGGTTTTGCGCCCGCCGGGTACCCGTGGTCTCAGCTTCCTCGGTTTCTGCAGCGGCAGCCACCACCACGGCAGTCACGGCAGCGATCTCCTCCGGCGTGGGGTTGCCACCCACAAACTGGACCACGCAGTTCTCATCCTGCAGCTCTTCCGGCAGATCCGGTGTGCCATGGGCTGAGGTGGAATGGGATGCGGTGCTCACAGGGGAATGTTCCCATGCTTCTTGGCGGGGGTTGAAGCCCGCTTCTCCCGCAGACCGCGCAGTGCCCGGATGATGTTCTCCCGGGTCTCCGACGGCGCAATCACCGCGTCCACGTAGCCCAACTGGGTGGCCTGGTAGGGGTTGAGCAGCTGTTCTTCGTACTGGCGCACCAACTCCGCCCGCTTGGCCTCAACGTTTTCACCGGCCTCAGCGGCTGCTTTGAGATCACGGCGGTACAGAATCTCCACCGCACCCTGGGCGCCCATCACGCCGATCTGAGCGGTGGGCCAGGCCAGGTTGATGTCCGCACCCAACTTTTTGGAGCCCATCACAATGTAGGCACCACCGTATGCCTTGCGCGTGATCAGGGTGATCAACGGGACAGTGGCCTCCGCATAGGCGTAGAGCAACTTGGCCCCGCGGCGGATGATGCCGTTGAATTCCTGATCCGTACCCGGCAGGAAGCCCGGCACATCCACAAGAGTCAGAATGGGCACGTTGAAGGCATCGCAGTGGCGCACAAACCGTGCAGCCTTCTCAGAAGCCGCAATGTCCAAGGTGCCGGCAAACTGCATGGGCTGATTGGCCACGATACCCACGGTGTGACCCTCCACCCGGGCGTAACCAATCAT
Source organism: Kocuria sp. (assembly GCF_030538595.1). Lineage (GTDB taxonomy): Bacteria > Actinomycetota > Actinomycetes > Actinomycetales > Micrococcaceae > Kocuria. Next base: position 104,102 of record NZ_JAUNTS010000011.1, read on the forward strand.
CACGTTCGGGGCGTAGAGCGCCTGCATTTCCAAAAAGTGCCCGTCATCCACCACGGCTTCAATCACGGCGCGCATGTCATAAGGCTGATTGGCTGAATCCGGGATCAAGGTGTCCAGTTCAAGGTCATGGTCAGTGACTTCAAACTCTTGGTCGTGATCCAGCAGCGGCGGTTCCGTGAGGTTGTTGGAGGGCAGAAACTCCAGCAATTCGCGCAAAAAGTCCAGGGCATCGGATTCGTCCGTGGCCAGATACGTGGCGGTACCCGTGGTTTCGTTGTGCTGACGCGCGCCACCCAGGGTCTCCATGTCAACATCTTCACCCGTGACGGTCTTGATCACGTCCGGGCCGGTGATGAACATGTGGGAGGTCTCATCCACCATGATGATGTAGTCCGTCAACGCGGGGGAGTAGGCCGCACCACCGGCACACGGCCCCATGATCAAGGAAATCTGGGGGACCACACCGGAGGAGCGGACATTCATGTTGAAAATATCCGCAAACATGGCCAGGGAGGCCACACCCTCCTGAATCCGGGCCCCACCGCCGTCGTTGATCCCAATGACCGGGCACCCGTTCTTCAGCGCGAACTTTTGCACCTTGACGATTTTTTCGCCATTGGCTTCAGACAGTGATCCACCCAGCACAGCAAAATCCTGGGAGTACACCGCCACCAAACGTCCGTCAATGGTCCCGTAACCGGCCACCACACCGTCGCCGGGCATCTTCTTCTTGTCCATGCCAAAGGCCGTGGTGCGGTGTGTGCGCAGCGCATCCAGCTCCACAAAAGAATCCTGGTCCAGCAGCATCTCCACGCGCTCGCGGGCTGTGTTCTTGCCCCGGGAATGCTGCCGTTCAATGGCAGCCTCCCCCGCGGGAGCCATGGATTGCTCCCGCCGCTGGCGGAAATCGGCAATTTTTCCAGCGGTAGTGGACAAGTCGTGGCTCATGGCACCTCGTAGTTCAGCGGACGGTCAAGGAGAAGGACCTGGCCAGTCTAGGTAAGGCCATGGCACTTGCCCCTTGTGTGACATCTACAAATGACATCTACAAATCTGAGTCACCGGACCCGGCCCACAGTCACCTTCCACGGGCGCGCGGTGCGTTCGGTGATGACCTGCTCCACCAGCAGCGGGTCAGGATCCAGAACCTCCAAGGCCTGCTCGGGGGAGTCGGCCTGGACGATCAGCAGAGCACCGGCGGGGGCGTCGTCGTCGTACGGTCCCGCGGCCAGCAGAACGCCCGCAGCCTCCAACTCGCCCAGAAACTGGCGGTGGACGGGGCGGTGCTCGGCCAAAGCCTCTGCCGAACCGCCGTACACATAGGTCACAGCCTGCAGTGTCATGACTTTTCCTTACGTCATCAAGGGGCATGTGTGCTGTTCGCGGCCATGACCTGGCTGCCGCGTCCGGCGCCTCCCAGATGCCCACTCGGGGCAACTCCCGGCCAGTTCAGGGTTCTCCCGGGGGCGGCGGCTATTACTGTTGATGTGCAACACATCAACACGACGACGATAACCCCGCAGCGCCAGGCGCGGAAACAGGAGAGTGGATGAGCACCGTACGTTTCGGGGCTGACGGTGGGACCACGCCCGCACTGGCCGCCGAGCATGCGCTCCACGCCGAACTCTCCACGCTGCTGGGTGCGCCCGTGGAGGTTCTGCCGGAAGTGGGTTCCACCAATCAAGAACTGGCTGAACGCGCCCGGGAAGCCGCCGTGCGCGGCGGTGGCCTGCCGGATCTGAGCCTGCTGGCCACGGATTACCAGAGTGCCGGACGGGGACGGCTGGATCGTTCGTGGGTGGTGGCTCCGGGTGAGGCGCTGACATTCTCGCTGCTGCTGCGGCCTTCCGGTCCCAGCGGTGCGCCCTTGGCCACCCAAACGTTCGGATGGCTGACCATGCTGTTGAGCACGGCGGTGGCTCAGGCACTGTCCCTGCAAGGCATTGCAGCTCAGGTCAAGTGGCCCAATGATGTTCTGGTGGGGGACCGCAAAATGGTGGGGGTCCTGGCCTCACTGGTGCCCTTTGACCATCTCCCACCAGCCGTGGTGGTGGGTGCCGGCATCAATGTCAGTACCACTGAACTTCCCGTGCACACCGCCACCTCCGTGCTGCGTGAAGGCGGCGACCCCAATCGCGGAGAGCTTCTGCGCCAGGTGGTGCAGTGCTTCCTGCCGCTGTATCGCAGTTTTTGCGCGGACCCAACCCAACTGGCTCAACCGCATGGGTCACTACGCCATGATGTGGAGGCGCTGCTGGGGACTCTGGGGCGCCGTGTCCGCGCGCAGCTGCCCGGGAATCAGCCGCCCCTGGTTGGGGTGGCGGCCGGACTGGATCAGTACGGTGCGTTACTTCTGGACGACGACGCCGGTGCCCGGCACCACCTCAGCGCAGCCGACGTTGTGCACCTGCGCGGTGCCCAGGAGGATGTGTGAGCAAGAAACTGCGCCTTGAACCCGGCGAGCACGTGGTGGTCTCCACGCTGGCCCATCCCTCCAAGCTGTTGAAACCTGCTGTCATCCTGGTGATTGCAGTCTTTGTCCACGGGCTCTTGCAGCGCATGCTGGAGGTGCGGTGGCGGCCCATGGACCAACCGTGGACCACGGTTCATTCGGTGCTGGGCACGGGGTTGTCCCTCTTGCTGCTCTTGGTGGTGGTTCTGGCTGTGATCCGCCCCGTGATTCGTTGGGCACTGACCCGCTTTGTCCTCACCAACAGGCGACTGATGTTGGTGGGTGGTGCGGCACCCCGCGGTGGTGTACGGATCAACTTGGCCTGGTTGCTCCGCGTGGATGCCCAGCGTGCTCGCGGTCCCCTGGGGCGAGCTGGAATTGGTACGTTGAGTGCTGACTTTGGTCAATCCGGGGTCTTGCGGCTACATCACGCGCCCAGAGTGGAACAGTTCGCCGAGCTCATTGACAGCAAAGCGGCAAACCAACGGCCTCTCTCGCAAGGTTCTGGCTCTCAGGGTTATGCAGCCTACGGAGCCTTCCACCACGGCCAAGTCCCCGGAAGCTGGGTGGGCCGGTCATGACACCGTGGCGACTGTTCCCGCAGGAACGCGAAAATCGGCAAGAGAATGCTGATCTGCCAAGAAAGCGCGCTGATCCGGCAAGAGACAGATCAAACAGGGGTGAATTGGAGAACTCGGGCGAGCAACAGGCGAACGGTGGGCAGGTACCGGACCACGGCGTCGTCGAAAATCCGGAAGTAGGACCCCAGACGGCGCAGATCAACCTCAATCTGCGTAACCCGGTCCAATCCAATGTGTATGGCTCGGCGGAGTCACAGGATGCCTTTCACGCCTTGGAGGATTTGCTACTGGGCTCCGAACGGAGCATGACCCGGCGTGAAGCAGCACGTGAAGGGGATTTGTCTCTGCTCAATGCCCGCAAGATATGGCGGGCAATGGGCTTTCCCAACCTCTCTGATGAGGAGGTGTACTTCACCGAACAGGACGCGGAGGCGCTGCGGGAAATCTCCGCGCTGGTGGTTGGCGGGGACGTCACGGAAGAAGGCGCACTGTCCCTGGTGCGTTCCATGGCCCAGATGACGGATCGCATGGTGGTGTGGCAGGTTGAGGCGCTGGTGGAGGACCTTGTGGCCAACAGCCAGCACACGGATGCACAAGCCCGGCGGGAACTGCTCAACCTACTGCCCAAGCTGATGCCCGTCCTGGAGAAGTTGCTGATCTACTCGTGGCGGCGCCAGCTCAACGCGGCCGTGCAACGGTTGGCCATGCGCCAGGAACGCCCCGATGGCTCCACCATGAGCGGACTGCGGGACGCCTCCCAGGAGGATGACTCCAAGAACCTCCCGCTGGCCCGGGGCATTGGGTTTGCGGACATGGTTTCCTACACCTCCCTGTCGCGGCAGATGAATGAACGAACTCTGGCCGCCCTGGTCCAGCGGTTTGAACAGCGGTGCGCAGAAGTCATTGCCGTGGGGCGCGGACGATTGATCAAAACCATCGGTGATGAAGTCATGTTCATGGCCGAAACCCCGCAGGAAGGAGCCTTGATGGCGTTGGCACTGGCCCGCATCATTCAAGATGACACGGACCTTCCTCAATCGCGTGTTGCGTTCGTGTGGGGTCGTGTGTTGCCACGTTTGGGCGATTTGTACGGTCCAACTGTTAATTTGGCTTCGCGCCTGGTTGCATTGACCCCGCCGGGCAGCGTCCTGGTGGATGCGTCGACCGCATCGGTCCTCCGGGGTGATGACCGTTTTGTGTTGACTCCCAAGCAAACGCACAATGTTCGGGGGTTTGGAGACGTGCAACCCGTTGAACTTTCGCAAGGGCCCGGCCCACAACTTGAGGTGGATTACGCGTGAGCGTTGAACTGGTGATTCGCGCAGGAGCAGCCACGGACCGTGGATTGCGACGCGAAACCAACGAGGACTCCCTGGTGGTCACCCGCACCATGTGCGCGGTGGCCGACGGTATGGGTGGTCATGAGGCCGGTGAAGTGGCCTCCGCCTTGGCGGTGCGCACGCTGGGCAGCTCGCAGCTTTTCACGGCCATGGACCCCTGGAGCGTGGAAGTTCCCACGGAGCCTGCGCCGTTGGAAGACGTCGCTCGTTTTCGGGCGCGGGTGGAGCGCGAACTCAAACTCGATCCTGAGATTCCAGACGCCACACTGCTGTTGCTTGCCAAGTTGCGCGCGGTTTTGAGTGCTGCAGACACCGCGATTCAGGAGAATCTGGGGGGCCGGGCAGGTACCACGGTCACAGGCGCCTGGCTGGTGGATGTTGAGGGTACGCGCCTGTGGTTGGTGTTCAACGTGGGGGATTCCCGGACCTACCGGCTGGTGCGTCCGCAGGGATCAGCCCCCGCCCCGGATCACGCCTCCGTGGCACATCACCCCACCGGGGAGTTCACCGCTCATGTGGCAACGGATGAGCCGGTGGAGCCGGCCCATGAAGCAGTCGCGGATGCCGACTCCCCAGGTCTTGAGGTGACCACCACACGGCCACTTCCCGTGGCACCCACCCCCAAGGACGGTCCTCAGCCGGAGGTCCAGCAGATCACGGTGGACCATTCTGAGGTGCAGTATTTGGTGTCCATCGGTCAGATCACACCCGCGCAGGCTTTGGTGCATCCACGCCGTAACGTGATCACCCGCGCGTTGGGGACCGGGCAGGTTTGGGAGCCGGACATCTGGGTGGTGCCGGCGGAACCCGGTGATCGCCTTCTGCTGTGCTCCGACGGTTTGACCGGGGAGGTGGCCACCGCCCATATCGCCCGAGTCCTGCATTCCGTGCCGCATCCCAAGGAAGCCGCAGATGTCCTGGTCAACGCTGCACTGCGCGCCGGTGGGCGGGACAACGTCACTGTGATCGTGGCCGACGCCGTGGCTTCCCGCCCGGCGGATGAGGACACCACCACGTTCGTCCCCATCGACATGCGCCACGATCTGGGTTCCTGAACGTCCCAGCGACCCACGCGGAGCGCCGTCGTGAACCCCGCGATGCGCACCCCGATACGTGAGATCACCGGTTGTTGTTGAGAGCACCGCCTAAAACAGGTGCTCTCAACAACAACCGGTGATCTCACGCGGGGTGGCGGGCGGCGGGCCGCACTCGCGCCGACGGTGGGTGCGACGGCGGACGCGGCGACGGCTGTGCGGGGGACCGGGAGGGTCAGTTCTTCTCGCTGCGGGGCCAACGTCCGGCGGCACGCTCCGCAGCAATCCACTGCGCGGCTTCCGTCTGACGTTGCGCCTCAACTCCCGTGGCAATCTCTGCCCGCAGATGCTCGGGGGCAAAGTCAAAGGCTTCCACCACATCCATGATGTGGGGCCGCAGGCGGGTGACCAGCCGGTCCACATAAGACTCCACCATGCGGCCACGCATCAGTGACATCCGACCGTGGGACAGGTACCAGTCCAGGTCAGCTTCGATCACGGACAGTCCGAACAGATCCCGCAGCCACAGCATGACCTGGTGGGTTCCGGGATCCTCAACCTTCTCCAGTGCGCGAGTGAAAGCCTCCCACTGCAGCAGATGGGCATGTGCCTTGGCGGCTTCAATGAGGCGGTGCTGGTTGCGATCAAAAGCCTCCGCAGTGGCCTCCGGTGATCCCTTGCCCGCACCTCGCATGTTTTCGGCCACCTCGCCGATCATGGAGCGCACACGATCCGTCAACAACGTCCGCTGAGTTTCCGGATCACGCAGAGCATTGACCGAACGGCGCGGATCGGCCGAGTCCCGGAAGACCTGGGAGAGGCCACGCAGCCCGGACCGGTTGACGGCGGTTTCCGTTGCGCGGTCGGCCACCCACCGCGCCATGACGCCCACATCCATGCGGGCAAACTCCTTGGCGTGGTCCCCCAGGAGGCGCTTGGCCACCAGCTGCATCAGCACGGTGTTGTCGCCCTCAAAGGTGGCGTAGACATCCATGTCCTGACGCAGATCGGTGATGCGGTTGGCGGAGAGGAACCCTGCACCGCCGCAGGCCTCCCGGCACTCCTGTAGGGAGTCCAACGCCAGGCGGGTGGAGGTGGCCTTCATGGCCGCAGCCAGCGTCTCCAAGTCTTGGCGGGCGTCGTCGTTGTCGGTGCGCCCGGAGAAGACGTCGTCGTAGGCTTCCAGCAGCTCTTCGTGCGCGAATCCTGCGGCAAGGGCGCGGGCAACGTAAGGGAACAGACGACGGCGGTGGCGCGTGTAGTCCAGCAGCACGCGTTCGGGCTGGCCGGGGACGGGTGCAAACTGGCGGCGCTCGTTGGCGTAGGTCAGGGCGATGGCAAGACCTGCGCGAGTGGCCACCACGGCCGAGCCGTCCAGGGACACACGGCCTTGGACCAGCGTGCCCAACATGGTGAAGAACCGGCGGCCCGGGGACGCGATGGGGGAACTGTAGGTGCCGTCCGGGTCCACATGCCCGTAGCGATCCAGCAGGTTCTCCCGCGGAACGCGCACGTTGGTGAAGCACAAGCGCCCGTTGTCCACGCCGTTGAGGCCGCCCTTGTAGCCATCGTCCTCACCGGCCACACCGGGGAGGAAATCGCCGTTGTCATCCCTGATGGGGACGTAGAGGGCATGGACCCCGTGATTCACCCCACCGGTGATGAGCTGGGCAAAGACGACGGCGGCCCGCCCGTGTACCGCCGCATTGCCCAGGTAGTCCTTCCACGCCGCGCGGAAGGGCGTGTGGATCTCGAACTCCTGGGTTTCGGGGTGGTACGTGGCGGTGGTGGCGATGGAAGCCACATCTGACCCGTGGCCAATTTCCGTCATGGCAAAGGAGCCCGGGATTTTCAGGGACCAGATGTCCGCCAGCCACTTGTTGTGGTGATGTTCGGTGCCCAGATTCAACACGGCCGAACCAAACAGACCCCACTGGACGCCGGCCTTGATCTGGAGGGAGGCATCCGCCAGGACGAACTCCTCAAAGGAAGCCACGTAGGCACCGGGCTCCCCGCCGCCACCCTGGGAGGTGGGCAGACCCGCCATGACGGCATCGCTTCCGGCCAGGGCCTTCAGGGCTTCAAAAGTCCGTTCGCGCTGTTCCTCCTTGGTGCGCCCGGGCACGTGGTGGAACTTGCTCTCCTTGATCAACTCACGGGAGGCGCGGCGCTCCTGGGCGTAGGAACCCATCAGAAGGTCACGCAGCTCGGCAACGTCAAGCTGCACCTGATCGTGAGATTCACCGGCAAATTCCTGGTCCACGGTGCGGGTGTCCTGGTGAGTCTGGGCGCGTCCCGCGCGGCGGCTCAGCCGGTTGCGGGGTGAAGTGTTGGGCGTTGAGGTAGCCATGGTCTGTGTCCTCCTGTGCTGGTTGGGTCCGGGGTGCCCGGATCATTCGGGTTTCTGGGATGTTCACGTGCTGCCGTGGCGCAAGGCCTCCGTAGGGAGGTTCCGCGGTGCTGCGGTCATGCGGGCAGCGGGGTTGTTGCGGGTGGGGTTTCATGGTGATTGGGGAGGTCTGGAACCGCTGACCACCCAGGCCGTGACCGTGTCCACGAACTCGTCAAGACTGGGCCGGTTGGCGGTGGTCCCGTTGCGGGGTGCCATCCACGCTTCACCGGCACCGCGGACCAGCCCCACCACTCCGGCGGCCCAGTACCCGGCGGTGGTCTCTGGAATCTGAAGGTCGGTGGGGGCGTGCTGCTGGTGCGCATTGACCAGTAGTTGGGCCACGGCCTGGCAGAACCGGTCCACGGGGCTTTCATCTGCCGGGGCGGTTTCTGAAACCACGAACAGATACACCTCCGGGGAGTTCTCAATTTGCCAGAGGTACTGGGTCACCAGGGCCCGCACGGTTTCCTGGAAGGAACCGGCCTCTGCCACCGCCTCTGTCATGCGCTGACCCATACGGGCCACCACGTACTCGCCCAGTTGGCGTTTGAGCCCGTCCTTGTCATCGAAGTACCGATAAAAAACCGACTTTGACGTGCGGCAATGTGTGGCTATCTCAGACATGGAGGCCGTGGCTCCGCATTCCGCAATGGCGCCACGCGCGAGTTTGAGCAACTCGGTACGGCGCTTCTCACGGTGCAGGCGCCACCGGCGAGACCGTCCATCTGTCCGGTCCTTGTCATGGCGGACTGCGTGCGCCAGTGAAGTGCTCGTCGTGTTCACGATACCGAGAGTATCAGTTACTCTTGGAAAAAGTGATACCAGTCACCTGATCGGCTCAGGCTTGATCAGTCCCATGCAATCGACTCCAAGTACCCGATCGGCCACATGCGCCGGATCAGCCACATCATTCCGATCAGCCCCACTCGAAGGAGCTTCATCCATGACTTCTGAAACCACCCCCCAGCAGGCCGCAGCCAACGCCGATCGCCCGCAAGTCCGCCAGCAGACCACCGCATGGGTGGTGGCAGGCAACCGCACGCCGTTTGCCCGCGCAGGTGGTCCTTATGCCTCCACCTCCGTACAGGAACTGTTCACCGCTGCGCTGGATGGACTGGTGGCCCGGACCGGCATTGCCGGGGAGCGGCTGGGTGCTGTGGCAGGTGGAGCTGTGTTGAAGCAGCCCAAGTCCTTCAACCTGGTCCGTGAGTCCGTTCTGGGCTCTGCTCTTGATCCCCACACGCCGGGAATTGACGTTCAGCAGGCTTGCGCCACGGGCATGGAAACCACCTCTCTGATTGCCAACAAGATCAAGTGCGGTCAGATCCAGGCGGGCATTGCCGGCGGTGTGGATTCCGCCTCGGATGCCCCGATCGTGGTGGGTGAAGGGCTGCGCAAGGTGCTGTTGAAGCTCAACCACGCCAAGTCCCCCAAGGACAAGCTGATGGCGCTGTCCAAGCTGCGCCCGGCCGATCTTGCGCCGGTGGCTCCCGGGGTGGCTGAGCCCCGGACCGGGTTGTCCATGGGCGAGCACCAGGCCATCACCACGGCCCGTTGGGGTATCACCCGTGAGGCTCAGGACGAACTTGCAGCCAACAGCCACCACAACTTGGCCAAGGCCTGGGATTCGGGCTTTTTGGACGACCTGGTGACCCCTTTCCGCGGGTTGACCAAGGACAACAACCTCCGCCCGGACACCTCCACGGAGAAGCTGGCCGGGCTCAACCCCGTGTTCGGCAAATCTCTGGAGGCTGAGGCCACCATGACCGCCGGTAACTCCACCCCGTTGACAGATGGCGCCTCCGCCATTCTGATCGCCACCGAAGAGTGGGCCAACGAACACAAGTTGCCCCTGCTGGCTGAGGTGGTGGACACGGAGTCGGCCGCCGTCGACTTTGTGGACGGGGAAGAGGGCCTGCTGATGGCTCCGGCCTACGGCGCCCCGCGGTTGCTGGCTCGCAATGGGCTGAGCCTGCAGGACATTGACCTGGTGGAGATTCACGAAGCCTTTGCCTCCACGGTCTTGAGCATTCTGGCGGCGTGGGAGGACCCGGACTTCTGCCGTGACCGGTTGGGCCTTGAAGCCGCCGTGGGCACGCTGGATCGGAGCCGTCTGAATGTGCACGGATCGTCGTTGGCGGCCGGGCATCCCTTTGCTGCCACCGGAACCCGCATTGTTGCCACCTTGTCCAAGGAACTCAAGGCGCGCGCCGTCGCAGAAAACCGTCCCGTAACCGGCCTGATCTCAGTGTGTGCCGCAGGCGGGCAGGGTGCGGTGGCTCTGCTGCGCGCTTACCCCCAAGACTGATCTTCTGGCAGTTTGTTTCCAACCCGCACCTTCACCATTCACGACGTCGCAGCGTGCGGCCCGTTGATTCACCTCACCGGGCCGCACCGGCGGCACCGCGCGAAAGGACCTGTCCATGAGCCCGTCACTTCCCAAATTCCCAGCCAAAATTTCAACCACCATGCGTCCCGTCACGGCCTCTGACGATGCTTACCTGGGACTGGTCTCCCAGGGGCCCGGCCGGAAAGTGGCAACAGCTTTGGGGCTGCCGGCCCCCGTGGAACTGCGTCGGCACGATCCCGCACGCCCCACCGTGACCGCTCCCGTGGTGGTGCTGGGCCCAGCTGTGAGTGCTCAGACCAGTCAGGCTTCCGGCCAGTCATCGGTCACGGAGGCTGACCAGCTGGCAACCCATCTTCTGGGCAGAGGCCTTGAAGTCCACCGGCACGGAGATGACGTGCGGAAGGTGGGCGCCGTCGTACTGTGCTTGACGGAGATTCGCAGCCCCGCCGATCTCACGGCGCCCGCGCTGGAACTGGGTGCCGTGTTGCGCAAACTGGTGCCGGGGGGTCGGGTGATCACGGTGTCGCGGCCCGCGGCAGGAGTGGCGCTGGGCTCAGCTGCCAATCTGCCCCAGACCGAGGTGGAGGCCTCCGGGATGGACTACGCCGCGGTGGCAGTCAATGCCGCACGACAAGGGGTGGTGGGGTTCCTGCGCTCCACGGCCCAGGAAATGCGCGGCGGCGCCACCGCCAACGGTGTGGTGGTGGCGAATGGCGTCAGCGTCACGGCACCGTCCGTGGCGGGCAGCCTGGACTTCCTGCTGTCAGGCCGTAGCGCGTTTGTGGACGGCCAATTCCTGGTGGTGGGCACGCAGGACGGTCCTGAGTCGCTGGCCCAAGCACCCCAGGGGGAGACTCCGCTGGCCGGCAAGGTTGTGGTGGTCACGGGTGCGGCCCGCGGCATCGGCGAACAAATTGCGCGTCTGCTGCACACTCAGGGTGCCCACGTGGTGCCTGTGGACGTTCCCGCCGCAGGTCAAGCACTGTCCACCCTGGCCAATGAGCTGGAGACTGCTTCTTTGAGCCTGGACGTCACGGCCCAGGACGCCGGGCAGAAGATTTTGGAGCACTGCCGAACTCGCTACGGGCGATTGGACGGAATCGTTCACAACGCCGGGATCACCCGGGACAAGATGCTGGCCAACATGGATGAAGCCAAGTTCGCCTCCGTCCTGGCCGTCAACACGGAAGCCCCGTTGCGGATCACCGAACAGCTCTTGGCCGACCCCATGGGCGATGGCTTGCGCGTGGTGGGTCTGGCCTCCACCTCCGGGGTGGCCGGTAACCGTGGGCAGACCAATTACGCCGCCTCCAAGGCAGGGATTGTGGGCATGGTGGCCGGGCTGGCTCCCATCCTGGCTCAGCGTGGCGGAACGGCCAACGCCGTGGCACCGGGCTTCATCGAGACGGAGATGACGGCCAAGATTCCCATGGCCCGCCGCCAGGTGGCGCGTCGCCTGAACTCACTGCAGCAAGGTGGCCTGCCGCGGGACGTGGCGGAGGCCATTGCGTTCTTGCTCTCAGATGCAGCTGCTGGAATCAGCGGACAAACCCTGCGGGTGTGCGGGCAAAACCTGGTGGGGGCTTGAGATGACCTCCCGTGAACTGCAACCCCACCGCCAAAACATTGTGCTGCCCGGGATGCCGTCCCTGGGCGGGATGTACGCCAAAGCCGCCGGGCAAACCGTGGGTAAGGGAGTGACTGCGGGAATTCGCCGCGCGGTGAAGGGTGCGCCGCTGCTGGGTGCGCGGGGGCGTCGTCGTGCATCCGGGGTCTCCCACCTGCCCAATGTCCAGATCCAGGTGGCAGACGTTGTGGTGGAGGATTCCGCCCACCGTGCGTTCAGTGAAGTGGTGCACGCGCCCCTGCACACCGATGCCCGCGGCAACACCCTTGCCTTCAGTGGCTACTTGCACGCGCTGGCCTTCCCCGCCTCCATGGCCCTGCTGACCCGTGATGACTTTCCCCTGCCCACCGTGGGATTGGTCCACCTGTCCAACGTGGTGGAGCAGACCCAGGCCGTGACGGTGGGGGAGCACCTGGACGTCACGGTGTGGGCGGAGAACCTGCGGCCACACCGTGTGGGAACGGCGGTGGACGTCGTGGTTGAACTGCGGCGCTCGCGTGGCACCACAGCACCCGACGACGACGCCGCGGCCAGTGATCCCGTATGGATCGGACGATCCGTGTATTTGGCGCGTGGAGTGTCCGTGGGAGGTTCGGCTGCCAGTGGTGAGTCGGGTGATCGTGGTGACTCGGGTGAATCGGCTGGTGCCGATGCCGGTGCTGGTGGTGACGCGGGTGCGGGCGGTGCCGTCAAGCGCGCCGAGTTCCAGCCGCCCGTGCCCACCGGAAGATGGCAACTGGCGGCGGATACGGGGCGGCGCTATGCCGCGGTGTCCGGGGATGTGAACCCCATTCACCTCAGCGGTCCCAGTGCACGGGCGCTGGGGATGAAGGGGGCCATTGCCCACGGCATGTATACGGCATCCCGGGCGCTGGCCATGGTGGATGCCCCCGCACCACTGCGCTGGGGGGTGGAGTTCGCCAGCCCTCTGGTGCTGCCCAGTTCGGTGGCGGTGGCCGTGCAACGTTCCGGGCGTGGTGAAGATCTGGACCGAGCCGCGGTGACGGTGTGGAATGCCAAGAAGGGGCGGCCTCACGCGACGTTGACCGTGCGCCGCTGAGATTGGCGTTCGCGCGGCAGCATCGAGACATCTGTAGTGAGTGCAGGCTTGTGCTGTCTGCGCGGTGGGTCACAATGTTGGGGTGAGCACCCAGATTGAAACTCCGCAGGAAGATCGCCCCTCCGAGAACCTGCGGGAGGATTACGCGCAACTGGTGGAGGCGGTGCGGTCGGCCCGCACCGCCTACTACCTCCAGGATGCCCCCACACTTTCAGATGCTGAGTACGACTCCATCTACCGGCGTCTGGAGGAACTGGAGGCGCTGCATCCGGAGCTGACAGCCAATGATTCGCCCACTCAGGAGGTGGGTGGAGAGGTCTCTGAAGCCTTTGCTGCCGTCCAGCACTTGGAAAAGATGTACTCGTTGGAGGACGTCTTCTCCATTGCGGAACTTGAAGCGTGGTTGGCACGGGCGGAAGTCTCCGTGGCCAATCTCCATGAGGCACCGCCGGTGCGTTGGCTCACCGAGTTGAAGATTGACGGGCTGGCCATCAACTTGCTCTACCGCCAGGGGCGGCTGGTACGCGCTGCCACGCGCGGAGATGGCACCACGGGGGAGGACGTCACCCATAACGTGGAGACCATCAAGACCATCCCTGCCCGGTTGGCCGGTGCGGATGTGCCGGAAGAAATTGAAATTCGTGGTGAGATTTTCATGTCCACCCAGGATTTCGAGCGGGTCAACGCCGAGCGCGTGGCTGAAGGCAAACCTCCGTTTGCCAACCCGCGCAACTGTGCTGCGGGCTCACTGCGGCAGAAAAACCCTGCCGATACGGCAAAACGTCCGCTGTCCATGTATGTGCACGGCATCGGTGCATCCACGGGGCTGGAGATCACCGAACAGTCTGAGGTCTACCGCCATATGGCCGCCTGGGGTTTGCCCGTGAGTCCGTACTCCCAGGTACTCAGTTCGGTCCCGGAAGTCCTGGACTACATTCAGCAATACGGGGACCAACGCCACTCCCTGGCTCACGGGATTGACGGCATTGTGGTCAAGGTCAATGATCGCGCCACACAGCGTCAGCTGGGGCACACCTCGCGCACGCCGCGGTGGGCGGTTGCCTACAAATACCCGCCGGAGGAGGTCAACACCAAGCTGCTGGACATTGCAGTGGGGGTTGGCCGCACCGGGCGGGTCACACCTTTCGGAATCATGGAGCCGGTGACCGTGGCCGGATCCACCGTGTCCATGGCCACCTTGCACAACCAGGACGTGGTCAAGGCCAAAGGTGTGTTGATCGGTGACACGGTGGTCCTGCGTAAAGCGGGGGACGTGATTCCGGAGATCGTGGGTCCCGTGGTGGCGTTACGGGATGGCTCAGAACGCGAATTTGAGATGCCCACCCAATGCCCGTCCTGCGGAACCACGTTGGCTCCGGCCAAAGAAGGGGATGTGGACATCCGGTGCCCCAATGCCCGGTCCTGCCCCGAACAACTGCGTCAGCGTGTGTTCTACGCCGCCGGGCGTGGAGCTTTTGACATTGAAGCCCTGGGGGAGGAAGCCGCCAAGGCACTGACGGCACCGGACTCCGGGTCGGCGCCACTCAGCTCTGAAGCGCAACTCTTTGATCTGCGTCCGGAGGATTTGGCAGACGTGCTGATTTCGCGCCCCCAGCGTGGCAAGAGCGCTGATCCAAACGCCACGGAACTGGTGCCCTACTTCTGGACCAAACCCACGGCCAAGAAGGAGTCAGTGCCCACGGCCAACACCAATCGGCTGTTTGAACAGTTGCAGCAGGCCAAAGAGCAGCCCCTGTGGCGGGTCTTGGTGGCACTGTCCATCCGGCACGTGGGGCCAACTGCTGCACGATCACTGGCCACGGCATTTGGCTCCATGGAGCGGATCAGATCAGCCTCGGAAGAGGAACTGGCCGCCACAGACGGGGTGGGTCCCACCATTGCCGGAGCGGTGATCGAATGGTTTGCCGAAGGCTGGCATCAAGAAGTGGTGGACTCCTGGGCGGCAGCGGGCGTCCGCATGGAAGATGAAGTGGATGAGACCGTGCCCAAGGTCCTGGAAGGACTCACGGTGGTGGTCACGGGCACATTGGAGAATTTCTCCCGGGATTCGGCCAAGGAGGCCATCCTGATCCGTGGTGGAAAGGCCTCCGGTTCCGTGTCCAAGAAAACTGACTTCCTGGTGGCCGGTGCATCTGCCGGTTCCAAGCTGGACAAGGCAGAGTCCTTGGGCGTTCAGGTGTTGGACGAGTCCCAGTTTGAACAGCTGTTGGAGCAAGGACCGGACCCGTTGCGTCCATCGGAGCAGGACTGAGTTGCAGCGCAGGGGAGCCAGTCGGGACTGGACCGGCTGAGCCGGGGCCCAACGGGTAGTGCGGCGCTCCGGGAGGCAACACGCCGCCGTCGTAGTGTGAGCAAGCCCACATTTAGGGACATGTCTACAAAAGTCCGTGTCTTCACTCACAAACATCGTGACCATTCCGTGATGCGGCTGTTATGGTCCTGTTACCTTGATTTCGCGGGGAGTTTGAGACTTCTTGGCGAAACCGAGTGCACCGAGTGGGTAGTTCACTGGAGGGTGTGACGGGGTGCGCAGTTCATGAAAACGCGCACACAACCTTTCAGTTTGACTCGGATCACACGCTCAGAGGGTGACAGTTTCAAAATCGTTACTGTAATGTGATCATCGAACTTCCCACGGGGGACTCCCCGGTACCGGGGATTCACTCCAGCAGTCCGGCTTCGAGCCGGGCTGACACCAACGAATCCCGGGTGTTGCTCAACCGTCATCGCTGTCTGCGAGCAACGCCTGAACCTCGATCCAACTGATTCGGGAAGACAGCGACGCTAAGACGCCGGGGACGGCACGAGCGTAGACGGGACCGCACAGGAGCTAGTTGTGAACAAGAACTTCAAGAAGACCATCGTTGCAGGCACCGCTACCGTTCTGGGCGGCTTTGCCCTGGCTGGTGCCTCCGCTCCGGCCAACGCCGTTGACTGGGACGCTGTTGCTCAGTGCGAGTCCGGTGGCAACTGGTCGATCAACACCGGTAACGGCTACCACGGTGGCCTGCAGTTCTCCCCGAGCACCTGGGCCGCTTACGGTGGCTCCGGCTCCGCTGCTGACGCTTCCCGCGAGCAGCAGATCGCCGTCGCTGAGAACGTTCTGGCCGGTCAGGGCATCGGCGCATGGCCCACCTGTGGCCAGCTGGGCCTGGGTGGCACCACCTCCAACGTTTCCACCCAGTCCGTGCAGGCTCCTGCTGCTGAGCAGGCTCCCGCCGCTGCCCCCGCGGCTGAGGCTGCCCCGGCCGCCGAGCAGGCTCCGGTTGTTGAGGCCCCCGTGGCCGAGGCTCCCGTCGTTGAGGCCCCGGTTGTCGAGTACACCGCTCCGGCTGCTCCGGTTGAGGTTCAGGTTGCACCTGCTGCTGGCACCTACACCGTTGAGTCCGGCGACACCCTGTCCATCATCGCTGAGAAGCTCGGCATCCAGGGTGGCTGGGAAGCCCTGCACGCTGCCAACGCTGACACCGTTGCTGACGCCAACCTGATCTTTGTTGGCCAGACCCTGAACATCCCCGCCTGATCTCTGCCTGATCACGGGATGAGGTGACATAGCGCACCATCCATGCAGCAAGACCCCGGTACCGCACCAGCGGCACCGGGGTCTTGTCACCTCCGCCGAAAACATGGTTTGACCTAATTTTTCGGCCTAAATCCTCTACTAACCATGATCTCGGCGGAGGGGGGTGGGGTGGGGGAGCAAGGTGGACTCCCGCGGTTCCACGACGGCGTCCTCCAAGTGGGTTCGCTTGGCTCCCTGAACTCCTTTGACCCGGTAGGTCTGGATGAGCGTCAGCTGCACACCGTCAACGTGCTCCACCTCAGCAATTACCGCCGCAGCCCCTGAACGGTCCGGGAGCGTGGCTGGAAACGCCAGAACCACTCCCAACAGCGCGGGTGCGGAAGTGCGCACTTGCTCACGCAACACGTCCAGGACCTCGGTCGCGTCAAGTTCGGCGATGTCCTCCGGGGAAGGACTTGTCAGCTCGTATTCGCCGTCGCGCCCTGCCGTGACAGCAAAAGGTGGGAACGCGCCGTGCTGTTCCAACTGTTCCAGCACCACGTTTTGCATGTGCGCCGTCATTTGATCCACGGTGGCCGCCGTTGCGGTGGAGATTCCCTGCCGCCAGGCATTGGCTGCATCTTGAGTTGGCGTCCTGGCTGTCCCTCGGGCCGGTGAGGTGCCGCGTGCTGCTGCCTTGGCGCGCCGTGCGGCACCGCGGTCCTTTTTCGGCTTCTTGGCCTCGCGCTGCTTCTTGGCACCTTGTTGTTTGGTGTTCTTGGTTGCTGTCATGTCTCCCAGCGTAGGTGCCCCGGGCTGTCACGGGGCGCGGCTAGACTGGGTAGGTTCGTATTGCGGAAGATCAAATTCTCAAGCGAATCCACCCCTGAACGTGAACACAAGGAGCGTGCATGTCCGAGATCACCCGTGACACCGTCGCCCACCTGGCGCAGTTGGCACACATTGAGATGTCGGAGGAGCAGCTGCAGGCCATGGCCGGTGAGCTCGGCCAGATTGTCACTGCCGTGGCCGAGGTCAGTGAAGTTGCGGGAGAGGACGTCCCCGCCACCAGCCACCCGCTTCCGCTGCGCAACGTGATGCGTGAGGACGTGGTGGGGCAGCCGCTGACCGTGGAGGAAGCACTCTCCGGGGCTCCGGATGCGGAGGACGGACAGTTCAAGGTCCCCGCCATCCTGGATGAAGACTGAACCAGGCCGAATACTGAGTGAGACGGAAGAGACTCGGATGACTGAGAACTTGATTGAACTCTCCGCAGCCCAGCTGGCGGAAAAGCTGGCGGCCGGTGAAGTGACCTCCGTTGAGGCTGTTCAGGCGCACCTGGATCGGATTGCGACAACGGATGGTGCGGCCGTTGAGGCAGGCAACCCGTACGTGGGAAAAGCTGGACTCAACGCATTCCTGCACGTCAACGCCCAGGAGGCGCTGGAGGTTGCAGCTGAGGTGGATGCGGCCCGCAACAACGGTGAAGACCTGCATGAACTGGCCGGTGTGCCGATTGCGGTCAAAGACTTGATCGTGACCAAGGGCCAGCCCACCACTGCGGCGTCGAAAATGCTGGAAGGGTGGATGAGCCCTTACGACGGCACCGTGACCCAGCGCCTGCGTGCCGCACGGATGCCCATGCTGGGCAAGACCAATCTGGACGAATTCGCCATGGGTTCCACCACGGAGCACTCCGCGTACGGCGTGACCCGCAACCCGTGGGATCTCACCCGGATTCCGGGCGGCTCCGGTGGTGGCTCGGCCGCAGCCGTGAGCAGCTTCCAAGCGCCCCTGGCCCTGGGCACGGACACCGGTGGTTCCATTCGTCAGCCCGCTGCCGTGACCGGCTCGGTGGGGGTCAAGCCCACCTACGGTTCGGTCTCCCGTTACGGCGTGATCGCCATGGCCTCCTCCCTGGACCAGGTGGGGCCGTGTTCGCGCACTGTGTTGGACGCTGCGCTCCTGCACGAAGTGGTCGGTGGTCACGACCCCTTGGATTCCACGTCCCTGACCGATCCTGCCACGGGCTTTGCCGCTGCCGCACGTGCCGGTGCCGCCGATGGCGGTCTCAAAGGTTTGCGTGTTGGCGTGGTCAAGGAGCTGACCGGGGAAGGATTCCAGCCCGGTGTTCAGCAGCGCTTCCAGGAAGCGGTTGACCTGCTGAGAAGTGCTGGCGCAGAAGTGGTGGAGGTTTCCACCCCCAACTTCAAATACGCACTGGGCGCCTACTACCTGATCATGTCCTCGGAGGTCTCCTCCAACCTGGCCAAGTACGACGGCGTCCGGTTCGGCCGCCGTACCTTGCCCGCTGACGGGCACCTCACCATTGAGCGTGTCATGGCTGCCACCCGTGCCGCCGGTTTTGGTGCGGAGGTCAAGCGCCGCACCATCCTGGGTACCTACGCGCTGTCGGCGGGCTACTACGACGCCTACTACGGCTCCGCTCAGAAGGTGCGCACACTGGTTCAGCGGGATTTCAACGCAGCGTTCCAGACGTGCGATGTGTTGATTTCTCCCACGGCCCCCACCACCGCGTTCCCCATCGGATCTGTGGATGAACAGGCCGATCCCATGGAGATGTACCTCAACGACGTCGCCACCATCCCCACCAACCTGGCCGGTGTGCCTGCCATTTCCTTGCCGGCCGGCCTGGCCCCGGAGGACGGGCTGCCGGTGGGGGTCCAGTTCATGGCCCCGGCACGTGAGGATGCCCGCCTGTACCGTGCCGGTGCCGGGTTGGAAGCACTGTTGACCCAGGCCAACGGAGGGCCGATCTGGAAGGATCTGCCCGACGTCGTTGCTGCCGTGAAGAATCTGTCCGGTGCCACAAGCGCCGGCACCACCGAGGGAGCCGCCCTGTGAGCGCAGAAACTCTGTCCTTCGAGGAAGCCATGGCGAACTTTGACCCCGTCCTGGGGTTTGAGGTTCACGTGGAGTTGAACACCAAAACCAAGATGTTTGACGCGGCGCCCAACGAGTTCGGGGATGTCCCCAACTCCAACACCACGCCGGTGTCCCTGGGCCTGCCCGGTGTGCTGCCGGTGGTCAACAAAAAGGCCGTGGAATCCGCGGTGCGGTTGGGTCTGGCATTGGGGTGTTCCATTGCCCCGGTGTCCCACTTTGCCCGGAAGAACTACTTTTATCCGGACACACCCAAGAACTTTCAGACCTCCCAGTACGACGAACCCATTGCGTTCGAGGGGGAGATCACCGTGGAGCTGGAGGATGGTACGCCGTTCACCATTGAAATTGAACGCGCGCACATGGAGGAGGACGCCGGCAAGCTCACCCACAAGGGTGGTGCCACCGGACGCATCCAAGGTGCGGAGTTCTCCCTGGTGGATTACAACCGTGCCGGTGTGCCGCTCATTGAGATCGTGACCAAGCCGATTGTGGGTGCAGGTTCGCGTGCCCCGGAGCTGGCACGGGCTTATGTGGCGGCCATTCGGGAGATCGTGAAAAATTTGGGGATCTCGGATGCCCGCATGGAGCGCGGCAACGTGCGCTGTGACGCCAATGTGTCCCTGATGCCCAAGGGCTCCACCACGTTCGGCACGCGTTCGGAGACCAAGAACGTAAACTCGCTGCGCGCCGTCGAACGCGCCGTGCGCTACGAAATCCAGCGTCACGCAGCCGTGCTGAGCGCGGGCGATTCGATTGTCCAGGAGACGCGGCACTGGCACGAGGACACCCGCTCCACCACCTCCGGGCGGCCCAAGTCGGATGCAGATGACTACCGTTACTTCCCCGAGCCGGACCTGGTTCCCGTGGTTCCGGACCCCGCGTGGGTGGAGCAGCTGCGCGCTGAGCTGCCGGAGCCTCCGGCGGAGCGCCGTAAGAAGCTGAAAGCCGAGTGGGGATACTCGGACCAAGAGTTCCGCGATGTGGTCAACGCCGGTGTACTGGACGAAATCGAAGCCACCATTGCCGCCGGCGCCTCTGCCGGTGCAGCGCGTAAGTGGTGGATGGGAGAGATCGCCCGCCTGGCCAATGTGCGCGGTGCGGAGATCACCGAGCTGGGTGTGACGCCGCAGCACGTTGTGGAGCTCGAATCCTTGATTCAGGCCAAGACCATCAACGACAAGATTGCCAAGCAGGTCATTGGTTTTGTTGCTGACGGGGAAGGTGCCCCGGCGCAGATCGTGGAAGCCCGTTCCCTGGCGGTGGTTTCCGACGACGGCGTGCTGGTCGCAGCGATCGACGATGCCATGGCACAGATGCCCGATGTGGTGGCAAAGGTCAAAAGCGGAAAGGTCCAGGCAGTCGGTGCCTTGATCGGTCCGGTCATGAAAGCCACCCGCGGACAGGCAGATGCCGGCCGTGTGCGCGAGCTGATCCTGGAGAAGCTGGGCGTGAGCTGAGGTTCCTTTAGCCAGGCTAAACTGGCTCTTCACAGATGAGGGTGTAGTTGGGGGCTGGCGCGTCGGTGTGGGGTAGGG
>NZ_JAUNTS010000012.1 GCF_030538595.1 Kocuria sp.
GCGCGCCCCCCACCCCCCCGGCCGCGCCCCGCCGGCGGTTTTTGTTGGTGACCACCCCCTGGAAACGACCAAACTCGGACGCTCGGCAGTTGTGGCGGGGCAAGGGGACCGTTGGGGAAAGTAATCATTGAAATTTTCAACTATTGGGCTTACTCTGCACTGTGAGGTGGCTCACTTGCATACCGTTCCCGTGGGCACCTCAATTACAGGTCTCGGGGACTCGGGTTCCCCGCCCAACGGAGAGGGGGACCGTGATGAGTGCGGTCACGGAGCCAGCCGAGCTGCAAAGCATGTCCACCAAGGCTCGGCAGAAAGAAGCACGCCGTGTGGTGTTGTCCAGTTATCTGGGTTCCACCATCGAGTTCTACGATTTCCTGCTCTACACCGCTGCTGCCGCCCTGGTGTTCCCCCAAGTGTTCTTCACGGACATGACTCCGGTGGCTGGCACCATCGCCTCCTACCTGACCTTTGCGGCCGGTTACGTGGCCCGGCCGATTGGCGGCATGATCTTCGGGCACTTTGGTGACCGTCTGGGACGCAAGAAAATGCTGGTGTTGTCCATGTTCATCATGGGTGGCGCCTCCACTTTGATCGGTCTGATTCCCAGTGCTGAAACCATTGGAATGGGGGGAGCTTTCATCCTGCTGACCCTGCGCCTGATGCAGGGCATCGCCATTGGTGGTGAGTGGGGTGGAGCTGCGCTCATGGCTCTGGAGCACGCATCCCCCAAGGACCGCGGGTTTGCGGCGTCCTTTGTGAATGCGGGCGCACCGTCCGGTGCCGCACTCGGTACGTTTGCCATGGGCCTGGCTGCCTCCCTGCCGGAGGAGCAGTTCTTCAGCTGGGGCTGGCGTGTGCCGTTCCTGGTCTCTGCGTTGTTGCTGGTCATCGGCTTGGTGATCCGGTTGAAGATCAGCGAATCCCCGATCTTCGAGGCCGCCGTCGAACGCGATGCTGCCAAGGACAAGCCCCGGGAAGTCCCCATCCTCAGCGTGATCAAGCGGCCCAAGAACCTGCTGCTGGTGATGTTCGGCGGTGCCGCAGGCTTTGCGTTGCAGACCCTGCTGGCCACCTTCACCGTCGCTTACGCAGTGGCCCACGGCGCTGAACGCCAGCCGGTGCTGTATGCGTTCGCGTGTGCCTCCGTGCTCTCAATCGGCATGGTGATTTTGGCCGGAAGAATCTCCGACCGTGTGGGTCGCCGACCCCTGATGTTGCTGGGCATGGTGGCGTTCATTGCGTTTGTGTACCCGCTGTTCGCGCTGATGCGCACCGCGGACACCTTCCTGATCTTTGTGGGTTTTACCGTGGCTCTGCTGTGTCACTCCACCATCTATGGTCCGCTGGCGGCGTTCATCTCCGAGCAGTTCGGTACCGCGGCTCGCTACACCGGCGCCTCAGTCGGCTACCAGATGGCCACGCTGCTGGGCGCGGGCTTCACTCCCACCATCCTGGCGGCCATTTACGGCGGCGACGGCCGGATCGGCGCCGTGGTCACCTACCTCATTGTGCTGACCTGCATCTCCGGCCTGGCGATCCTGCTGACAAAGGAGTCCAAGGACATCGACCTGACCACCTACGAGCACTGACCTCCTGCCGCCCCTCCTGCCGAGTGTGTGAGTTTGGTCGTTTCCGGCCGCTGGAAACGACCAAACTCACACACTCGGCAGCTCTGTGTTGACACATATAGTCGTCTAAGCGACTATATGTGTCATGTCGATGACAGTGGCCAAGGCTGCAGAGCATCTGGGCGTGACTCCCCGGCAAGTTCAGCGGTTGGTGGCAGCAGGCGTGATCCCGGCGCAGCGAGGTGTTGGTGACTCATGGTTGCTTGATTCTCATGCGGTGCGCGAGCGGATGCTCCTGGGCGTGAAGCAGGGGCGTAGGTGGAATCAAGCCACGGCGTGGGCTGCCATTGAATTGTTGTCCGGCGGCACTACGGAACGCCTGCAAGGAAGTGCGCTCTCGCGTCTACGCAGATCACTGTGGGGCATCACTGTTCAGGATTTTGTGTGTCAGGCGCAAGGGCGCTCCCGGAGTGTGCGTGTTGTTCAAACTCGACGGCGACGCAGTGACCTCAGTAGCGAACTTCAGCTCACCGGCGCGTCAGCTCTGGAGGACCCAGACTTGGCACGAGCGTTTGGCTTGACGCCCGGGGCAGCAGCCATATTGGAGGGATACTTGGTTGAATCTGCGTGGGAGCACATCAGAGAACGTTACGGCTTGGTGCCTGATGTTGACGGTGATGTTCTCATTCATCTCACGGGTGGTGATCAGCCCGACGTCACTCGACTGGTAGTTGCCCTTGACCTATACATCCGGGGGTCAGCCAGGGAACAGTCCGCAGCGCTTTCAGTGCTCAGTGGGCACCTCCAGGAGGGGGCTGGTCAGCGTGCCCATTGAGCCTACGCGGCCCGAATGGTGGGTGGAAGAACCAGCTGAAGGGTTCGGCGAGCCGTGGCCCCTTGTCTATGAGCTCTGCGATGTCCTGCCGTCCGGATCATGGACGTTGGTGGGTGGGCTGATGGTCCAACTTCATGCCCACTGCACAGGAATACATCCGCAGCGGGCCACCACAGATGTGGATCTGTTGCTACACGTGGAGATTGGCATGACGTGGTCAAACGCCAAGTCAGCTCTGCTGCCTGCGGGATTCCAGCAGCAGAAATCGCTGTATCGAAACGCTGCTGCGCATCGGTTCGTCAGGGTCCGTGCGGAGGGTGGTGAACATGAGGTTGTGGATGTCATGATCGCTGACCATGTGCCACCGTGTGCTGGAGCAGAGCACCCGCGGTGAGAGCCTGGTGCAGGTCCCAGGCGGTACCAGCGCACTTCGGAAGACGGTCAACTGTCACATCACCACAGCCAGCGCAGCGGAAGTGATGGTCAGTCTGCCCAACGTTCTGGGAGCGCTGACCTTGAAGGGTGGGGCCTACAAGACAGATTCCCGCGACAAGCAGCGACACCTGGAAGATGCGGTTGTTCTTCTGATCACTGTGGAGGACGCTGACGAGATTGTTGAGGACACCGAGCAGTGGACTCAGAACGATGGGAGCAGGCTAAGAACACTGCACAAAGCCTTAGATCATGACCACCCCGCCTGGCAGCTGATCACGGAGGAATCCGAGCGAATGAGAGCGCAAAAGTCCCTCGAAATCTTGGCGGAGGGCGCCAGGAAGAACCACGCGCGAGTTTGACAGGGAAATGGCCGCAAAACCGTGCGGTTCAGCGGCTATTTCCCTGTCAAACGCGGATGAGGCCCAGGTGGGCGGCGCCATCTTCGAGCCGCTGCAGACCGAAAACCTCGACCGGACTCAACACACCGGCTGGGAACGAACCGACGGCCAGCTCACGTGCGCCCCAGGCCAGAAGTCGAGCCGTGAGTGTGTACGTGTTCGGACCCTCCAAGCTCACCTGAGACAACGCATTCCCACGCCCATCAAGAGCCACAGCCACAACGCTCATGCGCTGACGCTCACGTTGCTGGGTATCCGGCCCACCAGTACCGATCATCCACCCAGGTGCGGAGGCCATAGAAACCAAAGGCAGTTTGGCCATCACGCCAGACACCGCCATCAGCGCCTGGGCGGGGCGGGTGGGGAACCACCCGTTGTAGACCTCAACAGTGTCCAGGCCTGGAAGTGAGCGGGGGAGAAAGAGCACTTCGGTGCCACTGAGCCGCAACGCCCGCCGACGTTTGCCCGTAACGGAGAACACCGCACTGGCTGATCCGGGACGCAGGTTGACCAAGGTGGGATTGCGCCACGACGGCAGCGCCGAACCGCCCGAGTCAGCCAGGGTTTGCCGGGTTCCTGCGCTCAGATCGACCCACGGGTTCATGGGTCCGATGTGGAAATACCCGATCCGCAGTCCGCGGGCTTGAGCGCCAGCCGACTGAGTTGCAAGAGCGCCAGCCAGCAGACCCGGTACATAGTCGAATCCAAAAGCGGGAAGCATGGTGGAACCGGTGGCCTTGGCGTCGTCGTCGAGCCCCTTGATCAGTTCATGAACAAAGCCAACCTCTCCGGTGGAGTCGAGGTAGTGGCTGCCGGCGTGTGCCGCAGCCTCTGCCACCGGGCGGCCAAAGCGCTCAAAGGGACCCACCGTGGAGATCACCACGTCCTCCGGACCAAACAGGGCCTTGAGGTCGTCTGAATCGGAAGCATCCACTACCGCCACTTCAAGGTTCCCGTGCTGTTCGGCAAGGTGCCGCAGCCGGGCAGCGTTGCGGCCAGCCAGCACGGGACGAACCCCCTGGGCAACCAGCTCCTGCCCGACGAGCCCTCCGGTGTATCCGGTAGCACCCAGCACGATGATGCGGCGTTGGCTGAAGGATTTCATGGGCGTATCCGTTCATCTGAGGTCAGGGCGCGGGTGAGGATGACCCCTGGCGGGTCTCACTCCGGTGAGAGTGAGTCTAGCAAATACGAAACGGCTTGACTTCGTTTTGCTAAAGGTGCATTGTGGTCCCGTCACATCGACCATCGTCAACCCAGGAGAGGGCTCATGAATCACACGATCGACACCGCGGAACCAGTCCTGGTGACTGGCGCTACAGGCTATGTTGCTGGCTGGATCATCAAGGGGCTGCTTGAGGCGGGTGTGACCGTCCACGCCACCGTGCGCGACAGCTCCAAAGCGAAGCGACTGGCCCACCTCAACAGCATTGCCGAAAAGTCGCCCGGTCGAATCCACTTCTTTGACGCGGACCTCCTGACTGAGAGCTCATTCGATGAGGCCATGTGGGACACTCGCGTGGTTTTCCACACCGCCTCGCCCTTCATTCGTGACGTCACGGACGCTCAGCGCGACTTGGTGCAGCCTGCGGTCCAGGGGACAACCAATGTTTTGCGGACGGCCAACCGTACCCCCAGCGTGCGCCGCGTGGTCCTGACCAGCTCCGTGGCGGCCATGTTTGGGGATGCCTCTGAGTTGGCAGCAACTGACGGGCACCTTGATGAGTCCTGCTGGAACACAACGTCCAGCCTGACCCACGAGCCTTACCCATACTCCAAGACGTTGGCAGAGAAAGCTGCCTGGGAGATTGCCGAGGAGCAGGACCAATGGGACCTGGTGACCGTCAATCCCGCGCTGGTCCTTGGAGCTGCCCTCAATGACAGCCCCACGAGCGACAGTTTCTCAATCGTGGAACAACTCATGGGCGGACTTGGTCGGTTCGGTATTCCAAACCTGACCATGACCGTGGTGGATGTCCGCGACGTTGCTGCGGCCCATATCGCGGCCGCCTACACGCCCGAGGCCCACGGCCGCTACTTGGTGGCGGCAGAAGCCACCGATCTTGTGGACCTTGGGCGTCGACTCAAGCCACACACCGCACGTCCCCGCCTGGTGGCTACTCGCGCGCTGCCCAAGCCCCTGGCCGTCCTCATTGCGCCCGTGGCAGGTATGGACCGGGCCTACGCGCGCAACAACATTGGGCACCCCGTCCACGTGGCAACAACCCGTACCCCTGATGAGCTGGGGGTCACGTATCGGGCCATCGACGACGCCCTGGGCGAGATGGTCAACCAACTCCAGGCAGTGAAGTCATGAGTGAGCGCCCCGTGGGACGCCCCATGAATGTCAGCCTGGACAAGAAATTTCTGGATGCGACCATCGAGCTGATCTCCGCACAGGGTTATCGCGCGGTGTCCACCGCGGCAGTGGCCAAACGCGCAGGTGCCTCCACGGCCAGCCTCTACCGCCGCTGGCCAACCAAACGCGAGCTGGTGCTGGCCGCCGCACGGGCCTTTGCTGAGCAAGAGCAGGAGCCAATCGACTCGGGCTCACTGATTGGCGACCTCACCGCTGAAATTAGGTACAAACAAGATCTGATGACCCGCGTGGGCCCCGTGCTCCTGGGGTTGCTAGCTGAAGCACAGCACGACTCTGAACTGTTGGGGGTGCTTGACCAGGCGTTGTTCCAGCCAACTCGGGACTGTCTCCGGGACATCCTTGACCGTGCGATTGATCGCGGGGAAATCTCCTCGACCAGCGCACCCCACGCAGAAATGCTGACCGACCTCATTCTGGGCAGCACCATGCTCAGCAGCACTCAGGGTCCATCGGGCGGGAGCCCAATCGCCCCCGAAACGCTGGCAACCACCCTCGCCGCTTCCCTACTGCCGAGTGTGTGAGTTTGGGCGTTTTCGCCCGCTGGAAACGGCCAAACTCACACACTCGGCAGGTGTGGCGGCGGGATGGCGGAGAGGGCGGCGGCCATGGCTGCCGTATCGGTCGGGATGCTTCCGCTGAGTCAATGTCATCTCGTGATGGACGCTCGCAGACGCGTGAAGTGGTCATCAGCATCCACTAATTCGACCGATCCGGAGCGTATCTCGGCCAGCCGCTGAGTCGCCTCAACGCGCCATGTGGCGTCAATGTGCTCCGTGCCCTCTGACCCGTGGAGGCTCTCAATCAAGGCGTTGGCCACAACTGCACGCTGATCAGCGTCGAGCGCCAAAGCGTCTCGCATTACGTCCACAGTCTCCGGTGCCATGCTGCCCAGTGTACGTCGGAAGAACCACGCTCACGTTTGACAGGGAAATGACCGCAAAACCGCATGGTTTGGTGGTTATTTCCCTGTCAAACGTGAGAGAGCCCGGGCGGCGGCCCCGGCCGGTGCCCAGGCAGGCCCACACTTACGCGTAGAAGCGATTCAGGAACGTGGCCACCACCGCCGGGCGCTCCTGGCCCTCGATCTCGATGGTGCCATCCGCCACCAGGTGCAGGCCGTTGCCCTTGACCTCCTGCACGTCCGTGATGGTTACGGTCAGACGGATACGTGCGCCCACAGGCACGGGGGATGTGAAGCGGCATTTGTCCAGGCCGTAGTTGACCTTGGTGGACACCCCGGTCACGTCAAAGAGCTCGGACCACATGGGGATCAACAGGGACAAGGTCAGAAATCCGTGCGCAATGGTCCCCCCAAAAGGACCGCTAGCAGCTCGCTCGGGGTCCACGTGGATGTACTGGTGGTCATCGGTGGCATCGGCAAACAGGTTGACCTGATCCTGGGTGATCTCCCGCCAGGAGCTGTAGCCCAGGTTCTCGCCCACAAGGTCCTTGACCTCGTCAAAGCTCACCACGGTCTGTGCAGTGTTCTCCGTCATTGTTCAGTTCCTTTCAACATAAGAGTTCAACTATGACGTCGTCGTAGTCCCGTAGGTCACACGAAAGCCGAGCGGCCGGAGATGGCGCGCCCCACCACCAGGGCGTTGATTTCGTGGGTGCCTTCGTAGGAGTAGACGGCTTCGGCATCGGCGTGGAAGCGGGCCACGTCCGTGGCCAGGGTGATCCCGTTGCCGCCCACCACTTCCCGGGCCAGAGCAACGGTTTCGCGCATGTGCAGACTGATCCACATTTTGGCCAGCGCGGAGTCCTGATCCCGGTACACCCCGGCCTGCTGTTGGGCGGCCAGTTGGGAGGCCATGGACAACGACGCCGTCACATTGCCCAGCATTCGCGCCAACTTCTCCTGCACCAGCTGGAAACTGGCCGTGGGACGACCGAACTGTTCGCGTTCGCGGGTGTAGCGCACCGCTGCCTCGTAGGCACCGGCCTGGATGCCGCAGGCAATCCAGGCCACGTCCGAACGCATCTCCCGCAGCATGGCCGCCACAACCTTGAAGGAGTTGCAGTTGTGCAGCCGCGAAGATTCCGGAACCCGCACCCCGGTCAAGGTGATGTGGGCGTTCTGCATCATCCGCAGGGAGGTCTTGCCGTGGATCTTCTCCAGGCTCACCCCGTTGGCCTCACGAGGGACCAGGAAGGCTTTGACCTGGGAATCGGCAACATCACGGGCAAAAATGCACAGGAAGTCTGCGGTCAGCGCACCACCGATCCACCGTTTGGCGCCGTCGATCACCCACTCGTTTCCGTCACGACGCGCGGCCGTGGCCAATCCGCCCGCAATGTCCGAGCCGTGCTCCGGTTCTGTCAGGCAGAACACCCCGGTCATCTCAAAGGACTGGATCTTGGGGTCCCATTCGGCGAACTGCTCGGCCGATCCGCCTACCCGGCAGGCCGTGCGGAACAGTCCGGCCTGGGCGGTGTAGAACGTGGCAATCGAGGCATCGCACCTGGCCAGCTCAAAAATACGGAACCCGTGGTACAGCGCCCGCGGGGTCTGACCCACCAACTCGGGTGGGTGCATCAGCTGGAGTTCCTGCAGTGGTGCGGCAACCTCCGTGGGGAAGGTTCCCGCCTCCCAATGCTCGGCCAACAGCGGCCGCACGGTGGAGTCCAGCACGGACCGTAGGCGCAGCAGCGGGGCACGCTCGGCAACCGTTAGGGCATCGGCGACGCCGAATGGGTCACTGTCCGGGTAGAGCTCGCTCATGAGTCCCCTCCTTCCGCCACAGAAACACCGGCCGCATCAGAGCCCGTCAGGCCCAACAGCCGTGCGGCGTTGTGTTTGAGGATTCCCGGTCGCACCTCGTCCTTGAACGGTGCCTCCGCAAAAGCCCCCAACCACTTCTGCGGGGTGATCAGCGGATAATCCGTTCCAAACAGCACCCGGTCTGGGAACATGCGGTTGGCGGCATGGATCAGAGACTCCGGGAAGTACTTGGGGGACCACCCGGAGAGGTCAATCCACACGTTGGACTTGTGTGTGGCAATGGAGTTGGCTTCCTCCTGCCAGGGGACGGAGGGGTGGGCCATGATCACTTGCAATTCGGGGAAATCAGCAGCCACAGCATCCAACAGTAGCGGGTTTGAGTACCCCAACTTGATGCCGTAGCCCCCGGGCAGTCCGGCGCCCATCCCGTTCTGCCCCGTGTGGAACAGAGCAGGCACATCCAGTGCCTGGATCGCCTCCCACAAGGGGTAGAACTCAGTGGAGGAGGGGTCGAATCCCTGCAAGGACGGATGGAACTTGAATCCCCGCACTCCGTACTTCTCCACCAACATTCGCGCGCGGTCCACCGCGGCAGCACCCTGCAGAGGGTCCACGGAACCGAAGGGAATCAGGACATCGTTGTTGCGGGCCGCCCCCAGCGCGATCTCCTCGATCGAGTTGGGTTCATGCTTCAAGGCGGTGGTGGCATCCACCGTGAAGACCACCGCAGCCATGTTCCACTCCCGGTACCGTTCGGCAATCGTGTCCAACGACGGCGACCGATCCTCCGCCTTGAAGTACTTGGACGATGCATCCACCAATGGCTGCGGCAAGGACAGATGCCCGTGATCCGAGCATTCGATGTGCACGTGCATGTCGATCGCATCAACCTTCTCAAGGTCGATCCCGAACTCATACGGAGTCACAGCGCTCATGTCCGATCAGCCCTGTGGCTTCAAATCATCGGGCAGGGCCGGCATGACCTCACCGCACTTTTGCAGTTTGCCCTCGGTCAGCCCGTCGAATTCCGCAGCCAGATCCTCGTAGCTCCAACCACCCTCCTTGTACTCGGTCACCAAGGGGGCCGGGTGGGAGAACAACTGCAAACGGTCACCGCCGGCACCGATGGCCTGGCCGGTGACTCCTGCGGCGTCGTCGCTGGCCAGGTAGGTGATGAGCCCGGCAACGTCCCCTGCGGTCCCAAAGCCCAGGTCATGCCGGAAAAACGGCGGCATGGGCTCACCGGCTTCATCGGCCTCCACCGCAGCAGCAAAGAACGGGATGGTCTTGGTCATGGCCGTGGCAGCCACGGGGATCACAGCGTTGACGGTGACCCCGGCCTTCTTCATCTCCAGCGCCCAGGTGCGTACCATGCCCACAATCCCGGCCTTGGCCGCGGCGTAATTGGTCTGCCCAAAGTTGCCGTACTGCCCCGTGGGGGAGCCGATGGTGATGATCCGCCCGGCAACACCGTTGTCCTTGAAGTACCGGTAGGCCTCCCGCACGCAGGTGAAAGTGCCGCGCAGATGCACCAGAATCACCAGGTCAAAGTCCTCATCAGTCATCTTCAGCAGGGATTTGTCCCGCAGAATCCCGGCATTGTTCACCAGGATGTCCAGTCCACCAAAGGCATCCATGGCACCCTTGACCAGGGCTTCAGCAGTCTCGGTGCTGCCCACGGGGGCGACGACGGCGCTCGCGCGCCCACCGGCGTCCACAATCGAGGCGACGGCTGCATCCGCAGTGGCCTGGTCGACGTCGTTGATGACCACTGCAGCCCCGCGGCGAGCCAGCTCTTGAGCGTAAGCCAGGCCGAGCCCCTGGCCCGATCCGGTGACAACGGCAACTTTGCCGGCCAAAGGTGTGGCGGACTGGGTCATGGTGTGTGCTCCTTTGCAACAACTGGTCAAGGTGGCCAGCATGGCGGGCTGACTGCGTGGACCATCAGGTTCAGTGTTCATCACAGACCAAACCGTTGAAAATGTCAACGATTAAAGTACGCGACGGTAGGGGAGAATGACTGTGACAGTTCGGTGCGGATGAAGGCGGGTGGCGGGTGGCGCAGGCGACAACGCAGGTGGATGGCGACGACGAGCGCAGATCAGCAGTGGAACTGCAGCTCATGACGGGAAACTCGCGTTTTGAAGACGCTCGCCTGGCTCAGGAATCCATGTTCTTGATGAACCGTTTTGGCTCCCTGGGCTCTGCTCTGACCAACGGTTACCTGAGGGCGTGTGAGCTGAAAGTTCGCCACTACTGCGTGCTGTCGCTGGCTTGCGAGCAGCAGGCGCCTACTCAGCGTGAACTCAGCGACTTTCTGGTCCTTGACCCCAGTCAGGTGGTCGCGTTGGTGGATTATCTGGAGGGTATGGACCTGGTGCGCAGGGCTGCGGACCCACGGGATCGGCGGTCCAAGATCATCGTCCCAACCGACCGTGGGCGTCAGGCCTTGAAGGACGCTGAGGCGCAGGTGGCGGCTGCATCCGACCGCTTGCAATCGAACCTCTCGGAGAGTGAAAGAGCGCAGCTGCAGGGGCTGCTGCACAAACTGGCCGCCAGTTAGCCCTGGACGCGCTTCATGTCACATCGTAGGATCTGCAAATAGTTGAAAAATTCAACGATTTGTGGCGGTGGCTGACGGTCTTGACACCAGGACGATGCGCAAATTTGCCCATCCGCCGCCAATTTGCAGTGGCAAGGAGGGCGCGTGCGCAACTTCGGTATCGGATCTTGGCTGGAGCGTAGATTCCAACGTTCGGGCACCAAGACTGCATTGGTGGATGGGGAGCGCATGCTGACCTATGCCCAACTGCGTGATCGGTCAGCACGGATCGCTACGGCCTTGGACGCAGCGGGTGTCCAGCAGTGTGATCGCGTGGCGCTGCTCGGGGAGAACAGCGCCGATTTCGTAACTGTCCTGTTCGGCACAGAGCTGTTGGGCGCCGTGTTCGTTCCGCTCAATACGCGGTTGGCACCAGGTGAGATCGCCTTTCAGCTGGAAGACTCCGGGGCCAAGATCCTGCTGCATGATCCAGCATTGATGCAGGTGGCGGCCGCCGCCGTCGGAAATTTGGGGACTTCTGTCCCACTGTGGACCCTGGGGGAGAGCCAGGAAGGTTCCCTGTCCTTGGATGAGCAGATCAAGGACACTCAACCATGGACAGAGGACCAGGATGTCTCCCAGGACGATCTTGCGGTGATCCTCTACACCTCCGGCACCACGGGCAAGCCCAAGGGTGCATGTCTCACCCACGGCAACCTGACCTGGAATGCGTTTAACGTTCTGGTGGATTTTGACGTTGCCTCCCCGGATGTCTCTCTTCAGATCTCACCCATGTTCCACGTGGCCTCTCTGGGAATGGGTGTGCTGCCCGTGTTGCTGAAAGGCGCCACGTTGGTGGTCGAGCCCAAGTTCATCCCCGCGCGGACCTTGGAACTGATCGAGAAGCATGGGGTTACATGGCTGGCCGGTGTCCCCACCACCTACCAGCTCCTCACGGAGGACCCGGCATGGGAAACCACGGACATTTCCACGGTTTCCAAGATGACGTGTGGCGGTTCGGCCGTTCCGTTGCGGGTGATTGAAGCTTATGAAGCACGCGGTCTACGCTTCACCAACTGCTACGGCATGACCGAAACTTCCCCCGGAGTCACCACGCTGCCACCGGACAGATCCAGGGAGAAGGCGGGATCTTCCGGGATTTCTGAATTCTGGACCGATTTCCGGATCGTGGATCCCATGGGGGACGCAGCTCCTGTCGGGGAACCCGGGGAGATCCTGGTGGCCGGACCCAACGTGATCAGCCGCTACTGGAACCGTCCTGACGCTGCCGGTTCCTGGGAGGCAGGATGGTTCCGTACCGGGGACATGGGGTACACCGACGACGACGGCTTCCTTTACATCTCCGACCGCATCAAGGACATGATCATCTCCGGCGGGGAGAACGTGTACCCCGCAGAAGTTGAGGCCGCCATGCTGCGGATGCCTGCCGTGCAGTCCGTGGCTGTAGTGGGAGTCCCGCATGAGAAGTGGGGAGAGGTACCCCACGCGGTGGTCGTACTCCACGATGGTGCTGGATCCGTCACGGCGGCACACGTGGAGGAGTTCCTGGACGGCAAGCTGGCACGGTACAAGGTGCCCAAAACCTTGACGATCGTGGAGGAACTTCCCCGCACAGCCTCCGGCAAGATCCGCAAGAACGTCTTACGTGAACAACTCGGCGGGTAGGTTTGTACTCAGGTCCAAAGACCAGCAGGGCCCTGAGTACAAGGAGCGGCAGCCATGGCAGCACAAGCGCGACCCACGGGAGCACCCACCTGGCTGGAATTGAGCACGGGGGACCCGCAGACAGCCAAGAAGTTCTACGGTGACCTGTTCGGGTGGGAATTCGTGGACCAAGGTCCGGACTACGGTCACTACACCATCATCCAGAAAGACGACGTCCCCGTGGGTGCGCTCATGTTCACCATGGATGAGACCGGTCAGCCGGTGAAAGTGGTGACGGCAGCCTGGACCACGTTCCTGGCCACCTGGGTTTCACACCTTGGGGCCGTTACGGTCCTCCCGGTAGCTATTAGTGCTTGTCCGGGCGTTTTGGTGGTGTGGTTTGGGGCACTAATAATATCGGTAGAATCAGCGTTCATGACCCCGTTCCTGCGGAAGGTGAAGACCGCTTCCGGGGCGACGGCTGTCCAGATCGTGGAGAAGAAGCATGGGCAGCGCAGGATTCTGGAGCATCTGGGCTCCGCGCACACAGAGTTCCAAATGGCCGCGTTACTGCGGGTTGGGCGGGACAAGCTCGCGGCGAACCAGCCCACACTGGACTTCGACAACGGTTCCAAGGCCCGGCCCCGTGCCAGCGGTGCGGTCGTGGAGGGGGTGATCCGCTTCGCATGGGATCGGCTCGGGTTCGTCCGGATCGAGGATGAGGCGTTCTTCCAGCTCGTGCTGGCCCGGCTAGTGGAGCCGACCTCGAAGCCGGACAGTCTCCGGGTGATCGAGGAACTCTGCATCACTCCAAGCCATCACAACACCTACTACAAGTCGCTGCAGCGCTGTGCTGCGAAGGAATACCGGGAACGGCTCACGGCGGCGAGTTTCGAGCACGCCGGGCCAAGGCGACTACGGGAGCACCCATGTGCAAAACCACCAATCACGTCAGGTGCTGCACTCACCCCCTGAAACCGCCGACCATTACCTCCTCCGGGCACTGCTAGACACCGGAGGTTTCAGGCCGCTCCTACGCCCTCTTTTGCGATGCGCCGCTGAATTCTTCGCATGTCATTCGACAACTGACATGCGAATCAGGGCCGTTATCGCGAATGGTCGGTGTCGGTGGGCCCTGAGCGGTCCTTGAAGCCTCCGTTCATCAGGAGCATTACGACAAAGATGATAGCCAGTATGGCAAGGAAGATGCCTGCCGTGGCTAGTCCTCCTTGGATCAGTAAGAATTCACCGAGGAGGAACATTACTATGGCGCCAACAGCGCCAATGACGAGCCATGGGGTAATACGCATGGTGAATATCTCCTTGATAACGAGTGAGACCTCAAATCAAGTTTATCAATCAGTGAGGCTGTAGATTCTGGGTTCACGACCCATGCTAGCGGGCATCTTCGACCTGAGTCCAACAATGACATGCCTACCACGCCCCTAGTGCGTGGCGCGGCTTGTGGAGCAGCCCCAGGCGCTGACTGTAGGTTCACGCTTGTTTGTCTCCGTGTCGTCTCACCTGCGTGAACCGTTTGCTCACCACTCGTCTGTGGGACGGCGTTGTACAAGGCGCGTGCCGGGTGAGGGGCGATATGTGTGCCGTCGCAGGCACATAAATGCGTTCCAGCTCACATGGAAAAAAACCGCTATGAGGAGGCCTAGAAGCCAAGTGGTAACGGCCATGAAGAGGGAAAAGATGGCGATGAAACCGAGGCCGCGACGACCATACCGCTCCAGGTGAATTGCGGTGAACCCCACCGTGATGATTATATGCGCCCACGGCATTGGGAGGCCGAGGTAAGCCAGGGATGAGATGCCCGCGCCGCGCCAGAGCACCTCCTCGGCACCTCCTCCAAGACAGAGCAGGAGGCGGCGCATACGTCGAGGCTCGTGGAATGACGCGTCGTCCTGTGGTAAGGCTGCAAGGATAGTCACTGCGGTAGCCAGTCCTGCGAAGATCAGTGGATTCATAGGGAAGATCGCTGGGGGTGGCCCGATCGTCGAGAACACAATTATCCCCGCCACCGTAGCTAGTAAGACAGTACCACCGGTATATAGAAGCTCAATCGTTGATCTGCTTAGCCGGCCTCGCATCAAGGGTGAACCTAGGGTGGAGGATATTCCACGCTCTGTGTAGACGATATGTGTGGCGCATGCGATCACGCCGATCCAAGCTGAGACCATGGGCGGGTTCACTATTAGGTTGCAGTACCTAGGACTACGGAGTGCAACGGGGCGCTGTCAACGCCGTCCAGCCCGGGAATTAGCGCAGTTACCGGGTCGTCGAAGAACCCACCCCAAATACGACACTGGAGTCCGGACGCCTCTGCTGCAAGTGCTATAGATTGCGCGAGGTGACCCGCCTCCAGGTAACAGAACCTGGCCCCCCGCTGCCCGTATTTGATCCGAGACCGGGCGAACATGGCCGTTATGACGATGATGATGCCAGCATCAGACACAAGGGCATCATCCCCGTAGGCGTTAACGATATCGTGTCTGTCGGCATGACCCAGATCAGCGAGGTCGTGCCTAAACGGATCGTAGTAGAGGCATCGTTCCGTGGGGAGCGGGTCAGCGCAGTTCAAAGTGAGGAAGAAGACATCCAGGGGGTAGAGCGCCCCGGCCGACGGAGTGGGTCGGAAGCCGACGATGCTTCCGGTGCGGTAAATAACACGGTAACTGTGATGCAGTACATTCGCCAAAGCCTGGACGGTGAGTGGTGAGCGACCGAATTCATCAGCGCTTTTCCTCCGTAGCACGATGTTTTGGAAGGTGTCCTGCGTGCGTAGGTCAGGTTCGGGTAAGGGAACGGATGGGCGCAGCGTGTACCGTCGACCAGCGCGCAGGGTCATCCTACGTAGCGCCTCCGACGACTGGAGGCGCTCCATGCCGGGCAGGTCAGTTCGGAGCGTCGCCTTGGAGATCTTGGAGGCCTCGAGGAAGCACTCTGATGCATCACTGTCTGAGGGGACACCGTCTGGGTAGACGACGTCCTCGAGGTTTGTGCTGTCGTACTGCATCGAGGGGCTCCTTATGGAAATGGATGGGGGATGGGGTTTAAATCTGTCGTGTTCCTATCACGGGGTGGTGCGGTTGGGTCGGATAAGCGTGGATGTCCGAGGTAACGATGTCGGTAGGAGACATCGAGTGGCTGGAGGTCGGGAGAATAGGCCCGGACGACATATCCACCCATCTCCCGGACGTCGGGTGAGGTCACATCCATCGAGTACAGATTTATGCCTTGTTCAGCAAGCCGTGATGCGATCTTTCGGACGGCGGTCCTAGAGGGCATATTCAGCCTGGGCAGCTCGTTGAGGGAACGGATATTAGGGTTGGCGTCAAGAAAGTCTAAATGTTGGTACATGTCCCAGCGAGAAAAGAGGTCAATGTGGTCTTCGAAGCTGAGGATGGCGTTGTCCCAATCGTCTCCAATGCGCTCGTCGGCACCTCGTCGACGACGCTGTTCGGCCCACGACCGGCTGCCAACTGCCTCGGTGATCGCCTTCATGCACGCTATCTCGGGTAGCAGTGCTGCTGATGCTCCGACACCAATAGGCCCAGGTTCGTCATTACCGGGCCTGGCGATGCAAGCCACGACGGGTAAACCGGTGAAACTGCTCAAGTCCATCACATGGACCCGCAATCCCGTGGGTTCAAGATGCTGTTCCGTGAATCGTGCAAGCCGTATATCGGACTGTAGGTCGATTCGGGGCATGGAGAGGCGGTGGTACCACGTGAGCATGAATGCATCGCGCTCTACCAGTTCCATCATGGCGGACACGAGTGCGCGGTAGGGATCTGTCCCGAAGGCAAGACCGTTCGATGTCGGAGTGTGGATCCGTGGTGCATCGGGGATGACCCGCAGGAAAGCGAGTTGCGCTGGGATGAGGACACGGCGGCCAGTTGCGACCTCGGCAGTCTCCAGCCAAGGCGTCCTGGTGTCAGCGTCCAGTTGCGTGAGGCCGAAGCCATCTCTGCCTAGCTGTGCGTCGGTAAAGAAGCGGATGCGGTCAGGGTCCAGATGTACAAGACCGGCAGCGCTGAGGCTCCGAGCGCTGCCGTGGATAAACCGGCTGGGCTCGAGCCATGCCGCACTGTACCGCTCTAAGGCTTCACCCGTCGCGGCCCCCAACGCCTTGGAACGACTCGTTCCCTCGCCTCCGCTGTCACGTGTTACGGCGGTTCCGATGAGCGCTTCAGGTCGACTGATCTTCGCGCCCGCAGAGATGATGTGTAGGTCGGACACGTCGTGGAGCCGGAAATAGGTCTTCTGGACTATACCCACCAGGTGGGATCGGTAAGCCTGAAGCTGCGCTGGCCCCAACCCGTCGGTGTGCACTGTCTCGTCATCCATCGCTCTCCTCCGCCGGTGCTGGGAACCAGATCTGAGGTGATCCTGTACCTCTCGCGGGGGAACAGGATGGGCAGCGTGGAACGCGCAATACCTTGTGCGTCGTGACGGATAACTCCGCGCGAGTGGTGGTCAGGGCGAAGAGTATTCCAGGTGCCGATGTCGCGCCGTCAAACGCGTCAACCGCGAAGTCGAGGACTATCTGCGAGATCATCCCTACGGTAAACCTGTGACTGAACGAGTTGGCACTGGAGGCTGGGCCTCGCGTCAGGAGCGTAGCCTTCTCCAGGTCCTTGGACACGGCGTCGTCTGGAAAGTTTGAAGTACGTCGTAGGGAATAGCACATAGCGCAGGCCGTTGTTCCGGGTACGATCATGGGTCCGACAAGTGCCCGGGCCCCGTCGGATGGTTGAACTAGAAGCCATGGTGTTCCATCGTCCAGCTCGAGGCGTGCCATGTTGAACTGATCTATGCTGCGGGCGTAGTCGCCCTCGGACACGACAATTATGAGGTCCGCCTTAGTTTGGGACTGTGTCGTGCTTGAACTGACATAAACCCCGAGGTTTTCGACGGCCTCCAGAATAGCCGCACTCACTGCTCCGTGTCCGACGACGGCTACTCTGGTTCGTCCGAGGAGGCTAACGTATTCTTCCAACGAGAGGGTGCGCGAGGCGCGTCGGCGCATGTCGAAGTAGGTGTCTAGCGCCCTCGTCGCTTGCTCGTCCGAAGGGTGTCTCACAGCGAAGCCGAGCGTCTCGAGCGCTTTCATAAGCTCAGCTGCGACAGATGCCTCTGGCGTATCGAGTTGTCCTGGGAGCTCGACCTTACCCGTAGCCTGACGGAAGAGCTTTGCGGCAACATCGACGACGGTGGAATTTATAATTCGGTGAATGGTGAGGCCATTCTCGAGAAGCAGCGCGCGGGTCTCGGTTAGCCGAACACTGAGAGAAGGGTCCAGTAACCAGACTGTGTCGTCGGGGTCCGTTGTGCGTGAAGTTGACATACGAGTCCTCCTTTGGATCGGGCGCGATCGGGGTGATGAGAGGCTAATCCTCGCACTCATTAGTGCAGATGGGGGAGCTCAATCATGCGTTCCAGTTTGGGCACTAGGCTATGAGGTGGTGGTATGCGTTCAAGGTGCTCCTGGAGACGGTGGGCGGCAGCCCTGTGCGATGGATTCGTCAGCAGAGTGTTTACGCGGTCTTCGATAGCGCTTGCGGTGAGGTCCTGTGCATGAACAGCGAGCGCCGCTCCTGTCGCCACCATGTCCTCCGCCACGCGCGACCCGCCCCACATGTCGAGGCCGTCTCCCACGTACAGTTGTGGCAGACCATGCTTCACCACGGTGCCAAGAGTGTTGATGCCGAAGTGGCTTATAACGACCGCACAGTGGCGCAGGATGAGGTCAAGGGGCAGGTATTCGTACACATGCACATTTCCAGGTATATGGATTCCTTGTAGCTGGTCTGCGTTGAGGGTAGCTACGACGTCGATATCGAGTCGGCTCAGACCCGTTAGGATCGCCTGCAGGTGTGGGGACGGGAGACCATACGCTCGCGAAGAGTAACCGAGTGTCACGCAGACGACTGGGCGTTTTGACGAGAGAAGCCAATCAGTGTCGATTACGCCGCAAGCATTCATGGGGATGAACCGACAGGGAAGATGCAGGCCGTGGTTGACTCTCCTTGCAAGGGGAGGAGGTAGGGGGTCGATAGTTGCCATGCCGAACAGAAGCTCGTGAAAGGCACCTTCCCCGTCGGGCACTTCAACACCGGGCGCGAACCTTGATCGCAACCATCGGGACAGTGGGTTTTCCTGAGTAAGGCCGTGTCTTTGATGACTCTCCACCATGGCCGCGAAATAGTCTGGCCCGAAAAGCGTCCGGACGTGGGGAAGATTAAGCGTCTGAGCCACGACAGGCCCGGTATAGGTGAGCGCGTCCCAGATGATCATGTCCGGTCGCCATGCTTGGGCGAAAGCCAGTGTGTCGGCAAGCATCTGGTCGTCTGCCAGTTGGCCCGATATGAACTGACCATAGATGGTCAAAGCAGTCTGTGTGTACGCGGGAGTTA
The DNA here is from genome assembly GCF_030538595.1 of Kocuria sp. Lineage (GTDB taxonomy): Bacteria > Actinomycetota > Actinomycetes > Actinomycetales > Micrococcaceae > Kocuria. The sequence continues at coordinate 18,977 of NZ_JAUNTS010000012.1, forward strand.
GGACTTGGGGATCACTCTCGGCGATGTCCGCGGGTGCGTGGCGTCCGGGCAAGGGGCCGCCGCGCTCAACATAGCTGTTGAGCTCCAGAGGGTGTCCTACTTCAATCCCGGTGAGACCAAGTGATCGCACCTCCGGCATAATGTCCGATTGGCTGGCTATGCAGACCTCGTGCCCGGCAGTGCGCAGGGCCCACGCGGCAGGAGCCTGTAGCTGCAGATGTGGCAGTGAGGCGAATGTCGTGAACATGAATCGCATTACTGGAGCCTCCTAGGGCGGGCAAGCCAGTTAACTTAGGTTGCACTGCGTCCTATTGCTGCTGTTGCCAGGCGGAACTCATCGTATGAGCTGATGTAGTCATCAGGGTCGTACGGTAGCGAGGCGAGTACTGCGCAAATCGAGCCAGGAGAGGAGGAATGTAGACGCCGCCATACCAACGGTCCGACTTTGAGGGCATGCTTGCGTGAGTTGAGCAGGAAGCTCTCTTTCCGACTTCCGTCATCAAGTTCCACGGTCATGGATCCATGGAGACAGAGGATCAATTGGTGAAGCCTCCGATGCGCATGGTTCCCACGCTCAACATCCTCACGCTCCGTGTAAAGGAAGTAGACACGTTGCAAGTCGAAGTCAGGGTCCTGGCTGAGCCCATCTGGAACGACTACAATGCATCCACGTTCGTCGAGGATTTCACCGACGTCAATGATTGACCATGGGTGCTGAACCGTTAGATCGCGCGTGACGCGTTCAGCTGTTGTAGGGGGTTCCGGCACTTGTGGTGACGTCATCGGGTCCCCTGCTCATCCTCTGGATCTGCAACCTCTGCTGTCGCTGCTCGGCCTTTGCCTGGCAGGTTGGTCCGTGAGTAGAGCTCCTTGGCAAACTCGTAGGCGTCGGACCAACCGCTACGAATCAGCTGCGAGGCGGGTCTCGGGCGGCGACCCAGGGCATGGAGGAGGGTATCGTTTGTTTCGATAGCCTCCGGTCCGGTGGAGAAGTCCATGTATTGCGCACGTTGGATGGCCAACGCTCTGCTGGTGCCCATCCGCTCAACCGCGATCACCATCTGCTCCAGGTCCATTGCCACATAGTGGAACGGTTTACCTGCCTCATTGCTTACGACGCGGGTAAGCTCACCGGGCGTCAGAGCTTCGGACCCGGTGAGTTCGTACGTCTTGGATCGACGTTCGGGGTCCATGGCTACCAGTGGAATCAGCTCAAGTACGTCGCGGAAGTCCAGCCATGGCACCGGCATCTCACGCCATGAGGCAAAGATTGACTCGTTGAGCGCGGTACGGATGGAGCCGAGGAACTCTTGGGCAAGCGGCACGCAGCGCATGATGACCCACGACGCGGTCGTTGTAGAGATAACTTGCTCCTCAGCGGCCAGGAACTCCCTCTCTGTTTGTGTCGGGTGCTCGCTCCGACTTCCAGTCGTCAAGATGACGACGAGGTCGTCCTTCGGTAGGTGTGCCAGCTGGTCGCGTATCGGATCGGTCAAGGGCACCAACACATCCACGACGTGCACCTGGACCTCACCCGTGTCGGGGCCAGCCTTCTTCTCGCCTGCGAGGAACCTATCCTTCAATCCATCAGTCCACTCCAAGGAAGGGCGGAGGGAATGCCAGATAATGGTCACTGAGTGCACCTTTCACTTACTGACTCAATCGTACGATCTCATGGGATGTGGCGGTGAGGGCTTTGATGACCTCATCTATCTCGGTGCCGTTTAGGTATGGCCCCACGGGCAGCGTGAACGTAGAGTCAAGGAGCTGCTGAGCGAGGCGGGTTGTCTGATGAAGCCTCCAGCGCCCGGCGTAGAACGGCATAGCTCCGACCGCTCTGGGGTAATGCTCGCCTGTCTGCACCCCTCTGGAGTGCAGACAACCGCGTACAAGTGGTTTGTGCTGGGTGGTTACGGGGAAGTGGTGCCAGACAGGTACTCCAGGGGTGTCTGCCCGTGGCGCACTCAACCCATCCAGGTTTTTCAGTGCCTCGGAGTAACGACGCGCTATCGCCGCACGTCGGGTGTTCCAAGACTGCAGGTGGGGGAGCTTGACGTTGAGGGCCGCGGCTTGCAGCTCGCCTAGGCGTGAGTTTTCGCCGTGCATTTCGATATTGTTTTTGTCCCTTCCCCCGTACTGTCGAAGCTTCTGGACTGTCTCACGCACCCGTGCATCGTTCGTCACGATTGCGCCGCCGTCACCCATAGCACCTAGGTTTTTCGTTGGATAGAAGCTGTAAGCGCGTAGCAAGTCGGGGTGCCCTTCCTCCTCGGTCACCAGACCATGAGACTGTGCGCAGTCTTCGATTACCCGTAATCCCTTGCGCTCGGCAAGTTCACGAAGGGGGCGAATGTCCACAGAATGGCCAAAGAGATGTACCGGCACAACGGCACGTGTGCGTGGGGTGCACGCTTCCTCACATGCTATGACCCCCATTAGATACGAGCTGATTGTGTACTCCTCGGTATCGCCGTCGCTGCCAACCGGCACAGGGGTGGCCCCGACGGAGTTCACAGCGAGCCAGGTGGCGACGAAGGTTATGGCGGGGACTAGTACCTCATCGCCTGGGCCCACGCCTGCTGCAATTAGCGCCAGCTTGAGTGCGTCGGTCCCGGATCCGACCGTAATGCAGTATTTCGCACCAATCTCGGTGGCGAAGCGTTCTTCAAACTCCCGCTCTTCTGGGCCGTTGAGGAAGACGCCTGATTCGATCACCTTAAGGGCTCGCTGACGTAGGGCGGGGGTGACACCGAGCCGATCATGTAGAACGCCTGCGTCGAACATCGGAATCATCTATTCCTCCTCACAAGGTGATAAAGGGAGAGGTCATAGCGTCAGGTTCATAGAGCAAGTATGTGACAGCCACAGACCGATGCCGCCCGCGCCAGCAGGTGACGGATAAATCGATTCATTTGTGTAGTACACACTGTAGACTCGTCTCGGGGCGTTGAATGACGACACTCCGGAAGGTGTCAAACTGTTGTGAGTCATTGACGGACGGTATCTAGATTGATACCAACGACAGCTGCTGGTTTTGGTGTGCGGGGTTGTGCCCGGAACCGGTCCTGGTGCTCGTCGTAGTAGCGCTGCAAGGCCTGGTTGCGGATCTGCCATGCCTGGCGCCAGAAACCATCACCGACTTGGGCCGGTGAGAACAACGCGATACCGGAGTGTTTGTGCTCGGTGTTGTACTACAGAACGTAGCGCTCGATGTAAGACCTGGCATGTTCAAGATCGTGGAAGATCCGAGGATAACCGGGCTGGTACTTCATGGGTCTAGGCCGACTCATCGAGTTTGGGGGTGGAGTTGGGGTCTGAATCCTCCAATTTCGAGGAGGCAGCGTGTGATGTAGTTGGTCAGGTTGCGGAACTCGAGGGCTGAGCCGCGGAGGTGTTCTAGCTGTGATGTCCAGAGAGGTTGTCCCGACTCGCGACTGTGAGTTCGGCTGACAGGTGAAGAGGCTCTTCGCGATTGAGGGTGTACAGCCTGGCTCTGTGAGTGCGTCTGTGTCGTTGCCCGGGTAGACGTCGAGGCCTCCCTGAAGATGGAAGTTCCTACACTCTCTATTCGGAAGACCTCGACATGGACAAGCCTAGCTTCACGAGCCCTGATCTCGACGCGTTCTGCCTCCTCGACAACCTCAACCTGACCATCACAGGGCAAGCGGTCGATACCGATCAACCAATCCTGGAATGCCGAACCACCACCGACAGTCCGGTCTCCTGGTGTCGGGACTGCGGGGCGGAAGGCATCCGGCGCGGGACCGCGGTGCGCAGGCTCGTCCACGTCCCACTGGGTTGGCGCCCCACGCTCCTGCACGTGCGCCGCTACCGGTGTCCGTCCTGCGTGCGTGTCTGGCGCGAAGACCTCACCCCAGTCGCTGCACCACGAGCGAAACTGTCGCGGCCAGCCGTGCTGTGGGCGCTAAAATGCCTCGTGATCGACAGGATGTCCATCAGCCGTATCGCCGCGGGGCTCAGTGCGGCGTGGCACACCGTCAACACCGCGATCCTCGCCGCCGGCCAGCAACTGCTGATCGATGATCCCAACAGGTTCGAGGGTGTCACCGTCCTGGGAGTCGATGAGCATGTGTGGCGGCATACCCCGTTCGGCAGCAAGTAGTCACCGTCATGATCAATCTCACCCCGATCCGCGACAAGACAGGCCCTTCCCGCCTGCTCGACATCGTCGAGGGACGTTCGAAGAAGGTGTTCAAGACCTGGCTGGCTACCTGTGATGTCCAGGGAAGTTGTCCCGACTCGCGATTGTGAGTTCGGCTGACAGGTGAAGGCCCCCGGTTGTGAAGTGGAGCTGTCTAGTTCAACGCTTCACCGACCGGAGGCCTTCGTGTATCTCCTATGTCAAGCGGCTTGGGGAATGCAAGTCGTTAAGGTGGGTTTCAAGGTGATCGGGGTATCCCTGATGGCTTGGGCATGAGCTCGGGTAAGGGCGCGCCAGATACGTCGAGCGATCGCGTTCTTCACGCAACGCAGGGCTTCCATCACGGTCTTACCCTGTCCACGCAGACGTTCGTAATACTCCTTACCCGGCCCCTGAAGACGGACCTGAGTGATCGCGATACGGTGGATCGCGCAGTTCAACTGCCTATTCCCACCCCTGTTCAACCGAACTCTTCCCTCGGTCTTGCCTGACCAGACCGGGATCGGGGCACAACCGGCGTACATCGCGAACTTCGACTCTGTAGAGAACCGTTTGATCCCAGCGCTCTCAGCAATAATCTTCGCCGCCGAGAGCTGCGCGCATCCAGGGATGTCCAGCAACACCGGCTCCACCTGACTCACCATGACCCGCAGCCGCGTATCAAGCTGCCTGATCGCTAGACACAGCCGTTGCAGATCGGCCAGGACCATACCCGCGATTTCGGCAACGATCCCATCGCTGGCCTCGATCACTGCCCACACCCGTGCCTGAGCAGGCCGATGAATCAGCGCACGTGGGGCAGGGTCAAGCTCGGGATCAAGCTCATGCACATGCCAGCGCAGACGATTGATCACCCGAGTCCGTTCCGCGACCAGGTCTTCACGACGTGCCAGGACCAGCTTGATCTCCCGCGCCGGCTCATCAGTGAACGCGATCGGTAGATCTTCTTCTCTGGCCATCGCTCGGGCAACCGAGAGCGCATCAATCGGATCGGACTTACCCCGAGTCCGGACCGCAGCGCGTTGACGGGCCATCAGCTTCGTCGGCACCCTCAGCACCGGCTCACCGTGGGCCAGGAGGTCGCGTTCAACAAGACCGGTGAGGTGGCGACAGTCCTCCACCCCCCACCGGCGGTCCTGGTCGATGAAGGACTTCTTGGCCCAGCGGTAAGCCTTCTCGTGACCGCTGTGAGTCGCTCGGACAGTGATCTGTCCGATCTGTTTGCCTGCCGCATCAACGGCGACGAAGGTATGCGAGTTCTTGTGGACGTCAGCGCCGATCAGTACCACCATGGTGGTTGCCTCCCTTGAATTCGAGTGGGGGTTTAACGGTCGGGCCGGTCGGTGGACAAACCTCAGTGGGGCAGCTGCACGCTCCTATCAAGTCACGCCGACCGGTCCTTCCCACCCTGTGACGGCAATACGCATGCAAGCCAACTCAACGAACAGCGGCACCCAGCCTAGGAGCCAGTCACCAGGTGAAAAGGAATCCAACCACCACGACACCCGCGGCACCAACAAGCCTCACACTGAGTCCCACGCTAACGCGACCCTGACCCCACGTACCCGTTTGCGGCTGGCAAAACTGATCGTCGAGGACGACTGGGCCTATGCCGCCGCGGCCAAGATGTTCATGGTCGCGCCTCGAACCGCGAAGAAGTGGGCCGACCGTTACCGCGACGAGGGCCCGGCCGGCATGGCCGACCGCAGCTCACGGCCCAGCACCAGCCCCAACCGCACCTGCCCAGCGATGGTCCGCAAGATCGTGCGACTGCGGTGGCGCCACCGTCTGGGACCGGTCCAGATCACCGGCCGACTGGGCATCGCCGCCGCTACGAACACGACCATCCCGGCTCGATGATGCACATCGACGTGACCAAGTTCGGCAACATCCCCGACGGTGGCGGCTGGCGCTACGTCGGCAAACAGCAGGGGCTACGCAATCGCGCAGCTACAGATACCGATCGACGCAAAGACCCGGTGCCCGGCCCCCGTCTGGGCACCGCGTTTGTGCACACCGTCATCGACGACCACTCCCGGGTGGCATACGCCGAGATCCACGCCGACGAGAAAGCCGCCACGGCCATCGGGGTCCTCGAGCGCGCGGTGGCATGGTTCACCGACCGGGGCGTCACCGGCGAACGAGTGCTCTCCGACAACGGATCCGCCTACAGGTCCCACGCCTGGCGTGATGCCTGCACCGACCTGGGAATTGTCCACAAACGCACCCGCCCGTACCGGCCCCAGACCAACGGCAAGATCGAACGCTTCCACCGCACTCTGGCCGACGGCTGGGCCTACGCCCGGTTCTACGAGAGCACCGATACCCGCAACAAGCGGCTACCGCAGTGGCTTCACTTCTACAAGCACCATCGAGCCCACTCCGCCCTCGGAGGCCGGCCACCGGTCACCCGACTGACCAACCTCCCTGGACATCACACCTAGCTGACCGTTGAGTGCTTCAGTGGAGTCGGTCCTGGTGCCAGGCCGGTCGAAGAGCACCAGAGAGTCGGCGGCGCGTCACTTCAGCGTCCTTCCAAGCTTGCGGATCTCGACCAACTCGGCTGGGACCCCGCTGGCGATGGAGTCGATCAAGCACGTCAGCAGCCAGCGGCCCAGTATTTTAGTCGTCGGCACGGTAGGCCCGCGCCAGACGCATGGTAGATGCCCCAGGTTGCTTCGACCTAGATGTGCTCGTCATGGTTGAACACGGCGGTGAGTCGGTCGGCTTGTTTGTCGGTGAGCAGATCAGCACCGGTCAGCAGAGTCCGGCGGGCTTGACAGAGCGGGTCCCGGGACGGCCGCGGTGGCCGAGAGTGGCTTGCTGAACCAGCTGGCGACATTTCTCCACCGCGTCCCCTGCAAGCTTCACCACATGGAAGGGGTCCATCACCGCTGTTGCAGTCGGCTGCTCTTCAGCGGCGGCGGTTTTGAAGCCGGTGAACCCGTCCATCGGCACTGTCTCGACCCGGTCGCGCCACGTCTTGGGCCTGGCCGCGAGCCAGGTTTTGAACACTTGTTTCGAGCGGCCCTCGATCATGTCCAGCAGCCGCGCTGATGTCTGGCGCCACACCAAACCGCCCCCGCACCAGCAGCCCCGTCGACCGCCACCCCAACGGCTCATGCGCTAACTCACGAGTCACCGTGTCACGGGGCCTGCCCGGGCAGCCACATTGGCGGCACCAGTCCTCGGGTGTCACACAGCCTGGCAGTCCAACACAGACCGCTATGCGGGTCTGCTGGCCGGTGACTTCCAGCCCGAGTTCCTCGAGGTAACAGAAGGTCTTCAGGTCAGGGGAAGTGAAGGTAGCGTTGGACACGTCGACGTCTTCCGGATGGGCCGTGTAGGAACTTCCGTCCTCAGGGGAACCTCGACCCATTCCAAGCCACCGCCGACCAAACCCCGACTACACTCTCAATTGCGACACTCCTACAGTTCGCCGTCAAGCTGTGAGCGTTTCCTGTCGAGGATGGAGTATGTGAACGATGAGGGGTAGAGCTGCCGAACGAGGTAACGCTTGAGGCGGCGGATGATCTCCATCTTCTTCTTGCATTCGGTGGTTTGCGCGGCGTAGTCGCGGGTCTCTTGGTCGTAGCGTAGGTGCACGATGAGGACGTGGTAGAGCGCAGAGTTCGCTTGCCGATCACCGGCGCGATTCAATCGGTGGCGGTTCGTTTTTCCGGACCAGGCGGGGATCCGGCAGGACCCGGTGATTGCTGCGAACGCGGCTTCGGAGCGCAATTGTTCGGGGTTGTCGCCGGCGGTGATCAGCAGTTGGGCGGCGGTGTCGCGTCCGATGCCGAACACGCCCATCAGTGAGGGAGCATGGTCCTCCAATAGCCGCTGCATATGCCCGGCGAGATCTTCGATCTGCTCGGTAGGTGTCTGTCAGCTCCGAGCCAGCAGACGCAAGCTGTATGCCGTCGCTTCGTCCGCAGTCACGGGTGCTGTGGTGGGCCGTGTCTCGGCTAACACGGCGATCACCTTCGTGTTTGACACTCCCCCGTACCGTGCACGCAGTTGCTCGGTACGGTGACGAGCATGCCCTTGATCTGAGTGATCATCGCCGCCCTGGCCGATAATGCCGAGGACCTGGACGTGCGGAGCAGCCGCAGTGACTCGACGAAGACCCTCGCCGCCCTTTGGCGCTGCGGTAGCACGTCCGGAAGGCGCCGCCTCAGCGGCCGAGTAGGCATCGAAGAATCGGGCTTGCCCCGAAGTCTGCGATCGAACCGGTTGACCTCGACCACCGCTATTCCCCCGTCCCGGACGACGCGTGTCACCCCTGCCCCATATGAGCCGGTGCACTCGATTCCCACGCATACCAGCCCGTTCCACGACCCCAGGAAACTGCAACACCGCCCGATAGCCAGCTGCCGTGGTTGGCACCTGGACGTCTGTGAGACGGCGATCTGCCGTGTCGATCATCGCGATGTGATGGGTGGCGGCGTGTGTGTTGATCCCGCCGTAAACCTCGATTTGTTTGTTGTTGACCGTGGAACTGCGCCCTTCTGTGTTGATGGGTGTGCGGTCCGGCAGGACGTCAGTCAGGTCACTATCGGGGACTGGCCAGACTCCTATCAGGATATGGCGGCCCGCAGGGCTGCATTTCAAGAAAGTGAGCCGAGCTGACTGACACGTCGCAGACAGGGCAGCAACCAAGCGGTGGCGCCGGAAGAGCCGTGGGTCAGACCCGCCCACCAGACCATCGTGTGCCCGCTGGGTCGGAGCAGCCACATCCTTCAAAGAGTCAGACCATTCGATCCACAAGATCCATAGTGAAGAGCCGAAAAGGCCCGTTGGCTACAGCCATCGATGACGTCGGTCACAGCCATAAGCTGCGCTCGCCTCGCCAGCGGCTGCTGGCGGCCTACAAGGCCACGCTTAGGCCTGCCTAGATCACCGAGACCCACCAGGAGCTGACCTGACTCGCGGGCTGCAAGGCCCGGCGCTTGGAGCAGTCGATCATCTGGAAAGCTCCCGACCCCGCCGGCCTCAAAACCCGCGCTGCCTAGCCACTGGTTTCCCAGGGAAAAGTATGTGTGATACCACGTTGACATGGTCGCGGATGGAGACGCCGTACGCCTGGGGTGTCGGTATGAATAACTACGACTTAGGGGACGTTGCGCCTCGGAGCAATGGTGCTGCGCCAACAGCGATGGTAGAGTGCGAATGGTTAGGTTCCTGGGAGAAAATGCGGTAAATGAAGGGCTGGAGGCGCAGGTGATGAAGGTATTGTTTACATCTTTCGGAGCAAGCACACATTTGAGCCTGCTCATGCCATTGGCGCACGCATTTACGCATGCTGGGCATCGGGTTTGTATTGCTAGTCACGCCGATGCGGTGCCTTTTCTCCAAAGGGCAGGACTTCCCTACGTAATCGTCTCCCCGAAATGGGATAAGAGCGCACTGGAGCAGACGGCAGGCGAGTATTCGCAGGGGCCGCGAGTGCCACCCGAGATTGAGACGAGCGCACCGGGCCGATCCTTTATAGATTTCGATGATTCTGAGACCTCGGGGCAGATCGCCGCTAAGCTTGCGGTCCTCGCTTTCTTCGTCTCAGGTTATATGACGGATGACGCGTTCACGGCGCGGATTTGCGACTTCGCGCGGAGCTGGGATGCAGACTTGGTCGTGTGGGACTCGTTGACCTACGCGGGCTCTGTTGCGGCTGAGATCGCCGGCGCGACGAGCGTTCGAAGTCTTTTTGGCATCGATCAAGCCTCGAGTCTTCGGCGTCGGTACCAGGAACTTGGTGGGTCGGGAGACCCTCTGTCGAGTTGGTTGGCCGGGCAGGTGAAGCACCATGGCGGGCGGGTGCTCGATTTAGCGACCGAATCGGACAGGCTCGCATACGGGGATCTCACCGTGAACCCGATGCCGGATGGAGTTCATACACCCCCCGATCACGCGAGGATCGATATCGCTAACCCAGGATTCTTCTCCAGTCCCATGCCGAGTGGCTCCTGGCTGGAGTCAAGGCATAAGGGCGGGCGACCTCGTGTCTGCGTCACCATAGGTCTGTCATCTCGAGAGCATAACCTGAAGATCCCCCCGATTGGGGTGCTTATGGACGCGCTGCGGGATCTCGACCTCGATGTCTTAGTAACACTCAATGAGGCTGAAGCGCGTAAGGCAGGGTTTTTCCGTGAAGGCTTCTCGTACACGGAAACGGTGAGCTTCGATGGACTGTTTCCTAGTATTGATCTTGTCATTCATCATTTCGGAACTGGGACATTACTCGCGGCGTACCGCAGCGGGGTACCACAGATACATTTCGAAGCGCCCGTAGATTACTGGGGTGAGCGTCTCCTCTCTCGTCGACTGCATCAGACCGGCCACGTATGGACGATCGATCACGGTGCTCTGTCACGGGAGGAGATGAGGGACCTAATCGTGGCCGCGCTCGCGGATCGTTCGGCTCGGGAGCGGGCTTTTGCTAGCCGTGATTCCTACATGGCGCGTCGATCTCCTTCGGTGGCCGTTCGCGACATCGTCGCCTTCGTTGAGTCGGGCGAACTAATAACGGGGTCCGCTGGGTGGGGCGCTGCGGACGACCCGACCCAGGTGCGGCTCGGGGAGGAAACACTATGACTAGTGACGATTATGGCGTTCGAGGAAGTAAATCGTCCGTGACCGCCGATGTCACGGGAGGGTCTGTGATCGGTGGCGGGGTGCTCGTACCTCGTGAACCTGCACTGCGTGTGGAGCGACGAGTGATCGCCCGATGGATGATTGGCGCGCTCCTCCGCTGGGGGCTCGTCTTCGCCGTGCTTGCAGGAGTTGCCGCGTTCTGGAATCCGTCTCGAGTGTGGCTGGCAGCGCCGATGCTCGTGATTGCCGCCCTCTTGCTGGTTACTTGCCTAATCGAGCCATTCTGGCGATATCACGTCCATCGGTGGGAGATTGGTGACAACGCTACCTACACCGTGACTGGGTGGCTCCGCGTTGAGTGGCGAGCCTCTCCAATCTCCCGGATTCAGACAGTGGACGCTATTCGTGGTCCTATTGACCAGATGCTGGGCCTGTCGACGCTTCGAATTACGACGGCGTCCTCCTACGGGGCTGTCAACGTTGTTGGGCTTGACGAGAAGACTGCTCGTGAGGCGGCAGAGCGGCTTGCGAGCCTCGCCGAAGTGACTCCAGGAGACGCGACGTGAAGGAGAGCGCGGTGGAACATCGCGGCGTTGTCACACGGGATCAAGTCGAGTGGCAACGCCTGAGCCGGCGGGTTATTTGGATCGACGTCGTTGTTGGTTTTATCTTTGCGATCCCGGGATTTATAGCCCTCACCGCTGAGCCTTCGACCGGTGCATTTTGGATGTTGTCATTGATGGCAGCGCTCGGGCTCCTGGCGGCGGTAGGTGACGCAATCCGGTGGGCGACCACGCGATACCGAGTGACAGAAACAGAAGTTCAGCGCCGAAGCGGCCTATTCGTACGGCGCTCGCGTAGCGTTCAAAGGGACCGAATCCGTAGCGTTGACACGTACGCTCGTTTGCGGCATCGCCTCGGCAGGATGCGGGTCGTTACGGTCGGAGCGGGACAGCAGGCGACTGCAGGCGAGGCTGCGTTTGAGCTAAACGCGTTATCGCGAGCCGATGCCTTACGGTTAAGGCAGGAGTTGCTACGGCCCGTCGAATTTCGTCGAGATGTACCCGAAGCCCGCGAGTCTTCCATGTCGGAAGACGTGGTGTCTGGGGAGAGTCCCGTTTGCGATAATCCGGACCAACTTGGAAGGGAGTCCGGTCCCAGCGGCTTTGCCGACGTCGATCGTGAGCATGAGGACATATTGGAGACTTTCCGGTGGCACTGGGTGCTCTACAATATGTTCAGCTTTTGGACTGTTGTTATGACGGCCGGAGTCCTGTGGATCGGATATGGGATCCTGTCCACCTTTGGACTGGACTTGTTCGGCATGGCGGTTGATGTTATTAGCAAGAGCGGTCGGCACCCGTTAGTGCTCACCGTGGCCGGGCTCGCGGTAGCGATGGTGCTGGGTTCTTTATTCCTCGCTATCAGTTTCATCTTGGAGAATGGGAACTTTCGGCTGGCCCGAGTGCAGGATGGTGGTCCACCACATCTGAGGACCCAACGTGGTCTGCTGAGCACACGTGAAGTTAACCGAGATGAGACGCGTATGCGCGGCATCTCCATTGACGAACCGTTGATGTTCCGGTGGATGGGCATGGCGGATACACACGTACTGACCACGGGCCTCAGTCTGGACTCCTTCACCGAGGCGACGGCGCTAGTTCCTCGGGGGCCGATTTCTGTGGCCCGCCGGGTCGCCCGTGAGGTCGTCGGTGATGCCATAGACGCTAGCCTCCGGCTTGCTCGCCACCCGCGCGCGGCTCTGTTGCGTCGCCTGAATTGGGCGACACTTATCGTGATTGGCGTCATAGCCTCGCTACTTGTTCCCGTGATTAGTGGGGTGCTCCCGTTGTGGACTATCTGGGCTGCTGTGGCTTTGTGGCCGGTGACGCTGATTGGTGCAGTAATCGCCTACCGCGCACTCGGATACCGCGTGTACGGAGACTATGTAATCGCGCGATCTGGGCTCGCGAGCCGCTCCACGGCTGTTCTGAGACGTGATTCGATTAGTACTGTGGCTGTTCGCCAATCACTTCTTCAGCGCTGGTTGGGGCTCAGTACGGTGTCGTTTATGACCGCTGCGGGCTGGGGAGAATACGACGTTGAAGATATCGATGCCGCGGAGGCCTTCACACTTGCGGATGAGGCTGCACCGGGCGTCATGACTCCTTTCCTGGAGCGAAGCAATGCAGCACGGACGTGATAGGCCTGGGCGTCCTCACTCATGGTGGATAAAACGAATTTCACCAGAATTGGCGGCCCGCGACAGGTACGAGCAGCGTAACTCTGCGGCATTCGTTCAAGCAGCCTTCAAGGATATTCAGTGCCGAGTAGATGTCGGCTTGGCCTCAACTGTTGTGGACATTGGTTGCGGCGAGGGAGGGCTGTTGCGCCAGCTTCGCCAGGTTGGATGGGGTAGTCGACATGTGGGTATCGACCCCAACGCGCCAACTGCCCCAAGCAACGGTGTGGAGTTCATCGTCGCCTATGCGGATGATGTGGTTGACTGGTTGGCGGAGATCACTGACGATGTCACCGTGCTTTCCACTCTCAGCCTCGGCCTCTGGCCCGATCCTGCCCACACCCTAGTTGCGATCATGGGTGCTGGGCCCAACGTGAAAGGTCTTTTCATTTCTGACTTAGTACGCCCGATGAGTCAGGCTGCTATAGATACATGGCTGTCATTTGCTCATGACCCAATCGAGCGCGAATATCTTGAGGATCAAGCTGAGATTCTCTTGACACCTAAGCGCTGGGTGCAGCTAGTATCAAGTTTACGATCGACCTACTCGGATCTAGAAGTTCAGTTGACCTCATTTGATGTACGTATGGCTGGTGTTCAGGCTCGTAGTTGGGACCCTATGCATACTGAGGATATGGCTGATTTTCTCAGCAATGTAGGTGTACCGACAGGGTTGACGGTCTATTTTTCGCGACTCGACAAAAATTGCTCGTAAACGGGTAAGATTAACAGGCCCTTGCTGGCGCTGTCAGAGGGAAAGGCACAAGATCATGGTCTCATATTCCGGTGATTTCGTCTGGTTGTATGACTTCATACATATGGCGCGAGGGAAAAATTACAACCGCGAAGCAGCAGAGGTACTCGGGGCAGTCGAGAGCGGGTGGTCTCCTCGGTCGATTTTAGATGTTGCCTGTGGGACTGGGCACCACTTAGCGGCGATGCAGGGCCAGGCGGGACTCGTCAGTTCGGATGTCGTTGGCATTGACTTGTCCGTTGATATGTGCAACAAAGCTCGGGCACTCCACGAGGGTATTGAGTTCCAGTGTGAGGACATGCGAAGTCTAAGGCTCGAAAGGTCGTTTGACCTCGTTACGTGCCTGTTCAGCTCAATCGGACACATGGAGACGACGTCCGAGCTCATCGAAGCCATGACTACACTCGGTCGTCATGTGGCACCCGGCGGGTTCTGCGTGGTTGACCCGTGGTGGTCTCCTGAAAATTTCATTGACGGATACATAGACTCCTTTACTGGCACCTATGAGAACTTTACCGTAACCCGTGTCTCTCATTCCTCGCGTAGAGGACGCCGGGCAGTGGTAGCAGTAGACTATCTCGTCACCTCGCCAACGAGCGGGACGCGGCATTTGAACGAGAGACACGAGATTTCCCTATTTACCCAGGATGAGTACGTATCGTCGTTCGAAGCGGCTGGCATGACAGTTCTCTACCATCCTGAGGCCCTGTCGCCTCGGGGCCTTTACGTTGGAACCCGCCGTTAAGTGAACGCTTAGGAGCTGCGCCAAGGGAAATATTCAGTGGTTACGATTGATGTAAAGTACGACGATGGGGTTTCCTGCAACAGCTGTTGCAGGAAACCCCATCGTCTCGGCAGCGTTACTATAATCGCTGCCGCAAGGGATCGTTCCCTAGGTATTGATGGTACAGTCACCACAGAAGCAGCTGCTTGAGCAATAAGCAGCGATCGGCTCGAAGTAGTTGATCTCGTTTCCGTGGGTGGTGATTTCGATGGTCATGCTTTTCGGTGCTTCCATGAGTATCGCATCCAATCCAGCTGTTCGGTTGTGGTCTGGTCATCGTCGAGAGGGTCGACGTACGTCACGATAGCAAAGGTGCTCCGTACATACCAGGATTGAGAGGGATTTATCTGCACTGGTTGCCAGGAAGCCTTGATGCCTGTCGCACGAGACGGCGTATGAGCCTGGGTGCTTACCGAAAGTGCAAACGGTTAGTTGACCGGCTCTTCCTAGTTGAGGATGTAACCGTGGTATGAATGGGGCGGCACGCCGTGCTGGGGTGAGTGTCGAGGTCTTCCGACGACGGGATTTCTCACACCGTCCATCCGAAAGACCTCGACATGGTCCACGCTACCTTCACCCTCGTTGATCTCGACTCGTTCTGCCGACTTGATGAGCTCGGTCTCACCGTCACGTGCCTCTATGGTTTTCGTCAAGCGGCCAGGGCCACCGGTGACGGGGTCTAAAGCTCGGTGGGGTCTTGGCAGAGGGTGCCGTTGCGAACCATCGCGTAGAGGACGTCGGTCCGGCAGCGGGCCAGGGCGATGATTGCCTGGTTGTGGCGTTTGCCCTGGGCCCGTTTCCGGTCGTAGTAGGCCCTCGAGGGACCGTGGTTGAGTGAGGCGAAGGCCGAGAGGAACAGCGCCCGCTTCAGTTTCTTGTTCCCGCCTCTCGGGGCATGTTTGCCACGGATCGATGTTCCCGACCGTCCCGTGGCGGGGGCGGTTCCGGCATAGGAGGCCAGGTGCCCAGCATCTTGAAAGTCCTTCCCGTCGACCTCGGTGAGGATCCTTGCGGCGGTCCTGACGCCGACGCCGGGCATCGAGGTCAGGACCGGGGAAAGAGGGTGAGCCTCCACGAGGGCCTCGACCTGGGTCGCCACCTGCGCCCGCTGAGCGGCGAGGGCAGCCAGCTGCCCGGCCAGGATCGGGATCACGGTGGCAGCGGCCTCGGTGTCGGCGACCACCACGGTCTGCTGCCCCAGGACGGTGAAAATTTCCTCGGTGAGGGCCTCGGCCAACCGCGGTGCGTGTTTCTTCAGCCTCGCCCGCAGATGCCCGCGCCCGGCGACCTGCAGCTTCCCCGGGGTCGGACAGCGACTGAGCAGGTCGGCCACCGCTGGGTGCCTCCCCCGCGGCCCCAGGACCCGCTCCAGTGCCGGGTGGATCTGGGTGAGTGTGCCTTGAAATCGTTTCGAGGTCGCGGTGATCTGGGCGGCGAGGTCATCATCGAACCCGGCCAGCGCTCCCAGCTCGGCGATCTGTTCCTCGTCCACCCGGATGTCGCGCAGGGTGTGCGGCATCGTGCGGGCTGCCTCGGCGATAATCAGCGCATCGCCAACCCGGGCAGGTACGCCACGTGTGCGTCGTTGGTGGCTTCGGCGACGGTCACCGGCAGCGCCCCGATGGTGGCCGGCTGGTCCACGACCATCAGCACCGGCCCGTGCTCGGTGGCCAGCTGCTCGAGGATGGCCCCCAGCCGGGCCTCGTCGTTGGGCCTTGTCCTAGACCGTGTTCCCGTCCGCTGTCACCGCCATCGCGTGGTGGTCGGATTTGCTGACGTCGAGACCGACGAACACCGCCGGCAGTGGTTGCTCCGCCATGGACTCATCCCCTTCTACTGCACCGGCATCTGCACATGCTGGCCGGCCGGGAGGTGGTCACGCTCGGCATCCACGTTACCAGCTCCCTCGAGAAGAAGGTCGCGCCTCTATCAGCAATCCGTGACCACCGGACCGGTCCTCGGTGACAACACCCCCGGATCATGGGTGACTGGGGGCAAACGATCACGCCGAGGACCGGCCGGTCAGCACCCTTCCATCCTGCTGGACGGACGAGCTGGAAAGAAGGTAACGGGGATTAGTCGCGCTCGCGATTCTGGGCCGCTGGCACCACCAGCATCAGGATGAACACAATGCTGACCACAATCAGCATGGACCAGGCAGGAGCCCGCATTGCACCTGTGGTCAGACCCGCCAGCAGGGCCACCATGAGCGCGGCCGTGAATCGAACCCACCAGCTGTTGCGCTGCATTCATCCTCCCGCTCCGTCGTCGACGCTGCCGCACCACAGCGCCACTGCCAACCACCGTACGCAAGGCGGCGCGTGCGCACACACTCCGTCACCAACCTGTCCGCGCGCAGCGCTTAAAATTGTGGGGTGCTCGCCTGGATCGAATCGCTGCCCCTGCTGTGGGCGGTGCTGTTTTTCTGGATGGTGGGCATTGTGCGCACGTCAATCGTATTCGGCCTGGGCCGGGCAGCGGCAGAGGGTTCCCGGCGCAGTGTCCGTTGGGTGCAGCGCATCATTGAATCTCCGGTGTACCTGCGTGCTGCGGCTTTTGTGAACCGCTGGGGTGTGTTGGCCGTCCCGGTGTGCTTTTTGACCATCGGCTTTCAGACCGCGGTCATCTTGACCACAGCCATCACCCGGATGCCGCTCATGCGCTGGATTCCAGCCATGTTGGTCGGCACGTTGATCTGGGGTTGCATCTACGGCACGGTGGGCATGGCTGTGGTGTACGCCTGGATGGCAAACCCGCTGGTCACGGCCGGAATCATCCTGCTGTTGGCAGCTGCTGTTTACCTGGTTCACCGCATTACCGGGCGGTCACGTGCTCACATGCCCATCTCTTCGTAGAGGGTGGCAATTCGTTCGCGTTCGTCTTTGAGGAACTGTTCAAACTCATCACCGTCCATGTACGCCTCTGCCCAGGAATTACGCTGCACGGCGTCCTGCCACTCGGGGGTGGCAATGGTCTCCTGGACCAAGTCGGTCAGATTGGCCCGCTCTTCTTCCGTGATCCCGGGGGGAGCCACGATGGCGCGCCAGTTGGCCAGGTCAACGTCATAACCCTGTTCAGTCAGCGTTGGAATCTCCTCAACGCCCTCCATGCGCTCCGGGGCGGCAACACCCAGAGCTTTGAGGCGCCCGGCGTCGATCTGATCGGAGACGTCCCGGTAGCCAGAGGTTGCTGCCTGCGCGGTTCCGGTGATCAGAGCCTGGGTGGCTTCACCGCCACCTGAGTTGGGCAGGTAGGCGATGTTGGAGGGGTCCAAACCCGCTGCCAATGCGAACTCGGAGACCACCAACTGGTCAAAGGAACCACCGCCCGTCCACACAATGGAACGTGGATCTTCCTGCCAAGCCGACACCAGATCATCCAGGGTGTCGTAGGGGGAATTGGCGGGCACCACAACGACGTCGTACTCCTCCACCACACGTGCAATCGGGGTGACGTCGTCGTGAGAAACCGGGGCGCCCAACTGCTCCACACCTGCCACCAGCCCGGTGCCGGTGACCATGATGTTGGACGCGTTGCCCTCCATGGTGGACAAACGCCCCAGCCCAATGGTCCCGGCGGCACCGGGCACGTTCACCACCTGTACGTTGCCCACCAGATTGTTGGTGGTGTCTGCTTGCTGCATCTCGCGCATGAAGGTGTCCCAGCCGCCCCCCGGTCCGGCGGGGGCAATGAAGGTCATGTTGGCCCGAATGTCCTCACCTTCATCTGCAGCCTGAATGGAGAATGCAGTGGCCACACCCACAATGGCCACAGCGCAGATCGCCCAGGCGGTCATCAACAGCGGGCGGCGTTTCTTGGGTGCAGATTCAGCCGGAACCTCCGCGGAGGCGGAATCAGGCTGACTGTGGGGTGTGGTGCTCAAGGGTGCGTTCCTTAAGAGGGTCGGACGGTCATACAGCGTCGTATGACTCAGCTCACATGCAGAGTCACTTTACGTGATTACTCGCCCAGATGACGCGAGGTGCACGCAGAGAACACTGCGGAGCACGCAACACCAAGGTTTTGAAAGTGATGCAGGTCACCATTGGGTATATGGATCAGGTATCCGGAGTTTCCCGTCAAGATCAGGCTCATGGTGGTGGGCAGACCTTCAACCACGGTGCTGCGCGTTCGTTCATTGTTGTGGGCGCAGGCACAGCGGGCTGCATTGTGGCTCGTCGCCTGGTGGAGGCTGGTCACACCGTGACGGTTTATGAGGCCGGACCGTATGACGACAATCCGGCCATTCACCAAATATCTCGCTTGGGCGAGCTTTGGCATTCTGCAGAAGATTGGGATTACTTCACGGTGCCGCAGGAGCATTCCAACGGGCGTGTAATCCACTGGCCCAGGGGGCGTGTGACGGGCGGTTCTCACGCGCTGAACGCGGCCATCTGGGTACGTGGCGCGGCAGAGGATTATGACTCCTGGGCCAAGGATGGTTGCTCCGGCTGGTCCTGGATGGATGTTGAGCCTTGGTTCAAGGCATTGGAAGATTTTGTGCCGGGTGATGACCACGCGATTGCGGCTACCCGCGGTCAAGGGGGCCCAATACCAGTCCGCCAGGACTACCCTTTGAATCCCGTTTTCAAGTCCATCATCCAGGCCGCGGGTGAAGTGGGGGTGGCCTACAACCCGGATTACAACAGCGGCGAGTTGGACGGGATTTCCCAACAGCAAATCAACGTGCGCGCTGGTCGCCGGTTCAACACGTGGATGGCCATGCTCAAGTCCATTGCTGATCACCCCAGGTTGAGGGTGGTGACTGGAGCAGTCATCCAACGGTTGGTTTGGGACGGAAACAACGCGGTGGGCGTGCAGTTTGCTCCTTTGGACACACCTGATGCAGAAGGCACGGTTGATCGAGCCGATGAAGTCATCCTGTGCGCGGGCGCCATTGACACACCCAAGATCTTGCTACGTTCAGGTGTAGGACCAGCTCACGATCTCAAGTCGCTGGGTATTCCTGTGGTGGCAGATCTTCCGGTTGGGGAGAATCTCCACGATCATCTGTTGGCTCCGGTCATAGCAGAGACCACGGGGCGTGAGATTCCACATCCGGATACGGATTGGTCCGTCACCCAGACGCATTTGTTCTGGCGATCAGAGCCGGATTTACCGCTCCCAGACACTCAGCCGATTCACTTCAGCGTGCCCATGTACGACGACGGCATGGAGGGACCAGCTGATGGATTCACTCTTCATGCTGGCCTGGTCAGGCCATATTCTCGCGGGACCCTGAAGCTGACGGGCGCGCGGGTGACCGACCCCGTGGAGCTGGACCCTAATATCTTCTCCGATTCGCGTGACCTTGATGCTTTGCATGCTTCCTTACGTCAAGCACGCGCCATGGTGGCTGCTCCGGCTCTGGCCGCAGATTGGGGAGCAGTGGAAATCTATCCCGGTGCGGAGGTGCAGAGTGCGGAGTCCGAGAGGGAGTACATCAAACGTTGGGTGACCACATATCACCATCAGGTTGGTACGTGCCGTATGGGCACGGAAGACCAGGCTGTTGTAGATCCGCAGACTTTGAATGTTTGGGGATTGCGCGGTGTGCGAGTCATGGACGCTTCCGTCATGCCCACGGTGCCAACCGGTAACACGAATGCATCAACTGCCATGATCGCAGCCAAGGGCGTGGCAGCTTTGCTGGCCGAATCATCTGTGGGTGCCGAAGTTCCTGGGGTGGGATTGGAGAATGGTGAAGGCAATCCTTTGTAACCCGCTGCGGACGCTCCTGTACGTTTGACGGTGCCGGAGACGTCGCTAGGAGTTCCACCATGAAGGTCTTGATCGCCCCCGATAGCTTCAAGGGCACCTACACCGCGGTTGAGGTTGCGGCAGCCATTGCCGCAGGCGTCCGGGAGGCCGGTGGAGAAGCTGTGGAGCTGCCCATTGCCGACGGCGGAGAGGGAACGTTGACCGCCTTGGCCTCCACCACAGGCGCGCAGCTGCACACGGTCACGGTCAACAATCCGTGGGGTGCCCCTGTAGAAGCGAACTTTGCCGTGACCCCGGACGGTGTTGGCATTGTGGAGTTGGCGCAGGCAAGCGGAATCACGGTGGCTCATGACGGTCCGCGGGACGCCTTTTCCGCAGACACCTACGGCACCGGTCAGCTCATGCTGGCCGCCGTTGCAGAGGGCGCACGGGCCATTCTGGTTTCAGCCGGGGGTTCTGCCACCAGCGACGGCGCCTCCGGTGCCATCCGTGCCATCCAGCAAGCTGGCGGCCTGAACGGTGTATCTGTGACTGTCCTGACTGACGTGACCACTGCCTTTGAGCGTGCCGGAGTGGTTTTCAGCCCGCAGAAAGGTGCGGACCCTAAGACCGTGGAGCGCATCACCCAGCGCCTGCATCAGCAAGCAGCGCAACTGCCCAAGAATCCTGTGGGAGTTGCCCGCACCGGGGCGGCCGGTGGCTTCTCCGGTGGCATGTGGGCCCAGTTCGATGCGGAGCTGGTTTCCGGTGCGGATCATGTGTTGGACTTCGTGGACTTTGAGGGGCAGGTGGCCACAGCCGACGTCGTTGTGGTGGGTGAGGGAAAACTTGATTCCCAGACGGGTGAAGGCAAGATCATTGACGCGGTGCTGGATCGTGTGCGGCGGATCAAACCGAACACGCCAGTGGTGGCCGTGGTGGGTTGTGTGGACCCGGACCTGGGCGATTACGCACAGAACTTCGCCCGGATCTTTGAGGCCACAGATGCTGAATTGATGCGTCAAGCCGGCCGTCAGATTCCGGGCCTCTGAGGGGTGAGCGGATCAGGATCCCTCACCTGGCTCTGGTTGCTGTGTGCAGCCGGTGCCCTCACCCAGAGCGGATTAAACCTTCTACGCCCCGTCACCAGCTACAAGCTCATGGCTTTGGGCGCCGGGCCAATCACCATCGGTGTGGTGACCGCGCTTTACGCCCTGTTGCCCATGTTTGCAGCACTGTGGCTGGGCCGAGTTTCTGACCGGATGAACTCGCTGCGGCTCATGCTGGTGCTGGGCGTGGTGGCTCTGCTGCTGGGTGGTGCCGGATTGGCCTTGGCCCCCAACGTGGAGGTGGTGGCGATCTCCAGTGCCCTGCTCGGCATGGGGCATCTGGGATTTACCGTGGCGGGACAAACCTCCATTGCCCGGACTGCTTCCAATGATCAGCTGGACGCCGGTTTTGGGTGGTTCACCGCCTCCTACTCCCTGGGGCAAATGGCCGGGCCGTTGTTGGGCGGTCTGGTTCTGGGGACCGCTTCCGTGACTGAATCCACGCAAAGCCTGGGGCGGATTGAGCTCGCTCTGTGGGTTGGTGCGGCACTTGCCGCGGCCGCGTTGCTTCCCGTGGCGCTCAAACCCCGCACTTCAACTCTGCGCCCGGTCATCACGGACGACGGCGCCCCCCGCGCCTCCATGCACAAAATCCTGACCACCAAAGGTGTGGTCCCGTACATGCTGGCCTCATTGGGGCTTTTGGCCATGATCGACATTCTCACGGCGTTCTTGCCCGTGGTTGGTGAGGAAGCTGGCGTGGCCCCCGTGGTGATCGGTGTGCTCCTGGCCATCCGCGGCGGCGGTTCCATTCTCTCCCGTGTGGTGCTGCCGTGGTTGTCCAGAAAGTTCCAACGCCGCACCCTGCTCAAAGCCAGCCTGGTGATCTCCGCGCTGACACTTGCAGTGCCACCACTGGTGATCGAACTGCACTGGGTGGCCGCCGTTTTTCTGGCGGTTGGCGGGTTTTTCCTGGGCTTGGGTCAACCGCTGACCATGTCCATGATCACCACGGCGGTTCCGGACAGTTGGCGCGGCTCTGCGCTGGCTGTCCGATTGATGACCAATCGCGTGGGCCAGGTGGGCATGCCGCTGTTGGCCGGTGTGGTGGCTGCGCCGCTGGGTCCGGCGGCCGCCATCTGGATCACGTGTGGGGTGTTGGCGGCCGCAGGTGTGGAGCGCAGCATCCGGGATCGGTGATGCGCTGCTGGGTTGCCTCCGCAGGTTGCCCCGGGTGAATTCCAAGGTTCTACCAGGCCCGCTTCATGAGAATCTGCGGTGCCGTTTCATGCGGGACTCATGACTGACGCGCACACTCCTGGGTATCGGGTTCACTCACCCGTTCCCCGATCCTCAGGAGAGACCAATGACTACTTTGACTCGTACAGTACACGCCGCCACCGCTCGATTCGCTGCCGCCGATGAAACCCGCCGGGGCTCCACGGGTCTCCGTGGCTTGAGCTCTTTGGGGCCGCGGGATTCCTCTCAGGTGACGGGCGTCGTCGTTGAGGTTTTGGGGGAGCAGGCTGCCGCAGTGGAACTCGAACGTACCGGAGCCGGGCAGTTCCGGGAGGAGATCGTGGTCCACGGGCAGCCTGGCTGGACCAGCGAGCTGACTCCCGGTGCGCGCGTACACGCCACCGGTGAATGGGAGCTGGCCGACTGGCACCAGTGGACCGCCGGCGAGCGCGCACACTACCTGGCCATCAGGGGACGGTTGGAGTTCCGCGTCCACGCGGTGCAGATCCTGGGTGCCCACAGCGTGGCGGCCTGAGTCGGGCAGCTTCATGCCAGTGCCGGCCCGGCCTGAACTCGCCAGAGCCGAGTTCAGGCCGGGCCGCGGGAACCCGCCGCGTAATCCTGGAGTTGAACGGTGCCGTCCTGAATGGCATCCACGGCCGGTTGCACAATCCGCCAGCCCTGTTCGGCGGCCTCACCCAGCACCGAGAATGCCAGGTTGCCGTCCAGCAGCCAGCGCATCACGTTGCCGTAGGCCCCCAGCGGTTGAGGGCCGGTGGAGGAACTGAGGTTCAGACGGCTGAGCCCGCGGGCATCAAACGGCCCACCGGCGTTGATCTCCAACGTGATCTCGGCGTCCTCAAACCCCATGCGGAGGGCGTTGCCGGCGCAGGTTCCGTAATGGTCGTAGTGGTGCGGCGCAGGTTTGAAGTGCACCACAATCTCTTGGCGCGGACTGCCGATCGCTTTGCCTGAACGCAGGGTGACGGGCACGCCGTTCCAGCGCCATGTGTCCACCTCCACCGTGATCTGACCAAAGGTTTCGGTACGCCCATGGGGGTCCACATCTTCCTCGGCAACGTAATCAGGTAGGTGTTTTCCACCCACGTCACCCTCCGTGTAACGCCCGGCCACAGTGGCCTCATGTGCGGTGCCAACCAAGCGCGTGTGGCGCAGAACTGCCGCGATCAAGGTGGGGATTTCGTGGTCGTCCAGGGCAGCCGGCGGGTTCATCATGAGCACGCCCATGACCTGCAGGAGGTGGGACTGGATCATGTCCCGGATGGCACCGGTGCCCTCGTAGAAGTTTGCCCGACCTTCAAGGCCCAGCGTTTCATCGAACACGATCTCAATGCGTTCCACCTGATCCCGGTTCAGCAGCGGTTCCAGAATCCGGTTGGTCAGCCGCAGACCCACCAAATCCAGCACTGCAGGCATCCCCAGGAAATGATCCACGCGGAAAATGCGGTCCTGGGGCACAATCTGGGCCACCGCAGCATTGAGCCGCTGTGCTGACTCCTGATCCGTGCCAATTGGCTTCTCCAGCGCGATCCACAGGTCATCCGGATGCTCCACCTGAGCCAGCGTGGCCAGCGCCTTTTCGGTGATGGCCGGTGGCAGTGCGTAATACAGAATGACCTTGCCCACCGTGGCGGCCAGTAACTGGCTGAGGTCCGTGGGGTCAGTGGTGTCCCCCACCACGTAACGAGTGGATGCCAGCGTGGCCTCCACCGCCGGACCGTGAGCGGAGACGGACTCAAAGGCGCTACGCACGGTCTGCTGCCAGTCCGCTGCCTCATGCCGAGCACTGCCAATCACGGTCAGCTCGCGGTCTGGGTCCACCGTGAGCACCTGCCCCACTGCGGGTAGCAGGAGGCGTTCGGTCACGTCTCCACTGGCGCCCACAATCACCAGAGTGGTGGGCTGCGTTCCGTGCTGCGGGTGGCCGGTCTGTGCGTCATGCCTGGAAGTTCCCATGAACAGTAGGCTACTGATCAAATGCCCGCCATGCGCTTTGCGTGCAGAAAGACCGGTTCATGAGCCAGCCCAAGACCACCCAGCCGCACACTGCACGTTCGATTCCACTGGAGGATTACGCACTCCTGTCTGATCTGCACACCGGACCGCTGGTGTCCCGTCATGGCAGCATTGACTGGCTGTGCTTCCCGGATTTTGATTCCCCAGCGGTGTTTTCCGCCATCCTGGGCGACGCCGACGACGGCCGCTGGCGCCTGTCCATCGCCGACGGCCACGTGGTGCAACGCCGCTACAGGGAAGGTTCCTTTGTGTTGGAAACCTATTGGGAGTCGCCCACGGGGAAGGCGGTGGTGGTGGATGTGCTGCCCGCGGGGGATCAGGAAGCCAACTTGATCCGCCAGGTGACCTGCACCGAGGGCTCCGTGCAGGTGGAACACGACTTACGGATTCGTCCGGATTTTGGGCGCAGTGGCGCGTGGACCCGTAAGGCCGAATTGCCCGAAGGCGGTCAGGGGTTGGTGTCCGTGGCCGGCCCTGAAATGCTGGTCCTGCGCGGACCGCTGCTGGATGTTCACGAAGAAGACAACGGTGGTCCTCACTCACACCCGGTCCCGCTGGGTGGCCAACGAAGTGCGCGCATGGGTTGCCGCATGCAGCTGTGTGCAGACCCGCAGGTGCAGCGCGATCACGACGACGTCGCCCACCCCACCGCCACCTGGTGCCTTGCCTGGACAAAGTCCTGGAACCCCATCCCGGAGGCTGTGGACGCGGAGGCTGCCATTCGGGACACCATGCAGTTCTGGACGGAGTGGTCCGCGCGCGTGGACGTGCAGGGTGAGCGGGCGGCCATGGTGGAGCGCTCGCTTCTGGTGCTACGGGCCCTGACCCACCAGAACACCGGCGGAATTGTGGCAGCCCCAACGGCATCTCTGCCGGAAGATTTTGGGGGCTCGCGCAATTGGGATTACCGCTACACCTGGTTACGGGATGCCTCCTTGACCATTGAGGCACTTGTGGAACACGGGTTCACGGACGGTGCCAAATTGTGGCGGGACTGGCTGTTGCGCGCCGTGGCGGGGGATCCGTGGCGGGTGCAGATCATGTACGGCATTGACGGACGGCGGGAGTTGCCGGAAACGGAACTGGAGCACCTGGCTGGTTACGAAAACTCTCAGCCCGTGCGAATAGGCAACGGTGCGGTTGATCAGTACCAGGCAGACGTTGTGGGGGAAGTCATGCTGGCCTTGGCGGCGCTGCGTGATGCCGGCCGTGCTGAGGATCAGTGGTCCTGGAACTTGCAGAAGCACCTTTTGGCCTTCTGCGCCGAGCACTTTGACCGCAAGGATCATGGCATTTGGGAGATGCGCGGGGACGCCGCGTACTTCACTCACGGGCGGGTCATGATGTGGGCCGCCTTCAACGAAGGTCTGCGGGCCGTGAAGAATGCGCCCGCCGATTCCTGTGTGGCGGCCTCTGAACGGGAGCTGGAACAGTGGCATTCCCTGCGTGAGGCCCTGCGCAAGGAGATCATGGAGCAAGGTTGGAATGCCGAGCTCAACTCCTTTGTCCAGACCTACGGCCCGGGGCCGGGGTACCGGGAGGTGGATGCCTCACTGCTGCAGTTGCCCCACACGGGATTCATCAGCGCGGATGACCCCAAGATGATCGGCACCACAGAGCGGATTGAGCACGATCTCCTGGATGAACACGGGTTCCTGCACCGCTACCGCACGGCCTCCGGAATGGATGGCCTGGACGGGGATGAATACCCCTTCCTGATCTGTCTCACCTGGTTGGGGGAGCAGTACGCCAACACCGGGCGACTTGATGAGGCCAACCAGATTCTGGATCGCCTGGATGAATGCTCCAGTGACTTGGGTCTGCTGGCCGAAGAGTACGCGCCGGCTTACGGCCGCCTTGCCGGAAATTTCCCGCAGGCCTTCAGCCACCTGGGTTACGTGCGCCTGGCGGATGCAGTGCGCCACCGCAGCTGAGATACCTTGCACCACCTCTGGGCCGCTTCCGGACCGGAGGCGGCCCAGAGGTGGTGCCAGCACAAGTGCTCGGGGCTATTCGCCCAGTGCGGCCCGACGCATGGCCACGGAGTCCAAACGGGTCATGGTCAGCATGGCTTCCACGGCACGGCGGGCCACCGCACGGTCCGGGTGAAGGTAGAGCCGGTTCACCTCCGCAGGCACAATCTGCCAGCTCAGTCCGAACTTGTCCCGCACCCATCCGCAGGGCTGTTCGGAGCCTTCCCGGGAGAGTTCGGTGTAATAACGGTCAGCCTCTTCCTGGGTTTCGCATTCCAGGACGATGGACACCGCCTCATCCAGCGTGAACATGGGGCCACCGTTGATGATCTGGAACTCCTGATCCTGCAGCCGGAAGTGCACCACCAGGTCTTCCCCCTCCGTGGTGTGCAGATTTCCACCGGGATCAACCATCACCTGGGTGATCTCGGAGTCGTCAAACAGGGATGCATAGTACTCAGCGGCTTCTCGGCCGTTGCTGCCAAACCACAGGCAAGTGGAAATCTTGGCCATGACGGGTTCCTCACTGTCCGGAGCAATATCTCCCGAGCCTATGCGCTCAGGAGGAAGTGTGGTTGTCCACCTCGGCCTGCTGCCCAGTATCAGTACCGGAATCATCATGGCTGGAAGTTCCGGGCACACCTGTGACGGTGGTCAGAAGGAAGACGGAATCCTCCAACGCGGTGACGCTGTGGCGGTGGTGCGTCAGCGGGGCAATGTGACCTGCCGCCAGCTCATCCGCATTCTGAGCCGTGACAGCAACCCGTCCCGTCAGCACCTGCATGCTGGCTGCCGGTGGCGAATTGTGTTCGGGCAGCTCGGTTCCGGCTGCCAGAGCCATCACGGTCTGCCGCAAAGGGCCGTCATGCACCACAAGTTGAGCTGCCCGGCCGTTGCCCGCCGCCCGTGCTTGCTCCAGAAGGTGTTGAGCAGTGTTCTGCAAAGAGTCCATGGCTCTAGTCTCCAACGTGGCGGCAAGCCCGCCTTGACGTGCATCAAGTTCTCACATCAAGGCGGGCAGGGCAGCGCAGTGCGGGCTACAGGATCAGCGGAACTCCTCGGGGATTTCCATGATCTGGAAGCTGGCACCTTGTGGGTCCTCCACGGTGGCAAGGCGACCCCACGGGGAGTCCGCGGGACCATCCAGCAGGGCACCACCCAGTGACTTGATCTGGGCGATCGAAGCATCCAGGTCAGCCACGCCAAAGTAGACACGCCAGTAGGAATCAGCGTCCTCCGCAATCACGCCCTGAGCGTCACAGAGACCTGCCGCGGTGGTTTCCCCGGTGCCGTGGGTGAGGTAGCGGAATCCGCTGCCGTCATCGGGCATGGTGTGGACATCCCAGCTCAGTGCATCCCGGTAGAAAACCTGAGCGGAGTCATAGTCCTTGGACATGGACTCGAACCAGACCGGGGCTCCCACGGTGGCGCAGATTTCCAGGCCGTCAAAGCTCCCGGGCTGCCACAGCCCCACAACGGCACCCGCTGGATCGGCGATCACTGCCATGGTGCCCATGTCCCCCACGGGCATGGGCGGCAGCAGAACGGTGGCACCGTGGGCGGCTGCTGCCTCAGTGGAGGCAGCAATGTCCCGTGTGCGCAGATACACCGTCCAGTTGGTGGGGGCCTGCGGTTCCTCGGTGGGACCCTCCGGTCCGGACAGCGAAGTCATGGCTCCGGCCACCGGCAGACCATTCTTGAGCACCACACGGTAGCCACCGAACTCCGGATTGCCTTCCGGGAACTCCCAACCGAACAGTTCCGTGTAGAACTCGATTGCGCCATCAACATCATGAGTGGTCAACCCAATCCAAATGGGTCCACCCTCAACTACCACCGGCTTTTGCGCGGTCATGGAGATTCCCTCCGTCAGGCCCGGATATTTCTCCGAGCGATTAAGGATGAGCCTAAATCCATGCGCGGACAGCACAAGGGGCGGCGCCATCAGAAATTTCTGCCAGTATGAGCCCGAGTACCCCGTGGACGGTCCCGACCCCACGGCACCAGGCCGGGTGCGCAAGAGCCAGGTGCATGAAACCCGATGCACCAACCCCGGCCCCAAGTGCCCAGACCCACAAGGAGAACCGTGAGCCTGCCGTCATTGAATCTTCCTGAGTTGTCGCACCCGGACGGTTCTGCCGTCCGGGTGCTGGTGGTGGATGATGAACCCGCATTGGCGGATCTGGTGGCCATGGGGTGCCGCATGGTCGGGTGGGACACCCGGATAGAGCACGCGGGCCGAGCCGCTGTGGAGGCCGCCAAGGAGTTTGTGCCAGACGTTCTGGTACTGGATTGGATGCTGCCGGAGTATGACGGACCGGAAGTGCTCACCAAGATTCGACGCACTCAGCCCCAGGTCCCAGCCCTGTTTCTGACCGCCAAGGACTCCGTGGAGGACCGGATCGCCGGATTGTCCGCCGGTGGTGATGACTATGTCACCAAGCCCTTTTCCATTGAGGAGGTGCTGCTGCGGCTGCACCGCTTGGTGGAACGCTCCGGGGTCACGGCCAAGGAAGCAGATGAGTTGGTGGTGGGGGATTTGGTGCTCAATGTCAGTACCCGCGAATGCAGCCGCGGGGGAGATCCCATTGATCTGACGGACACCCAGTTCCAGCTCTTGCGCTATCTCATGGAAAACCCCCGCGCTGTGCTCTCCAAGTCCCGCATCCTGGATGCCGTGTGGGACTACGACTTCCAAGGTCAGGCCAACATTGTGGAGCTCTACATCTCCTACTTGCGCAAAAAGATTGACGCAGGCCGCGAACCCATGATCCACACCGTCCGTGGTGCCGGCTACGTGATCCGCCCGGCTTGATCACCATGACCCCTCGACTTCCATTTCACCGCACCCTTGCCTTCCGCACGGTGGCTGGTGTGGTGTTGCTGCTGGCTGTGGTTCTGGCAGCCACCGGGGTGTTCATCACCGTGCTGGCGCAACGCACGCTGGATGCCCAGTTGGATGACGCCGTCCGCCAATCCATGGCTCGCTCCGCCGCCTTCACCGGTGGTGATCAGGTGTTCGCAGACAAGTCCGGCTCCGACCCGTTCGCCGGTGCCACTCCCAGCGGGTATCCCAGTGCGAACAGCACCGCCACCGACGGTGCGCAGGACTCCAGCGGCACACAGGACTCTGGCGGTACACAAGACCCAACAGATGCGGACGGTGATGTCACCACCGAACGTGACCCTCTGGAGGCGCCGGGACAACCTGCGGGGGTGCTCTCCGTTGAAGTGGTCCACGGAGAGATCAAACGAGCCACGTACTTGACGCCGCAAGGCACCGCGGAGGACCTTCCGGATGAAGATCTTGACCGGCTGAAGCAATCAGATCTGACCAGCCAAGAGCAGGCCACCCCACCGGAGAATGTCAATCAGGCCACACTGCAGCGCATCAAACTGTCCTTGGGCAACTACTGTGTGGGCGCCGTCGTCCTGGAAGGGCAGCAGTCGCCATCTGATCACAGCGGGGGGAGTGATGCGCAACGGGTGATCATCACGGGCCTGCCCACTGACCAGGTGGATCACACGCGGGATGTGCTGATCACCGCCGTGGCTGGCGGATCTGCCGCGGCCCTGTTGGTCACGGCACTGCTGGGGCTGTGGTGGGTGCGGCGCTCGCTGCGGCCTCTGGCCCGGGTGTCTTCCTCGGCAGCCCAGGTGGCAGCTCTCCCGCTGGAATCCGGGGCGGTGCCGGTGCGGGACCACATGCTGCGCGGCGATCTGGCTCAGCCGGGCACGGAGGTGGGGGACGTGGGGTATGCCCTGAACCTGCTGCTGCTCAACGTGGACAACGCTCTCCAACAACGCAACGCCTCAGAAGCCCAGCTCAGGCAGTTTGTGGCCGACGCTTCCCACGAGCTGCGCACCCCCCTGGCCTCCGTGCGCGGTTACGCGGACATGCTGCGATTGAGTGAGCAGCTCACACCGGAAGGGCGCAGCGCTCTGGACCGTTTGCTGGCCCAAGCGCAGCGGATGGGCGGGCTGGTGGAGGACTTGCTGCTGTTGGCTCGTTTGGATGCCGGACGCGCACCGGAATCCAAGCCCGTGGACTTTGACGAAATTGTGGCCGAAGCCGTGATGGATGCCACCGCGGCCGGCCCGTACCACCGCTGGGCATTGGACGTACCGGAGGAATCGGTGGTGGTCATGGGGGACAAGTTGCAGCTGGCGCAGGTGGTGGGCAACTTGCTTTCCAACGCCCGCAAGCACACCCCCGAAGGCACGGAGGTGCGCATCACCTTGCGTACTCAGGCCAATCAGGCTGTTCTGCACATTGACGACGACGGCCCCGGGATCCCCGCGAATCTCCACGATCACCTGTTTGATCGTTTTGCTCGCGGGGACTCCGCCCGGACGTCCCATCACGACGCAGCCTCCGGAAGCCAGCAGGCTGCGGAAGGGTCCACGGGTCTGGGCCTTGCCATTGTGCAGACGGTGGTGGAGGCCCACGGTGGGCGAGCCGGCGTTGAGTCCCCGTGGCCGGGTGCTGATGGCGGCACCAGATTCACCATTCGGTTGCCTCTGGCCTCCGGCTCCCGGCGGTGAGAAGCCCGTGCCTCAGTGGTCGGTGGCCTTGACCGCCAGGACTGGGGCGTTTGCCTCCAGGAGCAGTTGCTGTGCCGAACTGCCCAGGAACAGCTTGCCCACGGGGCTGCGGTGTTTGATGCCAACCACGATCAGGGATGCGCCCACCTCCTCCGCCACGTCCAGGAGGTCCCCGGTGGCGTCACGGCCGCGTGGTTGGGGAAAACGGAAGGTGACGGACACGCCGTCGAGCTGATCGGTGTCCGGATCAAGCTGCTCATTGTCCAGCTGGAAAATCACCGCATCCTCTCCGCGGCGCTTGGCCTCTACCAGCCCCGCAGCCAAAGCGGCTTCACTTTCCGGGCTCTTGCTACGGGCAATGACGACTGTCATGCGTCCTCCAGGGTTAGACGTGGCATAAGATCCTGTGTGATCTGCACCATAATGGCATGACCGCACCACACTCAGAGGACCATTGTGAACCCTTCGTCAACGGAGACGGCCTCGGGGCCGCCCGACTTTGACTCTCCCAACTCTTCAGCTGATTCCACCGGCGGGGGGCTCAATGGGAGCCAGCCCGGCAACGCAGGAGGCTTCCTCACCGGGCGTTCCGGCCTGATCGTGCCGCTTGTGTTGGCAGGGCTCAGCACGTACCTGGTGTTCGGCATGGTCACCATGAACGTGCCGGAGAACACCGACTTCCCGGGCCCGCGGTTCTACCCGCTGCTGCTTGCCATCGCGGGCTACGTCCTGGCCGTTCTGCTGGTCCTGGACGTGTTGCGCAAACCTGAGCACCGCGAACCCGAAGACAGCGCCGCCTACCGATTCCATTCGGACTGGAAGGCTGTGGCGTGGCTGGTGGGTGGTTTCCTGGTGTTTGCCCTGGGTATTGAGTTCCTGGGCTGGATCATTGCCGGCGCATTGCTGTTCTGGTGCGTGGCACGCGGGGTGGGCAGCAAGCGCCCCGTCTTTGACATTTCCTTGGCCCTGGTGTTTTCCAGTTTGATCTACCTGGGCTTCTCCGTGGGCCTGGGATTGAGCCTGCCCTCCGGTTTGCTGGGAGGCATCTGAGATGGAATCGCTGAATCTACTGGCTGAGGGTTTTCAGGGCGCTCTGACGCCCATGAACCTGCTGTGGGTGCTGGTCGGCTGTCTGTTGGGAACCGCCGTGGGTGTTTTGCCCGGGCTGGGTTCCTCCATGGCGGTGGCTCTGCTGTTGCCCATGACTTTTGCGCTGGACCCCACCGCCGCTTTCATCATGTTTGCCGGGGTTTACTTTGGCGGCCTGTTCGGTGACTCCACCATGGGCATCCTGATGAACACGCCGGGACAAGGTTCCGCCATCGCCTCCACGTTCGAGGGGCACAAGATGGCGCTTGCCGGGCGCGCCCCGCAGGCTTTGGCGACTGCGGCCATCGGCGCGTTCATCGGCGGTATGATCGCCTCCGTCCTGGTGGTCTTCCTGGCCCCCAAACTGGCTGAACTCTCTGCCCTGTTCGGCCCGCAAGAGTTCTTTGCGCTGGCCCTGTTCGCCTTTGTGGCAACTTCCTCCGTGGTCGCTGATTCGGCGATCAAGGGTTTGGCTTCCCTGGTGATCGGCCTGGCCATTGCCACCGTGGGTATTGACGCCATGTCCGGTGTGGAGCGATTCACTCTGGGCGCCCCGCAGATGTTTGACGGTATTTCCTTGATCACCGTGACCGTGGCAATTCTGGCCTTGGGTGAGGTGCTGCACGTTGCGGCACGGATCAAGCGCGAGCGCGATCCCAAGCAGATCAACATCAAGGGACGGCCCTTCCTGAAGGCGCACGAGTTCAAGGAAGCCGCACCGGCTTGGGCGCGTGGCACCGCCATCGGGCTTCCGTTCGGTGTGATTCCCGTGGGCGGCTCGGAAGTCCCCACCTTCATGGCTTACGACGTCGAACGTCGCCTGGACCGTCGCCGCAAAGATCCGCAGTTCGGCAAGGGTGCCATCCGTGGTCTGGCTGCACCGGAGGCTGCGGGTAACGCCACCACCGGTACGGCAATGGGCGCCCTGCTGGCTTTGGGCCTCCCGGTGTCCTCCACGGCGGCCATCATGTTGGCGGCCTTCCAGCAGTACGGTTTGCAGCCGGGTCCGTTGCTCTTTGATCGCTCACCGGAGCTGGTGTGGGCACTGTTGGCCAGCTTCTTTGTGGCCATGGTGGTCCTGCTGATCTTGAACCTGCCGTTTGCCCCGCTGTGGGCCAAGCTCCTGCTGATCCCCAAGCCGTACCTGTATGCCGGAATCACGGTGTTCTGTGGCCTGGGCGTGTACGCCACGTCAGGCCGGATTTTCGATCTGCTGTTGCTGCTGGGGTTGGCATTGCTGGGCTTTGTCATGCGCCGCTACGGGGTTCCCCTGGCGCCCCTGATGATCGGCATGGTCCTGGGCCCCTTGGCAGAATCCAGCCTGCGGGATGCGCTGCTGAGCTCCGGCGGTGACTGGTCCATCCTGGTGACCGGTCCCATCCCGTTGGTGCTCTACGCGGTGCTGCTGTTGATCTTGGCCATCACCGTGCGCTCCAAGGTGGTCAATCGCACCCGCCGGGACGTCTGAGTCCACCACCCTCACCGAGTCCGTGACCGGGCCGGTCTGGCCGCATGTGTGCCGGGCGGGTCAGGCCGCGGACTCGGTCCGTTCCACCAGTTCCATGCGATACCCCACTCCGCGCACGGTTTTGAGACAGTCCCGCACATTGCGTTCGGCCAGCTTGGTGCGCAGCCCGGAAACTGCCTGCTCCACCACGTTGGACCCCAATACCTCTGCCGGATCCCAAGCGGATTCCCGCAGCTGGTCCCTGGTCAAGGTGCGCCCGGCGTTGCGCATCAAAACGCTGAGCAGCCGGAATTGCACCGGGGTCAAATCAAGATCCTGACCGTTGGCCAGTGCTCGGTGACCCAGCAAGTCCACTGTCACCTCTCCGTTGGAGAACTCATCCGGCTCCCAGGTGGCTGGGCGCCGTGCCAGGGCGCGCAACCGTGCTCGCAGCTCCACCACGCTTGCAGGCGCACTGAGGACGTCGTCGGCCCCGGATTCCAAGGTTTTGGCTGCGGACGGGGGATCACTGCGTTGCGCCAGAACCAAAACGGGGGTGTGGACGCCTTGGGTCCGCAAGGCCTGGGTCACCACGGTGTCGTAGGTGCCTGCCGTGTCCACGGTGAGCACCACGGCATCGGGCTGGTGGTCAATACAGGCCCATGCCAATGACGACGGCCGGCCAATCACCTGCACCGTGTCCGCGGTGTCAGCCCAGTCCGGCTGAGTGCTGGCGGCGTCCGGTTGGATGTGGCTGGCGTCAGTCTGGAGTGTGGATCCCAGATCCACGGTGAAAATTCGCATGACAGAAAATATTGGTCAATTTTCTGTGCTGAGCCTGTGGCGCGCACCTGCCCGTGCTGAGTCCTCACTTCCGCACACGCTGGCGGTGGAGCGGGTGGTGCGGCCCGTTCGCAGCGACGACGACGCCCTCCCACCATCCCTCACATGAGCCCTGTCTGTGTCCGTCCAACAGAAATCCCTCAGAGTCCGGACACCCAAACCCTGAACGCTGTTCGACGTAACCCGGCACGCAGGACGGCCGGGATCCAACACAGCAGTGAACTGAAATGGAGACAACATGACCAGCACGTTGACCACCACTCGTCGTCGTTCCTTGATGCGCCGCGGTGCTTTGGGGCTCGGTGGCGCAGCCCTGGTGATCGGTGCGGGCTTTGCCGCCGCACCTGCCCAGGCTGCCGACACCGGAATCCCCGCCCTGGAGCAGATCAAGACTTGTGAATCCGGCGGCGACTACACCGCAGTGAACGCATCCTCGGGTGCTTCCGGGGCCTACCAGTTCCTGGATTCCACGTGGCAGTCCCTGTCCGCTTCTGCCGGATACGCCACCGCCTCCAGCGCGCCGGAATCCGTGCAGGACGCCGCAGCCATTGAGCTCTACAACGCTCAGGGCACCACCCCGTGGGCGGCTTCTGAGTCTTGCTGGTCCGGTGCCGTGACCTCCTCCACCGGTGCTGCAGACTCCAGTGACTCGGCTGCTGCCACCACTGAAGACACTGCCGCTTCAGAGGTTGCCACGGACGAGTCCGTGCTCAGCGTGCAGGATGTTGCGGGTGCCCAGGAGGTATCGGCACCCCAGGGTGAGCCCAACTTCGGTGCCCCGGCTGATGGCCAGCGGCCCGCCGGTGACCAAGCCATGGGTGCCGCCAACGGATTCGGCGCAGAGGGAGCTCCCCAGAACATGGAGCAGGCCGGACAGCCCGCCGGAGCTGCTTGCTGATCTTCGCGGTTTGAACATGCCGTGTGCGCCGTGGGTCGGCCCCTCAGAGGTTCGGGGGCCAACCCACGGCGCACACGGTCATGCCATACGTTCCGCGGTGCGGCTCAAGAGTGGTCCAGGATGGCTTGTGCCCGTGCGATCACCGGAGCTTCCACCATGGAACCGTTGATGGAACTTGCGCCATCTTCTGCGTGAATGACTGACCGTGCCCACTCGATTTCGTCGGTGGAGGGGGCAAATGCCTCTGCCACGGCTTGGACTTGGGCGGGATGAATGCAGGCCTTCCCCGTGAAGCCGTCCTCCTTGGCGAGTCGGGCGGAGACCTGGACCGGGCGCAGATCCCGGAACTGCGGGGTGGGGGAATCCAGTGGTCCAGCAAGCCCGAGTGCACGGGAGACCGTGACCAGCCGGGCCCGCGCAGCGTCCATGGTGCGTGAATCCAAAGTGCAGCCAAGGTCTTGGGCAAGATCCAGGGTGCCGGTTGCCAGCCGGAGCATTCCATCCTGTTGGGCCAGAAGCTCCAGATTCAGGAGCCCGGCCGCAGATTCAATGGTTCCCACCAGACTCACCGTGGGCAAGGCTTCCCGGACCGCGCGGATGTGCTGGACCTCTTCCACCTTGGGCACCACCACGGCATCCAGCAGACTCAGGTCAGTCAACGCGGACAGGGCTGCCAAGTCCTCCTTCCCGGCTGCGGTACGGGGGGAGTTGATGCGCACGCCAACGGGGGTGCTCAGTGAACCCTGCGCGCTGGTACCCGCCAACAATGCAGTGAGATTTTCCCGCGCCGTGGACTTGTCCTGCCCGGCAACGGCATCCTCCAGATCCACAATCACAACGTCGGCCCCGGACTCCTGGGCTTTGAGCACCCTGTCTGGTCGGCTGGCGGGGGCGAACAGAGCGGTTCGGGCTGTGCTCAGCAGCGCGGTGTTCAACATGGGCTAAGCCTAGAAGGACCGGGGTTCTCGGTGGAAGTGCGACGTGTGGTTGAGGGGGGCTGGTTCTGGGGCGTGGATGACGGACTCCGGCGCGGCTGGCCTGAGTTGGTACGCAAATCGCCACTGATCGAGGCGATTCGGGGACTTTTGCGTACCAAATGAGGGCGAATGCGGACCGCAGGTGGGAGCACGACGACGGGGCGAATGCGGACTCAAAATTCTGGACCGCGCAGAATTGAGTAAATGCTCAGTGACCTGCGTATTTGCTACTGCATGACACATTATGACGTTCGCTGTATTTGCAATCGTTAACGCCAGGTGTTTCACTTGTGATGTGCCGGTGATCCAAGGCACACACTGACCAACTGAAAACCCAGTGTCCTTTCTCCTCAAGGAGGTCGTCATGACCAAGAACTACTCTCTGCGTACCCCGTTGACCGTGGGCGTTTTGGCTCTGACCGCGTCATTCGGTCTGGCTGGCTGTGTGCCCACCGGCAACGGTGGAAGCGACCCGCAAACCACAGAAACCACTCAGACCCAGACTGCGGAGCCGACCACTCAGGAGCCCACAGCCACCGCGGAGTCCACGACCACCACGGAGCCTGCCACCAGCTCTCCGTCTGCTGACAAGACTGCAACTGGCTCCCCCAGCCCCACCAGTGGTGGTGGCGGGGTGGCCACCTCCGGTGATGTTGACACCACCGAGTTGGCGGGCGACCCCATCTCAACCGTGACCGGCAAGGGTGGTGACACGGTTGATGTTCCCGAGCACGACGGTCCGATCGTCGTGGTCTTTGAGAACACCTCAGCCGGCCAGTACACCTACATTTACGCCACGGCAGATCACGGTGGAGTGCTCAGCGGTGTGGACACGGGTGAGACTTCAGTGAACTTTGTGGACCCGTACTCGTCCTACCGGCAGACCAACACCAAGTCCTACACGGTCGAAGGCGACTCCGATGAGACCTTCACCATGAGCTTCTACGAGGTGGATGCGCTGCCCACCGCAGGCCCGGATGAGTCCATCACGGGTGAGGGATTCGGCGTCTTCAAGTGGGAAGGCGATGAGGACGTGACCGTCAAGGCCAGCCATGAGGGCAGCGGTAACTTCATTGTCCGCGGTGAGGACACCCAGCCGGGCGGCCAGGGCACCCAGTACACCTTCAATGAAATCGGCTCCGGGTACGGCTACCTGGACATCGGAGCCGGTGAGTACTACGTGGTGGTGGAAGCTGACGGTGCCTGGAGCTTTGAGCCATCCAGCCCGGAGGAAGCCGACGCTGACAGCGGCTCCTCTGCTTCCTGATTCTCGACTCCTCGTCCGATGCCCCGTCGGAGTGTTCCAGCCAGGAGCACGCCCGGCGGGGCATCGTGCTGCCCGCAGGTGGTCGGGGTGATTGCCGGGTCAGTTCCCGGTGAGCAGCGTGGACCACTGATGGGCCAGGCTGTCCAGGAACAGATCTTCTTCCCGGATGGCGTGGTGCAGCACCAGGGAGGACAGGCAGCGTTCGGTTCCCAGCATCAAGGCCACCAGATGGGCCTGCTGCGCCAATTCGCTGCGCTGAGGGGTGGCAGCGCTGGTGCCGGTATGCCGCAGACTGCTGAATCCTGCGGCAGTTTGGCGGCACATCTCAACGCGGGCGCGGTGGACATCACTGTCTTCGCTCATGGCCTGTTCCATGGCGTCCAGTTCGGCGGGGTGGGCCCGCCAGATGGCCACCACTCGATTCAGCCAGGCGCGGCAGGTTGCCACGGAATGCTCCGGCAGCTGATCCAGCTGGGTGTAGATCTGGTCCAGTTCGGGGCGCAGCTCCAACATCCACTCCAGCACAATTTCGGACTTGGAGTGGAAATACAGATACAGATTGGCCCTGCTGGACCCCGCTGCTGCGGCCACCTGAGACATGGACGTGGCACCGTAGCCGTGTTCCCTGAACAGGGCCACGGCCGCGTCCACAAAACGTTGTCGAGTCTCCTCTGCGCGGGACACCGGTCCCGGCGCAGCCGTGGGTTGGGCAGTCATGCCACAAACATACCTAGTGTGAAACACCTCACACACTGTGACGGGCCCGTCAGTTCCACAAAGTGGGATTCACGGACGGTGCGGGCTGGATTCTCAGATCAACAGCCCCACCAGCACCAAAATCCCAACCAGCACGGCGGCTGTGATGCCCCAGTTGCGTAGCACGTTCTTTTCATCGGCACGTTGCGCCTCTGACATGGGACCGTCAAAAAGTGCGCGGGGATCGTAGGCCCGGCGTGGCCCCGGACCGGGCGGGTCCTGATCCGCGGATTGAGGATCGCTCCAGCGTTGATCCTCGAATCGGTCCCCGTACCGCGGTTCATCCTTGGGGCCGGTGCTCCCGCTGCCCCACCCGGGCGTGGCGTCCTGTGCCTTGGAGGCATCTTGAGATGTGGGACCGTCATGGAACCCCACGGGGCGCCCGTACTGGGGATCTTCCTGCGCAGTGGGCTCCGCAGGTGGTTCAGTGTGTCCGGGGTCCTGATCGCGGCCCAGCAGATTGTCCAATGCGCGGTCATCATGATCGGACCAGGTGCTCGGCTGGGCGTCGGAGGCATGTTCCGGGTGCCCCGTTTCCGACGACGCCGCAGCCTCCTCACCGTCCGCCTGCGGCTGCTCACTGGCCTGGGTTTGCTTGCCGCTGTCAGACAGCGATCTGGCCTCGGTGCTGGATTGCCCTGAAGCCGTTGCAGCGCCGCGAGTCTGGCGTGCTGTCTGATCGGCGCGGCCCAAGGCTTCGGTGAACTCCCGCAACTGGTCCTTGCGAGCCCGATGGGTTCCGCGTTGATCGGCCATCTGAACGGCACGTTGGGAAACCTTCTGGTAGATGGCGCCGTCGTCGTCAATGCCCAAAGCTGCTGCGGTGCGCGCGGTGGCCACGGGCGGTTCTCCGGGTGCAGCGCTGGAGGCCCAGGTCAGCAAGGACATGATCACGGGTTCACCCAGGATGTCCCGAGCGGCCGGCTGAAACTCTGCGGCCCAGGTCAGCTCCAGGACTGAAGGGTCCACTGCTTCCTGCGCCGTGATCTTGGAGGCCGTGGAGTCTTGATCGAATACCGCCGCGAGCATCACGGCGGCGGCCACCTTGTCAGCGGGGGTGTTGCCGCGTCCGGTCACCACCTCGGTGAGGGTCTGCTGAGCGGAGTCACCGGCAGCCGCCACGTTGCGCTGCAGGCCGGTGGGGTCCGCTGTGAATGCCGCTGGGCGGCGAAGGGCGTCGTGAGCAGCCTGCGGATCTGCATCGGCCACGGGGAATCACCTTTTTCGGGTCGGTTCTGGGCGTGTGCGTCATCTGGGGAGCACGCGGTGGGCGTGCTCCTGAGCCTACGCTGCCCACGACTGGCGGCCCCAGCCCTGGCAGCTACCGGCGAAAACTGGACAACCGCAGCCCTGGGGGGACTGCATCCAACATTCCTACGGCCATGTCACACAAGGTCCGGTGGTTTGAATCCAACAGCAATTACAGTCACCTTGTATCCATACAGTTTGCCGGGTCCGTGACCCGGATGGAGATGCTGCCACAAAAGTGCAACCTCACTGGTCCCTCCCAGTGCACCCTGTGGCGGGACGCTCCATAGTTTTTCGATCCACGTCATGAGGAGTACCCATGGCTCGCACCTTCAATCCTCCGCCCAACTGGCCCAAGCCCCCGGAGGGCTGGCAGCCACCTCCAGGTTGGCAGCCTGACCCCGCCTGGGGCCCCGCTCCGGAGGGGTGGGAGCTGTGGGTGGAAGATTCTGCCCCCGGGGAAGCCTCGGATTCTTCCACGGGTGCGCAACCCTCCTCGGATCAAACCTCCGGGGCCGCTGATGCCACCGGTGGCATCGGCGCGGGAGCCGCAGCCGGGGCGGCCACGGGTGGATCGCCGTCGGCACCGTCCTTTGGCGGGCAGAACGCCGGTACGGGAACAAGCCGGATGCCGCAGTATCAGGGGTCGGACGCTCCCACCTCTCAGCAAGCGGTGAACTCACCCGAGCCCACGGTGCAGGACCACAACAGCGGCCAGTACGCGGCCCACCAGTCGCCGCAGTACAGCCCGCAAGGGGGTGGCGCAGCCGCGCCGTATCAGGCGGCAGGTGCCGGAAATGTGCCGCCCAACTCCGGTGCACCCTCCTCTGGCAACGGCGGTGGGTCCAAACTGCCTTGGATTCTGGGAGCCGTGATCGCGTTGCTCCTGGTGGTTCTGTTGGTCCTTGTCCTGGCCCTGAGCGGGGTTTTTGGTGGTAACGGGGAGCAGACCTCCGATGACCAGACACAGAGCCAGACGGAGGACACGGGAGGCGATGTCGAGCCTGGCAGCATGGGCACTGCTGCGCCAGGTGGGGGTGCCACGGCCGGGGACACGCCCTCCGTGTCCGAGGAAGCCACCCGCCTGAATGTTGATCCCGAAGGTGCCACCGAGGTCTCCAACCCCACGGACCCCGTGGAAACCTTCACCCAGGACGACGGCGAAATTGAGTTGCCGCGCCCCGATGGCGACGACGCTCCCCAGCTGATCTCCGTGACCACCAAGAACGGGGATTACGTGACCTTTGAGGCCGAACGC
This sequence comes from Kocuria sp., assembly GCF_030538595.1. GTDB lineage: Bacteria > Actinomycetota > Actinomycetes > Actinomycetales > Micrococcaceae > Kocuria. The sequence continues at coordinate 59,839 of NZ_JAUNTS010000012.1, forward strand.
AAGGACGGCTCAGACGGCTATGTCAGCGGCGGTTACGGATCCACCGAAACCTTCCAGCTGATTGACACCTACTCCTTTGACCGCGGTAACCCGGTGGTCAAGGTGTGGACCGAGGACGATGACGTTGAGTTCGAGCTGAAGGTTTACAGCCTGGATGACTTGACCAATGTTGACGGTGGCAGCATCAAGGGCAGCGGAGATGCCGTATTCACCGTGGATGTGAAGGACGGCAGCACCTGGTACAAGATGAGTCACAACGGCACCTCCAACTTCATTGTCCATGCCTCCGCGGATTATGAGGATGGCACGTACGGCAACAAGGAACTGGCCGCCAATGAGATTGGCCGATCCGTGATTTACACCGAGTACGGCCAGGGCAAGTGGCTGGTGTCTGTTGACGCAGACGGCAAGTGGGGCTTTGAGGAGTCCACAGAGAAGTTGGCCCGGGAGGCTGCCGTGGCGGAGATCATGAACAACTGATCTGTCCAACCCCGCTCCGCTTGGAGGTGGGCGCACAGGCCAAGAGGTAGGAGTCCGGTTCCAGGAAAGGAACCGGGCTCCGACTTTTCTGTGGCCTGCCGTGCGCCCGGGAGCACGTCCTGTGTTGGAGACCGTGCTCGTGCTCAGTCCGCGGCCAGATGAAGAACGCCCATCACCGGGTCAACACCCAGGACCATCACCTCTTCCAGACCGGCGGCTGTGGCCTGCTCCACAAAGGCCGTGTGGATGTGGTGCGAGTGCGCTATCAGTCCACCGCCCACCACCACGGGGCCCGGTAGGTCCAGTTGGTCCGCGACCGTACGGGCGGCTGCCACAAGGTGCCGGGTGGCGCGGACCAGAAGGTCACTGGAATCGGTATGGCCTCCCGTGGCGCAGCGATCCACCACTTGCGCCAGTGCTGCCCAGTCCGTCCGTTCGGGGTGGCCGTGGAAATCTGCAATCAGTTGGTCACGGGTCTGCACGTTTCTGGCCTGCAGGACGGCGCGGTCCAGTTCATCCACCGGATCTTGGGCGTCCTGCCTGCGTAAAGCGCGGCGGACTGCTTCCCGGGCAATCCACCAGCTGCTTCCCTCGTCACCCAGAAGATGACCCCAGCCGCCGCTGCGTGCTTCACGGCCGTCCGCGGCACGGCCCCAGGCCACGGAACCTGTCCCCGCAATCACGGCAACACCCGTGTCCTGCCCACCTGCGGCCAGAATCAGGCGGGTGTCGTGTACCACCGTGATCTCAGAACCGGTAACTCCTGCGGCCGGTACCGCACGGGTGATCATGGCCCGGAGAGCATCTGCGTCAGCGGGGGTGTCCATGCCGCCGGCACCAGCCACCACACGCAGGTGACCGGGGGAGGTGGTGTCAAAGCCCAGCCGCGTGGCCACCGTCAGAAGTGACTGTTGAGCTGCTGCGTGGCTGACATTTTGCACATTGGCGCTGGGGCCTTGGAACTGATCGGTCACCACCCAGCCGGCCTCACCGCGTTCGGCCCGAATACCGTGCGTGCTGGTTCCTCCGATGTCCAAGCCGAACAAAAGTTGTTTCATGAGCTGAACATTGCCTGATCCGTTGGTGGATTTCCATGGGCGCAAAAAGAACCCCTCAGCGTCGCGCTCGCTGTGGGGTTCCTGTGTGTCTCGATCCTACTGCGGGTCAGGCATTGCCACCGTGCTTAGTCGATAGTTTTTGCCTGCGCCATTCACGGCATCTTCCGGCTTGTTGATGTCCCGTTCGGTTGATTACGGGTTCTATTCGTCATCCGGTTGAAGGTGTGGTCTGCTCCGGCCCTTTAGCTCACGGATTCTGCAGCCTTGCCCGCGTCGGTCTCGCTGAGTGTTCGCATCTCCATCCGAACTCCTTTCGCTAGACAACTTGTGCTTGAAAGATACGCCCGAGCCGTCAGGGGATCAATAGTTTTCACAATGTGCTGGCAACTTTTTTGCGGTGTTGGTTCGGAGGTGACGTTCCATCCGGTGACCCGTCACCGCCCTTGAGGTGAGTGGTTCACCTGTGGTGCGCGGTGGTGAGAGCATGAGTGGCATGGCATCTGGCAGTCAGACACCGAATAGCGGAGGGGACGGCGGTCCGTCCTCGGTCCGCCTGGACGTGTGGTTGTGGTCGGTCAGGATCTTCAAGACGCGGGGCGCCGCCACCACGGCGTGCCGCGCGGGTCACGTGCGGCTGAATGAAGCCCCCGTCAAAGCATCACAGGCGGTTCGGGTGGGGGACACCGTGGTGGTGCGCAGGCCCGGGTGGCAGCAGGTGTTGGAGGTGCAGAAGCTGCTGCTCAAAAGGGTTGGTGCGCCGGTGGCAAGGGAGTGCTACAGCGATCTGTCCGAGCCCCCGCCGCCGCAGATTCGTGCAGCGGTACCTCGGCGTGATCCGGGGACGGGCCGACCCACCAAGAAGGATCGGCGCAAAATGGAGGAACTGCGCGGTTACTAGGCTCAGGGCCTACAGCCCTGAGTTCACTGTCCAATCCGGCTCGTCGGCCTGACGGTTTGTGTGCACCTGCGGTTGGAAGCCAGATTGTCAGTCGTCATGGCGCTTGCGCAGGACGTACCCAAAGATGGAGTCTGCCTCCACTGTGCGGTCGTAGATGTCACGTTCGGCTTCTGCCTTGGAAGGCGCACCCGTGCGCCGGACGGTACGCATTTGAGCGGTGGGAGCTTCCTGTGATCTGCCGGACGGTGACCTCTGCCGCCCGGCAGAACGCGCATCGGCCTCCTCGGCGGTGACACGGTCGCCAAAGTAGCCGCGTAATCCGCGACCCCTGCCCCGCCCGGGTGCAGGCTGTGGCGTTGACTGATCCCCGCTTCTCTTCCGCACCCTGGAGCGTGAGTCGCCACGTGGTGCACCGTCTTCCGCTGAGCCCTGACGCCGTAATCGCGCCTGCCGAGCACGTTCGGCGGAGCGATCCACCAACTCCACGGGTTCCGCCGCCTGCTGCTGGTTCTTGTCACGCTTGTTGGCCTTGGACCGCGCACGGCCCGGGTGCAAGGGACTGCCACTGCCGTGATCGACCAGTGGAATGCGGCCGGTGGAAGTGTCTTCCGGGTGACGTGCTCCGGCGAATTCGGGGCCGGTGTCCGGATCCCGGTACACCGGGATCATGTCCGTGGTGTCGTCTCCGTAAGATGCCGGATCCTGCACGGCCTCTACCCGAACATCGTTGCCACGGTGTGAGCTCCGGGAGTCGTCTGCCATGGCCTGCCGCAGTTGCTGTTCGCGCTGGTAGGGATTGGGGTGAGGGGATGGCTGGTAGGCGGGATCGTCGTCGTGATCCCAGGCTTCATCGGCCGTGATCACCACAACGCGCCCGCCGTCGCTGTCCGCAGCCTGTTGCCCGGGCCCCAGGGGCGGCTGTCTGTGGGTGCGGAAGTCCGTCCACGCACCCCAGGCGCGCCACGCCCTCCAACCCATCCAAGCCAAACTGACCAGCATGATCAGCGCGGCTCGACCGTACCCGGTGGCCAACCAAATGGTCAGGCCGAGCCCCACCAGCAGACCCAAGGCAAGGGGGAGCAGGGTCAGCGGGGTCTGCACGGGAATCCACCCCAGGGTGCGCGCGGAGAAAGCACCGTTTTCCGTACCCGTTTTGGGGCGCCAATTGCGCACACGCGCACCGCGCAGCACCGGGTCATCCTGACCCGGGTCCCAGGTCACCGCACCGTGGGAGAGCAGCAGCCGATCGTTTGCGGTCACGGCCGTCAGCATGAGGTGAAGACCAATGGCCAGGCACCCCAGGGGCAGCGCGACGGCACACCAGATGGCCAGCACCCGCAGCACCATGGCGGTTTGAGTGGCATCGAAAACCCGGAAGCCGAGCAGGTTCCAGGTGGCGTAGAACAGAGCGGCCCCAAACACCGTCAGGCACAGACCATTGACCAGGGCGCGCAACCGCAGCGGAGGCCACGACGGCAAGCCACCGTGGGTGATGCGCCCTCGAACGGAGCGGGCCATGGTTCCTCCTGCGGCCGTGAGTGGGGAAGGAAAACGCCTGGATCGGCGGATTGGCACGCGATCACAAGGCGAGCAGGTTGGCCGGCTCGGGCGCTTTGTTGTCACGGGCCGCATCCCAAGGGTTCCACCTGCCAGGCTCAGGCTAGCAACTGCGGCCCAACAGGTTACGGTGGGGGCGCAGAATGGGTGGGTTCACCTGCGTGACCATGAGAATTGAACTGTAGAGGGGACGGTGTTGTGCGCCGCGGCAAGTCACCATCCGCTGTCCGTAGGCGTCCGGTGTCCCGGGATGGGCTGAACCGGCAGATCCTGGGGCTGGCCGTACCGGCGTTTGGCGCGCTGATTGCTGAGCCTCTGTTCCTCCTGGCAGACACCGTGATTGTTGGTCGCCTGGGTACCGCCCCGCTGGCCGGTGTGGCACTGGCGGGTGCGGTGTTGCAGACCGCCGTGGGGCTCATGGTCTTCTTGGCCTACTCGACCACACCAGCTGTGGCCAAGCACGTGGGAGCTGGGAGGATGCCGCAGGCGTTGGCCGTGGGCCGCGACGGCCTGTGGCTCGGTGCCCTGTTGGGCCTACTGCTGGCGGGCCTGGGCGCCGTTCTGGGGCGCCCACTCCTTGCTGCGATGGGTGGCTCGGGTGACGTTCTTGAGCAGGCCGTCTCCTACCTCCACTGGTCTCTTCCCGGGATTCCGGCCATGCTGTTGGTCACCGCCGGAATGGGGGTGCTACGCGGTCTGCAAGACACCCGCACACCCCTGGCCATCGCCATGGCTGGGGCGCTGTTCAACGTGGGCGCCAACCTTGCCCTGGTCTACGGCGTGGGCATGGGCGTGGCCGGGGCCGCCTTGGGCACCAGCATCACGCAGTGGCTGATGGCGGCAGCATTCATTGTGCTGGTGGCGGGTAAGGCGCGCCACCACGACGTCGGTGTGGGAACCACCCTGCCCCGGCTCGCCGCACTGATGAGTGTGGGTTCGTGGCTCATGCTGCGCACCGTGTCCCTGCGGGTGGCGCTTTTGCTGACCGTGGTGGTGGTCACCGCGCAGGGACCCGCCAACTTGGCGGCATACCAACTGGTCATGACAATTTTCAACCTCATGGCCTACGCCTTGGATGCCCTGGCCATAGCCGCCCAAGCCTTGGTGGGCAAGGAGACTGGAGCACGTGATCTGGCGGCACCGGGACGCGTGGGAGAGCGGGAGCGTGCTGCGGTGCGGCAGCTGATGCGCCGCATCATGATGTTCGGTCTGTGGTCTGGAGTGGTGACGGGGGCGGTGGTCGGTCTGGTCCTGCCCTGGAGTGCCCCGTTGTTGACCCCCGATCCGGAGGTGCAGCGGCTCTTTGCGGTGGCTCTCCTGGTGGTGGCGCTGGGACAGCCGCTGGCCTCCTGGGTGTTTGTGCTGGATGGCGTTCTGATCGGTGCGGGGGATGCTCGGTATCTGGCGTTGGCGGGAATCATCAACCTGGTGGTGTACCTGCCCCTCTTGGTGGTTGTGCATCTGGCACCGTTGGATTCCACGGGCGGCCTGCTCTGGTTGTGGGCGGCTTACGCCTTTGGCTACATCGGTGCCCGTGCTGCGACCTTGGGCTTGCGGGCGCGTGGAGACCGGTGGTTGCTGAGGGCCTGAAATCGGGGCCTTCAAGTGACCGCTCGTTGCCAAATTTCTAGGGTGTTTACCGGGCGCAACACATAGAATGGGAGTGGAGAGGCGAAGACGCCGATCTGGGTGACCAGCCCACACGTTTCGCCCTCCGGAACCCAGAAGAGAGGGCTGAGCGATGACTGAGAAGATTCTGGTCGGATATGACGGCTCTGCATTCGCGGAGCAAGCGTTGGATTGGGCCATTGAAGAGGCCAAGGCAGCCGATGCCCCATTGACCGTCGTAGTCTCCACGGGCCGCCCCGTGGTTGCAGATGCAGCCATCACCGGCCCGTTCTTGGAGAGGATTGAAGAGGAAGCCGAAGAAACCGCCAAGGCCGGTGTGCAGAAGGCGCTGGATGCGGGCATCAATGCGCAGGGTGTTCTGGAGCGCGGTGACGTAGCCGGAGTTCTGGTGCACGAATCCGGAGCCAACTCCTTGATCGTGCTGGGCAAGCGCGGTCTGCACGGGATCCGTGGCCGCCTGGGGTCGGTGTCAGCAGCCACCGCAGCCCACGCCAAGTGCCCCGTGATTGTCCTGCCGGATGGATGGACGGCCCAGGACGGCGATTTCTCCGGCAAAGTGGTGCTGGCCGTGGACAAGTTGGGACCCAAGTCCCCGGCGGTCAGACACGCTGCCAGTTACGCCAAGCGGCACGGCAAGGGTTTGTCGATTGTGACCGTGATTCCCACCATCACCTCCTTGCCCTCCGGATCGGCTGAACTGGACAAGGCAATTGCCGATCAGCTCACTGAACCGGCACGCACGCTGTGCCAAGCCGTTGAGGACGTTGCGCTGGAGCAGGCCCCCGGATTGGAGACCAAGATTCACGTCCTGTCCGGGCGCCCCGCAGATGCACTGGTGGAGGCTTCCAGCTCCGCTGACCTGGTGGTTCTGGGTACTCGTGGTCACGGCGGCTTCCGTGGTCTGCTGGTGGGCTCCGTTTCTCAGGCTGTTCTGGTGGATGCTGCCTGCCCCGTGATGGTGGTTCCCAACAAGTCTGAGGCGGACGCCGATTAACACGGGCCGCTGATGCACTGAGCCCAGTGATGCCCCACGTTCATACGTGGGGCATCACTGGGCTCAGTCGCGGTGGGGGTTCGTGCGCACTGGAAGCCAGTCGAGGGGTGCCAAAGCGGGTTTTCAGACCGGATTCGTCATGATCTGTCATCAACGTGCGGGACGAGTTGAAGGGGCATACGTTTGCATTCGTCAATTCACCCTCCGCAAGAAAGTCATCATGAGCTACGGAATCAATCCTCAGGAATCCGGCGCCACGGGCAACGCATCACCGTCCGCATCCGGAGCCACCCCCAGCCAACCTCAGTACGCGCCGCCCGCAGGCGGTGCAGGCGTCAACCCATATGGAATCCAGGGTTACCCCACGGGCTCTCAGCCCGGTGAGCAGGTCAACTTTGTGGGCGCCATCAAAAACTTTTTCCGAAAGTACACGCAGTTCAGCGGCCGGGCCTCCCGCTCGGAATACTGGTGGGCGTTCTTGGCCCAGTCCTTGCTCGCTTTGGTCATGGCGGTGGTCTATGTGATGGCAGCTGCTGCCGTAGTCAGCAGTGCTGATCCCATCACGGGTGAGCCCTCCGGTGGTGCCGTGGCATTCGCGCTTTTGATCCTGCTTGCCATCGGCCTGATCGCGCTGGCGCTGATTGTTCCCAACATTGCCGTTGTGGTGCGCCGCTTGCATGACACCAACCGCTCCGGCTGGTACTACTTCATCAACTTTGTTCCGCTGGTGGGCCCCATCATCCTCCTGGTGTTCCTGGCGGGTGAGCCCGATCCCGCCGGCGCTGCTTTTGACGCATGAGCTGACGCCCCCGCAGCGTGATTGAAGCAGCAAGAGGCCCGTCACCAGGCAGTGACGGGCCTCTTGCTGTGCGCGGCGGGAAGGGCGGTTACAGTGGCGTGAGTGTGAATGGATGGCAGCCGTGGGTTGCTGTCCATCCGTGCGCAATGCTCATCACTCAACGTAAGGAACTCCGTGACCCAGGAGCACTCCGCTGCCGCCCTCAAAGCCCTGGTTGCCCCCACCCTGTTGCGGGCCGGAATCACTTTGGCGTTTGCGGCGGCCACCATCTTTGTGACCGCACCGTCCCACACCGTGGGTACGTGGTTGTTGGCCCTGTGGTTTGTGGGGCTGGGTGTGAGTATTTTGTGGACCGAGCGGCGTAGTGCCGAGCACAGCAGTTTGAGCTTGGGTGGGCTGGAAGCGTCACAGCGGTCGACTGGATATTTGGCTCTGCTGGCCGCAGCGGCCGTGGTGGTGCTGGGCGGGAGCTTGACCTCACTGATCCTGGTGGTCTCTGTGGGCCTGGTCCTGGTCGGTCTCCCCGAACTGTGGATCGGATTGACGCGGCGCAAAACCCATCCCTTGGGGCGGGATTGGTTGCTCACGGGACTCCTGGCGGTGGGCTCTGCAATTGGCGTCCTGTTGGTCTCTCACCTGGACGTTCACGCGGTATTGGGGATCACGGGCGGTGCAGCCATTGTGTCGGGAGTGTTCTTGCTGTTGGCAGGCTTGACGCTGCGCCATGACGCCTCCCGCGCTCCCAACACGGCAGTGGCTCCGGAGGATTCCCGGCCATGATGTGGTGTTGCATGGTCCACGTAGACTAGATCGGTATGCCGTCAGCCCCCGTTGGGGTGCGCTGCTACAGCCGCCTACTCGGTCCGCTCACCAATCATTCGGACCGGTTGTCAACTCAGGAGGAGCATTCACGTGTCACGCGAGTCCCGGAAGTCCCAACGGCGCGCGCCGGACGTCAAGGGTCCCCTTGCCGTCTCTGCCGTGCTGGGTGTGGTGGCCGGGGGTGTGACAAGTTTTGTGGCCGCCGGGGGTACTCAGGACGGCATGCGTCTGGACCTGGGACTCATTGTGGGCGGCGTGGCATTCATAGCGTCCGTGGTGGTGTGCGCCACGCTCATGATGCTCGAAAAGCCCAATGATCCCGGACTGGGTGAAGGCTCCGGGGTGAACCGTTCCTCCGCCAAGCTGTACGCCCAAAGGCGTGCGCAACGGCGGGCATCTCAACGTGACACCAGCGCCGCGCCCGGTTCTTCAGGGGCGGACGCACCCACGGGTGAGCACGACGACGGCCCCCAGTTCGGCAAGCGCGTTCACCCCGAACAGTAGCCGAGCGTAATGAGGGCTTGAGCCCTTGCTCCGGTGTCAGATCACCACGTAGCCGGCCTCGTCAACGGCGGATTCAATCTCCAGCGGGGCGAGCTCGCGGGTTGAAGTGATGGTCACAGGGGAGGGCAATCCTTCGCGCAGTTCCACCTCCACATTTTCCACGTCCTCAATGCCCATGAGTTCTTCCGTGACGGCTTTGACGCAGTGTTCGCACGTCATTCCGGTGACGCCAATGGTGATTTCCACGGGGTGCTCCTGTTCGGCATTCGGCTGACATTCCAACCCGAATTGATGGTCCAACCCGGACTGGTGGCCGGACTTCAAGTTGTCACCTCCACCCTAAGCCAGCCCAACACTTGCCGAACCCATGCGCTTCTGCAAAGATTGCATTAGTGAACAAGGGGTCTGTGTTGCTTGTTCACACCGTTGCACCGCAGCGTTCCTACCGCTGATGGTGTGACAGCGCAGGTGGATCGGCGGGGCAGGAGGAGAGGCCGCGCTGCCGCCTGCGGTGGTCCCCACCTGGCTGATGCGATTCAGCCAGGTGGAAGGGGTCACCCCGCGGGGTCGTTTGGGAGAGCGGTCACGCGGGGTGTTTCCGCCCGGTCAGCTCCGGCTCCTGCGCTGGTGGCTGCTACGCCGGGCGGTGCCACGGTGTGGCCGGGTGGCGCCGTCGTCGTACATGATGGAACGCATGGCTTCCCTGATCGAGGACTACGCGCTGCTCTCCGACATGCAAACCGGCCCACTGGTTTCCAAACGCGGCTCCGTGGACTGGTTGTGCATTCCCCGTTTTGACTCCCCGTCAGTATTTGGGGCTCTGCTCGGAACCCCTGCGGATGGCCGGTGGCTTTTGGCCCCTGCGGCCACCGTGGATGACCAGGGCGCCGATCTCCCGGAGGCGGACTGGCAGCACAACTGCCGCGTGGGGGACCGGTCCTATGCGGAGAACACCTTTGTGCTGCAAACGGTGTGGATCACGGACTCAGGTTCCGTGCGGGTGACCGACTTCATGCCCCTGGCAGGCGAAGTCGGGCTGGTGCGCCGCGTGGAGGGCCTGACCGGGGACGTGGAGATGTTCCAAGAACTGCGGATGCGCTTTGGCTACGGGCAGCAGGTTCCCTGGGTCTCTCAGTTTGAGGCTGCGCCGGAAGAAGATGGGCAGCAATCCGGGGATTCGGAGGTCATTGCGCTGGCCGCACCGGATGCCGCAGTGTTTCGCGGCACCCCCATGCCTGCTGTGGTGCGCGATGAGCAGGGGCCGCGCCACACGGGACGGTTCACTGTTTCTGCCGGACAGAGCCGTGATTTTGTACTGACCCACTTTGAGTCCCACCGGACCCCACCTGCGCCGCGGGATGTGGGCGAACAGCTGCGCGAAACCAAAGAGCTGTGGCGGGACTGGGACGCTCAATGGGACAGCGACCAACCTCAGGATCACCACCATGACCTGCGGCGCTCGCTGTTGGTCATCCGCTCCTTGATTCACCAGCAGACGGGCGGGCTGGTGGGTGCCGCCACGGCTTCACTTCCGGAGAAAATTGGTGGGGACCGCAACTGGGATGGGCGCTACACGTGGGTACGGGACGCCACTTTTGCTCTGGAAGTCATGCTGGATCACGGCCATGACCGGGAAGCCTTGCAACTGCGCAACTGGCTCCTGCGCTGCTTGGCGGGGAACCCGGAGGACATTCAAAATGCGTACGGTCTGGCTGGCGAGCGCCAGACACCGGAGCATTCCCTGGACCTTCCGGGATATGAACGCTCACGGCCTGTGCGCGTGGGCAATGGAGCTGCGCGGGGTCACCAGTCGGACACCGTGGGGCATGTGATGGTGGCCTTTGAAAAGTTACGACGCCGCGGGCTGGAAGAGGATCAGCTGTCTTGGCCGTTGCAGAAGGCGCTGCTGGGGTATGTGCTCAACCACTACGAGGACGCCGATCAAGGTCTGTGGGAAATGCGCGGAGACCCGCAGTTCTACACCCACTCGCGCGTGATGATGTGGGCGGCCCTGCAGTCGGGTGTGGATGCCGTCAAGATTCACGGTCTGGACGGTGATCTCCAGCTGTGGGAGACGCACCGGGACCAGCTGGCCTTGGAGATCTGGACCTCCGGCTTTGACCCTGCTGTGGGCAGCTTTGTGCAGCATTACGGCTCCACGCACGTGGATGCCTCCTTGCTGCTGCTACCCACGGTGGGCTTTGTGGCTTGGGATGACCCCCGGATGATCCGCACAGTGGAACGCATTGCCCAGGAATTGGCCGACGACGACGGTCTGTTGCGCCGGTACCGCAATGTTCACCTTCCACCAGACGCCCGGCCGGAGGACTTTGAGAGCCAGCTTGGTCAGGACGGATTTGCCGGTGAGGACGTGGGCCATCTGAGCGTGACGTTGTGGCTTGCCATGAACTGGGCACGCAACGGTCACCCGGAACGGGCGCGTGAGGTTCTGGACGCCGTGCTGGAACGCGCCAATGACTTGGGCTTGTTTTCTGCCGCCTACTCCGGGCAGCCCGGAGATGGCGGGCGAATGCTGGGCAACCTGCCGCATGTGTTGCCGCATTTGAGTCTGATCCAGGCTCTGGATGCCCTGCATCAGGTGCAGCAGGAGGCTCCCACCGGTCAGCTGTTGGACGATCCGGAAGATGACCCCCACCCGTATGAACCGGACCAGACGCATGGCTCCGGGGAGATTGCCTTGCCGTCGGTGCAAGAGGCATTGCGGCAGGCTGGAAATGCAGCGCTGCGGGACAGGGGGCAGGAGCGGCAGTGAACTGCTGCCCGCCCATGGGTTCCACGCGTTGCACTTCCACCTGCGGTCCGCATTCGCCTTCATTTGGTACGCAAAAGACCAAGAACTGCCTTGATCTGTGGCGATTTGCGTACCAACTCAGGCCAGGCGCCTCGGAGTTCATCATCCACGCTCCCAGGCCTGACCGTCCCGTGCTCCATCCTGTGGAAAGATTCCGGTCATGCGTGTAGCCATCCTCAATGACATTGGTCAGCCCACTTATCATGTGGGTGACGAGGCCATGTGCCATGCTGCGGTGGATGCGTTGCGGGCTCGCGGGGTCAGCGATGTGGTGCTGTTGACCCGGGACGTCCAAGACACCTTGAGTCGGTACGAAGGCGTTGAAGCCATCCCCGTCCTGGACTTTCCTTGGGTCCCCGAACAGCGGGAAAAGCGCCTTGCTGAGCTTGACCGCGTTTTGACCGGTGAGGCAGATGTTGTCCCGGAGTCCGATCCCATTTTTGAGCTGCTCGAAAACCTGCGTGGCGTGGATGCGGTGCTGGTGGCCGGTGGCGGGAACATGAACTCCGATTTCGGGTGGCTGCTCTACGAACGTGCTGCAGTGACCCGCGTGGCAGCGCACCTGAACAAACCGGTGGTGTTCAGCGGCCAAACGCTGGGCCCTGTGCTGTCCGTCCCAGATCGTGAGGTGCTGCGCCAGACCGTGGAAATGGCCACACTGGTGGGCTTGCGAGATCCCGAGTCCTATCAACTGGCGCAAGATCTGTGTCCGAATCACCGTGGCTTGCGGCAGTGTGCAGATGATGCAGTGGGCTGGGCGCTGAGCGCACTGAGCGGCCCCTGGGCAAAACACGGCGTGGACGCTCCGGCCACTGCCCCGCTTCCCAGTACAGCGGAACCGGGTGTTGAGCAGTCCGCCACATCGGTGGTTGAGGCAGAAGAGGCCGATCCAACACGACCGCGGATTGTGGCCACGTTTGCACCGGGGACGGGAGCGTTTGAGCAGAGCGAAGCGGCGGAGGCATTCGCCGTCGTCCTGGATGCTCTGATTCACCGTACGGGCGGTGTGGTGGAGTTTGTACCGCACATGGCCCGGGTGGGGGAGCTTGACGGTGATGTGGCGTTTCATCGCCTGGTGGCCACGCGGATGCACGGTGAGTTTGTGCACCGCAGCATTGAATCCGCGCAAGAGTCTCTCCGCCGCACCTTGACCGCTGATTACGTGGTGAGCTCCCGCTATCACCCTGTGGTTTTTGGGCTGGCTGGGGGTGCCACGGTGCTTCCCATTGCCGTGGACAATTTTGCGGAAGTCCGCATGGATGGCGCCTGTTCCACCTGGGGGATCAGCGGTCAAGTGGTGCCGCTGGCTGCTCTGTTGACCCCGCGTGATGTGGCGTGGGACATGCGGGAAGCGGCCCAGAAGTGGACCCGGGAGATGGTGGAGGGCCACGCTCAGTTCGGGGATGACCTCCTTGCCCGGCGCGCGGCTGTCCGGGAGAACGCAGCGGGGTGGTGGGACACCGTGACGGTGGGGCTCACCGGTTCCGTTCCGGCGCCGTCAGAAGTGGCTCAGGTGCCGCCGGCAGGTGCGGGCTCTGAGATTGCGCGTGCCTTGCGCCGGGACTGGAGCCGGCCGGTGGTGCCCGTACCTGCTGCACAACATGCCACCGTGGCGATTGTGATGCGCACCAAGAACCGCGCTGTGCTTTTGGAGCGCGCCTTGGATGACGTTCTGGCGCAGAGTTTTGCCGATTGGCGGCTGATGGTGGTCAACGACGGCGGTGACCCCGAGCCCGTGGATGCCCTGGTGGCAGCACGGGAGCGAGAATTCGCGGGCAGAGTCTCCGTGATTCACAATCGACGTTCCTTTGGGATGGAGGCAGCCTCCAACATTGGCGTGCGGGCCACGGACAGCGATTTTCTGTGCATCCATGACGACGACGACCGCTGGCACCCACTGTTTCTGCAGCGCACCGTGGCGTTCTTGGAACGGCCATCCTGTACGGACGGTGGCGTGATGGTGCGCACGGAGATTGTGTACGAACACGTGGATATGGAAGCGCAGCCGCCCACGGTGGAGGAAACCGGGCGGGAGGTGTTCTGGGCCGGGCTCCAATTGATCACGCTGACTGATTTGGTCGCCATCAATCGGGGTGTGCCCATTTCCTTCCTGTACCGGCGTTCCATGCACGCGGTGATCGGCGACTACGACGAAACTTTGCCCGCCGTGGGGGACTGGGAGTTCCACCTCCGGTTTGCCCAGGCTGCAACCATCGGTTTTCTCAACACCACCACGCTGGCCTTCTGGCAGCAGCGCCCAGAACAGACCGGGGAGTTGGGCAACTCCATGTTTTCGGGTGCTGCGCAGCACAAGAAGCATGACCTGGTGGTCCGTGAACGTCATTTCCAGGAATGGACCCGGGAGAACGGCATTGGGCTGCCGCTTTACATGGCACGTGAGTTCCTTGCCGTCCAGGAGCGCATGGAGCATCTGGAGCGTCAGAACGCCGAACTCGCGGTTCTGCTGCGGGAGCAACAGCGCGAACTGCACCATGTGGCAAACGTCTTGGCGGACAACTCCTTCTTTGGCTTCATCAAACGCAAGCTGCGCAGATTCTTCGGCATCTCCTGACGCCTGCGCACTGGGGTGACCGGGCTAACGGTGCTTGACGCAGCATGTGACACAGCAGACATAACCGTCCCTTACAGTATTGTCACCGGCCCATTTTTGCCCTGTGGAGACCATGGCCGGAGGCCGTGGGAATGCCACGGTTCCGTCCCAGGGCGAGTTGAAAGTAGGGCGCACACGTGTCCAACACCATGCCTGAGAACGCGGGCACCGGCGAACACCCTCGCACGGCCTCGCGGCAAGAGAACTCCACGGGTGACCAAGCTGTGGAGAGTGGCGAGTCATTACAGAGTGGCCAGTCGGTACAGAATGGCCAATCGTTGGGGAGTGACCAGCCTGTGGAGAGCAGCCGTGGTCAGGATCAACCGGACCTGAGCGGACTGCCTGAGCTGGTGGAGCCCGCCATCGCCCAGGTGGAGAACTGGCTGGCGCGCGCAGCGGATGTGGCACGGGAGGGCAAAGCGGCTTCCCCGGGTGCTGATCGTCTTTCCGCAATCCTCAAAGATCCGGATGGTCTGGAGTTCACCACTGGATTTGTGGATCGTGTGATCCGCACAGAGGACAACAAAGCCGCAGCAAAGGCGCTGCAGCGGGTGGCCAAGTTGGCGCCGCAGAGTTTGTCCACACTTGATCGGTCCCAAATTCTGGCTGGTGGATTGTTCTCCCGCTTGGCACCGGCAGCAGTGATCCCCGTGGCACGTGCCCGATTGCGCCAGATGGTGGGCCACCTGGTGGTGGATGCCCGCCCGGAACCTTTCGGTAAAGCCGTGGCCAAGTTCACCGAGCAGGGCAACCCGCTGAACATCAACCTGTTGGGTGAGGAGGTGCTGGGCAACGCGGAGGCTGACAAGCACCTCAAGGACGTTGACGACCTTCTGGATCGGGAGGATGTGGATTACGCCTCCATCAAGGTTTCCTCCGTGGTGGCGCAGCTGTCCCACTGGGGTTTTGAGGGCACGGTGGAGCGTGTGGTGAATCGCCTGCTGCCGCTCTACCGCAAGGCGGCTGCTGCGCCTGCCGGCACCAAGTTCATCAATCTGGACATGGAGTTCTACTCGGATCTTCATCTGACCACGGAGGTCTTCACGGAACTTCTTGGCCGCCCGGAATTGAAAGATCTGGAGGCTGGAATTGTGGTCCAGGCATACCTCCCGGATGCCCTGGCTGCCATCCAGCGCCTCAGTGAGTTTGCCGCGCAGCGTGTGGCAGACGGTGGCGCCCAGATCAAGATTCGCTTGGTCAAGGGTGCCAACTTGGCGCTGGAGAAAGTGGACGCTGAAGTCCACGACTGGCCCCTCACCACCATGCCGTCCAAGCAAGCCACGGATGCCAATTACAAGCGCGCGCTTGCCTGGGCTTTCACCGCGCAAAGATTGGCGGGCTTACGGATCGGTGTGGCTGGACACAACTTGTTCGACATCGCCTTTGCCCACCTCCTGGCTGAACAGCGCGGGGTGAGCGACCGCATTGAGTTCGAGATGTTGCAGGGCATGGCCGTGGAGCAGTCCGTGGCGGTTTCAGAGGACGTGGGGCGGATTCTGCTCTACGTTCCGGCGGTGCGGCCGGCCGAGTTCGACGTCGCAGTGTCCTACCTGGTGCGCCGTCTGGAGGAGAACGCCGCCAGTGAAAACTTCATGTCCGGGATTTTTGAATTGGCACCGGGCAACGCCATCTTTGACCGGGAAGCCGAACGGTTCCGCGCCTCCGTCCAGCAGCTTCTGGATGAGGGCATCAACCTGGACGGACAGCAGGCACCTGAGCCGCACCGCAAGCAGGACCGTGCGGCGGAGTCCGCCTCCGGCTACACAGCTCACCAGCCGTTGGACCAGGCGTTCGTCAATGAACCGGATACAGATGTGTCCGTTCCTGCCAATCAGCAGTGGGCGGCGGAAATCAGCGAACAGATCAAGGATCGTCGCTGGTTCGATGCTCTGAGCGTGCCGGAGGATTTGGATCTGGACGGGGTGGCCGTCGTCGTGGAAAACGGGCGCAACGCTGCCAAGCAGTGGCAGGCGCGCGGAGCCCGGGAGCGGGCTGAAATTCTGAACCGGGCCGCGGACGTGCTGGGGGAGCGCCGCGGTCACCTCATGGCCGTGGCGGCCGCGGAGACCGGTAAGGCGTTGCCGCAGGGTGATCCTGAAGTGTCCGAGGCCATGGATTTCTGCCGCTGGTATGCCCGCAAGGCTTTGGAGCTGGAGCAGGTGGACGGTGCGGTGTTCGATCCGGACACGCTGGTGTTGATCACCCCGCCGTGGAACTTTCCGCTGGCCATTCCGTGCGGTTCCACCGTGGCTGCACTTGCGGTGGGTGCCGCGGTGATTCACAAGCCGTCCCCGCAGACCCGGCGCTGTTCAACTGCGGTTGTGGAGGCGCTGTGGGAGGCCGGTGTGCCCCGTGACGTGCTGCAACTGGTGGACTCCGTGGAGGGGGAGACCGGTAAGGCGCTGGTGTCCCACCCGGGTGTGGATCGTGTGTTGCTCACGGGTGGGTATGAAACCGCTGAGCTGTTTGGCGGCTGGCGCACGGGGCGGCCCGTGACCGGGGAAACCTCCGGCAAGAATGCGCTGATTGTCACCCCAGCCGCGGACCGGGACCGCGCCGTGTGGGACCTTGCCACCAGTGCTTTTGGGCACGCCGGGCAGAAGTGCTCTGCGGCCTCACTGGGCATTCTGGTGGGTTCCGTGGGCACCTCGGAACGGTTTGAACGTCAGCTTTTGGACGCTGCCGAATCCATGGTGGTGGATTGGCCTGCCAACCTGCAGGCCGTGGTGGGCCCGGTGATCGAGCGGCCGCAGGACAAGTTGCAGCGCGCCTTGACACAGCTTGACGACGGCGAAACCTGGCTTCTGGAGCCCAAACAACTGGATGACTCGGGGCGGCTGTGGCGACCCGGCATCAAAAAAGGTGTCAAACCAGGTTCCTTCTTCCACCTGACGGAAGTGTTTGGGCCGGTGCTGGGATTGATGCAGGCCAAGGACCTGGACCAGGCTCTGGAATGGCAGAACGCCGTGGAATACGGTCTGACCGCCGGTATCCATTCGCTGGACACCACGGAGGTGGAGCGGTGGTTGGACGGTGTTGAAGCGGGGAACCTGTATGTCAACCGCGGTATCACCGGTGCCATTGTGCAGCGTCAGCCTTTTGGTGGATGGAAGAAGTCTTCCGTGGGCTTGGGCGCCAAGGCCGGCGGACCCAACTATCTGGCCCAGTTGGGGACGTGGTACAAGGCTGGATTCCATCGTGAAACCAGCGGGTCAAGTGCACACCGGGTGGTTTCGGCAGTCATCGGTTCTCCCGAATTGGCTGCCACATTGCCGGAGGGGGACGTGGAGTGGCTGAAAGCCTGCGCTGCCGTGGATCAAATGGCTTGGGACCAAGAGTTCGGTGTGACCACGGATCCCACGGGACTCACTGCTGAAGCCAACCTGTTCCGCTACCGTCCCAGGCGGGTGGTGGTGCGCGCCGCAGAGGATGCTCCGGTCACGGACGTGATCCGCGTGGGCCTGGCGGCTGCGCGTTCCGGTTCGCACGTTGTGCTCAGCCCGTCGCCGCGGATTGTGGATGAACTGCCCCTGGTGGCACACGATTTGTTCTCCGGCGTGTTGCCACCTGCCACGGATGCTGAGTTCCGGAGGCAAGCGGTGGCGCGGCTGCTGCATGGTGATGCGGTGGGGGCAGATGAAGCTGAGGCAGCGGGAGCCACATCCGTGGAATCCCAGCGCACCCCGGATGAGGACTTGCACGCCGGGGCTCGAATCAAGGTGGTCGGCACGGATGTGGACGTGGCGGTGGCATTGGGCGCCACCCCGGACGTTGCCGTGCTGACGCACCCCGTGGTGGGTGCCTCCCGGGTGGAACTGATGGAAATGCTGCATGAGCAGGCGGTCTCCATGACCATGCACCGGTTTGGAAATCCGTTCCCGGATATGACTGCTCTCAAGCAGCGACTGATGGCAACCGTTTCATAACAAATCCCGGTTGAGAGTGATTCGGGGCCAAGATCCTGTTGAGATGGATAACTGCGGGAGCTTGGCTCCGAATGCACATCAGGATCCAGACCTATATGATGTTGCATGTAGCGGGTACATTTTCCGCGTTGGAAGGCACACAACCAGGGTTGGAGAGCTCGGCGCAGCTGTGTGGGCAATAAGGTGCAGGGACACCTTGGACCCATGCTGTCAGGGTCGCTGACAAGGGGAGATCATGATGTCCGTGCGCGAAAAAATAGCGCATCTACCGGCGGAGCAGCGGGAGAAGTTTGCCGCTCTGGCCCGAATGGTTCCCCCTGCCCTGCGCTACGGCCCCGTGTACCGGAAAACGCACCGCGATATTTTGAAAGCCCAAACGGTCCCATTTTGGGGACAACAAGAGCGCAGAAGTCGGTTGACGCAATTGCTGAAAATTGCCGGTGAAACCGAATATTATGCCCAAGAGCCCGGCTACAAAGCCTTACGGACATTCCTCAAAAGTGGTGACGCCGATCCGTTTGTCACCCTGTCACAGCTGCCCGTGTTGACCCGTGATGCCCTGTCCTCCAACACGGAACGGATGATCTCACCGGCCTACACCAACAAGGTGGAACTGGTGGCCAGCTCGGGGACCTCCGGCAGCCCCATCCTGTTCCACCTGGACAAGGCCCGCGGAGCGGGGGAGTGGGCCTACGTTCAGAAAACCTGGGCCCAGGCCACCGGATACCAATTGGATGACTGGCGGCTCTTCCTACGTGGGGCTGTGGAGTTCGACGAATCCAAGGACCACCTGGTGCAAGCCACCACCGGGGAAGTGGTCCTGCGCATCCAGGCGCTGTCACCCGAACGTATCCAAGACCACTGGAGGTTGGTGACGGAGCGCAACATCCGCTACATCCACGGGTACCCGGCCTCCATCGACTACATGGCACGGCTGCTGGAAGAACATCTGCCCCGGGATCAGTGGCGCCACCAGATCAAAGGCATCCTGGCGGTGTCTGAGGAGTACACGCCCACCCAGGCGGAGACCTTTCGGCGAGTTTTCCCCAATGCGGTGGTGTCCAACTTCTACGGACTCTCAGAGCGCACGGTCTTTGCGGGTATGGATGATCAAGGGGTCTTTCACCCCGAACCGCTGTACGGCATCACGGAAATCATCAAGCAGGACGGTTCGCCTGCGCAGGTGGGTGAACGCGGCCGCATAGTGACCACCGGGCTGCGGCTGATGGGGCAGCCGTTCCTGCGTTACGACACCGGTGATTCTGCGGAGGTGGTGGGCTTCAACTACTGGGGGGACCCCACCTTCACCCAGATCAAAGCACGCCGTGGCCGCGAAGGTCTGGTGCGCGCCGACGGGACGCTGTTTCCCACCACTCCGCTGAACGTGCACGGCCACCAGTTCTTGTGCGTCAACAGGTTCCGCTTCCGTCAAGACGAACCCGGCAAGGTGGCACTCATGGTGGAGCCCTCCGCGCGGGCCACCACTGAGGAACTGGAAGAGTTTTACACCACCATGATCAGCCGGACCAAAGGGCAGGTGGATCTGGACCTGGAACTGGTGGATCGCTTGACCGTGCCGCCGAATGGCAAGAGCCGCCTGGTGGATCAGAACATCCCCGGAGTGGTCAGTACCTGGGCCTGAGGCCGATCAGTCCGTGCGGCGTGGTGAATGCCTGGGATGACCCAAGCTGACTGCGGCAATGATGCCGAGCAGTAGGCCAATGGCTGCACCTATTGCATAGATCAGCGGTGTGGCAATGCCAGACGGGTTTTCCGGAATGGTCGGTTCGCCAGCCGGAATCACCTCAATGTTGTCACCGGGCTGAGGATCGCCGGCGGCCTCAGCCAAGGCGTCTCTCCAGGCGGAGGCCAGTTCTGCGGCCTCTTCCGGGCTGGCTGCGCTGGCGGTGATCTCCAATCCCGTGGTGTCCGGACGTGCTACCACCCGGACGTTCTCCAGGAGAAGGTCCGTGGGGGTGTCCAGACCTAATTCCTGCTTCACCGTGTCGGCCACAACCACCGAATTGCCCAGAGACTCATAGGTGACGGCGCGGGATTTGGCGAGTTCTTCTGCGGCCAAACGGTCAGTGGCCGTGTCTTGGGCGGCATTGGCATGGACCAAAGCCGTGGTGACTGAGTCGTACTTGGGTGCTTGGGTGATGGAAAACGCGAAACTCAGACCCAGGCCCAAAACCAGCCCTACAAGGACAAGCCACCATCTACGCTGGATCGCGCCACCCAGTTCGGCGGCGCTGATCTCGTTGGTTTCATACGGTGATGTTTCGCGCAATGTTCGATTCCCCTTGTCGAGTCTTCTGCGTGCACGTCCGTGCAGTTCACGGCAAAGCCACGCCGTAGCAGCGGCAGCCGTTGCGAGGGTGTCACCCCCGCGGGCGCTCCCCTCCAGGGGCCTGAATCAGTGCCCTGATCCGGGAGGTGAATGCTCCGTGCTGACGGCACCCCAAATATTTGCCGCGAGCACGGCCCATGCTAACCCCCAGCAAAATCATGACGTAGGAAAATACATATTGTTAATGAGGCGGGCTCCCACTTGTGTGGACATCCCCGCCTGCGATTGCAAACTGTGTGGCCATGCGTGTCACCATGGCCTGAGCGCATGTGTGGCCTCACGGCAGAATGCTGCTTGGAGAGCGTGAGGCAGTCGGTCCAACTTGGGGAAGTAGGCCGCTGCTCACACCTGGCAATGCTCGGTACGGGGTCGAGGGCATGCTGGAGCCGCGGTGCGCGTTGTTCATTGGGAAATTACGCACGACCACGGGGAGGTTTCGCGTTGGTTGAAGTTGCCACATGGATCACCGTGGCGGCAGCCGTCCTGACCGGCGGGCTGGCTGTGGTGGTTTTGGGTGCCTGCGCCTTCATCTATCCCAAGGTCACCGCGGGAGTTTTGGTCATGGTGACCATGCTGTCCCAGACCATTCAAACGGTGTCCGGCGTCAACGCCCTGGGATACGGGGATGAGCTGGGTGTGATTCTTGCGGTGGCTCTCTTCTGTGGACGCCGCCTGTATCTGCACGGGTCCATCCGGTCTTATCCGGCCTTGTGGTTCTTCCTGGCTTTCGCGGCCTTTGGCGTGGTGAGCAGTGTTGTCAACTCAGTTCCATTGACCACCATGGCCATGGGCGCTTTCCTGTTCCTCAAAGGACCTGCACTGGGCTTTGCCGTGGCCCAGTTGGACTGGCGGAGAGAGGATGTCCCCAACATTGTCCGGGCAGGAACTTTTTTTGTGATGTTCGTTCTTGCCGCAGCCGTGGTGAATGCGGCGCTTCCGGGGTCCTGGAACGCCTGGATCGGGCGCATGGAGACCATTACCGAACGGGCTGGCTTCACCAGCTTGACGGGCCCGTTCGATCACCCGGTTGGCTTGGGCACCACCATGGCCATGGCGTTTGTTGCCATCCTGCTCTACCGCCATTTGGTCCGTAAAAACCTCCTGAGCTTGGCGTTGCTGATTGCCACGGGGTTGGCTTGTATTGCGGCCTTCCGGCGTAAATCCATTGCAGCGGCGGCCCTGACCGCCATCACCATGCGGGCCGTGCTGCCAGGGCCACGCTCGCTCTATGTGACGGCTTTGGCAGTGCTGCTCCCGGTGGCGTTGATCCTGGGATGGGAGCCCTTGACCGCTGTGGTGGTGAGCACCTATCAGGAGTACACCGCCAATGTGGCGGAGACCGCCAGGGTGCGGATGACCCTGGACGCCATCACGTT
Source organism: Kocuria sp. (assembly GCF_030538595.1). Classification (GTDB taxonomy): domain Bacteria; phylum Actinomycetota; class Actinomycetes; order Actinomycetales; family Micrococcaceae; genus Kocuria. Next base: position 81,655 of record NZ_JAUNTS010000012.1, read on the forward strand.
GACCCTGGCGGCTTTCCCGCTGGGTGTGGGGTTCGGCCGTTTTGCCTCCTTCACGGCCGGGGACCACTACAGCCCCCTCTACGAGGATCTGGGCTACCAGTGGATTTACGGGATGGGCCCCGGTGACCGCGGTGGGTTCCTGTCCGACACCTTTTGGCCTGCGCCCATTGCTGAGGCGGGCTTGATTGGCGCACTCTGTTACGCCGGTGCGCTCTACCTCCTGGCTGTCACCGGGTGGAGGCTCATGCGTGGCGCCGACTCCGCGGGGGTGCGATGGGTGGGTGCCGTCACCGTGGCTTGGTTCCTCACATTGGGGATCGAGTCCGTGGTGGCTCCCGTTTTTGTTTCCCCACCCATGTTCGCGTTGCCGTTTGTGGCTGCCGGTATTGCCACGGCTCTCTCCGCGGTCCCCCGGGATGAACAGTCTGTAAGCCAGCAGGGCGCAGATGCTCAACTCCCCGTGCGGCAGCGTATGGCTCCGTGGGAGAGCGGGTCAGAGCAACCTGCCGGAGAACGTGGGGGGAAGGCATGAAGGTTCGTGTTGCAGGGCCCCGGCCGGGCTCACCCGGAGGCATCGGCGTGATGTCCGGGTATCTGGAATCAACGCAGTCCACGCAGACAACGTTGGACTTTGTTGAATCGGGTGGCGCTCCCGATTCAGTCATCCTGCGCTTGGTGCATTTTGTGCAGGCGTTGGTGAAAGCGCTGACCTCATCCACTGACGAGGTGTGGGTTTTGCAGGTGAGCTCACGCGGCAGCACCTGGCGAAAGTTCTTGCTCAGCAAGGTTCTGCGGTTCCGCTCAATTCCCTACGTGGTGCATCTGCACAGTGGCGGGTATCCGGCCTTCTACAGCGCTCAGCCGCCGTTCCTACAACGCCGAATCCGCAGTTTGTTCAACCGGGCCGCCTTGGTGGCGGTGCTGGGTGAGGGGTGGGGGCGCTACGTCCAGGATGCTCTGGGGGTGTCCACCATCAAGACCGTGCAAATGCCCAATGCAGTTCCCGGGCCGGTCCGGCTGGGGCAGCGGCCCTTGCCCGTGCGGGTGTTGTTTGCCGGGCGAGTGGGCAAACGGAAGGGAGCCCACGTGCTCCTGGATGCCTGGTCCCGGTTGGAGACCGATGGGGTTGCCACGTTGATCCTGGCGGGAGACATGGATGACCCTGACGGCCTGATTGCCACCGCACTGGACAGCGCCAAGAACGTGACTGTCACGGGCTGGTTGGGTAGCGCTGCTTTGGTGGAGCAGATGGAACATGCGCACGTTTTGGTTCTGCCCAGCCAGGCCGAAAACCTGCCGTTGTCCCTGTTGGAAGGCATGGCCTGGGAACTGGCTCCCGTTGTCACCCCCGTAGGCGCGGTCCCTGAAGTCATCCGCGACGGCCAAGACGGCCTGCTGGTCCCGGTTGGTGACGTCCAAGCCTTGGCCGAGGCTCTGGAGCTTGTGATCAAGGACCACGAAACTCGGCAGCGGATGGCAACTTCTGCACGCAAAGTCTGGCGGGGGCGCTACGCCTTGGATTCTTACAGGGAGCGCTTTGACCGCATGGTGGACCACGCCCGGGAACGCCACCGGACCACAGCCAAACCCAGACGCCGGATGGAGACCGGTAGGTCCTCCGAGCATCTGCCTGCGGAGGGAGACGCATGAGACCACACGACCTGTTGACTCCGGACCTTGCTGAGGCCGTGGATTCCGCGCTGGAGCGGGCCTTCCGGTTTGCTGAAGTCCGCGAGTTCGCCGGCACGGACCCGTATGACGGCCTGCTGTCCCCGCTGGCCAAGCACTTGAAGACTCGCCGCCCACGTCAGGCGTGGGTGCAGGCGCACAAACGCGCCGGACAGTGGTTACGGGACCTGACGGATGTTCCACCGGTGCGGATGACCAAGGGGATGGCGCTGTTTTCCCATGCTGCGGTACTGGACAACAACCCTGAACTGGCCAATCGTCTGGTGGACCGCATTCTGACCGAGCGTGGAGCCGGCCCCTGGGGGTATGAGTTCGATGTCCAAACCCGGTGGGCTTTTTACCCCGCGGGCAGTCCCAACGTGGTGGCCACCACCTTTGCGCTCCGGGCCTTTCAAGCCACCGGACGTCTGAAGGAAGTCAGCACTGAGGTTGAGCAGTGGCTGGAGGGACAGTTTCACGATGGTTACTTCCGCTACACCACCACTTCCGACCGCCTGGTGCACAACGGTTCCTTGCTGGGTGCTGAAAGCCTGGCCATGCTGGGAGGGGACGGCGGCAAGATTCAGAGCGCCATCAACCGAACCGTGGCAGCGCAGATGCCGGACGGTGCGTGGTCCTACGGGGTGGGGCCGGGGCTGGAGTGGATTGACAGTTTCCACACCATCTACAACCTGGACTCCCTGTGGGCACTGGAAACGGCCGGTTTTGACACCGGAAATGCCCGGCAGGAGGGGCTGCAATTCTGGGCAGAGCACTGCCTGAATCGGGACGGCCTGCCGCTGTACTACGCCAACGCAGAAAAGGCTTCACATGACGTACACAACGTAGCCACCACCGTGGGCTTCTTGGCCCGGGCCGTGAACCGGGGCTGGGCAATCCCAGCTCCGCAACCGGCGGTGGAACACCTCCTGGCACTCCAGGGGGACGACGGCGGCTTCCGCAGTTTGGGGTCGGGGCTGCCGCACATGAGATGGAACCAGGGGCACGCCACGCTGGCCCTGGCCGGATGGGGGAACAACAATGAGTCAGCCGGCTCGTCAAGATGACTTTGACCAGGATTCACCGCAACGGGGTTGGGCTTCGGCGTCGTCGTCCAAAAAATCGCGGACCAGGCGCAACGTCATGGGGGTGGGGATTGACCCACTGACCATGGACCAGACCGTGGACAAGCTCAAAGGGTTGATGACTGACGGCGGTCACCACAACCACTTGTCCATCAACGCGGCCAAAATTGTCTCTGCCAAGGAAAATCCTGCCAAGCAGCATGAATTCAACGCCGCGGATGTTGTCAGTGCTGACGGTCAATCCGTGGTGTGGGCCGCCAAGCTGCTGGGCCGTCCGGTCCCTGAGCGCGTGGCGGGCATTGACCTGATGAACCGTCTGGTGGACCTTTCCGCTGAGGAGGGTCAACGCATCTACCTCCTGGGCGCGCGCCCGGAGGTTCTGGATGCCGTGGCGGAGGATTTCACGCGACGCGGCGCCAATGTGGTGGGCCGTCATGACGGCTACTGGAGGCAGGCCGGGAAGACCGATGAGGACGTGGCCCGGGAAATCGGCCACCTCAGCGTGGACATCCTGTTCGTGGCCGTTCCATCGCCCATGAAGGAAGACTTCATCTACGGGCAGCGTGAGCGCATGGCGGTGGGAGTGTGCGTGGGCGTGGGTGGCTCCTTTGACGTGGTCGCCGGGGAAACCAAACGTGCACCCGAACTGGTGCAGAGGTTGGGGATGGAGTGGGCCTTCCGGCTTGCTCTGGAGCCCAAACGGATGTTCAAGCGCTATGCCGTGGGCAACACCAAATTCCTATGGTACCTGGTCAAGGATCGGGCCGCCAAGGGCCGGAACTCCACGGAGCCTGCCGTCCAGCAGAGCTCAGTGGCCCACGAACCTTCACCTGATCACGCGGAACGGGACGATCCCAAGAGTGGCAGCTAGCGGCGGGGTGGGTGGAGCCCGACTGCAGTCCCTCATGGTGCTGGCAATTCGCATCGGCGGAGCGGCAGCACAGATGGCGCTGGTGGCCGTGGTTGCCCTGCAATTCACCGTGCAGGATGTGGGTCTGAACGGTCTGCTGTGGTCCGTGGCCTTGGTGGCTCGAATGGCCGGAACCTTTGGGCTGGACGTTGCCGGGATGCGTGAACAGGCACCTCTCTGGGCTGCCAACGATCGCCGCGCCGCGCGCCTTTTGGCCCGCCGGGACGCCAGGACAGTTGCCATGATGTGGCTGGCCATTGGCCTGGTGGTGGGGATTGTGGCGGTGGTGGGGGCCGCCCTGGGGTACTCCATGTGGCTTCTGCTGGCCTTCTGGGTGGTGGCGGCCGCATCGGCATTCGCGCGCCTGTTCATGGTGCAGCGGATCGCCCGGCAACTGCCCGTGGCCGGACAGTTCTTGGAGTCCGTGGCGCTGCCGGGGTTCGGGCTCATTGCCGCGGTGCTGGCGGCCCTGTTCGCCCCGCACCTGCTGATTGCTGGGCAGGTGGTGGCCTTTGTGCTGACCGCTGCGATCATGTGGTGGATTTCCCCCGCACCTGGCCGCCGTCTGGCGCATTACCGAGCCCAGGGCGTGGAAGTTCCCAAAACCCCGTGGCGGGTGGCGTTACCCCTGGGGCTCGGGGCAACCTTGACCGCCTTGTGTGTTCGCGGACCCATGTTCGTACTCTCCGCACGTTCCTTGGCGGTGGCCGGTACCTACGACGTCGCACAGCGCATCCAGTCCGCCGGCGCCATGGGAACCTCGGCGGTGGCAACTGTGTTCGGGCCGCGGATCGCGGTGGCCGTGCAAGACCGCTCTGCGCTGCGCAAACTTGTGGTGGAAGCAGCGGTTGCCTCCGCCATACTGCCCGGCCTGCTGTTGATCTTCCTCCTGTTGGTGGGCGAAGGCACCCTGGTGGATCTCTTGGGTGAGGATTATCGGGGAACCTGGGCGGCTGCCGTGGTCCTGGTGGTGTCCACCTTGATCAATGCCACCACCTCTGCCACCAGCAATGTGCTGATGCTGGGTGGGTACGAACGCTGGTTCATGCGGATCAGCGGCGTGCAGCTGGTGCTGGTGGTGGGTGGTGCCTGGCTGACGGGGGCGGACAGCGCAGTGACCGTGGCGTATTGGGTGCTGGGTGGAGAACTGTTCCGATCAACCTCCATGGCCTTGGGGTACGTGCTGCACGATCGAGCGTTGAAGCGCAGCGAGTGAACCCAACCCACCCGCTTTGCGTGACACGTCACCATAAGTGGGGCACAATGGATTGCGGTTCATCCCCTACTTCCGGAGCAGAACATGCAGCTTGGCCTCAACACCTTTGGCGATGTCCACCCCGGGCCGGACGGTCAGCCGATTTCACAGGCTCAGGTGATCCGCGACGTCGTCGCTGAGGGGCAGCTGGCAGATCAAGTGGGGCTGGACTTCTTTGGGGTGGGCGAACATCACCGCGCCGACTATGCGGTCTCCGCGCCGGACACCGTCCTTGCTGGTCTGGCCACCATCACATCCAAGATTCACCTGGGCACCGCGGTCACAGTGCTTTCCTCGGAAGATCCGGTGCGGGTGTATCAGCGATTTGCCACGGTGGATGCGCTGTCCAACGGACGCGCGGAAGCCATTTTGGGCCGCGGCTCCTTCACGGAGTCCTTCCCGCTGTTCGGTTACGCCCTGGAGGATTACGAGGACCTTTTTGCCCAGAAGCTTGAATTGTTCACTCGACTGCAGCGGGAGGGCCCCGTTGAATGGGAGGGGGGACTGCGCCCGGCGATCAACGGCATTGAGGTCTTCCCCAAGACGGAATCCGGACGGTTGCCCGCCTGGATTGCTGTGGGTGGATCTCCGAACTCCGTGGTGCGGGCCGCCCACTATGAGCTTCCCGTGATCTTTGCGATCATCGGCGGCAGCCCGTTGGGCTTCAAACCCTTTGCAGACCACTACCGGCGAGCCCTTGAACACTTTGGTAAGCCCGAACTGCCCATAGCGTGGCACTCCCCGGGGTATGTGGCGGCAACGGATCAGCAGGCACGTGATGAGTTCTTCCCGGCGTTTGCGGCCAATCACGATGTCATTGGCCGCGAACGCGGTTGGCCTGCGCTGAAGCGATCGGACTTTGACGCCATGTGTGGAGCGGAAGGGGCCTATTACGTGGGGTCGCCGGACACGGTGGCGCGCAAGATCGCAGCCCACGGGCAGGAGCTTGGGGCTGAACGTTTTGACCTCAAATACTCCGTGGGACCGCTGAGTCACGCTGCCATGATGCAATCCATCGAACTGTTTGGCACCCGGGTGGCTCCTTTGGTGCAGGAGATGCTGGCGGACTGAGCTTTTGGTCCGTGCCGGCGGCCGAGTGCGCAGTTGTGTGGCCCCTGAGCGCTGAGAGGCCACACAACTGGACACTGGGCACGGGTGAGTGGCGGTGGTGCTGGATGGCACCGTGGAGTCGCATGCCCTAACGTTGCCGCATGGCTTATCACGCGGATTCCACGGACCTGATCACCAAAGAAGTCCTCACCTGGCAAGGCTTTGGTGATGCCATCAGACAGCAGGCCCAGGCCATTGCGGACAGCGGGTTCCAGCCCGATCTGATCATCGGAGTGGCCCGCGGCGGCCTGGTACCCGCGGGCGCGTTGTCCTACGCCATGGGCGTCAAGCTGATTGATGCCGTCAATGTGGAGTTCTACACGGACGTCCACGAAACCTTGCCCGATCCCGTGCTGCTGGCACCCATGCTGGATGTGGATTCCATCCGGGGACGCAAAGTTCTGGTGGTGGACGACGTCGCCGACTCCGGGCGCACGCTGGCCCTTGTGCTGGAACTGCTGTCCGGATTCGGGGCTGACTGCCGCAGCGCGGTGATCTATTCCAAGCCCCGGTCCATCGTGGAGCCTGACTATGTCTGGAAGTCCACGGACGAGTGGATTGTGTTTCCGTGGTCGGATCAGCCGCCGGTGGTGGCCAACGCCTGAGAATCTATCCGCTGACCAGCTCAGCGGTGGCTTCCGCAATGGCACGTTCCTCATCGGTGGGGACCACCAGCACCTCCAAGGTGGAATCGTCAGTGGAGATCCGCCGCACCTGGTCATTGCGCACCGCGTTGGCCTCCGGGTCCAGCGTTGCTCCCAGCGCCCCCAGGTGATCCACCACCAGCTGGCGGAAGGTCCCCGAGTTCTCACCGATCCCGGCGGTGAAGATCAAAGCACGGGCACCACCCACGGCCACGTGGTATCCGCCGATGTACTTGGCCAGACGGTAGGCCGCCATCTCCAGGGCCAACCGGGCGTTTGCATCCCCCGCGGCGGCAGCTTCTTCCACGGCGCGCATGTCCGAATGGCCGGCAATAGCGTGAAGGCCGGACTGCTTGTTCATCATGTCGTCCAGGTGCTGAGCCGTCATCTCCGGGTCCCGGCGCAACATGGCGGTGATGATCGAAGGATCAAAGTCACCGGTGCGGGTTCCCATGATCAGCCCCGCCAGCGGGGTGAATCCCATGGAGGTGTCATAAGACTGGCCGTTCTTGATGGCCGTCACGGAGGCGCCGTTGCCCAGGTGAGCCACCACGGCGTTGAACCGATCGCGCGCCACACCCAGGTGTTCTGCGGCAAGTCCGGTCACAAAATCGTGTGAGGTTCCGTGGAACCCGTAACGGCGGACGCCGTACTCCTCGTACATCTCATTCGGAAGGGCATAACGCCACGCGTGCTCCGGCATGGACCGGTGAAATGCCGTGTCGAAAACGCAGACCTGGGGCATGTCAGGCCACTTTTTCTGAATGGCACGCAGTCCCAGGGCATGAGCTGGGTTGTGCAGTGGAGCCAGGGGAGAAAGGCGTTCCACGGCTCGAATGATCTCGTTGTCCACCAGAACCGGATGGGAAAAGCGCTCTCCACCGTGGACTACGCGGTGACCAGCAGCGTCAATGGTGCGGTCCCCAAGTTCTTCTTCCAAGCGCTGCGCCAGGATGTCCAGGGCCTGGGTGTGATCCTTGATCTCTGACGTGCCGATGTTCTCGATCAACCCCTTGGTGACCACCGTGCCGCCGTCGTGGGTGTTCTGACCGGGTTTAGGCATCTGGCGAACCTGGTACTTGATGGAGGACGAGCCGCAGTTGACGACCAGAATCAGCATGGGTTACTTCTTCCTGCGCGCCTGATCGGCCCGCGGTGGGCAGCGGAGTTCACCCCATTGTGTCAGCCGCAGCGCTCAGAGGCCCAGGTACGTGACGGGGTTGAGCCTTGTTGCTTGGCGGCTCCATCTGGACCAGTTGCGGCTGCTCTTGCCTCGGCCCGTGCATTCGACGCTCGGCAAGTTATCCACAGGGGGTGTAAGGCCAGGTGGAAGTAGTGTCAGGGTCGAGGCATGGACCTTGGTATCTACTCATGGAGTGATCTACGTGAACTGGGTATGGGCCGCAAGCAGGTGAACTCGCTGCTGGACAGCGGTGCCCTGCGCCGATTGCGCAAAGGATGGTTTGCCACAGTGCAGGCACCTGTCCCAGTCACACGTGCTGTGGCATTGGGCGGCACGCTCGGTTGTTTGAGTGGGTGTGAGCAACATGGGATCTGGACTCCCAATCGGAACCTACACGTCATGCTCAACCCCGGTGTTCCCGTGCCGTGCGTGAACAACGATGTTGAGGTGCACCGCCTGCGTGTGGCCACTCACCAACCACTGGCCCCTGTGATGGATTGTCTTGGCGAGGTGGTGGTGCGTCATGATGCGGAAACTGCACTCATTGTGATCGAGTCCGCTGTGGAGCAGGGACTGATCAATGAGCCGGATGTGAATGATCTCATTGGTATCGCACCCACGTGCAAGCGCCATGCGCTCGCGCACTTCACGCCGGGAGCGGGGTCGGGCAGCGAAACCAGGGTGCGTTACTTTCTTCAGCAACGCCGTTTCAAGGTTCGGTCCCAGGTCCACATCCCCGGGGTGGGGCATGTTGACCTTCTGGTAGGGCAGTCCTTGATCATCGAATGCGACAGTAAACAGCACCATGCGCCACAAGAGCGTTACAGAGTGGACCGGGTCAGAGATTTGGCTGCCCGCGACTTGGGCTACAACACCATGCGTCTGAGCTACGAACAGATTTGGTACACCTGGCCGCAAACTCAACGCAGCTTGCTTGCGGAAGTGGCTTCGGGGAGGCATCGCCGACCTCCTCTACCGCGGATGTGAAGCACCAACCTTATGGATACGCGGGAAATGAGCCTGTCAGAAGCCTGTCCCCGGTGAATCCATAAGGTTGGTGCGCGATCACATGGTTTGGGCCTGGATGGCGGTGATGGCCACCGTGTTCACAATGTCCTCCACTGTGCAGCCACGTGAGAGATCGTTGACCGGCTTGCGCAGACCCTGCAGAACCGGGCCCACGGCAACTGCCCCGGCGGACTGCTGCACCGCTTTGTAGGTGTTGTTGCCCGTGTTGAGATCTGGGAACACGAACACAGTGGCCTGACCGGCCACGGAAGATTCGGGCAGCTTGGATTTGGCAATGCTGGCATCCACAGCTGCGTCGTACTGGATGGGGCCTTCCACCGCGAAATCTGGGTTGGTGGCCCTGACGATTTCCGTGGCCTCCCGAACTCGCTCCACATCCTCACCGGAGCCGGAACCGCCCGTGGAGTAAGAAAGCATGGCAACCCGTGGGTCAACGCCAAAGGCCCGCGCGGTGGCGGCGGAGGCCACCGCAATGTCCGCCAACTGCTCCGCGTTCGGGTTGGGGTTCACGGCGCAGTCACCGTAGACCAGTACGCGGTCCTCCAGGCACATGAAGAACACGGAGGAGACAATCTTCACGCCCTCGGCGGTCTTCACAAACTCCAGGGCGGGGCGGATGGTGTTGGCCGTGGTGTGGGCGGCGCCTGAGACCATGCCGTCCACATCGCCCAGCTGAACCATCATGGTGCCGAAGTAGGAACCATCCCGCATGCGGTCCACCGCAACGTCCTTGGTCACACCCTTGTGCTTGCGGTATTCCACATAGGCGTCCGTGTACCGGTCAATCATGGCGGCATCATTGCGGTAGTCCACAAGGTCCAAACCATCATCCTCAAAGTTCAGGTTGATGCCTTCCGCATCGCACAGTCGCCGGACTTCATCCGGGTTGCCCAGGATGGTCAGATCGCAGAAGTTGCGGCGGTGGATGATTTCGGCAGCGCGCAGCACCCGGGGGTCATCACCTTCGGGCAGCACAATGTTCTTGCGGTCAGACCGGGCGGCTTCCACCAGATCGTGTAGGAAGCGCAACGGAGTGCGCCGCACAGGACGCTCCAAATCCAGTCTGGCCACAAGCTCTTGGACATCAATACGGCGGGACCACTCGCCCAGGGCGGCCGCTGCCTTACGCGGGCTGCGGTTGCTCAGGCGCCCGCGGGTGCGGGCCACTCGCTTGGCTGCCTGATAGGTGTCCTTGTCCGTGGTCAGGACCGGGAACGGTGCCTGCTGGATGAAGGACTGAACCAACTCACCGGGAAGCAAACCACCGGTCAGCAACATGCCGGCGGGAGTGGGGCGACCGGGGGAGAGCGCCGAGGCCAGGCAGGACATCAGCACGTCCGATCGGTCACCCGGGACAATCACCAACTCGCCCTCAACCAGCTGGTCCAGGAAGTGTTCAACTGTCATGGCTGCGATCTTCACGCCCTGGATGTCGCGGTCCAACGGCACAGCAGCCAGATCTGTACCGAACCCGGCTTCATCCACCAGCTCTTCAATGGTGGGGCTGGAAACTGCGGGGACTTCCGGAATGACATACACGGGGAGGTGGTGCTGCCCGCGGGGGGCTTTTTCGGCTACCTCATCCACCCAGGTAACCGGACAGCGGTTGACCATGATGGCAAAGATGTCGCACTTGGCCTCCCGCAGTTCCGTGCGGGAGACTTCCACGGCATTGAGCAGCTGTTGCGGGTCCTCGGTCTGGTTTCCGCCGATCACGGCCAGCACGGAGCAGCCCATGTTGTTGGCCAGCCGTGCATTGAGGTCGAACTCCGCAATCGCGGCATTGTGGGCGATCATGTCCGTGCCATCCACCACGATCACATCGCAGTGGGTGGCCATTTCGGTGTAGATGGCCACTGCTTGGGAATCAAGGTCGTCGTAGTTGCCCGTGGCCAGGATTTCGCGGGTCTGCTCCAGGGACACCGCACCGCGGCAACGTTCGGGGGGCAACTCAAAGGTCTCCGCCATGAGCTGCAACAGTGGGTCATCCTGCGGGGTGGCGCCCATGTGGACCGGGCGGAAGAAGCCCACGCGGTCGGAGTTCTTGAACAGGGTGTCCATCAGTCCCAGGGCCACCAGGGACTTGCCAGACAGCGGTGTCATGGCGCTGAGATAAATACCGTTGGTCACGCGAGTGCTCCTCATCCGCGGGCGAGCAAGGTCCAACTGCAACCCTATCGGTGCCATCGGCAACCGCGTCCGGTGTTGCCTGGCGTTCCCCGTCACGGCGGTCAGCGCAGTGGGCCAATGGAAGAACTGCGGCGCCTCGCGCTTCAGCCTTGGCTAGGCGGTGGATAGGCATCCCAAGGGTCAGCGGTTGCCGCTGACCCTCCCAGCTCCTGGGAGTTTCTCTGTGCGCGGATGTAATCGCCCAGGTAGGGGAGGGAGAACGTGACATAACCGTGTCCCGCAGAGCGGACATAGCCAGAATCAATCAGGCGTTTCTTGTATACCTGCACGTACTGATCTGAGACTCTTTGATCAGCAGCCCTCATGCGTTGCACGATGTCGGCGATCTTGGATCGCCCAGGGTCCTCTGCCATGGCGGTTACAAATTCTCTGTCTTTGGCGGAGAGGTCCTCGAAGACTTTGCTGATGACTCGTCTCTGGGCAGCTTCAATCGCCTTGCTGCTCCCCTGGCGAGCGTCTTCTACAGAAATTGCCTCTTGATCTGGTTGCTGGCGCCAGGCGTAGTCACCTACGAGCTGGACTAGGTACGGATAGCCTTGCGATGCGGCGATCATGTGCTCCAGGGCATCTTCCGCCAGCGTCCGTCCGCCGATTTGTGTGGTCTCGGCCAGAACTCGACGGGTTGAACCTGGGTCAAGTCGTTGGAAATCCAGAACCTTTGAACGCCGCAAAAAAGTCACGTGCTCCTGATTTTGCAGGGCGTCCAGATCAACCTTGATGCCTGCGAAAACGATCATGATGTTGGCGCCGCACTGGAGCGCATGATTTATCTCCAACGCGAAACGCGCAAGCTCGCGCATTCGGGCCTTACTCGCGGATACTTCATCAACGGTGATCAAGATGCCGCGGTGGTCTGTTGCATTGGAGAGCGCGAGTAGGTCTTGGCGCAACAGCGGCTTGGTAGGCCGTTCCCTGGGCAACAGTGTCCAATCGGCGCTGAAGTGCCAGATTTTCAGTGCACTCAGAGCTTGACGGTGGGTGGGCTCTAAATCGTTGATGATCGTAGGGATGGTGGTGCCCATGACTCGTTCCATGAGGCCCCGGCTTGCGTCGTCTTGAATGACCAGCCACCCCTCCTCGGCAGCTGCATCCTGCAGTAACCCCAGCATGGAGGTCTTACCTGAGCCGCGCAGACCGGAAACCAGGATGGAGTGATTGTCGCCGAAGTCGTAAGTCTTGAATACTTGGACCAGCTCGTCCACTTCTGGCTCATGGCCGGCAAAGACGTGTGGTTGCTTGCCGTAACCAGGGGTGAACGGGCTGTTGGAGGGGGTTCTGGGCGACTGTTCCACACGCACCTCCCAGTGCAAATCGTTTTTATTGTTTTTATTTCACTACAGCAAATCGTGCTGCACGCCCAGCAGTTCAGTCAAGTGCTCAAGCTGTCTTCCTGCCCGGGAAGGTGCAGTGGGAGGATGGTCACATGATCGTCGCATTTTCCGTATCGCCCATGGGTGGCGACAACCCAGATGCCTCCGTACACGACGCCGTCGCCGCTGCAGTCCAGATTGTCCGCGATTCCGGTCTGCCGCATCAGACTGACTCCATGTTCACCACCATTGAGGGTGACTGGGATGAGGTCATGGCTGTGATCAAGCGCGCCACGGAAGCGGTGGGGCGTCACGGCCCGCGCGTGTCCCTGGTCCTGAAAGCGGACATTCGCCCTGGTCGCACGGGGGAGATCTCCGGCAAGGTGGAGCGGTTGGAGGCTGCTCTACAGCGTCAGGCGTTGGAGGGACACAGCAGTTCCGGGGCCATCGAGAGTTGAGCTACCGCATCCGGCCTGGCACTCCCGCGGACGCTGAGGCCCTCACAGCCCTGCGCTTTGCATGTCAGGCGGAGACTTACGGACCGCTCTACGGCACAGCATTCGTGGCTTCCATTCAGTCCGGCACCGGCGCCGCTGAGGAAGACCGCGCGCATTTGGAGGCGCCGAGCGCCAACGTTCAGGTGGCCCAAGACGACGACGGCGTACTGGTCGGCTTTGCCATTGCCGCCGACGGACCATTGGGTTGGGAGTGCGCGGTGGCTTCTGATGTGATTGCCACCCGCCAGTTGGTGAGTCTCTACACCCGGGCCAGCACCCATGGAACGGGGTTGGGTGCCCAGCTGATGGAGGCGGTCTTGAAGGACCACGATCCAGCCGAACCCGTGTACCTGTGGATCATGGCAGGTAATCAGCGTGCGGATGCTTTCTACCGCAAGCACGGTTTCACGCAGGTGGACACCCCGCCGCTACCTGCAGAGGGTGCGTGGTCCGGGCAGTTCACGTACCGCATGATTCGGCCCGGTGGCATTGCCTGATGGGTCGCAAACGCCAACGTGGGCAGCAGGAGCCACCGGCAGAAAGCTCCGGGCCGCGCGCAGGTACCTGGGAGATCAGTACCGGGACCGTTGAGCTGGTCCCGGATGACCTGACACCCGGGGCCTGGACCGTGCTGGTCAACGGGGTGCCGTCTTCGCATGTGGACCCTGCACGTCCGGGTGACCTTGACTTTGAGTACATGCGCTGGATGGCTGCCGTGCTGCGGATGTATGTGCCCGCCAACCTCGATCCGCAGAAACTCAGGGTTCTTCACCTGGGTGGCGGAGCTTGTTCCATGGCGCGGTGGGTGGCCCACGAATGGCCCACGTCCCGTCAGGTGGTGGTGGAACTGGATGCCCGTCTGGTGGAGTTGGTCCGCGGATGGTTCGACCTACCCCGCGCACCGCTTTTGCGGGTTCGTGCGGGGGAGGCGCGTGCCGTGACCGAGTCCCTGAACCACAACACGCGGGAGGTCATCATCCGGGACGTCTTTGCCGGCGACCGGACGCCGCACCCGCTCACCACCGTGGAGTTCACCCGTGAGGTCGAGCGGGTGCTGAGCCCGGACGGGATCTATCTGCTCAATGTGGGGGATGACCCCCAACTCAACGGGGTCCGGCAGGAAATTGCCACTCTGCGTTCGGTCTTCCCGCACGTGGCCGCCGTGGCTGACCCCGCCATGTTCAAAGGACGACGACGCGGCAACGTGGTCCTGGCTGCCTCTCATCGCCCGCTGCCTGAAACCGGGTCGCAAGAAGCCGCCACCATGACTCGGTCCTTGCTGGTTGACCCGGTCCCGGCTCAGTACAAGGACCAACACTGGACAGCCACCTTTGCCGCAACGATTCCGCCGCGGAGGGACCCGGCGGCGTCGTCGTCGTGAAATGCGTTTGACAGGTAAATGACCCCTGGGAGGCGATTCCAGGGGTCATGTACCTGTCAAACCTGTGGCTCACGATGGGTGGGCGGTGGTCCGCGCCTGCAGACGACGACTGATGAGGACAATCACCACCAGCGCCGCCACGTTGATTGCCACACTGAAGGCCGCATTGCCCCACGTGATCTGGGTGGCGTTTTGCGTGAGCAGGTTGGTGTTGTCCACCTGGATGGTGGGTGTACCCAGGCTGTAGAGATTGTTGATCAAGTGAATGGCCAGCGGAGCTTCAAGGCCACCCGTGAGATAACCGGCTGCTGCAAACACCAGACCGAAAGTCAGGAAGGCCACCAACCCTTGGATGTTGCCGGGCTGGTGGGCCGCGGAAAACATAGCGGCGCTGACCAGGGCTGCAGCAACCAGCCTGAACCGCCATCGGGCCAACAGCGCTGAGACGGACTGCTGAATGGCCCCGCGGAACGCCAGTTCCTCCCCGGCAACCTGGAACGGGATCACGGCAAAAACCACCAGAGTGGCCAGAAGCCAGTCCGAACGCTGAATCCCGTGGACACTGCCGATCAAGAACACAGCCATGACAGGCACACAGGCCAGGGCATAGAGCCCAAACAACTTCCAGCGGAAACGCCCCGTGACGGAGACCAGCTGACCCGGAGACAGGCGCAGCAGGGCGCAGGTGATCAAGGCCAGGACGGTGCCGGCCACGAACAGGCTCAGACCGGCAGCGGCCAGAGAGGCCAAGTCGCCGGGAAGAAAGCGCTGCAACGCGGGCTGTGCCACCAGGGACAGAATGCTCAAAACCACCAGGGCGGCAAAACTGCCCACGATCAAAGCAACCAGCCGCCGCCACAGAGAGCGGCGCGGGTGAATGGCCTGTTCGGCAAAGTGGAGAACCGAGTCCGGGGGGATGACTTGGTTTGTGGTCATTACTGGGCCCAGCCTTCAATCACACCGGTGCTGAAAAAGACCACAAAGGCCAGAGCCACAACCCACATGAGCGGGTGAATTTCCTTGATGCGGCCCTGCACCACGCGGATGAACACGTAGGAGATGAAACCGGCACCAATGCCATCTGCAATGGAGTAGGTGAACGGCATGACCACAAAGGTCAGGAAGGCCGGAACGGCAATGCCCCAGTCGTCCCAGTCGATCCGCACCACATTCTTGGCCATGAGGAAGCCGACCACCACCATGGCAGGCGCCACGGCCTCGAACGGAACCACCTCAACCAGCGGGGTGATGAAGGCGGCCAGCAGGAACAGCAAGCCGGTGACCACGTTGGCCAGGCCCGTGCGGGCACCTTCGGCAATACCCGTGGAGGACTCCACGTAGATCTGGTTGGAGGACACGGACCCGGCACCACCGGCAACGGCACCAAAGGCGTCCACCATCAGCACTCGGTCAACATTTTCGATCTTGCCGTCCTTGACCAGCCCGGCCTGATCGGAGAGGCCAACCATGGTGCCCATGGCGTCAAAGAAGATGGACAGCAAAATGGTGAAAATCAGCAACGCGGCGGTGAAGCTGCTCAGCTGGGTGAGAGCATCAATCGGGGCTGCTTCACCCAGCAGGGAAAGATTGGGGAAGGACAGCAACGCAGTGGGGTTCTCCGGGACCACCAGGGACCACCCCGTGGGGCTTTCCACCGAAGACCCTGAAGGAACCACGGCTTCCAACACGTGGGCCAGGACGGTGCCGGAGACCACGGCAATCAGAATGGCGCCCTTGATCTGGCGCACCATCAGGGCAACCGTCAGCAGCAGGGTGAGCACGAACACCAGCGTGGGCCAGCCCATCAGATGACCACCCACGCCCAGACTCACAGGCACGGTGGTGTTGGCTTCATCCGGTATGCGGCGCACAAAGCCTGCATTGACAAACCCGATCAGGGCAATGAACAGACCGATGCCCACCACAATGGCGGTTTTCAACGACGACGGCACCGCGTTGAACACAGCCGTCCTGAAGCCGGTCAACACCAGCACGAACATGATCAATCCGGCCCAGATGACCAGGCCCATGATCTGCGGCCATGTCAGCTCAGGGTGTGTGGCAATGGTGACGGCCAGAAAGGCATTCACGCCCAGGCCGGTGGCAAGAGCAAACGGAGCCTTGGCGATCACGCCCATCAGGATGGTCAGCACACCGGCAATCAGGGCGGTCATGGCGGCTACACGGTCCACGCCCAAAGTGTTCCCGGTGCCATCTGGACCGAGGCCCAGAACCAGCGGGTTGAGCACCACGATGTAGCTCATGGCAATGAACGTGGCAATGCCACCACGGACCTCGCGGCTTATGGTGGAACCACGTTCTGAAATGAGGAAATAACGGTCCAGGAATCCGCCACCCCGGGGGGACTTGGGTGTGGCGGTGGACTCGGGAGCAGTATGGGACACGGTGCGGCTCCGGTGGTTCATCGAGCTGGGGACGGTCAACTCGCAAAATCTTACGCTCACAGCGTTATCGGAAAGTGACCTCAGTGGCGGGGGTCACTGGCAATAGCGGGCCAGTGCCGTGAACACGAAACACTCACGGCCTAGTGTGGGGAGCGGAAGGCGCCGTAGGAGCGTCGTCGTTGATGGTGATTGCAAGCAGCGAAAAATAGCCGGCTGGGACATTTTGGAGGGTGAATCTCATGGAAGCGCCGCGTACGCAACGACTGATCGGGACAAACACCTGGTTGACGGACATGGACGGTGTCCTGGTCCGTGAAGAAGCCATGATTCCCGGGGCCTCCCGGCTACTGGAGTTGTGGCGGGAGCGGGGCCAGCGATTCCTGGTCCTGACCAACAATTCCATGTATACGCCCCGTGACCTCTCTGCTCGATTGGCTCGCTCCGGTTTGGAGGTCCGGGAAAGTGAATTGTGGACTTCCGCACTGGCCACGGCCGAGTTCCTGCGGGAGCAGGCTGCCGGCCACCGGGCCTACGTGATTGGGGAGGCTGGTTTGACCACCGCCATGCACGAGGCCGGGTTTGTGCTCACAGACACCGACTGTGACTACGTGGTCTTGGGTGAGACCCGCACCTACTCCTTTGAGGCCATCACCAAGGCCATTCGATTGATCGACGGCGGAGCGCGCTTTATTGCCACCAATCCAGACACCACGGGGCCGTCTCCGGAGGGCCCTCTGCCCGCCACCGGCGCAGTTGCAGCCATGATCTCCGCGGCCACCAAAACCAACAAGCAGCCCTACATTGTGGGCAAGCCCAACCCCATGATGTTCCGGTCGGCACTGAATCGGATCAAAGCGCATTCGGAAACCACGGCCATGCTGGGGGACCGCATGGACACGGACATCATTGCCGGAATGGAGGCGGGTCTGTCCACGCTGCTGGTGCTCAGCGGTGTGACCAAGCGGGAGCAGGTGGAGCAATATCCCTTCCGGCCCACGGCCGTCATGGAATCTGTGCAGGACTTGGTCAATCTGCTGGACACCCCCGGACCGGACGGCTCCACCAGCGGATGACTGGATGTGTGGTCATACCGCAGGATGAGGGGCGTGGCACAAGATAGGACTTCTGGTGGATGTGCCGTGGACAAGGGTCTTCATAGCCTGAAGGCATGGTCATCACCTCAATCATCCTGGCCCTGCTGGCGGCTGTTGGGCTGGCTGTGGGCACTCATCTACAGCACCACGCAGTCCGTACCGGGTCATCTGCGGACACCAAGCCCCTTGTGTTGCGGCCGCTGTGGCTGGTGGGGCTGACCTTGCTGGGCCTGGAAACGGTGCTCAACATTGCGGCGCTGGGGCTTGGACCGGTGGCCCTGGTTCAGCCCGTCGGAGCGGTGTCACTGGTGGTGGCTATTGCGATCAGCATGAAAGTTCTGCGCCTGCGGATGACGTGGCCGATGGCCGGCAGCATGGTGTTGACCCTGGGTGGAGTGGCCGGTTTTGTGGCTGTCTCGGCTCATAACTCCCAGACTGCGTCCCTGGTCCCGGGCACCTTGACCTGGTTGAACGGACTGCTGATCCTTTTCAGCCTGGTGGGTGCCGTGCTGGCGGCAACCGGCGCCAGCCACCTGGTGTTGGTAGCTCTGGCTGGGCTGACATTTGGCACCGTGGCTGCTTCAGTGCACGTGGTGGCGTCCAGCGTGATGGGCGCGATCAACAGTGGTGGAGGATTGGCCTCTGCCTTTGACCTGGTGCTGCATGGAATGCTGCTCACGGTCATTGCCATCGTGCTGGCCTCAGCCGTGGGGATCTGGGTGGTTCAGGCCGCTTACGCCTCCGGCCCACCGGAAACCGTGCTTGCCGGATTGACTGTTGTGGACCCCATGATGGCTGTATTCATCGGAGCTGTTGTGCTCGGAGAGTACGGAAACCTCAGTGCAGCGGCACTGACTGGGCTGCTGCTCACCGGCGCCGCTGCCGTGGTGGGAGTGGTGCTCTTGGCACGATCCCACCCGGGCCTGGGAAACGCCCCAACGCAGACGACGACGCCGCGTGCTGAGCGTCCGGCGGCGTTACCCCGCCGGAGCAGTCAGCTTCAAATGAGCGTGCCGTCCAGGTAAAACCACTGACCATCGTGACGGCGGAAGCGGGAGTTCTCTCTTTGAGTTCCGCGCGGGGCCTGGCTACCGGGGACTGGTTTGTAATGCGCGGTGAAATCCACCGTTCCCCAGTCCTCGAACGGTCCACCGCCGGTGGTGCCGTTGATGTCCAGGCGGTACCAGCGCAGGTCAGGGTCCAAATCCACGGAATCTGGCCGGGTGGAGGGGTCCCAGGTGCGCAATAGATGCGCCTCATCCCCGACTGCAAAAGCGCTGAACCGCGAGCGCATCAAGGTCTCTGCAGTGGGTGCGGCTTTGCCGTGGTGGAACGGGCGGCAGCAGTTGCCGTAGGTATCCCCGGAGCCACACGGGCAGCGGGTGTCAGCATCCAGTGCTGCGCTTCTCTGCGCGGTGGTTTGGGGCATGGGGTTGGTGGTGGAGACAGTCATAGCGGTGTGTACTGTTCCATAATCACCGCCAACTCGCTGTGAGGTGGCTGACGTCGGCAGCACGCTCACTGGTGAACTCCCGGGGCGGAGCAGGTTTGGGATGCACGCCAGTGGGAACGCCACTCAGGGCTGGAGCAGTACTGAGTTCCACCTGCCGTTGAGCTGGTCAAAACGTAGGCGATTGTGCAGTTCGTCGTCGTTTCCGGCCCAAAACTCCACAGCGGTCGGCTTCAGAACGTAACCCACCTGGGTGGCGGGACGCGGCAAGTTGGAACCGTGGGCGGCCAGCGCTTCCACGTGGCGGTGCAAATCACCGGCGTCCAGTAGTGGAGCACTCTGTTCGGAGCCCACCGCAACCGCCTTGGCCCGGGGCGAACGCTCCTGGAACAGGGCATCGGAGACTTGCGGCGTGAGGACCTCCACCGCGCCGGCCACGCTGATCTGGCGCTGGAGCGCTGGCCAGTGGAAATGCGCACCTGCCTGCGCGTTCCGAGCCAATTCAACGCCTTTGCGGCTCATTGCCGAGCTGACAAAAACCAGACCGTTCGTGCTGAAATCACGCAGGATCACCACGCGCTGGGACGGCAGCCCCGTGGGAGCCACAGTGGCCAGAACCATGGCGCGTGGACCTGGCACCTCCCGCTCTTGAGCCTGCCGGAACCACGCCGCGAACAACTCCATGGGATCGGCGGGTGCTGGGGCGTGGGGCCACGTGGGGCCAGGCAGGGGATCCAGTCATCAGTGTCTCCATCAGTTCGGTGAGGTATCAGCTGTCTGCTTGATGGGTGCTGCACGGCAGGAGTTCGCCCGCACCGGCGTCGAACATTGCGAGAGTCTGTACGCCGTGGTCCTGGTGAGGTTGTGGCCAGAACCGCAACTGTGTCCGACTGTTACGGCGAACGTGACCCTGCGGGTACCCACAGCGTTCACTGGAACGATGACATCCTCCACACCGGCGCGTCCTGCTCGCACGCGCAAACCCAAGCCCGAGGGGCAGTGGAAAGTAGACGGCCCAGCGCCGCTGAATCACAACGAAGAATTCAAGGCCGAGGACGATGGTTTTCACGTCCGTGCTCGGATAGAGCAAAAGTACTCCAAGGAGGGTTTTGCCTCCATTGACGGCGATGACCTGCACGGTCGTTTCCGGTGGTGGGGTCTCTACACGCAGCGCAAGCCAGGGGTGGACGGCGGAAAAACAGGTTCGCTCAGCGACTCCGAAATTGAAGATGAGTACTTCATGATGCGGGTACGCCTGGATGGTGGCACGCTCACTTTGCGGCAGCTGAAAGTTCTTGCTGAGATTTCCACCGAGTTTGCGCGCGGCACGGCAGATGTCACGGACCGTCAGAACATCCAATACCACTGGATTCGGATTGAGGACGTTCCGGAGATTTGGCGGCGCCTGGAGGAAGCAGGCATGGACACGGTCTCCGCCTGCGGTGATGTTCCACGCGTGATCCTGGGTTCGCCCGTGGCGGGGGTGGCTGTGGATGAAATCATTGATCCCACACCCGCGTTGGACGCTCTCAAAACAGAGGTCCGCAAGCTGGAGTTCTCCAACTTGCCCCGCAAGTACAAGACCGCGATCACCGGGCACCCGTCCTTGGACGTGGTGCATGAGATCAACGACTGCTCCTTTGTGGGCGTTGATCACACTGAGTTTGGTCCCGGTTTTGACCTGTGGATCGGTGGGGCACTTTCCGTGCAACCGTTCCTGGGCAAGCGCCTGGGTGTTTTCGTGCGTGAAGACCAGGTGGTGGACGTCTGGCGCGGTGTCACCGGGATTTTCCGTGACTACGGATACCGCCGCCTGCGTAACCGCGCTCGCCTGAAGTTCCTGGTCCGGGACTGGGGCGTGGAGAAGTTCCGCAAGGTGCTCCAGGACGAATATCTGGGCTATGAACTTGAGGATGGTCCGGCGCCGCAAGAACCCGGAACTCCGGGGGACCACATTGGCGTCCACAAACAGAAGGACGGCAAGAACTTTATTGGGGTGGCCCCGCGTGCCGGCCGCGTGCCCGGCAAGATGCTGCACCAACTTGCTGAGGTCATGCAGCGTTTTGGATCGGACAGAGTTCGCACCACCCCCTACCAGAAGCTGCTGATCCTGGACATTGACGACGCCGATGTTGATGCCGCAGTGGCTGCCCTGGAAGCCATTGATCTACCCGCCAAGCCCGGTGCCTTCCGGCGAGCCACCGTGGCTTGCACAGGCATTGAGTTCTGCAAACTGGCCATCGTGGAAACCAAGCAGGTGGCTTCGGATGTGATGGATGACCTGGACCGTAGGCTGGAAGATGTCACCCTGCCCGCCCCCATCAGCCTGCACATCAACGGTTGCCCCAATTCCTGCGCCCGGTTCCAGGCCGCAGACATCGGTCTGAAGGGCCAGCTGCTTCCCACGGAGGACGGCGGCCAGAAGCCGGGATACCAGGTTCACTTGGGTGGCGGATTCGCCAGCGTGGAACGTGGCCTGGAAGCCAACCTGGGTCGCACGGTTCGGGGACTAAAGGTGTTCCAAGATGAGTTGCCTGATTACGTGGAGAATTTGACCCGGCGCTACTTGGCCCAGCGTGAATCTGATGAAAGCTTCGCTGCGTGGGCCATCCGCGCGGAGGAGGACGACCTGAAATGACAACCAACATCACGGAAGCACCAGCTCGCGGCGAGGAAGAGCTGCGGGAACTGGCCATTGCTGGCGCGCGGGAACTCGGCGCAGAACTGAGCGTGGAAGGCACCGTGCCCACTGCCGGTGAAGCAGACCACGTGGCAGCCATCCGGTGGGTGGCTGATAACTTCCCCCAGGCGCGTGTGGCAGTGGCTTGCTCCATGGCAGATGCCGTGCTGCCGGCACTGGTGGCGGATCAGATCCCCGGCGTGGATGTGCTGTTCTTGGAGACCGGCTACCACTTCCCGGAAACGGAGGGCACCAAGGAAGCCGTCAAGTTCATGTTGGACGTCAACGTGGTGGACGTGCTGCCCAAGCTCACCGTGGCCGAACAGGACAGCCGGCACGGCAAGGATTTGTTTTCCACGGACCCCACAGCCTGCTGCCGGATGCGCAAGGTGGAGCCCTTGGCAGAAGCTCTCACCGGGTACGACGTGTGGTTCACCGGCGTGCGCCGTGATGAATCCCCCACCCGCACCAACGCACCCATGGTGACCTTTGACGAGACCCACAAGATCGTCAAGGTCAATCCCATGGTGCGCTGGTCCTTGGATGAACTGACCGATTACAGCAATATCCACGGCCTGCCCGTGAACCCGCTGCTTTCGGACGGCTACCTCTCCATCGGTTGCGCACCCTGCACGCGTCGTGTGGCCCCGGGGGAAGACCCCCGCGCCGGCCGCTGGTCCGGCACCGACAAGATCGAGTGCGGCATCCACCTGTAATCCATTCCGCGGCGCCTCACCCACCACGTGCGGCGGCGTCGTCGAAATCCCACTTGCCCCATGGGCTTGCCCTGAATCCAGGGTGCCCGTCACGGAAGCCAGGAGTAATCCCCATGACCCAAGTTCCGCAGGACGCTGAGCCGCAGGCCGAGCCCCACGCCGTGGCGCAGCAGGCCACGGGTGAGCAGTCCGCGTTGGATGCGTTGGAGTCGGAGTCCATCCACATCATCCGGGAGGTGGTGGCGGAGTTCGACCGCCCGGCCATGCTGTTCTCCGGTGGCAAGGATTCCGTGGTGATGCTGCACCTGGCCGCCAAAGCGTTTTGGCCCGCGGCTATCCCATTCCCCGTGCTGCACGTGGACACGGGTCACAACTTCCCGGAAGTTCTGGATTTCCGCGACCGCACCGTGCAACGGCTGGGCTTGCGCCTGGAGGTTGCTTCCGTTCAGGACTACATCGACGACGGCCGCCTCACCGAGCGCGCCGACGGCACCCGTAACCCGCTCCAGACGGTTCCCCTGCTCGATGCCATTGAGACCAACAAGTTCGACGCCGTATTTGGCGGCGGGCGTCGGGATGAGGACAAGGCCCGGGCCAAAGAACGCATCCTGTCCCTGCGCGACGAGTTCGGCCAGTGGGATCCGCGTAATCAGCGCCCGGAGCTGTGGAACCTTTACAACGGGCGGCACACTGCCGGGCAGCACGTGCGGGCGTTCCCCATTTCCAACTGGACCGAGTTGGACATCTGGCGCTACATAGAACGCGAGAACATTGAGTTGCCGCCCATCTACTTTGCCCACGAACGTGATGTGTTCCGCCGGGACGGTATGTGGGTTGCGGTGACCCCGGTGTCCCAGCCCAAGGACTCGGAACCCGTGGAAATCCACACAGTGCGCTACCGCACCGTGGGGGACATGTCCTGCACGGGTGCGGTGCTCTCCGATTCGGAAACGGTCTCCGATGTGGTGGCCGAGGTGGCGGTGTCCACGCTGACCGAACGCGGCGCCACCCGTGCCGATGACCGACTGTCCGAAGCCGCCATGGAGGATCGCAAGAAGGACGGCTACTTCTGATGAGCAGCCCCGTTGAGCACATTCATCCAGCACGTCCAGGCGGTGTTGAGCACATCCGCATCGCAGACACCACGCAGATCACGGAGAACCCTGTGACGGAAACCCCCACCATTGACCCCGGTTCGCTGTTTCGCTTTGCCACCGCAGGTTCAGTGGATGACGGCAAGTCCACCCTGGTGGGCCGTTTGCTGCATGACGCCAAGGCCATCCTGGCCGACCAGTTGGAGGCCGTGACCCGGACTTCCGCTGAGCGTGGGTTCGGCGGGGGATCGGGCCAGATTGACTTGGCACTGCTGACCGATGGTTTGCGGGCGGAGCGGGAGCAGGGCATCACCATTGATGTTGCCTACCGCTACTTTGCCACCGACCGCCGCTCCTTTGTGCTGGCCGATTGCCCCGGCCACGTGCAGTACACCAAGAACACGGTCACGGGAGCTTCCACTGCGGATGCGGTGGTGCTTCTGGTGGATGCCCGTCACGGTGTGGTGGAACAGACCCGGCGGCACCTGGCCGTCACAGCTTTGTTGCGGGTGCCGCACGTGATTGTGGCCGTGAACAAGATTGACCTGGTGGACTATTCGCAGGAGATCTTTGACCAGATTTCGGCGGACATCACGCGCGTGGCTGCATCTTTGGGCGTGGTCAATCTGAAAGTGGTGCCGGTGAGCGCGCTGGAAGGGGACAACGTGGTGGAGCCCTCTCAGCACACCCCCTGGTACACCGCACAGGCTCCGGAGACTCAGGACGACGCCGCCACGCCCGGTTACGACGGCCGCCCCCTGCTGCGCATCTTGGAAGAACTGCCCACCCTGGATGAATCAGGTTCCGGGGAAGCCCGCGCTTTCCGGTTCCCGGTGCAGTTCGTGATCCGGCCCCAGGGCGGTGTGGCCCAGGGCGTGGATGCCGATGCCACCCGTGACTACCGCGGCTACGCCGGACAGATCGCCTCCGGCACGGTCAGCGTGGGGGATGAGGTGGTGGTGCTGCCCAGCGGGCGGACCACCACGGTGGAAGCCATTGACGTTGCAGGCACCGCCACCACCGTTGGGGGTGCTTTTCCGGGAGAGCAGCTGCGCAGCGCGGCCGCACCACGTTCCGTGACCTTGCGTCTGGCGGACGACCTGGATGTTGCCCGCGGTGAGTTGATTGCCGGTGCCACTCCCGCACCTCCCGAGCCGGTGCAGACCTTCACCGCACGCTTGGCCTGGCTGGGCGCACAACCCCTGCAGCCCCGCGCCCGGGTGCTGCTCAAACACGGGACTGCCACGGTGCAGGCCATGATCACTGGGATTCAGGGGCGTGTGGATCTGGAAACCATGGATCTCACGGAAGCCACCTCCCTGGAACTCAATGATCTGGGTGCGGTCACGGTACGGACAGCCAGCCCGCTGCCCCTGGACGATTATGCGGATCTGCGCCGTACAGGTGCTTTCCTGCTGATTGATTCCCAGTCCGGCAACACTCTGGCTGCCGGACTGGTGGGGGAGTTCTGAGTGGCATCCTTGCAAAAACCTCCCATCCAGACCGTCACTCGAACGGCCGGGGACAGCAACCGGGGGGCTGCGCGCCTGAGTGAGGGAGGGCGCCGTCGTCGTATGGGCTGGCCCGCGGTGCTGGTGGGATTGGCCATCTTGTGCGCACTCACGGTCACGGCCACGGTGCTGCGCGCCAACGGGACTCTGGATGCCATGGAGCAGGCGGTCACTGAGACCACCGATGCGGAGGAAATCACCCTGGGGTACTTTGGCAATCTGACCCACGGGCCGGCACTGGCTGGTGTGGAGCGGGGCTATTTTGAGCAGGCTCTGGGCGAGACGCAGTTGAGCACTCAGGTGTTCAACACGGGCCCCACCACCATTGAGGCCATGAACTCCGGTGAAGTGGACATTGCGTTCATGGGCCCCAACCCAGCCATCAACTCGTTTGTGCAGTCCGGTGGGCAGTCCGTGACCGTGGTGGCGGGAGCTACTTCCGGCGGTGCTCAGTTCATTGTGTCCCAGGACGTGACCGGTGCGGATGACTTGGCCGGACGCACGTTTGCCACCCCGGATTTTGGCGGCACCCAGGACGTGGCGCTGCGCGTGTGGCTGCAGGACCAGGGGTATGAGGTGGATACGGGAACCCCGGAGTCCGTGTCCATCACCCCCATGCCGTCCGGACAGGCGCTGCAGACTTTCCGCCAGGGTGCCATTGACGGTTTCTGGGGGCCACAGCCGTGGGTCACGCGCATGGTGCAGGAGGAAAACGGCAAGGTGCTGGTGGATGAACGCGATCTGTGGCCGGATGGCAAATACCCCACCACGGTACTGGCCGTGCGCACCGAGTTCTTGCAACAGCATCCGCAGACCGTGGAGAAGGTGCTGATCGGTTTGGAGGATTCCGTGGAGTACCTGAACTCAGCGGACACGGATGAAGTGATCGAAACCCTGAACACGGGGTTGGAGAACGCCCGTACCGAACCTCTTGACCCGCAGACCATTGAGGGCTCCCTGGAGGCCATGGAGTGGACCACCGATCCCATGGAGTCCACGTATCCCACGTTGCTGGAAAACGGTGTCCAAGCCGGAACCACGCAGGAGGCTTCCCTGGATGGTTTTGTGGATGACTCCCTGATCAACACCGTGCGTGAGGATCGCGGCCTGGACCCCGTGGGGGGAGAGCTTTCCGCAGCACTTCCTCCCGGGGCGGGTTTCCGGAAGGAGGCCGCATGAGCACGACGACGCCCTCCACCTCCCCCGCAGACAGTCCATCTGCGGAGTCCGTGATCACCCTGGAGAATCTGGGCAAAACGTTCTCCGCGGAGGACGGTGCCGTGTTGCAGGGACTAGATCTCAGCATTCAGCGCGGGCAATTTGTTGCCCTCCTGGGAGCCTCCGGCTCTGGCAAAACCACGTTGCTCAACCTGGTGGCCGGCTTGGAAGACCCCACGGAGGGGTCAGTGACGGCGCCGGTGCAAGGTGCGGCCATGATGTTCCAAGACGCCGGGTTGTTTCCGTGGCTGACCGCGGGAAAAAACGTTGAATTGGCTCTGGAACTTGCTGGTGTGCCCAAAGCCGCACGCAAGGACCGGGTTCAGGAGCTTCTGGAGCTGGTGCGCCTGCCGCAGGTGGCGGACAAACGCCCGCATGAACTCTCCGGTGGTATGCGCCAACGTGTGGGCTTGGCCCGCGCACTGGCCCAGGAGCGGGAAGTGCTCTTGATGGATGAGCCCTTTTCCGCCTTGGATGCCATCACCCGTGACCTGCTCCAAGATGAAGTCTTGCGGATCTGGGAAGTCACCGGCAGGACCATCGTGTTCATCACCCACAATGTCTCCGAGGCCGTTCACCTGGGACAACGTGTGCTGCTGTTGTCCTCCCGTCCCGGGCGGATTGTGCAGGAATGGGACACCGGCCCCTGGAAGGACCCGGCCTCTTACGGATTCGAGGCCGGCGGACAGTCCCGGGAGGAAACCCTGGATGAACTGACCCGTACCATCACCCATCGGCTCAGGGAGGAGATCGGACGCCATGCCCGCTGAGACCTCTCCGTCAACCACCCCGCGCCCAGCAGGGCAAAGCCTGGAAACACCGCAGGACAACGCAGCGGCTCTGGCCGGTTTGGATGCGCTGCAGGCCCGCGGGGGTCAGAGCCGTTCCGCCGGTGAGATCTTCCGGAGCAGGGTGGCCCCGCCCGTCGTCGCGCTGATTGCCGCGTTGATGGTGTGGCAGCTGGCCGTTGCCATCATTGACCCGCGCCCGGACATCATGCCCGGGCCGCTGGAAGTGGGGCGCCAGGTCTGGGCAGCCACATTGGACGGCACCCTCCCCGGTGCCTTGGCCACGTCCCTGTGGCGCGGTGTCAGCGGGTTCCTGATCGCCGTGGCCGTGGCCACACCGCTGGCTCTGTTGATTGCCCAGTGGGACGGGCTGCGCAGCGCCATTGGCCCGCTGATCACCGGCCTGCAAGTTCTGCCCTCCGTGGCTTGGGTTCCCGCGGCCATCGTGTGGTTCGGGCTCTCAGACGCCACCGTCTATTTTGTGGTGCTCATGGGTGCCATCCCGTCAATCGTCAACGGCATGCTCTCCGGCATCGACCAAATTCCACCGCAGCTGCTCAAAGCCGGCCGCGTACTGGGGGCAGATGGTTGGAAACTGGCAGCCAAAGTGGTCCTTCCCGCCGCCATGCCCGGCTACGTGGCCGGACTGAAACAGGGCTGGGCCTTCTCCTGGCGCTCGCTGATGGGGGCTGAACTCATTGCGATCGGCGGATCCATTGGATTCGGCTTAGGCTCGTTGTTGGCCCAAGGCCGCACGGTTTCAGACATGGCCATTGTGTTGACCGCAGTGCTGACCATCTTGTTGGTGGGCATTGTGATTGAACTGCTGTTCTTCAACCCGCTGGAGAAGAAACTTCTGCGGGGACGGGGACTTTTGATGCGGTGACCACCGCCAGGGCGAGTTGAGGGCGGGCCGGGGGACCGGCGTCGTCGTAAAAAATTAGTGCAAGGGGCTGTTGTAAAGATGACGGTCACCAGAGAGAGGAAACCAGTGGTAGAGATCATCCCGGGTAAGCGTCCGCTGCGAGTTGCTGTGATCGGTGCAGGTCCGGCCGGTATCTACACCGCGGACATGCTGACCAAATCGGATGCGGTGAAGAACGGCGAAATTGAGGTTGCCATTGACCTGTTCGACCGTTACCCCACCCCATTCGGGCTGATCCGTTACGGTGTGGCCCCCGATCACCCCCGTATCAAAGGCATTGTCAGCGCACTGCGTTCCATCCTGGGCCGCGGCGACATCCGGTTCTTCGGCAACGTGGATTACGGCTCTGACCTGACCTTGGGCGAGCTCAAAGAGCATTACGACGCCGTGGTGTTCTCCACCGGCGCTGTCAATGACGCCCCGCTGGAGGTTCCCGGTGTGGAACTGGACGGCGTCTACGGTGCCGCCGAGTTCGTGGCCTGGTACGACGGCCACCCGGACTACCCCCGGACGTGGCCGCTGAAGGCGGAGAAGGTGGCCGTGATCGGCAACGGCAACGTGGCCCTGGACGTGGCCCGGGTGCTGGCCAAGCACGCCGACGACATGCTCACCACCGAAATCCCGGGCAACGTGTACCAGGGGTTGAAGGCCAACCCGGTCACGGATGTGCACGTGTTCGGCCGCCGCGGTCCGGCCCAGATGAAGTTCACCCCGCTGGAACTGCGCGAACTTGCCAAGGTCCCGGACGTTGACCTGGTGGTGCACGCGGAGGACATCTCCGATGAGCACGTGGCGGAGGAAGCCGCCGGGGACAACAACCAGGTCAAGGTCATGCTGAAGACCCTCCGCAAGTGGTTGGAGGAGGATGCGCCCAAGACCGCATCCCGGCGCCTCCACCTGCACTTCTTCCAGCGACCGGAGAAGGTTCTGGGAGAAGACGGCGCGGTTGTTGGCCTGCGGACAGAACGCACCCGCTTGAACGACGACGGTTCCGTGTCCCCCACCGGTGAGTACTTTGACCACCCTGTGGGTGCCGTCTACCACGCGATTGGTTACCTGGGCTCCCCGCTGGCCGAAATCCCGTTCGATCTGGACCGCGGCGTGATCCTCAATGCCGAAGGTCGTGTGCTCGATCCCAACGGTGTGGTTCATCCGGGCCTGTATGCCACCGGCTGGATCAAGCGCGGGCCGGTGGGGCTGATCGGTGCCACCAAGTCTGATGCTCTGGAGACCATCACTCATCTGCTGGAAGACGTCCCCACCCTGGCCGGTGCGGATCAGCCAGGTTTTGAGGCCATCAAGGAAACCATGTCTGCCAAGGGCATTGAGTACACCACCTGGAACGGGTGGCTCCAGCTGGATGAGTACGAACAGAACCTGGGGGCGTCATCCCACGATGCCGAAGGCAACCCGCGTGAGCGCGTCAAGGTTGTGGAGCGTGACGAGATGGTCCGGGTGGCACGCGCTCACTGAGTCTTTTCTGCTCCGCCGAGCAACTTGATTCAGACTCCCAGCAGGCGGCGCATGGGTTCTGACAGGAACAGCCCATCCGGGTCTGTGTGTTGGCGGATTCTCAGGAAGTCTTCCCAATGGTCGTACTCAGGGGCCAAATCCTCCGCGGTCAGAGTGTGGCGTCCGGCCCAATGGGGTCGGGCGCCATGGGCCATGAACACGGTTTGAAGTTCGTCAAAGAGTTCCGGTGTCCAGGTGCGCCAGAACTGCCGGACGGAAATCCAGCCGGTGTAGCGGCCCTGCGCGGGTGACATCCACGCTTCTTCCGGAGCCGCGCAACGGACCGTGACCGGGAGCCCCAGGTAGGAGCCACGTTTCTCCAGGAGCTTTTGGACATCCCTGAAGGTTCCCGTCAGATCCTCCAGCGGAACAGCCCATTCTGTTTGGACGTATTTGACGGGTCTGGCGGAGGAAAACACCTTGTAGGACAGATCCGTGAATCGCCTGGAACTCACGGCCAGTGTGTCCAGCCGGTTGAGCCCGGGCACGGCTTTGGGTGCCCAACTGGCCAGCCGGTTCAAGCCGAGGGGCAAACCGCGGCGCAGCACGGTGTCATCCATGCGCCGCACCGTCTGGGCCACCTTGGAGCCCGGCTTGGACCATTCATCCGGCAAGCGGTGGAGCCGGGTCATGATGTGGGAATGTGCCGATCCGGTGACGGGGTTCCAAAAGAACTCGAAATGATCGGCGGATGCCATGCGTTCCCCAACGGCATTGATCAGTTGGTCAATCGGTTCTTTGAACTCGGCTGAGTGGAGACGGAATGAGGGTTCGCACTGAATGGTGACGGCTGCCACCACGCCGATCACACCCAGACCAGCGCGGGCTGCCTGAAAGACCTCGCGGTTGTGGGCCGGGGAGCATCCCATGATGTTGCCGTCGGCGGTCACCAGGGTCAGAGCGCACACCTGCCCTGAGAGGGAGGGGTACCCCGTGCCCGTTCCGTGCGTGGCCGTGGACACGGCGCCACCCAGAGTCTGGTGGAGCACATCCGGGAGGTTGGAGAAAGCCAGGCCCTCGCCCTCCAGAATCTTGGCCGCACGGATCAAGGTGGTGCCAGCCAAGAACTGCGCCTGATTGGTGGTCCGGTTGATCTGCAGCAGTCCTGTGAGCTCCGTGAGATCCAGTCGAACATCGCGGGGAGCAGCCAGCTCGCTGAAACTGTGTCCGGACCCGGCGGGCCGCAGCCCGACTCCCGATTCCCGAACTGCGGTCACGGCCGCCGCCAACTCCTCCAGCGTGGTGGGTCGAACAGTACGTACGCCCTCCACCTGGTGCGTGTGATCCCATGTCTGCCACGTGCCCGCGTTGACCTCAGCGGGCAAATCAAGCGGCTGATTCATCGGTCGAGCCTCCCCTCTTGTGGCCTGTGCCACTGATGAACGTGCCTTCTGCCATCTTTGCACCAAGCTGTGAGAGTTTGCTCAACACCTGTCCTGTGGTGTCTGAATCCACGAATCGCGTAGACCCCCGGGTAGCTGGTACAGTAGGCGATCGTCCGCAAGGACAAGGCCCCCATCGTCTAGCGGCCTAGGACACCGCCCTTTCACGGCGGCGGCACGGGTTCGAATCCCGTTGGGGGTACTGGTTCACAGTTCTTTGAGATTCGTGGGCCACACATCCGAATGGTGCAAGCCGTTCGATTTGCCTGGGGAACAGGTACTGATGCTAGTATCTTTCCTCGTTGGAAACCGTAAGAACCGCGGAATCACGCGGATCTGGGTTCCATTCCAGGCCCTGTAGCGCAGTTGGTTAGCGCGCCGCCCTGTCACGGCGGAGGTCGCGGGTTCAAGTCCC
>NZ_JAUNTS010000013.1 GCF_030538595.1 Kocuria sp.
TGCGCAGTTTGATCCCCCATCAGCGCTGATGGGGTATCAAACTGCGCACGGCTTGTTTTGTGTCCGGGTGTTGGTGCAGCTCAGGGGCTTGAAACATCCGAGACAAGCAAGCTGATGTACAGTTCCCCGATCGGGTGCAAGCGTCCATGGTCTGCTCCCGTTTTCTGTCCCTCTCACCAACGGAGGAACCGTGGAACAGCTCATTGAACTGATTGGCCGGGTCGACACCTGGGTCTGGTATTTCGTTTTCGTCATTCTGGTGGGCTCGGGTCTATTCCTGACCATCCGCACCCGCGCCGTTCAGTGGCGCTCCATCCCCGAGATGTTCCGTGTTCTGGGGGACCCTCCCGGCGAAGACCCCGACGGCAAGAAGGGCATCTCCTCCTTCCGGGCATTCACTGTCTCAGCAGCTTCACGCGTGGGTACGGGCAACATCGCTGGTGTTGCTTTGGCTATCAGCCTGGGCGGCCCAGGTGCGGTGTTCTGGATGTGGGCCATTGCCGCGATTGGTGGCGCCAGTGCTTTTGTGGAGTCCTTGCTGGGTCAGCTCTACAAGCGGACTGGCAAGCACGGTTACTACGGTGGACCCGCGTATTACATGACGCATGGCCTCAACGCCAAGTGGATGGGTGCGTTGTTTGCAGTCATCATCACGGTGACCTACGCCTTCGTGTTCAACTCCGTACAGTCCAACGCGATCGTCGATGCACTGGCTGGCTCCTTCAATGTGGACACAGCCTCTGAGGACAGCCTCATGTTTCGGGTCCTGGTGGGCCTGGCCATCGTGATCCTGACTGCGCTGATTATCTTTGGTGGTATCCGCCGGATTTCCGCGTTCACCCAAGCAGTCGTGCCGATCATGGCGATTCTGTATGTGTTCCTGGGTCTGCTAGTCGTTGTTCTGAACATCACCGAGGTCCCCGGCATGATCGCCGACATCATCCTGGGTGCCTTCGGCCTCCGGGAGTTCGCGGTGGGCAGTTTGTTCGGTGTGTTCATGTTGGGTATGCAGCGTGGCCTGTTCTCCAACGAAGCCGGTATGGGCTCTGCTCCCAACGCCGGTGCCACGGCCTCCATCTCCCACCCCGCCAAGCAGGGTTACGTGCAGTCCTTGGGCGTCTACTTTGATACCTGGCTGATCTGCTCGATGACCGCGTTTATCGTATTGCTCTCAAACCCCACGTTTGGTGAGAGCGCTCAGGGGGCCGCGCTGACTCAGTCCGCCCTTGCTACTCAGCTGGGCACCTGGGCCATCCACTTCCTGACAGCGGCCATCTTCCTGTTCGCCTTCACCTCGGTGATCGGCAACTACTTCTACGGTGAAGCCAACATCATGTTTCTCACGGGGTCTCGAACCGCCATGACCATCTTCCGTGTACTGGTTCTGATGTTCGTGATGATGGGTGCTGTTGCAGCGCTTGAGTTGGTGTGGGCACTGGCTAACGTGTCCATGGCGTTCATGGTCACCATCAACCTCATTGCCATCGTGCTGCTCTCCGGTGTGGCCGTGAAGGTGCTGAAGAATTATGAGGCGCAGCGCCGCCGCGGCGAGGAGCCCATCTTCACGGGCTCCGACATTCCCGGCCTCAAGGGCCTGGATGCCTGGGACGGTTCCGATCGGGTGACCACCAGCATGTTCTGGACTCAGCAGTTGAAGAAGGTCAAGCGCTGATCTCCTGATCGGTACTTGGCTGCAGTTCACTTCACTGCAACAACGACGACGCCGGCCGCTCACCTCACCAGGTGGGCGGCCGGCGTCGTTGTTGTGATGTTGGAGACGCTCCGCTACTTGATGGACTGGTAGGCGTCCAGGGCATCGGCCCGTGAGGTCTTGAGGTCCACAATGGGCGCCGGGTAAAGCTCCACCGTTTGGGCCGGTCGTAGGTCGGCATGGGCAGGAAGAGCGGAGTCCGCCTCGTAGAGCTTCATGATGGAGCTGGTCTCCACCTCCGCCAGTTCAGGAACCCAGCGGCGGACGTAGGTGGCGTCGTCGTCAAATCGTTCGGCCTGGCGGCGCGGGTTGAAGATGCGGAAATAAGGGGCCGCATCCGCGCCGGTTCCGGAGGCCCACTGCCAGTTGCCCGGGTTGGAGGCGGGGTCGGCATCCACCAGGGTGTCCCAGAACCACTGCTCACCCAGGCTCCAGTGGACCCCCAGATTTTTGGTCAGCAGGGAGGCCACCACCATGCGCACGCGGTTGTGCATCCAGCCGGTCTCCCACAGCTGACGCATGCCTGCATCCACGATTGGATGCCCGGTGTGCCCGGAGCGCCACAGGGCCACTTGATCGGCTACGGGCTCCTTCTCCGGGGACTTCCACGGAAAGGCGTCAAACCGGGAATTGAGATTGCGCTCATGCAGGTCAGGGTAGTGATACAGCAAGTGATAGTTGAACTCGCGCCACAGAAGCTCAGTCTTGAACGTCTCCGCAGATTCGGAGGGCGCCCCCAAGGCGTGCTGCTGGGCCATCTCCCAGGCGCGGCGAGCGCTGATCTCCCCGTGGGCCAGATACGGAGACAGCCCCGAGGTTCCGGGTCGATCCGGAAGGTCCCTGGCGCTCGCGTAATCCTCCACGGGACCGCTGAGGAAATCCTCCATCCGTTCGACGGCGGCCACCTCCCCGGGCTGCCAGGTGAACTTGGCGGCCCAGTGGGGTTCTGTGGAACTCTCCAGTGGAGTGCCGAGCTCCAGACCGGACACGGTCTTGAACAGGGAGGTCTGTGATGTCACCGGTTCCGGGACACCCACCGGCTGCCCGTTGAAGGCTTCCTCCGATTCCATGAACCGTTTGGAGAAGGGCGTGAACACTCGGTAGGGCCCACCCTGGCCTGTGCTAACCGCCCAGGGGTCATGCAAGGTGTGGGCGGTGTGCCCCCGTACCGTGATGCCCTGCTCTTTGAGGGTTTCGGCCCAGCGCCGGTCCACGTCCAGGGCTGATTCACCCCACCGGCGGTTGGCGTGCACCGCGCTGAGTTGAAGTTCTTTTACCAACCGGGGGATGAGTTCATCCACGGGAGCGCTCACGGCCAGCATGGGGATGCCCAGGCTTTCCAACTCCGAGCGGAACAGGGCCAAGGACTGGGAGGTCCACCAGGTGAATGCCGCACCGGGTGCACGCACGTTGGTGTCTTGGCAGACCAGCGCCACCACGGACTCCCCGGAGGTGCTGGCCTGTTCAGCCGCGTGGAACAGGGCGGGGTTGTCATCAACCCGCAGATTCATGCCGAGCACGGCCAAGATTGTCATGAAGCAACCTTATCGTTCGGCTGGAATCCAAACTCTCTGGGCCCCATGCACCCCTGGCTGTAGTGGCCGATCACGGTCGGCACCGGTGGTGGATCAGCGCTTGCTCTGATTGCGCAGATACTCCCGTGCCACGGCGGAGAGGTTTTCCACCGGCAGACCTGCAGGGCACACTTCCGTGCAGTCCCCGTAGGTGGAACACGGGCCAAAGGTTTCATCGGCCGTGGTGATGACTTTGTCGGTGCGCTCACGCCGTTCGTCGTCGTCCTTCATCAGCGGAGGAAGTTCGGTGAGCAAAGAGCCCACGAACAGCTGCCCCGAGCCGTTGGGGCAGGCTGCCACACACGCACCGCAACTGATGCAGCCGGCGTTGCTGAGAGCTTTCATGCCGGCCGGTCCGCGGGCTGCCTTGACCACGGTCCGCAGGGCTTTGTTCTTGTCCACGGACAAATCGGCTTTGACCGGAAAAGCTACAGCGCGCAGCGGTTCTAATCGCACCCGGTCTCCGTTGCGGAATGCCCGAACGTGCTGCTGGCAGGTGGCTTTGTTGTACTCGGGACCGTGAGCCACACCGTCCACCATCACACCGCACTTGCCGCAGTTGCCCTCGCGGCAACCGTCGTCGTACGTGACAGGTGCAGCGCCGTCCGGAAGCTGTGCGTTGAGTAGGTCCAAGAGCTCCAGGACGGTGGTGTCCGGGCTGACTCCGGTGACGTCGTAAGTGACAAATTGGCCCTGTGCCTGGGCAGCGGACTGGCGCCACACTTCCACCGTCACGGTCTTGGTGATCTTCACGCTGAATTCTCCTGCTTGGAACGTTTGCGGCGGCGGCGCTCAGCGCACCAGCCGCAGCTGGATGGCCACGGGAATGCTCGCGTTGCCCAGGGCCACACCGGTACCCACCAGGCGCCCCGCAAGCTCCAAGACCTGGCGAGTGCGGCGATCTGCGGACAGTCCGGTGTCATTGCCCACCTGGGTGATCCCCTGCGCCGTATGCGCTGCCAACGCCACCATGGCAGCCAGGTACAGGGCGGCCACGGACGGCCTCTGCAGGGAAGTCACCAGGTTGCGGTAGGCGGCACCGGGTGTGTGCTGGGCGGCTGCGGGCCGGACCCCCAACGTCAAATCGGCAAGATGGTGAGCGGCAAACAGGCCCAACACCGTGCCCGTGGAGCGCATGGAGCGCTTGGCCACCTCCCACGCCGTACGACGACGCCCCCGCGGTTGCGTTCGTTTCTGGGCCCGGGGACGTGAGGCGGACTGCTGCGCCCGCACCGTCAACGCCGCAGCGCAACTGAGGTGTGTGGCGGTGCTGGCCAACAGCCCCACGCGGAAGAACCACAGGACGGTTCCGCGCGGCAGGACCGGGGCCCCTACGGTGCGTAAGAAGTGGGCGTAATCGTCAAATTTTTGTTGACCCAGATAGACCTGAAGGTTGCCCAGCATGTGCGCCACCGTGAAGGCAGAGAAGATGGTGCCACTGGATGCCATGGCCAACTTCAACTGCGGGGAGGGCGGCATCTTGTCCACGGCGTTCTGGGCAAGCTCCAGCACGGCACGCAGCTGAGGCTGGGTTGCGGCTGCCGAGGTGGTCCCGCGAGCGCTGGCGGGAGCCGCTGCTGAAACGGAAGAGGTCATGCCCAGAAGCCTATGCCGTGGTGGCTACCGATCAGGAACTCGGCGTAACAGGCTCTCACTGACCGGCAGGTTGAGCTTGGTCCGCCGGGTTGGTTTGGTCGGTCTGGTCGGGATCGGTCTGGTCCCCCGGAGCTGTCTGGTCGGGATCGGTCTGCGGGCAGTCGAAGGTGGTCACCCGGAAGCGCAGGTATTGCGGTTCCCGCCTGGTGTCATCCGTCAGGGTGCACTGGTTTTCCAGCAGGTGATCTTCTACCAGGGGGTAATTGGGGTCGTCGCTGTAGGAGACCACGGCAACGGAGCCGGTTTGATCCATTTCCCAAGCCTGCTCGTAGGGGATGTTCACACCCCACAGGCTTTCCGAGTCCTGCGGGTCGATCGCCAGCATGGGATCGTTGTAATCCTCCTCCGGCGGGTAGGCGATGAACAGCCCACGCAGCGGTGGAGCCATGAACACCACGGTGTCTGCCTGAGCGGCTTCCTCCGCGGAGGTCCGGTAACCGTCCTCCTTGGCGTACTCGCCGTTTTGAGCCAGCAGGGAGGGAACGGACAAGCCCACCAGTGCGGCAGCCAGCACGGCGCCCAAAACCCGCCACGGGATGGCCGCCAAGCCCATGGCAATCAGCAGGATCAGTGCCGGAGTGGTGAAGGTCAGATAGCGTTCCTGAAAGAACTGACGCCCGGACATCTGAGCTGCCAGCACAATGGCGCACGGGAGCAGAATCATGCTGGCCACCCACAGCAGCATCCACCGGGCCCGGCTCAGTGCAATGCCCGCCACCACCACCAGCGCAGTGAGTGCCGCCAAATACGGAGCCACGGCAAAGACGGCGTCGGAATACTCGCCCGTGATGTTGCGGGGGCTGATGAAGTACAGGGTCAGCACCATGGCCCGGAAGACATCCGCAGTTGTCAGGTTGATCCAGTCCACCTGCGCACTTTGGGTCATGCCAATGAAAGCCAGGGGCAGGCAGGCGGTGGCCACCAGGGCACACGCAATCAGAATGTTGAGCCAGTGCCGCCATCCCCACCGCAGGGAACGGAGGAAAAACACCGGCAGCAAAAAGATCGAATACATGGAGAAACCCGTGGCAGCTGCCATGCTGACGCCGAACCCCACCACGAGCAGCCCGTTGCGAGTGGCCGCATAGCGTTCAAAAGCCCACCAGGCCAGAGCCACACTCATGACCGCCATGGCGTAACCGCGAGCCTCCTGACCCGCCCAGCTCAGCCCCGGCAGCACCGCACCGACCACAGCGATCATCAAGCCGGTGAAAACCACCCGCTGTGTCATGAAGCGCTGGGCATATGTCATGCCGATTCGGGTCAGGGCAAAGGCTGCGATCATCAGCGCAATGGCCGAGGGGGTCCGCATGGCCAGCTCGGAGGTGCCGAACACCCGAACCCACGGAAACATCACCGCGTAGTAGAGACCGTGGACGGCATCAATGTCTGAGAGCATGCCCACCAATGAACTCAGCGGGCGCTCCACCGCGGAGATGGTGGCGGTTTCATCAAACCAGAACTGGGGTTTGGTCATCCCCCAAAAGGCCACCACTGCGGTGAGGGCGGCTGCCAGCCAGGCGGGCCACCACGGAAGCCGAAGCACCGGTGCAGCAGAACTGCCGCGTTCCCGAGTCTGGGTGGCGTCCGCCTGTTGTGAACTGATGCTCATTGCACTCCTAGAGAAGATCAGAACATACAGTACGACGCCGGGTAGGCACCCGGGTGCGTAGGCCCACCCCCTGCCCTACAAAAGTGGTTCAGACCCAGCCTTGTTCGCGTGCTTTGAGGGCCAACTGGAACCGATTACAAGCCCCCAGGTGGGTGGTGAGTTCCCCCAGCAGGCCCCGGTACGTGCACATGTCCAGGTTGAGGCGGTGGGCAATGATGTCATCCGTGCAGCCGATGCTCAGCAACTCCAAGATGACCCAATGCACCTCTGTGGGGAAGTCCTGGTCAGGATCGTCCTCCGTAGGGAGGGCGGTGACATCCATGGGCTGCCCCGTCTCCGGGGCCTCTGCGTTGCCGGTGGGTTCTTGGGCCTGCCGTCTGGCGTGGCCAGCGGTGCGGAATGCGGCTGAAATGGGCACCACGACGTCGTCGGAAATCGCCGGCGCACGGTGGCCGTTCGATGGATGCAGATCCCGCGACAAAGGTGTCATAGGTCTCATCATGGACTGTGGGAGCGCAGTTCGCCACACGGGCAGACACCTGTCAGCGCAATATTGCGCGGGGTTCCCCACGGCCTGCGGTGGTGGAGGCAGTTCGATGTTGGGTTGTGTGGGTATTCGCGGCAACCGAATGAACTGTGAAAACAACCGGAGTAGCGTGAGAGTTGCGCCGTGGTCAGGCCACACGATTGACCGTGACGGTGCGGTTACTCCTAGAGAACAGAGAACATTGTCATGACACCCTCGGCCCCGAAAGACACCACCGAGGCCCCGGCGCCCACCGCAGCAAACACACTCAACCGCAACATGATCATCAAAGTGGCCGTGATTTTGGCTACGGTGCTGATCATCTGGTTCATTCCTCCGCCGGAGGGTGTGGACCCGCGCGGCATGCACATGGCCGCCATTTTTGTGGGCACCATTCTGGGGCTGGTGCTGCAACCGTTGCCCACCGCAGCAGTGTCCATCATCGGTTTGGCCGTAGCAATGATCACGGGAACCATGAACGTTGGGGAGGATGAAGCTCTCACCGGCTTTTCCTCCAGCGCCGTGTGGCTCATTGTGGCGGCGTTTTTCATTGCGGACGGTTTCCTGCTGACCGGACTGGGCCGCCGTATTGCCCTGTGGTTCGTGACCAAACTGGGGAGATCTTCATTGGGCCTGGCCTACGGCATGGCCGCAACTGACCTTCTCATGGCCCCGGCAACGCCGTCGAACACCGCACGCGCCGGTGGCGTGGTTTTCCCCATTGTGAAGTCCCTGGCCGTGGTGCAGGGTTCCACCCCGGAAACCGATGAATCACGACGCCGCTTGGGCGCCTTCCTGTCCATGTCCACCGTTCAGGTCAACACCATCACCTCCGCCATGTTCCTGACTGCCATGGCCGGTAACCCGCTGGCCCAACAGTTTGCCGCGGAACAAGGCGTGGACATCACCTGGGGCAACTGGGCCCTGGCCGCGGTGGTCCCCGGTCTTGCCGCCCTGATTGTGGTTCCGTGGGCGCTGTCCAAGGTGTATGCCCCCACCCTCAAGAAGACTCCGGAAGCTCCGGCTCAGGCCAAAGAGGAGCTGGCCAAGCTGGGCAAGCTCACCCGCCCTGAACTGATCATGGCCCTGACCTTTGTGCTGCTGTTGCTCATGTGGTCCGTGGGCGGCTCCTTCGGTGTCAATGCCACGGCTACTGCCTTTGTGGGGATCGCCATTTTGCTGTGCACCCGCGTGCTGACCTGGAAGATCATGGCTGCCAACGGCGGTGCATGGTCCACTCTGATCTTCTTTGGTGTGCTTGTGGGGATGGCAGGCCACCTCAACACTTTGGGAGTCATCACCTGGATCGGTAACTCAGTGTCCGCAGCTGTGGGGCACCTGCCGTGGGGCCTGGCTTTTGTGGTGCTGGCACTGGTCTACTTCTACGTCCACTACTTCTTTGCCTCCAACACCGCGCAGATTGTGGCCATGTACGCCGTGTTCTTGGCGGCAGCCATTGCGGTGGGCACTCCGCCGTTGCTGGCCGCGCTCATGCTGGGCTTTGTGGGCAACCTGTTCGGCGGCCTGACGCACTACTCCTCCGGTCCGGCCGGCGTGATCTTTGGCTCCGGCTACGTCAAAACCCCCGAATGGTTCCGAGTGGGCTTCATCATGTCCGTGGTGAGCATCCTGGTCTTCGGGCTGGTGGGCTTTGCCTGGATGGGCGTGATCGGGATGCTCTGACCCAGCGACGACGACGTCCCGGGAACCTCACGTTCCCGGGACGTCAGTTGGTTGGACGGTTAGTTGTCTGGCTGGACGATCAATTGTCCCGATTGCGCAGCACGGCGGCGCGGGCTGCCTCCCGGTTCACAGCGCTGATCGCGGAGATGGGAATGCCGGCCGGGCAAACCTCCACGCATTCGGCGTAGACGGAACAGGGCCCGAACTCCTCCTCCGTGGTGGCCACCACCTTGCGAGCCCGCCGCGCCCGTTCCGGTTTTCCCTGGGGCAGCACGGACATGTGAGACAACAGCGCCCCGGAGAACAGATGAGCGGCACCGTTGGGGCAGGCGGCAATGCAGGCGCCACAGCCAATGCAAGCGGAAAAATCCAGGGCGGTTTCCGCCACTTTGAACGGTACCTGCCGGGTGTCTGCATCCGGGGCGGTCCCGGCATCCACGGAGACATACCCCCCGGAGGCAATCACCTTGTCCAGGGCGGAACGATCCACCACCAGATCACGCACCACTGGGAAGGACGCCGCACGGAAGGGTTCCAACTTGAGGTGGTCGCCGTCGTTGTAGCTGCGCAGATGTTGGCGGCAGGTGGGGGTGTTGGGCACCTTGCCGTGCGGGACGTTGTTGACGGTGATCCCGCAGGTCCCGCAAATGCCCTCCCGGCAGTCGGTGTCAAAGGCAATGGGCTCTTCCCCGGCTTCCACCAGTTGATCGTTGAGCCGGTCCAGCAGCTCGGGCAGGGACATTTCCGGGGTGGCGTCGTCCACCTGGTAGGTCACGAATCGCCCGTCAGCTTCCGCGTTCTCCTGCCGCCAGACCTCGATTGTCAGCTTCATCATGTTCTCCTCGTCACGCCAGCTCCCGGCGGGCTCAGGCGTAGTTTCTGGTCTGTAGGGGCACGGCCTGGAAATCCAGGGGCTCCGCGTGCCGTACGGGGCGTCCCGGGTGCATGTGGTCACCGGTGGTGTGTTCCCAGGCGGAGACAAAACACCACTGGTCGTCATTGCGCAGGGCTTCACCGTCCGGGGTCTGGTGCTCTTCCCGGAAGTGAGCGCCGCAGGATTCATCCCGGTCCAGAGCATCCAGGCACATGAGCTCGGCCATTTCCAGGTAATCCGCAATGCGGCCTGCCCGCTCCAACTCCTGATTCAGTTGCCGGCCTGTGCCTGGAATGCGCAGATCTGTCCAAAAGGCTTCCCGCAGCGCCTGAATCTCCTTGATGGCGTTCTTCAAACCGCCCTCCGTGCGGGCCACGCCGCAGTCGGTGTAGAGAATGTCTCCCAGCGCACGGTGGAAGTGATCGGCACCTTTGGTGCCGCCAATGCTCAGCAGTTTTTCGGTGCGCTGTTTGACCTCCGCCACCGTGCGTTCGACGGCGGGGGAGTCCAGCCCCAGCGGTTCCTCACCCAGATGGTTGGCCAGGAAGTTGGGTACCGAGTACGGCAAGGTGAACCAGCCGTCCACGCAGGCCGACAGCAGGGAGTTGGCTCCCAGTCGGTTGGCGCCGTGATAACCCCAGCCGGCTTCACCACCCACGAACAGACCGTCCACGGAGGTCATCATGTTGTAATCGCTCCACAGCCCGCCCATGGCAAAGTGAGCGCCCGGCGCAATGCGCATGGGTTCGGTGTAGGGATCCTCACCGGTGGCATCAAAGTACATCTCAAAGAGGTTGCCGTAGCGCTCCTCAATGGTATTTTTCCCCAGGCGATCAATGGCATCGCGGAAGTCCAGGTACACGCTGTTCTTCAGCGGCCCCACGCCGTGACCGGATTCGATCTGTTCGCGGGCTGCCCGGGAGGAAATGTCACGCGGGGACAGGTTTCCGTAGGAGGGGTATTTGCGCTCCAGGTAGTAGTCGCGTTCCTCCTCCGGTATCTGGTTGGCCGGGCGGTCATCATCTGGATTCTTGGGCACCCAGATCCGGCCGTCATTACGCAGGGACTCACTCATCAAGGTGGTCTTGGACTGCCAGTGCGAACTCACCGGCAGCGCCGTGGGATGGAACTGGATATAGGACGGGGAGGCAAAATACGCCCCGCGCCGGTGCGCCCGCCAGGCTGCCGTCACATTGGAGTTGTGCGCCAACGTGGAGCGGAAATACACGTTGCCGTAGCCACCCGTGCACAGCACCACCGCGTGGGCTGTCTCAGCTTCGATCTCACCCGAGTACAGATCCCGGACCACCACACCCTGAGCGCGGCCGTCGTCCACAATCAGATCCAGGACCTCACGGTGGGTGCGCAGATCCACGGTGCCCAATCCCACCTGGCGTTGCAGGGCGCGGGCAGCGGCCACCTGGAGCTGCTGCCCGGTCTGGCCACGGGTGTAGTACGTGCGGGACACCTGGACACCGCCGAAGGAGCGGGTGCGCAGTTCGCCACCGTATTCGCGGGCAAATGGTGCACCAATGGCATCCATGTGGTCGATCACCCGTACGGATTCTTCACCCAACCGGAAGCAATCCGCCTCCCGGGCGCGGAAGTCACCACCCTTGACGGTGTCTTTGACAAAACGTTCCAGGGAATCGTTGTCCACCTTCTTGGCACGGGCCGAGTTGATGCCACCTTGGGCAGCCACCGAGTGGGCGCGGCGTGCGGCGTCGTGAAAAGTGTAGGAGACCACGTTGTAGCCAAGCTCTCCCAGTGCGGCAGCGCACCCGGCGCCGGCAAGGCCGGTGCCCACCACAATCACCTTGAACTTGCGCCGGTTCAGCGGGCTGACCAGTTTGTAGTCGAGTTTGCGTCGGGCCCAGGCGGTGAGGGGGTCGCCGTCGGGAACATTGCCGTTGAGGGGTTCGGGGGCGTAGCTGACCAAGCCGTCCGTGCTGGTGGGCTGCTGCTGGGTGAGGCCACGAGTGCTGGCTGGGGGTGTTCCGTCACCAGCGGCACTTTGCTGTGCGGAGGCCCGCTCCTGGGGAGCCTGCAGATCAGGTGAATCTTGCTGAGGCTTGGCCACCGCGGTCTGCTCAGTGGTTTCCGCAGGCTGAGTCTGCCCCACCGCTGCCCGGAGCTTGGAACCAAAATTGCGGAAAGTACTCACTGGATCACTCCTGTCAGAACGGCCACGGGAATGGTGATGTTGCCAATGGCCACGATCAGTCCGAACAGCAGCCCTATACCGGCCAGGGCTGAGAAGACACGGGGCCGCAAGCCCACCCCAAAATCGACGACGGCGCTGACCACCCCGTGGGCCAGGTGCAGGGCCAGGCAGGCCATGGCGATGATGTAGAACAACGCCACCGGCCATCGGCTGAAGGAGGCCACCAGATTGGCGTAGGCGTAGGAGGCATCGTGAGTGGCGTGCTCAAAGCCTTCCGGACCAGCCGGGGCCATGCCCAAGGTCAGATCCAAGATGTGGAAGATGATGAACAGCAGCAGCACCACGCCCGTGACCATCATGGTGCGCGCAGCAAACACATCCAGCCCCAAGCCTTTGCGCTTCCAACGGCCACGAGCCGTGGCACCCCGGCGCCGTAGCAGCAGCGCGCAGTAGACGTGGGCCACCAAACAGGCCAAAAGCACCACGCGCATGATCCAGAGCAGACCCTCGTAGGGAAGCACCGGATAGAAAGCCACCCGCAGCCAGTGAGCGTAACTGTTGAAAGCCTCTTCACCCTGGTAGATCTTCAAATTTCCGATCATGTGCACCAGAACAAAGATGGCGAAAATGGCGCCTGTGGCGGCCATGATGAGTTTGGCGTAGACAGATGGAAGGCCACCGCTGCGCCCTGCGCGCGGTGTTGAACTGACCTGAGACCCTGCATTCAATAACGTGGACATGGCGGCTCCTGGCGGCATTAACAGGCGCCGGTTCCGTCCGGATGGTCCGGTAAAACACCGGCACCTGTTTCAACCCTATGGACAGGTGCCCGGGGGGCGAAGTCAGTTGCACAGTTGCCAGGTGGGCCGTCCCGTCACATGACAGGACTCATGTGTTTTGGGTGTGGGCAGGGCGCCGGGAGCGCGGGGAACTTACCGGTTCATACGGTATTCGGCCTCCGGACCCACCGCCTCCGACTTGGTGAAGCCGGCATCCACCAGCAGATCCTCAATGTGCTGATTGTCCTGGGGCACGGAGGCTCGAATGACCGTCACGTGAGAGTCGGCAAAAGCCAGTGCCGTCAGCGCTGCCAACCCTTCAGCGGCAAATCCACGGCGCCTGCTTTCGGGAGCCAAAAATCCCACGATCTCCAGGGCACCCTCAATGGGGGCAGCTGCAAAACCTGTGGAGCCAATGACCAAACCGGTCTCCACTTCAATGCAGGCCAGCGCCGAATACATGGTTTCCGTGAAGAAGTAACCGCCCGCTTGGGCAATGTCCTTGAG
The DNA here is from genome assembly GCF_030538595.1 of Kocuria sp. GTDB lineage: Bacteria > Actinomycetota > Actinomycetes > Actinomycetales > Micrococcaceae > Kocuria. Next base: position 13,087 of record NZ_JAUNTS010000013.1, read on the forward strand.
TTGGTCCACTGACTCTGGAATGGGGAACCCTTGCGCAAAGTGTTCCAGACTCACTCCGTCAATGACTGCCTCAATTTCCTCCGCGGTGAAGGGCCGTAGGAGCAACCTTTCGGTGCGAACGTGCTGGGCACCCGGAGGGTCCTGCTGCAGGTTGTGGGTCACGTGAATCGAGTACCTTCCAATGCGGTCCCACCCTTTGGGCTGGGCCTGAACTATTAGCCGAAGTAGCGCGGGAGCGTGGATTCGTGGGCTGCACGCAACTGCGGTAGCGCAATACGTGCGGTGCCCATGAGATCGAGGGCGTCATTGACTGCGTCAACAACACCAATGCGTGCGAACGGGTAATTGCGCATGGTGCACATGTCCTTGAAGCGGACCTCCTCCGAACGCGGAACGGAGACCACCGCGCGGCCTTGGGACTCGGAGAACAGCATGGTGAATTCATCCACGCCGTCGCGCTCTGCCACTTCCCCCAGGCCGATCCGCGCTCCGGTACCAAACCGCAGGCACATCTCTGAGAGGGTGGCTGCCAGCCCACCCTCGGAGACGTCATGGGCGGCATCAATCATGCCGTCCCGGGACATGTTGATCAGCAGATCGCCCAAGAGCTTTTCCTGCGCCAGATCCACCGCGGGCGGGAGGCCACCCAGATGCCCGCGCAGCCGCGCCCACTCGGAACCATCCAGTTCATCGGCGGTGGTGCCCAGCAGGTACACGGCTTGACCATCAGCACTTGCGTCCCAGCCGGAAGGGGTACGACGACGAACGTCGTCGAGCACGCCCATCAACGCCACCACCGGGGTGGGATGAATGGCCTCCGTGCCGGTCTGGTTGTAAAGAGAGACGTTGCCGCCGGTCACGGGAACACCGATCTCCAGGCAGCCATCCGCCAGCCCACGTACTGCTTCGGCGAACTGCCACATGACTTCCGGGTCCTCCGGGGAGCCAAAGTTCAGGCAGTCGGAAACTGCTGCGGGCCGGGCCCCCGCGGTGGCCACGTTGCGGTAAGCCTCAGCCAGTGCCAATTTGGCACCGTTGTAGGGGTCCAAGTAGGCGTAACGGCCGTTGCAATCGGTGGACAGCGCCACCCCCAGGCCGGTCTGTTCGTCCACGCGGATCACGCCGGCGTCATCGGGCATGGCCATGGCGGTGTTGCCCTGGACGTAGCGGTCGTACTGGCTGGTCACCCAGTCCTTGGAGCACAGGTTGGGGGAGGCCATCAGTTCCAGGACGGCGTCCTTGATGGCGGAGCCTGCCGGACGATCCGTGTCTGCGGCGGAGCCGGTGAAGTGATCGGCCTGCACGGCATCCTGGCGTTCGGGGCGGTGATACGGGCGTTCGTAGACGGGACCGTCATGAGCCACGGTGCGGGGATCGACGTCCACGATCACCTCGCCCTGCCAGTCAATGATCAAACGGCCGGTGTCCGTGACCTCACCGATCCAGGAGTACTCGACCTCCCACTTGTCCAGGACGGCCTCAAAATCGGCAACCTTCTCCGGGGTGACCACGGCCATCATGCGTTCCTGGGATTCAGACATCAGGATCTCACCCGGGGTCAGGGAGGGATCACGCAACAGCACGGAGGACAGGTCAACGTGCATGCCGCCGTCGCCATTTGAGGCCAGTTCCGAGGTGGCGCAGGAAATCCCGGCTGCACCCAAGTCCTGGATGCCCTCCACCAGACCTGCCTGGAAGAGCTCCAAGCAGCATTCGATCAGCACCTTTTCCGCGAACGGGTCGCCCACCTGAACGGCCGGGCGCTTGGAAGGCTTGGAATCGTCAAAGGACTCGGAGGCCAGCACGGAGGCGCCGCCAATGCCATCCCCACCGGTGCGGGCGCCAAAGAGCACCACCTTGTTGCCCGTGCCGGAGGCATTGGCCAAGCGCAGGTCCTCGTGCCGCAGCACGCCCACGGCCAGAGCGTTGACCAGCGGATTGGCCTGGTAGCAGGGGTCGAACTCGACCTCACCACCGATATTGGGCAGCCCCAGGCAGTTGCCGTATCCACCCACGCCGGCCACGATCCCGTGGACCACACGCTGGGTGTCCGGATGGTCAATGGCCCCGAACCGCAGCGGGTCCATCACAGCCACCGGGCGGGCACCCATGGAAATGATGTCGCGGACAATGCCGCCCACACCCGTGGCAGCCCCCTGATAGGGCTCCACGTAGGAGGGGTGGTTGTGGGACTCGATCTTGAAAGTCACCGCCCAGCCGTTCCCAATGTCCGTGACACCGGCGTTTTCGCCCATGCCCACCATCAAGTCCTTGGTCATCTCCGGGGAGACCTTTTCCCCGAATTGACGCAGGTGGACCTTGGAGGACTTGTAGGAGCAGTGCTCGGACCACATGACCGAGTACATGGCCAGCTCCGCTGCCGTGGGGCGGCGGCCCAGGATGTTCACAACTTGCTGGTACTCATCTTCCTTCAAACCCAGTTCTGCCCAGGGCAGTTCCGTGTCCGGGGTCTGTGCGGCGTGCTCCACGGTGTCCAGGTGGAACTGCTGCTGAGCGGAACCGGGCTGCTCGGTTGAGTGTGTCTGCCCGGTGGATTCCGGCTGCTGTGCGGAATGGTGCTGCTGGCTCATGCGCGGGAGCCTCCGTTGATCAAGGTGTTCAGAACTGAGGTGAACAGGCCCAGGCCGTCCGTACCTTCTCCCATAGCTACCTGGCCCTGGGCGGTGGAGTCGGGACCGAAACCGGGTTCCACGGCGTGCTCCGGGTGCGGCATCAGGCCCACCACGTTGCCCCGTGCATTGGTGATTCCTGCAATGTCATTCAAGGATCCGTTGGGGTTGTGACCCACGTAGCGGAAAGCCACCCGGCCTTCCGCTTCCAGCATCTCCAGAGTTGCTTGGTCACACACGTATTGGCCGTCATTGTTCTTCAGCGGAACCACAATTTCCTGGCCGGTTGTGAAATCGGCTGTCCAGTTGGTCTGTGCGTTCTCCACCCGCAACTGCTGGTCCCGGCAGATGAACTTCAGGTGGTTGTTGCGAATCATGGAGCCCGGCAGCAGGTGGGACTCCGTCAAGATCTGGAAACCGTTGCAGATACCCAGGACCGGCAGGGCGGCACTGCTGTTTGCGGCGTCGATGATTCGGCCCATCAACGGTGCAAAGCGGGAAATGGCGCCGGCCCGTAGGTAGTCGCCGTAGGAGAAGCCGCCGGGGAGGATCACGGCGTCCACACCGTGAAGGTCGGCATCTGCGTGCCACAGGGCCACGGAGGTGCCCCCGGCGATGTCCACGGCGCGGGCGGCGTCGCGGTCGTCCAACGTGCCGGGGAAGGTGACAATCCCCACGCGCAGATCCTTCAGCGTGGCGTCCGGTGCGGGGGAGGACAGGTCAGCCACCAACGGGGCTTCAAAGGTATTGGCGCTCACGGATTCAGGCCTGGGGGGAGGGGTGGGCGTCGTCGATCACGCTGACGTTGACCACGTCCTCGATCACCGGGTTGGAGAGCATGGTCTCGGCAGCCTGGCGGGCCGTGGCCAGCACATCCTCCGTGACCTCACCATCCACTTCCAGTTCAAAGCGCTTGCCCTGGCGGACCCCGGAGAAAGCGGTGATCCCCTGGTGTGGAAAGGCCCGCACAATGGCCTTCCCCTGTGGGTCAAGAATCTCTGGTTTGGGCATGACGTCAACAACAATGCGGGCCACGGGCGCTCCTGTGCAGGATGGTGCGGACGGGTCGATCACTGGTCAGGAGACCAGCTGTGGCGCTCCTGGATCATGTGATCGACGGATGTCACGAGTCTACCCACGTGAAGGCCCGCGGTCCTGGACCGGGGAACTCCCGACTCTGCCGGTTGCGTGTGCCAACTTGCGCAGGGCCCTGCCCGTGGTCAGAACCTTGTGGGCCAGGGGACGTAACGGCCGATCCCAGGCGCCAAGGTGCTCCACCACGTGGCCACCGAATGAGGCTTTGAAGGCAGTGAATCCGCTCCACGGGTGCGCTGGATCGTCAGTGGGGGCGATTCCGTACAGATCGGCCAGGTCCAACCCTTTGTCCCGGGCATCCAGCACCGCAGCGGTGACTGCGGACTGATGGGCGCGCAGCTTACGAAAGTCTGGGTCGGTTGCACCGTGCGCAAAAATCCGAGTCCCGCCGCCGTCCACCACCAACAGTGCACCGATGACGCGCTCTTGGTGGTGGGTGAGGAAAAGAGTCGACAATTTTTGAGGCAACGTGGCCTGGGCCAACGCTTCCAACTGGGAGTGGTTCTGTGGAGTGAATCCGCGCTGCATGGCGGTCTGGTCAATCAGTCGCGTCAGGTGCACGGTGTCTGCAGGATCGTGACTGGCATGGATCACCAATCCACGTTTGGTTGTACTGCGGTGCAAGGTGCGGTTGGTGCCCGTCATGTCTCCCAGGATGGAATCCACATCCCGGCGTAGGTCCAGGCACCGCGTGCGCCTGGGCTGAATGTCCGACGGCGCAGGGGCAAAGCCCAGCTGAGACAGTAGAGCGCGGCCACCGGAAACTTCCAGATCCACGGTTTCCCTGAGCCAGGAACCAGGTGTTGCCGGCTCCAGACGGACGAACATGGCCTTGGCTTCACGCGCCGCCTCCGTGGCCCAGTGAACTGCACGGATGAAGGCCTGGTGGTCGCGGGCCACGGGGCCTTAGGGCAGGTACAGGTAGCGTCCCAGTTTGCGTTCTTCCAGTACTGCAAGCGCATCCCAGCCCTCCCCACTTTCCCTGATGGTGGGTTTGCCGCGCGCCGCGCAGACCTTCTCCCATGTGGCGGATTGCAGTGGGGAGATGGGTTGATCGGCAGTGATCACCATGAGGGCGTCCTTCCAAGATGCGCGGACCTCACCGATCGTAAGCCAACTGTTTCAAAAAGTGAAGTAGTTTGGTGGATGCCAGACTGTGGTTCATGACCTCTCCAGAGCTGACCTGCACGCCGCCCCAGCTCAATCAGACCCAGATGCTGGAGCTGGGAGCGCAGAACCCGCAGTGGTTCACCGGTCCCGCGTCCCGGCTGAGCTGTGAGGTGCTGGGGCGTGGGGAGTCCTTCACGGCCTGGCTGTTGCGGGATGCCGGTGGCTCAGAAGTGGTGGTTCGGGTCCCCACTCGACCCGTTGCTGAATTGCCACAACCCCTGGACGCTGAATTTGCTGCACGAAATCATGTTCACCTCCGCTCACTTTTGGCGTGTGGCGCAAGAAGGCGGAGCGGATGCAGAGCTCTACGCTCGGCGATCTGCCCTCATGCGCGATCGAGTCAGCCACTACCTGTCCGACAGCCCGGAGGGTGCTGGCTTGAGTTGGTACGCAAAAGGCCACTGATCGAGGCGATTCTTGGTTTTTTGCGTACCCATTGAGGGCGAATGCGCACCGCAGGTGGAAGCACGACCCCTGCTTGAACTGCTGAGATGCGCGTTGGGTTCGCAGGGGCGTTACATCAAGAGCTTGAGTTCAAGCGTGCTGTGACGTCCAGCAGGCGCTCGCGGATCGGTTGTGCTCGGCGCGCAAAGTTCTTCTGCCGTCTGACGTACTCGGCTTTGCCTTCGGGGGTTTCAACCGCAACGACGCCGTATCCCCAACCGGAGAGGTCGTACGGGGAGGCTTCCATGTCCGTGGCCCGGACCTCCAACGCGAGTTCAAAAGCATCAGCCATCAACTCAGAAGGCACCGCCGGATAGAGCTTGTAGGCCCATTTGAACAAATCCATGGTGGCGTGCAGGCACCCGGGTTGCTCCAGGTCACGTTGGGTTTCACGGGTGGGTTGCAGTTGATTCAAGGGGGCGGCTTCCGGGGCAAAGAACCGGAAGGCATCAATGTGGGTGCATTTGAGTTTGTTGGCTTCCACCACGGCGTCGGTGCCGTCAGCCCCCAACCGCAGCGGCAGTTGTTCGTGCCGCACCCCGTTGAGCCTGGAGCGGTAGGCCATGGCCCATTCGTGCATTCCAAAGCATCCGAACAAACCCGGGCGGGCGGCGGTGCGCCGCACCAGCATGTCCATGAACTCCACGGCACTCCCGCGGGCGGCCAGGAAGGCGGCGAGATCAAGGGTGACAGCGCGGTCGTCGTCGTGAATCCCCAGGTCAGCGGCCTCAGATTCGCGGACAGGTCGCCAAAATTTCTGGCCTTCAAATTCCTGGGCCGCGCCCAACAAAACGACGCCGACCCCCGGGCTCCAGCGCTCGAACTTGCCGGGGGAGAAGGAGTAGTAGGTGAACAGGAAGTCGTTGACGGGATGCTTCAACCCCTGGCTGCGGCGCTGCCGAAAAGGCTCGGTCCAGGCGCGTACGCGCTCCTGGTGGGCTGCGCGCAATGAATGCCACTGCTCCGGTTGCAGAATCGGGGCAGTGGCATCTGCGGCTAGCGGTGCGCTGTGACTCAGCGGCCCGTTCCCGCGTAGACGGTGGCGTCCTGCTCCGAGTCCAAGCCGAATGCGTTGTGAACCGCGCGCACGGCGTCATCCAGGCGGTCAGCTGCGGTGATCACAGAAATGCGCACCTCAGACGTGGAGATCATGTCAATGTTGATGTTGTTGCTGGCCAGCGCATCAAAGAAGGTGAAGGAGACTCCCGGGTTGGACTTCATGCCTGCACCCACCAGGGAAAGCTTGCCCACCTTGTCGTCGTATTCCAGACCTGCGTAGCCGATCTTCTCCTCAGCTGCGCGCAACAGGTTCAGGGCGAGTTCACCCTGGGTCTCCGGAAGCGTCACGGACAGGTCCGTGGTTGGCTCATCCGCCACGGAGACGTTCTGGACAATCATGTCCACGTTCACCTTGGCATCAGCCAGGAGGCGGAAAATGGTGGAGGCAATGCCTGGGCGGTCGGGGACACCAACCACGGTGACCTTGACCTGGCTGCGATCGTGAGCGATTCCGGCGATCAGGGGCTGTTCCAAGGGAATCTCCTTCATGGAGGTGGAAAAAGTGGTGTCGTCTGCACTGGGGATCACCCAGGTGCCTTCTGAGCGGGTGAAAGAGGAGCGGACGTGCAGCTTCACGCCAAAGCGCCGGGCGTACTCCACGCAGCGCAGGTGCAGAATCTTGGCGCCGTTGGCCGCCATTTCCAGCATTTCCTCGCTGGAAATCTCATCCAGCTTGTGCGCTTTGGGGGCAATCCGAGGATCTGCCGTGAACACGCCGTCCACATCCGAGTAAATCTCGCAGACATCTGCGTTCATGGCCGCAGCCAGAGCCACCGCGGTGGTGTCCGAACCCCCACGGCCCAGCGTGGTGATGTCCTTGGTGGACCGGTGCACACCCTGGAAACCCGCAATGATCGCAATGTTTCCCGCGTCCACGGATTCCTGGATACGTGCCGGGGTCACCTCCACCAACGACGCCGCACCGTGGTCACCATCAGTGATCATCCCGGCTTGGGAACCCGTGAAGGACTTGGCGGGAGCCCCCAGATCATTGATCGCAATGGCCAGCAGGGACATGGAGATTCGCTCACCCGCTGTGAGCAGCATGTCCATCTCCCGGGCGGGCGGATGCGCGGAGACTTGAGTGGCAAGGTCAATCAGTTCATCCGTGGTGTCACCCATGGCGGAAACCACCACCACGACGTCGTTCCCGGCGTCCTTGGTCTCCACGATCCGGCGTGCGACGCGGCGGATGCTGGCCGCATCCGCGACCGATGATCCACCGAACTTCTGCACGATCAAGCTCATCTACTCTGGCTCCCGGGTTTGCGCTGTGTTCTGCGGTCCGCCGCCCGGTTGAGGCCGGGCGGGCTCGGTCAATGGTACCGGCGGGTGCTGCGGGATTCGTAACGGGATGACGCCAGGCCGCCCGGGTGCAGATGTTGGTTCTCTGGCTGGCGGCAGATCTAGGCCACCACGGTGCGGCCCTCAAAAGCTCGACCCAAGGTGACCTCATCGGCGTATTCCAGATCGCCACCCACCGGTAGCCCGGAGGCCAGGCGGGTGACTTTGATGCCCAGGGTTTTCAGCATGCGGGCCAGGTACGTGGCGGTGGCCTCACCCTCCAAATTGGGGTCCGTGGCCAGCACGATTTCCTGAATGGACTCATCCGACAAGCGCGTCATGAGTTCCCGAACCCGCAGTTGGTCTGGACCAATGCCTGCAATGGGATTGATGGAGCCACCCAGCACGTGATAGAGGCCGCGGAAGGACTTGGTACGTTCAATGGCCATCACATCCTTGGATTCCTCCACCACGCAGATCACGGTCTGATCCCGCCGGGCGTCCCGGCAGATGGCGCATTCATCCTGCTCGGCTACATTGCCGCAGATCTGACAGTGTTTGACCCGCTCCTTGACCGCGCTCATGGCTTCAGAGAGCTTCTGCACATCTGCCTTGTCTGCGTCCAGGAGAAAAAAAGCAATGCGCTGGGCGGACTTGGGGCCCACGCCGGGTAGGCGGCCCAGTTCATCAATCAGGTCCTGAACAGCACCTTCATACACGGGATTCTCGCTTCACGGTCAGGGGTGATTCAGCGCTACCGGCTTCTGGGAGTGCCAGTGCAACTGCTGGTGGGTGGTACACGCTGCTCCGGGAGTGCAGGGGGAACTCCCGCTGCATCAGCCACGGTGACAACAGCTGTCACAGTTACAACAACGGTTGGTGGGGGCGTTCTTCCACCAGCCGTCCGCCCAAGATTTTCTCGATCATGGCACGGCCCTGCAGGCCGGAGTTTTCCACCGCAACATCGTCCTCACTGGGAACAAAATCTTCATCCGAGGATTCGGTGGTATCCGTGGCCAGGGCAGTACCCCCGCGGTTGGGGCTGTGCGCGGAGTCAGCGCGTGCGGCTTCGATCTGCGCAGCATGGCGCTCCCGGAAGCTGGGCTTGCGGGAGGGTGCGGGGGCCTTTGCGGGTGTCGCTTTGGTGGTGCTGGCGTGACCCGATGACGACGACGGCCTCCACTGCTCCGGGGGTAACTGGTCATCAGTGGCTTGTTGTTGCGTTGCCGCTGCGGTGGGTGTCCGGGGCGCCGTTGCACGCGAAGGTCGCCCTTGTCCGTGAGAGTCCGCCACGGGTGGTTCGTCTTCTGGCGGTGGTTCATCCGGCCAGGGAATGTCATCGTATGGACTTGCTGGAGGGTCGCTCACGTCTTGTGGTTCGGAAGGAGCCTGTGGGGCCGGACCTGGACGCCGGTTGGGTGCTTTGGGAGTGGGCTCTGTCTTGCTGGGTGTGGCACCGGGGCTGGCTCCATTGGAACTGGGCTGCGCTCCACCGGAGGTGGTTTCCGATGAGGCATGTGCCCGAGCAGGAGCTTCCGGCGCCGGCGCTGATTCTTGTGCGGTGTCACCCACCTGAGCGGCTGGTTTGGCCGGGGCGCTTGGGGAAAAAACCTCCGGTGCGTCCGGCTGGTCTTCAGCTTCATCTGACCGACTTGAATCAGCGGCCGATCCGTCGCCACTGGGGATGGTGGCCACCACCCACGAGTCAACTGCATCATCCTGTTCGGGCTGGTGCGCCTGAACGGAACTCTGTTGCCTTTCCTCTTGATCGGAACGCCTGGAAGCAGCAACGCGGTGTCCACCCGAGGGGCGCTCACCGCGCGGTGCTCGGGCATTGTCAGCTGCCTCACCCGAACGTGCGGAATCAGGTCCAGATTCAGGCACAGACGCACGCACAGACCCAGACTCAGGCACAGGCCCCGACTCAGACGCAGGTCCAGGCTCAGATGCAGGCCCGCTCGACCGTGCGGGATCACCCGAGGGCGCAGGTGAATTGCGGGGTGGTTTCGATCCACCCTCCGGGCCGCCAGATGGACGACTGCCGCCCTCCCCGGGGCCCACGGCCTCCACCCTGCAGGAGACCCCCAAAACCTGTTGGATGGCCGCCACCAGGTTGGGTTCAAAGCGCGGGAAATTCTTACGATCCCCGGCCGCATCAAAGACAACTTGGAGCACGGAGCCGTCGAACGCCACGGGGGTGGCACGCATGACGGTCATCCAGGACACTCGGTGAATGTCCGCCAGAGTGTTCACGATTTCTGTCCAGGAGCCACGGATCATGTCGATCCCGCCGCCACTGGATGGACCCTGAGCGCTGGACGGGTCTGCATGCGGAGCCGCGGCATCCCCGCTGCCGGTCTGAGATTGCGGGACGGGCCGCGACTCTTTCCGCTCTTCCCGCAGTGGTGCAGTTTGGCGGATCTGCGGGTCCCCGGAGTTGGATCGCTCCTGGTTTTCACCGGGTGAGCTCTGCGGGGTTCGGTGGGCGGATTGTCCCGTGGTTTCTGTGGCGCCGGACTGTTCAACGTCGGGTCCGCTTTCCGCGGGGGAAGTCCCTGACGATGGAACTCTCACAGGAGAGGCGCTGCCGTGACGTGGAGCAGCGGTGCTGCGTTGGCGATTGGACGGCGCGTGATCTTCCCACGAGTCATCGGCCCACCCTGCACCGGCTGTTGCTTGGCTGGCTTGTGGGGCGGGCGACGTGGGTGCGCGACTGGCCGATGCGTCGTCGTCGTGCGCGGCTGATGACTGGGGCTCCACACCCATCAAGGGGCCGGTGGGAGCCCCCGTGCGGCCCATGTTCAGGCGCCGCTCCAGGCGGTCAATGCGGGCACCTGCGCCGCGGGTGGTGTTTTCTGCGGATGGCAGCAGGAGGCGCGCGCACAGTAGTTCCAGGTGAAGCTGCGGGGAGGTGGCCCCGGTCATCTCCGTCAAAGCCTCATTGGTGATGTCCGCAGCGCGGGACAGTTCCGCGGCTCCCATCAGCTGAGCTTGATTGCGCAACCGGGCCACCTGATCCTCCGGCATGCCGTGCAGGATGTTGGCGGCGGACTCCGGTACCGCATCAACAATGACCAAGTCGCGGAAGCGTTCCAGGAGATCCTCCACAAAACGCCTGGGGTCCTGACCGGTCTGAATCACACGATCCACTGCACGGAACACCGTGGCGGCGTCACCGGAGGCGAACGCATCAACGACGTCGTCCAGAAGCGCCCCGTGGGTGTAACCCAGAAGGGAGACAGCCAGGTCATAGGTCACGGAATCCGAGTCCGTACCAGCCATGAGCTGATCCAGGACGGAGAGGGAATCGCGAACCGAACCACCGCCGGCCCGGACCACCATGGCCAGGACTCCCGGCTCCACTCCCACGGACTCCTGATCGCTGAGTTGCTGCAGGTAGTCCATGAGCGGTTCCGGCGGAACCAAACGGAACGGGTAGTGGTGCGTACGGGAGCGAATGGTGGGCAGCACCTTGTTCGGCTCCGTGGTGGCAAAGATGAACTTGATGTGCTCCGGGGGCTCTTCAACGATCTTCAACAGGGCGTTGAAGCCGTCCCGGGTGACCATGTGGGCCTCATCAATGATGAAAATCTTGTAGCGATCCCGCACGGGAGCAAAAGTTGCCCGTTCACGCAGCTGCCGGGCATCATCCACGCCGCCGTGGGAGGCGGCGTCCATCTCGATCACGTCAAGGGAACCAGCGCCATCCCGGGAGAGGTCCACGCAAGATTCGCAGCGCCCACAGGGGGTGGGGGTGGGGCCCTCCACGCAGTTCAAACAGCGCGCCAGAATGCGAGCGGAGGTGGTCTTGCCACAACCGCGCGGCCCGGAGAACAAATAGGCATGGTTGACCTTGTTCTTGCGCAGGGCGGTCATCAAGGGGTCGGTCACATGCGACTGCCCAATGACGTCCTGGAACGTTTCTGGCCGGTAGCGGCGATACAAGGCTGTGGTCACACAAACACCTTAACCAGGGGGTAGGACATCACAGTGGCTCAGTACCAAACCTGTGGACTTCTTGGGCTGTGATCGTTGAGAACCAACGGTCTGGGCCATGAAACGGTCACAAGCCGACGCCGGTGCTACTGCAGACGGTGTCTGATCCGGGAATGTGAAGACCCCTCGTGCACCCGTCAGAGCCCACGTACCCTTGCTGCCTTCCGGCCCTGGGGGAGTTCCGCAGGATGACGCCACACGAGGGGCTGGGCTCAAGGGTAACGGACCCTTGCGCGTGGTGAAAATCCACGACGTCGTACTCCCGGCTGCACCACACAGGATCCGGTGCTTTCCACACCCACTCTCCGTATGCTCACTGTATGAATCAAGCAGCGGGCCTGTCTGCACAACTGGATGGTTTACGAGCGCAGCTGGAGCGCACTGAGAAGTTTCGAGACTCCCTCAACATCGAAGGGGCCATCGAAACTTACCGGCGCTTACTGGGTCTGCTGTATCCAAATCTGGAGCAGCTGCGGGTTGACGCTGGTTTACCACCTACTCCCTCCGTTGCTGCTGCCGGTCGTGCCATGGTGGCGGCAGTGTCAAGGTCCGCGGCTCTCACCTCACGGCAAATGAGTGATCCGCCCGTCTACTCCTTCTGGGACTCTCCCCTGGAGGAAGCGCCGCCCATTGTTCAAGCCTGTATGGATCAGCTGTTGAAGGTCTACCCGGGGGCGCAAGTGCTGGACGTGGCTGCGGTACACAGCCTCATTGACGTTCCCCCATCCGTGGGGGCTTTGCTCGATCAAGGCCGTCCTGCGCACTACTCCGACTACATCAGGACTCGCATTTTGGAGGAATACGGCGGCGTCTGGGCTGATGCCACGGTCTGGTTGCCCGGCCCGTTGCCTGCTGGGCCTCGCAGCGTGTTGCGAGCCGACACTGTTTTTCCGCGGTACTCCGGCTCGTACATCGCAAATTGGTTCATTGCCTCCCGCGCCCAGAGCCCCATCTTGGCGTTGCAGCGGCGTGCACTGGATGCTTGGTGGGGAACTTATACGGACCTCCCTGACTACTTCCTGTATCACCGGATCTTTGAGACTTTGAGTTTTCTGGTTCCAGAATTCCGCGGTCGCTGGTACGCTGCCCCGCGAATTTCGGCCACTTCATCACGCCTGCTTCAGCTGGAGATGATGCAGCCTTACGATCCGCAACGACTCCGGTGGATCATGAATGCCGCACCAATGCAGAAACTCAGCTACAAATACGACGACGTTCTGCCCGGCTCAGTTCTGGAGCATCTGCTGGGCGGCCGTCAGTAGGAACGTGAGGTCGAGGTGGGTGTTCGTCACCGCAACGGGGAGGACGATTTTCCTCCGCAGCGTTCATCGACTACGCTGTTCCGTGCATGTTGACGCTGCGGCTTTGCCGTCTGTGGAGGCTTGCAAGCCTGGAGGATTCGCCTAGCGGCCTATGGCGCACGCCTGGAACGCGTGTTGGGTTAACGCCCTCGGGGGTTCAAATCCCCCATCCTCCGCCATATTTCGCCTTGTGAGAGGCGGCGTAACGGCCCCGGTGTTGACGCCGGGGCCGTTTTCGTTGACGCGCGGCCTATGATTCACGGCATGGCTAGTATCAGGAAACGCCCCCGCAAAGACGGCACCGTCGTGTGGGCAGTGCTGTGGCGCGACGCTGACACCGGCCGCCAAACTTCACGGGCCATGCCCACCGAGAAAGACGCGCAGGAGCTGCGCGACTTCCTCAACGCCAACAATCAGTCCTTTGCTCTGGCTGCCCAAGCTGCCGGGCGGCTGCGCTCAACGGCGCCATCACTCGACACCGCTATCGCCAGTCACATCTCCCAGCTGACCGGCGTGCTAGAGCAAACCCGGGCCAAATATCGGCGTGATGTCGCGCGGTGGATCTCACCCACCCTCGGCGCCATCCCCGTTGACAGGCTCACGCGGACAGACGTCGCAGACTGGCTCAATTCCCTGCCCCTGGCGGGGAAGACCAAGCGCAACCATCACGGCACCCTCTCCGCAGCGCTGAGCACGGCAGTGCAGGATGGTCTGATCCCCACGAACGTGGCCAAGGGACTCAAAATCTCCGACGACGGACGACTCAAAAGACAACCCGTCTTTCTCAGTCGAGAAGAGCTTGACCTCATCGCCGAGAACGTGCGCCCGCACTACAGGCTGCTCTTCGAGTTCTACGCGGGCACTGGGCTGCGCCTCAGTGAGGGCCTAGCGCTGGACGCCGGCGACATTCTCACCACAGGCGCGGGCAAAGATCGACGCGCCGTCGTCAACGTCTACAAGGCATGGAAAGACGGACCGACCGGCCGATACATAGGCACCACCAAAACCAAACGCGGACGCCGCACCGTCACGCTCTCCCGCGACCTCAGCGAAAAACTGCTCACTTTTATCGCAACAGCCGATGACGGCAAACCCCTCCCGCCCAAACATCTACTCTTCACCACACCAAACGGTGGACCAATTTTCGGAGGCTCCCTACACGAAGACGCATGGATTCCCGTAGTGAACAAACTGGCAGATCAGCTGCACGACCGGCCACGCATCCACGACCTGCGACACTCCCACGCCTCATGGCTCATCGCAGCAGGAATCCCACTGACCATCATCCAACGACGCCTCGGTCACGAGTCCATCAAAACGACATCAGACCTCTACGGGCACCTGGCTGATGGAGCCGACGCGGCAGCGGCCGCCGCGCTGGACTGACACAGAGCTGTCAAACCATCCACGGGCAGACGAGTATTCATATACTGCCAAGTAGCTGAACCGTCAGCGACGCTCCCCATGCTCGTCCCTCGAAAGGCCCACTGTGAGCAACGCCTACCCTCCGCAACCTCAGAAAAAGCCCCGCAATCCGTGGAAGATCGGCTGCCTCGTGCTCGTCGCACTTGCCGTCCTGATCCTCGGCGGCTGCGGGGTGATCGTTGGACTTGCAGCCATCTCTGGCAGTGACAACAACTCCAGCACCACCCAACAAGTGCCCACCACTGGCGATGGCGAGACAGCCGAGACCACAGGTGAGCCACTGGCCGTCGAGGACGGTGACACGGTCCTCCTGGAAGCCACCACCACCGGGCGCACCGCATCCGTGCACTACGGTCCTCTGGGCACATCCAGCACCGCTGACATCTCCGGCGACTGGTCACATGAGGTCACCGAACCCGGCGACGAAACGTACAGCGTCAGCGTGCAAGACATGTCCATGGACGACTCTGCAGAGGTGACCTGCCGTGTCACAGTCAACGGCGAGGTAGTCGAAGAGAAATCCGCTACTGGATCTGCAGCGATCGCCATCTGCACCCAGCCGCTTTTCTGAGCCCAGCTGCACGATCGGGCTGATACCGTGCCCCTGACATGACAAAAGAGCCCCCCCCCCGGTGAAGGGTGGGGGGCTCTTTCATGGGGTCAGTCCTTGGCGGCGTCAAGGTCCGGGCGGCCGAGCTGGCCCCAGACACCGCCGTCAAGGGCATCGACATCTGGAGGGGTGGGCGCCTCGGGATCTCCCACGGCCTCCGGTACTGCCTCTGCACCTGGTGATGCGTCAATTTGGACGTGCTCCGGGCGTTTCGGTGCCAGCGCTGCAGCGAGCAGAGCCGCCAGGTCTTGCATGTCCAACCGGAACTGGGCTGCCGTGGCCGCAGCTTCCAAACTGCCCTGCTGCGACGGGGTGAACTTGCCGCCCAGCAGGGTGCCGATCGACATGAATACTGCAGTGACCGCGCCACCAAGAACGGCCGCGGTGGCGGGATCGGACTCGACCCCGTACTTCACCAGCACCCAGGCGATCAGGATGCCCGCCGGCGTTGTCGATGCGCCACCAGCGATCGCCCCTTTTGTCACTGGGCCGACCTGGCGTCCCGTTTGTACGTCGCTCATGCTTCCTCCTTTGAATGCTTGCCAGCGGACCCGGACGACAAGATGGACGCCAAGGCATCGAGTTTCGCCTCCACACGAGCGAGGTCCTGGCGGTCCTTGGCACGGGCTGCAATGGTCTGGCCCCGCTCGTCACGCACATGCTCACGGTGACGACGCAGCGTCATCGTGCCGGTGGCTGATCCGCGGGGCTGGATCACTGTCCCGTCCTGGAACCGATCCAAGACCTTCTTGTTGTCCTTGGTGTCGGCCCCGAACCAGTGATTGATTGCGAGATTGATGCGATTGTCGATCGCATCAAGGTCTGACTTGCTGAGTGGCATGTCTCCTCCTGTGGTCCACAACGCCATGCCCGGCGTCGTGGGTAGTGTGATGTTGAGGTCCAGATCTCCGGAGTAACCAGGTAGGCGTCCTCGGTCCGAGTACTGCCACGCCCCGACTGTCCACCGGGGGTCCACGCTCGGGGTCCAGTCGGCGTTACTCGCGTAGCCGTTGCGTTGGGCGTTGTTTGCGTACCAGGCCAGCCACATGGTGTGTCCAGTACCGAACGCCGTCCACGAGGGGACAGCTGCGAAAGACTGTCTCTGGTAGATCACGCGCCGCACTGCGGGTGCGTTTTTCGCCAGGTGCCACAGAAACGCCTCAGCCCACTGTGTGCGGTGCTGCTGGCCTTCCTCTTCCCAATCCAGGACCAGGTGATTAAACAGCGGGTCGCTCAGATGCGGTTTCACCACGCGTAAGAAATGGGTGGCCTCCGCCTCCGGTGTATTTCCGTAGGACGAGCGGGCGAAGTGGTACAGGCTGAATCGGGTGCCTTTGGCGCGTGCCGCTGCGATATGGCCGGCCATGTTTTTTGATGACCAACCGGTGCCTTCAGTGGCCTTGATGCTCACCGCATCCGTGGACACGTCACGGATTACCGTGGTGGGCTGCCAGTCAGAGACGTCGATCCAATTCCGGGGGCCATGCACGGCGACCTGGGCGACCTGCTGCACTGTGACTGAGGCTGCGCCAGATCGCCGATCGGCACCGGTATAGATCACTTTTTCGTGGCGTGGACGGAGCCACCCCTGCGTCTTTCCAGCTCCACCATTGGATGCGTATCCAAATCTGGCTTGGTGCGCGGGCTTGTGGCTGTAATAATTCCCGTCTGCGTACCGCACTACCGGCGCAGCAGCGCCGTCCTGCTGCACGACAGTGACCCCGGACGTTGTTCCAGCCATCACCACGGCGGTGTGCCCGTAATATTTCCCGTCCCACAGTGGAGATGGGCCGTCCCACACCATGATGTCGCCAGGCTCCGCCGCGAACCCCTCTCGGTAGTAGTACTTCACAAAGTAGGTTGGCGAGGCGTTGTTGAGGTGGTCAATCGCGTTGCCCCAGCCGAGTGAGGTGTACTCGCTGACTCCGAAAATCTCCCGGCTGTACCCCTGCGCCAGGGTTGTGCACTGGTTGCCCCACTGGCCACGGAAGGACCGGCCGATGGCCTTGGCCAGCCACTCCCGGATCTCTGCATCAGCCTGGGCCTTAGTCGAGCAATATGCGACCATGCGTGGACTCCTTTCATGAAGAAACCCTCACTGCCTGATCGGCGTGAGGGTGGTGATAAACGTGTTGGTCGGCTACTCAGACCATGACATGCGTCTGGGAATTCGTGGCGCGCTCATTGAAATTGTCCGATGGCAACAGAGGCGGGCCCGTCAGGGAGCCAATGTTCGCAGCATCTGTGCGAATCCCTCGGATGTCCCATTTCGCGTTCGACCATGCAGCGGGCCACGATTCGGTGCCAGAGAATGCAATCGGCGCCGATGATGAGTTCTGAAAATACAGCGCATCGTGGATGAACTGCCCAAAGGAACCAAGTTGCCAGATCCGATTTGGCGTCGATACGGTCCGAGTTCCGTCCAAGGCTGTGACCGAGCGTGACTGTGACGTGTTGATCCGCATGGATGAAACCTTGATGAAGCCGAAGATCACGTCAAGATCAATCATGGGCCCCTTGGGTGCGCCTAGCTCTTCAAGATGCACATCATCAAAAACAATTTCAGATAGTTCCCGTGCCCGGAGAAAACGAGCCGGTGAGCCCTCAGCTATAACGTGCTCCAGATGAAGGTTGCCGCCCGTGACTGAGTCTGCCCCTGAGACCACCGTGTTGGGTGCGGCAACTGTTCCAGGTGAGCCCACCACAATGTTGTTGCCCTTGATGTTGTCAAGGTTCACATTCTGGACCCACATGTCAGTGGGACGGCGGGAGGCGGAAACATTCTCAGTAGATCCCGCTGGCAGCGCATAAGCTCCCTGCCCGTCTGTCACTAACCCTCCTGAATGGCCGTGCACAATACCGTGAGAGCAAAATGCGATGCGAAGATTCTGTAGCCACACCACATACGAACCAAGGCCACGATACCCAGCGCCTCGAAAGTTGCTGATGATCCCAGCCCCACCGATCCCATGCACCACGTTGCGGTTATCCTGCATGTAGGAGCGGATCGCATCGTAAACATGTGCAGCATCTGGCGCAGACCCGCGGGTCTTAAACTTCCCGACTGTCAGTCCAGCATGTGAGTGCAGCAACACACCACACCAGTTAGTTGTGGGTGTGGCGGGATAATCAAAAACAAGGGTCGCCTGATCGGTACGGAACTCCACACCCCGAGGCACAACGAGGCTTGGCCCACCATCCGCCGGAGCGCTGACCCGGTAAATTCCGGGTTTCAGCACGACCGTCCCGCCGTTGACCTCAAGAATTGACCAGTAAGACCTCCGAGCACCATTGACTACACCGTCTAGCGCCTCCTGAATGATCTCCCGAGAGTCCGGGGCACTGGAGGGGACCGCGAAGGCTGAGTCCAAAGTGACAGGCGTCCCAATGATCTCAACCTCCGCAGGATCTCCCTTATCCCCTTTTGGACCGCGGCGAGCAGCTGTCGCCCAGTCCCGTTGCGTCTCCAAAAGCCATGCGGCAGGAGGCACATCGTAGGGATTGCCCCACATCTCATCCGGGGCATGAGCGTTGCTGTCATCCGTGACATACAGGTGGCCGACGCCAGCTCGTGACGCTTTCTCCAAGACCGCTTCCGCTTGATCCGGCCCCTCCACATCGTGAATCATGTGCCAAAACATGGCATCTGGAAAGGTCCGGTAGTGGTCCGGGCGGAGCTGCGACACCGAAGAGTCGAGATACGCCTCAGCGGTGTTCTCGAATGTCACCAGCACATCAAAAATTTCTGCGTATTCCACCCGCGTATTGACACCGGGATTACCCACGACCACCAACTCAGGAAAATTATCCCGAACAGTGCTCACCAGCTTCTGATACCAGATGTGATCATCGACCTGAGCTTCCGACCACCCATTCGATACCTCATCCAGGAAAATCCCGTCAATTCCATACCAGCCAACGTACTGACGGATCTCCCTCAGAATAGTGTTTGGATCACGGGAACCATCCCGGGCAATCCCAGCGTTCGCATAATCCGTGGACACATATCCGAGGACAGTCGCACCAGCACCCTTGGCAAGACGCACCTGCTGCTGCCAATCCTCACTCACATCATCACCAGGTCCCGAGTTCGGGTTGATGATTACAAACCCCACGGATGACTCGTCAGCCAACGTCGTCGCCCAGTGGTCCAGGCTCGGATCTGACTGATAGTAAGAAGCCCACCAATACGACGGGTACGAGATCCTGCGCCCAAATTTGGCATACCGGCGCACCATACCCGGCACACTCTCGGCCATAGACTGCGCGGTCGCCAGTGAATCTGGGTCCAGCGTGGGGCGCTTAGCACCTAACCCAGCAATCCACCCTTGGTCGTCCAGCATGATCGGTGTGTATGACATGATAAAACTCCTTAAATGTTGTCAGGGTCGAACCCATCAAAGGCCGCGATAGACCACCCTGCGGGCATGGTCTTGGTAAACGTGCGACCTACCCGATGATCGCCCACGTACATCACGGTGTAGACGTTCCCGTAGAGCCCCACCTTGGAGTGCGTCATCGCCCACTGGCCGCCGGCCTGCCGAGGGGAATCCACCCACCCGCCGCCTTCAGTGCGATTGCCCTGTGCATCTCTGCGAACCACGTCCAGAGGATGGCGATGCCCTCCTAAAATCGGGATCCTGTTCCAGCCGCGAGCCGGGTCAGACCCGTAGGAGACCCAAAGGTCTCCCCACCCGCCATCTGCGGCGTATTCGTAGCGGTACTGACGGACAATCTGCACCCACTGCCCCAGCGGAAATGGCGCATTCCAGCCTAGATATGTTGGATCATTGCCCATCCTCAGATAGGTCTTTCCATCAGACGGGTTGAGGACCACCATCAGCCCCATGGCAGATGAAGTCACATACGGACCACCGTGAGGCTCAAAAAAATTGATCCAATCACCAGCTGACTGCCACGGAAACGCCGAGTCCAGCCAAACCCTGGCGTATTCAACATAGACGCTGTTGGCGTTCCCCCAGATCTGATCCGAATGCGCCACAGGTGCGATACACGGCGTGGTTTGCACCTGTGATCGTTGGTAGGCATTGCCGTTGGTGAGGTGCCTGGAATTATCGAACCATAGGACAGTCTCGCCGTCGCCGGCTGGCGACTGACCGATTCCGTAGTCGAGATCAGCGACGATGCTAGAAGGATTACGTTCCGCATAGTTCCTGAACCCTTTGGTTTGGATCTCGGCCGTAAAAATGGGGTCCTGCTGGACCTGACCGACTTGTTCATTCGCCAAGTCCTGCGTGCGATTTGGCCAGACCACACGCCCAGCCTTCTTGGCGTACAAGGCTGGGCGCCCACCGTGATAGAGCACTTGCCTCATATCGTCACCAGGTATGTGATGTTGGGATCGTCCCGCTCCACCTGGGGGAGCGCATTATACTGAGCCCGGGTCAGCACACGGATATTTGATCCCCCCATGGTTCCTTCGGGCATGATTTGGGCCCATGCGGCTTGCGCCGCAACTGCATCTGCGTCGGCCAAAGATTTCGCCGTTGCAACAGCGGAGGACTGGTCGGTGGCGTCTGTGACATCTCCGACTTCCACGTTGTCCGCACAGAGGTCTGTGACCAGGTTGCGTGCGCTGACCCCAATGCGTGCTGTGGTCGATTCTGATGCGACCCACTGGATCTCGACTTCGGTCCACCCATCAATTGCGACTCCCTTGCTCGTCAGCGTGGTGTACGGAGTCGATTGCCAGAAGACCGCAGCATTAGACACTGACTTTGCAATGAGGAACCCGAATTGCGCGCCAGTGATGTCTCCGCTTGCGCGCAGCCACATTCGTAAGGCGTATTTGCGACCAGAGGTCACGGGGACGTCAATGTTGATGTAGCCGTGTACGGGCTTGCCTGTGGCGGTGTTGGTGTTATTGGCTGGTAGTACGAAGTATCTGTTTCCGCTATAAGCCAGTGCCGCATCTGTCTTGATCCATGACCCGTAGGATGCTGTGAGTTTGGTGGTGTCCTCCATGTCGAAAGCCAGCACGGTGGGACCCCGTTGCGCCAATCGTGCATCGAAAATCGCACGCTCATGAGCTGCTTTTGAAGAAGCGGCGACCTTCGACTTCGCGATAGCGTCGGCCAACTCAAGCTGAGGGCTCACAATGCCACGAACAGCTGCTGTCGCTCGTGCGTCCAACCCATCGTCGTTCACCGTGGCTGTTGTTGACCATGCCATCACGCAGCCTCCTGCACGAGACGCCCAGAATCAGGGTCGAGAACATAAATCGAGTCGTGGGTAAGTGCTGCCCCGTCTTCGAGGCCCTTCACTCGGGTTTGGAGGTCCGAAACTGTCTCCTGATCAGCCTTGGCCATCAGCTCAGCGGTGGTCGCGTAGTCGCTGAGATCAATCTGCCCGCCTGAGCCTCCGTCAATGTTCACCGCACCCGTCAGCCCATTGACCGAAGTTACCGGGGCAACCGGCGCCGAAACGCCCGGGACCACAACACCGTCCGTCACCAAATCCAGGTCTATAGTTCTTTGGTCTGGCAAGGGCTTAACGGTTTTATCCCACTTGTACGTCGTCCGATCAACAAATGTCACAGTGACAGCCACGTGGTATGCCCAGGGCCCCGGCTCCTGTCCTGAGCCATCACGCCACCCTGTGGGGTCACTGGATGGCACGTGGAACTCAAGGTAGCCACCGGCTTGCGACTTGAACCGCTTGGCGCGGGCCAGCATCGGGGCGCCAGTGGCTTCGTGGGTGATTTTCCTTGCACCACCGCCAAGGATGGGCGTCACTTCTGCTTCCAAAGTCACGGCATCCGCCCACCAGTCCACCGCGGTGCCGATGGTCAGAAGCGTCTGCGGGATGATCGCTGGATACGACATAACTAGGGTCCTTTCCTCAAAGCTCAGACAAGTGTTTGTTCTTCACCGGGCAGCGCCCGAATGAGGTTGCGCCACCGCCAGTTGACTGCCTCTTTGGGCACGTGCCGGCCAGCAGCCACGTCGATCATCACCGGAATCGCATCTTCCACGAGTTCGCCACGATCACGGGCCAGATCTTTGACCTCTCGTAGCTCACTCAAGGCGGCCTCCAGCTCAGCTTGGAGGTTATCTACGCGCTCTTCGAGCTTGTCCTGACGTGCTGCTTTAATTTCTGCTGCACGAAGATCTTTTTCTGCCTGGCGATCCGACCGTTTAGCGATCCAGCCGAGACCGCCCACGATCAGCGCAACAATGGCGCTGAAACCGGTGGCCATAGCCGCTACCACGGAGGGATCAACCACCATCCACCTCCTGGCCAGATGCTCCGCGGCGCGCAGCGCGGAGCACACGAGAGAGCATCACTGTGGTTCCGGTGTGCACCATCAACGCCCATGCGCAAATCAACCCCCATGAGCAATACGCCACCCCAGTCACCCATGCTTGTGGGCTGCCCTTGTCATGCCAGGCCTCCGGTGGCGCACCCGGTGGCGGCCAGCCGGGTGTGGGGTCCAGTAAGTACAGCAGTGTCGAGCCGAAAAAATACACAGCGATCAGCATGGGAACCAGCACCGTGATCGTGCCCGCTGCGATGACCACATTGCGGTGACGCGAGCACCGCTTCGCACTCACCATGGCGCCTAATCCAGCCGAGACCGCTGCCATCGCCCACATCGCGGAGACCATCCCTGTAGTCATCCATCCGGCGACCCATTCGATACCTGCCGCCCGTCCAGGCGTCGGCGACACAAACCATGTGACAGCGAGGACACAGTAGTTCACTGTCATGATGGCCAAAAAGCCCGCGTAGAACGTTCCCCTAGAGGATGGGTGTGGCATTGCCATCAACCTCCACGCTAGGGTTTTCTGTAAGAGCATCCAAAAGATCCGCAGGATCCAAACCAGCAGCGCGCCACCGACTCGCAGCAGCTTGAATCTCAGCAGGGACAGCCGCCAGGTTCGCTCGTTTCTCTTGTTCGGTGAGGACTTGAACGCGCAATTCGTCCAGCTCAACATTCGTGAGAGCTGCGAAATCGTATGCTGCAGTCATAACTACTCTCCTTAAACCGGGGTACCCGGGTACGCCGACGCAGCAGGAAAAGTGTCGGCCGTGTGCCAACTGTGAACAGCATTAAGATCTTTGCCCGTTGTGTACGACCTGACCTCTATGACCCCACCTGCTGTGCATCGGGCTGGGCGGGCCTCGGACGTGGTCCAGAACGCTGTCGTTGTGAAGAACTCGTGCCATCGCGGACGCCACCCTGTGGGCAGCGATGCCAACGTCAAATTGCCGGCACCGCTCAAGGTGATGCCCTGCAGAGCCATATAGACGGACTGCCCAGCTCTACGGACACACAGACGCCCCTTAGAGCCCTCGGGCAACGTCAATTCGCGCCACCCCGTATCGGACAGCCCCATAGGCTTCCACGGTTGCCAGACCGTCGACACTTTGAATCGCTCGAAAACTCCACGATCCACCATCGGGTGGAGAACCTGCTTAGACTCGTTGTTGTTGTACTGGTAGTGCAGGATGAGCGACCCGACTGCGACCGGGGCGCCGATGGTGGCAGCTACACCACTGTTGATCCTCCCGAATCCCGTCGCATCTAGCCCGTCAAGCTGGGCTGCGGTACCCAACCACCCATGGTCCTTCATCGTTTTATCCAGAATCACAGACGGGTCCACTTGCGGCATATCCGGGAACTTGATCCCCGCCACCGCATTTTGAACGGAGTCCTTTACCCATTGACCCGTGGCGCCGATAAGAGCGCCTTCACCATCAATCGTTGGCACGCGAATCGCCATTGATCAGTCTCCAATCCAATATGCTCCAGCTACAGCAGTGTCGGGCGTGATCTGAACTGCCCCGGGCCCCGTGCCAGCCGCGAGCGCGGGGAACATTTGTGTTCCGGAGGGGCCTGCGACCACGTTTGCTGCTGTGGCGATGGTGCCGTTGTTGGCGCCTGGTTGAGTTTCGATGAGGAACGTGGCGGTGCCGGTGACGACGTTTCCTGTGATGATTGGGTCGCGGGTGCGGGCGCCCACACGGACAGGGATGGGGCGGGAGCCGCTGAAGTGCATGTGGTTTCCTGTGATGGACATGCCGCGTGTGCCTTGGGCTGTTCCGTTGGATGTGTGGATGCCGCATGCATCGTCTTTGTCTGTGGAAAACCAATTGCCTGCGACTGAAAGTGCTGTCCATGTGGTGGACAGTGCTGCATTTCCGCGGATGATACGGATGGCTGTGAGGAAGTTGTGGAAGTAGTTTCCTTCGACGTGGATGTGTAGTTCTCCGTGTCGTTCGGCGACCTCGTTTCCGTCTGAGGATCCAAATGAGTAGTCGAAGCCTTCCACGGTGTTTCCTGTGACTAGCAGGTGGTGTCCGCCGCCGTCGAAGCAGTGGATTCCGTAGGAGCCGCCTGAGAGGAATGTGCCGGTTGTGCCTGTGCGGACGGCTCCGCGGAGTCGGTTATTGCGGATGACGGAGTAGGGTGCGCGCACTCCGATTCCTGATGCGGTTTCTTTGAAGTTTGAGAACCGGAATTCGTTGTTCTCTATGATTGCGCCCCATACCCCGGGGTGAAGTGTTACGCCGTTGGAGTCGAAGCCTGTGAAGGTGCAGTTGCGGACGACGCATGCGATGGTGGGGATCATGAAGGCAGACAAGTAGGTCATGTCTACAACTTGGCTTCCGCCATCAGCAGTGCAGCGGTCGATGACGACTTGCTGTGAGTTCATCACCTTGAATTGGTTTCGTGCGTAGTAGTTCACTGTGTCTGGGCGTGCTGAGGCGTATTTGGTGTGAACGTCTTGTACGAGGCAGCGGTAGGCCCCACAGGTCCCTACGACATATCCAATGTCGTTGGGGCGGGTTTCGGTGATGTCGCGGACGACGCAGTCTTTTGCGAGTTCTAGGCGGATCGAATATGTGTTGGAAACTGCGATGCTGAATCCTTCTATCAGCGTGTTTTCGTTCCACGTGATCCGGTTGAGCGTGGTCCGTTCGCGGGCATTAGTGTGAGTTTCCTGCGTTTTGTTGTCGCGGTACCCGTTGAAAATCAGGCCGGAGGACACCACGACTTCGGTGGGGGAGGGGACTTCCCTCACGGTCAGATACTCGCCGAACCAGGGGGTTCCTGTGTTCGATGTTGACATGCCCAGGCGGTCAGAGGGTGGGGCATCTATGGATGCGGCGCAGCGCTGCCCTACCAGCCTGAATGTTTCTCCGACCGTGAGGCGGTGCGGGACGGCTGTACGGAGGGTGTGGGCACCAGCGTTGTACGACCCCACAAGGTTCACGTCTAGGGGGTCTGCGGTGCCCGCTACCGCGAACACTGTGTGCATGTATCGGTCAGACACGATGCGAGCGCCGTTGCCGCGGACGATGCGTCCGGAGGGGATGTTGAGTGTCCCAGAGATCTTGTAGGTGCCCGCTGACGAGAACTCGACGGGGGCGCCTTTGGTGTTGTTGAGTGCGGCTTGAATAGCGGCGGTGTCATCAGCCACGCCGTTGCCGATGGCGCCATAGTCGGAAACCAGGGCAACATTTGCTTGTCGGTCGCGCCAACCTGCGGAGACGAGGATGCGTTCCACTGCGGCGTCGATCTGCTCCGGTGTCGAGGAACCAATGACCGATGCCCCGATTGCTCCATCCGTGTATGACTTTTGCCGTGATTCAGCGGCCTGCACTTCGGCGGTGACTGCTGATTGGATGGAGGTAGAGATCTGTGTGATGGCTGTGTCGGTGGAGTTTGCCAGTGCAGACCACCACAGTTCTGAGGGGTGACGATCCCCAGATGTGGGGTAGGAGATTCCCAGGCGGGTGGATGAAGGCATGCTCTTCTCCTATCTGAGGGGGTTGGAGTCTTTGTTGGCCAGAGTCGTGGTTGTCCCGAAGGTGACGTCCACGCCCGCGAGGGATCGCCCGGAGTACCAGTCGTCGTATTCACCCAGGGTCACGAACTGTTCTGAGACGCTAGTGATGAGCAGATCGACGGTCATGGTGTGCTGGCCTGCGGCGATGTTTTGATCCACGGTGATGATCACGCCTGTGAGTTCCAGACCGGTTTTCACCGTGTCTTGGA
Source organism: Kocuria sp. (assembly GCF_030538595.1). Lineage (GTDB taxonomy): Bacteria > Actinomycetota > Actinomycetes > Actinomycetales > Micrococcaceae > Kocuria. The sequence continues at coordinate 39,127 of NZ_JAUNTS010000013.1, forward strand.
CTCGGATCCTGTCGCCCAACATCAGTCGTGGGTCAGGGAGAATTTCTAGTCCACGAACATAGGGTTTGGGGGCTTTCAGCTGATCGGCAATGTATGCAGCCAAGGCTGCGGCGCGATCATCGCGCTGGATGAACCACCCGACGTCATGGGTGTATTCACGTGCTGATGCAGGTCCCAGGTTTTCCGATGTGGCTTCTGTTTGGGTGCGTGTGGCCCGTCCCATGGCGCGAACCAGGGGGAGCCCAAGCCCGCGGTATGGCGGTTTAATCGGGGAGTTCTCGCTTGTCGTGGATGCTGTTTTCAGACGATCTGCCCCTGTGGGCAGTCGCCTGACATCGAATGCCCACCGCCACGCTTGTGGGCCGATACGCGCGAACTCCCATGTGGTTGAATCATTTGTTGCGGCCCACGAGATTTCTTCACCCTGAGCATTCAGTGCGGTCCACCCGTAGAAAGATCCTTGCCCCGAATTCATTTCGGCGGCGCCACGGGATCCGAAGATCTCACGTGGGGTGGAGTCCACCATGACCCACTCTTCGTCTGCCGGGGGAGAGATGATGCCAGCGGGCGCATCGCCTGCTGCGTATTCATCCTGGCTACCCTCGTGCACCACAATCGTCGAGCGCGTCGTGGCGCGGGCCGCGTAGGTCTGATAGCGCACTGTCACATTGCGTTTCACGTCCTGTGTGTCCAGGATGATCTCCGCATCAGCCAGCTGGGAAGCCGCGAGAGTAGCGACAATGGGGGATGACACCAGGCGGTTGTGCCCGCGCCAATGCAGTTCACCATCCTCGTCCAGCCACACGGCCGCCAGTTCCGCTTCCGCCTGACGATTCAGCAGAGAGCCAGCTTCCACCGATGTTTGTGCAGGCATCACGGTCAGGGACGACAGCGGAGTATCTGGGCGAAAATGAAACGTCCGCTTGAACCGGGACGCCGCAGGTGCCGCCGTCGTGTACGAAACCTGCACCCCGTTCACACCACACCCTGCCGGGACATACACCCTAGTGCTGTCCCACTGCCGTGAGCGCAGTTGTGTTGATCCACCGGTGTACGTCCCCGTGACCGTTTCACCGGTGTCAGTGGTGATGGTCATAATGATGTGATTGGCGGCATTCGTCGTGACCTGCAGAGTCACGTACTCCCAAGCGCCAGCCCGGGCAGCCGACAGATAAGCAACCGTCGTGGTTCCCGCCGAAGTGACGAACTGTGCACCCAAATTGCGTGAGCCCGTGACGGCCAACCGGATGTCTTGAAAAGAATCCGTCAGGTTCCATCGGCACCCGACATACGAACTGGTGGCCTGGTTCTGACGGGCACCGAACGTAATGCACAGTGGACGTCCAGCATTGAGCCCATTGGGCCACGGGTTGGCGTAGACGTCTGGGAAGTAGGTCGCGTACACATCAGACAGATAGATGCTGGCCGGGGTGGAGTCAGTAAATGCTCCGGGGTGATAGCGGGCCCACCCATCAATGTTGCTTGCCCGGTAAGAGTCATTCAGGACACCGCGTTCCGGCCACGTGGACCCCACAAACGGTGCGGAAATCACACAAAATCCGTCCATCGCTGGTGTGTTGTAGTACCCGGCCGCCCGCGCCGCAAGATTCGGCACGTAGGTGTTGAGAAGCCCCGTCAGCCGTTGCCGACCCGTACCATTTGTCGCGCGCGAAGGCATCTCCCGAAACAACGCCTGGTGAGAAACCTTTGCCGAGAGGCGGTCCGAGAAATCCACCAGCCCGATGCTCGCCTTACCCGAGCGCATCCGCGAGCGCGAGGTATCGAATTGGCCCGTGAAAATCTGGTGGCGGTGTGTTCCATCGGTGGCTGTCACTGCTATTTGCTGGCCGGCGCGGGGCCAGTTCCGGCGGGTGTAAGGAGTAGCTGTTGTTTCGGTGACGGTGCGATCTTCGGCCAGGGAGAAGTCGCAGGTGGAAGACTCCCACCCACCAATGGAGGCTGCTTGTCCCGGCAGGGGTGACGGGATGGCGCGTCGTGTTGAAACCGCGTCACCGGTGCCTGTGATGCCAGTCAGTTCCGCTGATACTTCCCTGACGCTATCGGTTGACCAGCTGCCGTTACGCACCTCGACCCACCTCCGTGACTGTTGCGCTGTAGGACATGCGTTGGGTGGATTGGGACCACCGGGATGCCTGGTCCTCAGTGTCTGCATAGTCGTGGATGACGACTTGTGCGGCGCCGCGGCCGGGGGACCAGGCTGGTGGTGTTTCCGTCCAAGTGATGGAGGGGCGTGCAGCAGTGAATGCTGCTGTGGACAGCAGTTCAAGGCTGGCGCTGACCGTTTCAGCGGTGGGGTGCAGGGTGAGGCCCACGTTGCGCATTTCACCTGGTTGGACGGAGACTTCTGCGCGGGTGGTCCATGATCCAGCAGCGTTGCGACCTTGGAGCATGACCCGGACACGCTCGGAGGCAGCGATCCAGACTGATGCTGAGATGGGGCGACCGGGCCACACGGGTGTGCCGCGTCCAATCGGCATCGTGAGAGATGCTGATCCCACGGCTGCGCGCACTGACCCGATGTTGGGTAAGGTCATGGCCCCGGGTGTGCCGTTCACCGGTGTCGCTGTCATCGTGGAGACCGATGGTGTGAGCATGTTGGTGATTTGGGCCAGCGGGGTGTGAAAGAAGAATGGCCCGTTCCCTCGTTCCCCGATCACGAGGGACTGGAACTCCGCAGCCATCGCCGGGCGCGCGCCGGCCATGGAAATATCCCATCGCCGCAGTGTCCTCCCGGCACGCGGCGGGATGAACGCTGTGCGGGCACCGTCGAGCCCTTCAAAAAACGAAGGCTGGGCACCCATCGAGACAGCCTGTCGTTGCTCGAATTGCGTTGCTTCAACTAACGCCCCGATGGTGCCCAGCACAGCGCCCATTAGATGGCCTCCGTCATCCTCAGTGATCTTTTCGTTGACCGCAGCCCTTTGATCAGCTGCACCCCATCCAGTTCCTTGCCAGCCAGCAGGGCAGCGAGGATCTGGCGCAGCAGCTCCACTGTGGGGTCACTGGCCGCATCAGATGTAGTCGCCGCTTCTGCTGCGGGGTCGTGATGTATGGATTCCGGTGCAGGAGGTGTGACCATCGCGGCCATTGCCGACTGCACAGCATCGGACTCGTGATTGAGCCCAATCACGAACCCTTCGCCCGTGAATCGGCCGATCTCCATGAATACGCGTGATGGAGATCGGATCTTCAACAGCGCTTTCGCGCCATCAATCGCATCACCAACAACGCCCTTGGCTGCCTCGACAGCAGCCCCGGCCATCGACTTGATGCCGTTGATGAACCCACGGATCATGTCCGCGCCCGCAGTGACCATCTGCGATGCGACATTTCCGATGGTGCTGAGGATGTTTGACCCCATGTCTTTGATCGCTGACCATGCCGACTGAGCCCCGGATGAGATCGCCGAAACCAGAGCGCTCATGGCAGACGACACTGCGGACACGATGGTGTTCCAGATCGACGACACGAAACTCGAAATGGCAGACCAAATCGCGGACCACGTTGCCGAAATCGCAGACAGTACCGACGAGACCACGGCCAACACCGCCGAAATCGCAGCCGACACCGCAGCAACAATCGACGCCCACACCGACGCCACAAACGCCGACACCGCAGACCAAATCGCGGACCACGTTGCCGAAATCGCAGACAGTACCGACGAGACCACGGCCAACACCGCCGAAATCGCAGCCGACACCGCAGCAACAATCGACGCCCACACCGACGCCACAAACGCCGACACCGCAGACCAAATCGAGGACCAGAGCGTCTGGATGAACGTGAGTGCTGTCGTGATGATGGACTGCAACCACGCCAGGGCCGCGATAACCACTGCAATGATTGGTGCGAATACTGCCTGCAGAATTGGCAGAAGGCTGTTCCACACCAAGTTCCAGGCACCCTGGATCACACCTAGCCCTGCCCACAGAAGCATGGACAGGAAGGCGAGAGCCGTCAGCACCGCGTTCTGGATTGCAGTCCACACGGTCGTGACCGTTGTGACCAGCGTGCTCCAGAAGGTCTCCCAGATCGCTTGGAGCACCGTCAACCCGGTGGTCACCACCGTCTGGATAAACATCATCGCGGTGGAGATCGCCATCATGACTGCGTCCCACGCACCGGTCACGGCGTCCGTGAGAGTTGACCATGCGATGTCCCACAGCGCGGATACCACAGCCATGCCGGTCGTGATCGCGTTCACAATCAGAGGCCAGGCCATGACAATCGCGTCGATGATGGGGCCCCAAGCATCCTTGGTCTTTTGCAGCATCTCGTCCCACGAGGTACCCCACGACGCGAGTGCAATGTCCATGGCCCCGGTGAAAAGAACACCCAGGAACTCGGACAGGGACCCGAAAATGTTTCCAAGGTTCTCGACCCAGTCCTTGACGATCTGTCCGGCCCGTTCCCACAGCCCTGCCCAGTCACCTTCAATGGCCAATGCCACAATGTCGATCAAGCCCGTGATGGTGTCCAAGATCAGTGCGACGACATCACCCAGGAACCCGCCGAAGGCACCGAAGATCTCCATCAGAGTCCCCAGATGACCGCCCACGGTCTCGAAAGCCGGGCCCAAGCGGTCCATGATCACGCTGGCCAGATTGCCCAACGCCGTGAACAACTCGCCCACAGACGTCCGAAGCTCCTCGGAGTTCGTCCACATCGCGGCCAGCACCGCAACAATTGCCGCGATTGGCCCTGCGAGGCGACCAGCCACAGACAACACGGCGCGGAAAGCAGCTCCAAGGCCAGAGAAGGCGCCACCAGCTGCCGTGGCGCCTTTCAGCCCACCAATTGCCGCACCAATGCCTTTGAGCCCACCGACGAGTGGGCCAATGATCGGCAAGAGCTTCACCAGGCCACCGACCAAAGCCCCGATGGCTAGGCCCACGAGCAGAATCCCCGCGGCCAGTTCGGGATTCTCTGCTGCAAAATCGGCCAGGGCGGAGGCGACATCGCGGACGATGGGGCCAATGGCCTCCAACGCCTTGATCAGCCAATCCGTGAGGATCGGGATCAACGGCTCCACTGCGTTCATCACATCGGTGAATGCCGGGGCGAGTTCCCGTATGGCTGCCGCCAGGACAGGCCCGAATTCGCGGGCCATCGTGCCCAGGACCCGGAACACGGCACCCAACGCGGTCCCCACTTGCGGCGCCACTTCCTGCAGCGACCGCAGCCCGTCCCGAATCCCGGCAAACAACCAGATGGCGCCGTTGACGAACCCGGGGTCTGTGATGACGTCAGCAAAACCTTGAAGCAGAGCCGCACCGGCTTGACCGGCCAGGATCGTGATTTCCCGCAGCGCCGGCGCCAAGATCAGGAACGCATCAGCCAATGCGGACACGCCCGGAGACAGGGCATCCACACCCTGGCGCATCCCCTCAAATACTGTGATGAGCGCGCCTTGCCAGAGCGGGCCGTCTACCGCTTCGTGAGCCCGGCGAAGCCCGTTAGCCAAAGCGACCAGACCACCGGACCCAGCAATGGACGCAGCGCGGGAGAGCCCCGATAGGAACCCGGAGGCATGCCAAATGACCTGACCAAAGGCCCGGATGTTGACGATCGCGTCATCAACCCACTCGAAGAATCTCCCGGAATCTACGGCTTCGGCAGCCCAGCCACTGAAATCTTCCGCCCACTGGTTGAACCACGATGCCAGGCGCGGCAAATATGCTGACCCTCCGCGGACCATTTCCAGGAAACCAGATGTGAAATGTGAGATCCCCTCACCTGCCAGGTCAATCGACTTGGTCAGGTTCGAGAACAAGGTTTCCACCGCGGCCATGCCGCGCGTGGATGTAAAAGCGTTTGAGAGACCGCGGGTGAAATGACCCAACTGCGTGGCCATCCGCGGGAACCACGTATTGGCTAGAGGCATCAACGCCGAAACGAAGTCACGAACTGCGGACTCAGCGACAGCCCAATAACTAGAGCTGATGGAGTCCTGCAAAGCAGAGAACTGTGGCCCCAGATCAGCCAAGATTTCCTTGGCATCCAGCAGCGCCGGGATGAGAACCCCGAAAGAGACCCCGATAGCGGCCAGAAGTGCGGGGAGTACCAGTGCCGCAGAAAACATGGATGCGAGTCCCGACCCGATGGTCAGAACATTCCCCAAGCCCGTCCCCAGCAGAGACACCAAGTTGGTGATCCCTGTGGTCAGAAGCGCAACCTTGGGCAGCGCCTGATCCAGGCCCGTGACCATCCGACGAATACCACGCCCAAAGTCACCCAGCATCCGTGACCCAGACAAAGCCACCAATGCCGTGGTGACCTCGGCAACTGATGTGCCCGACAATCGGGCATGCAGAGTGATAAAACGATCACGGGTCAGAACCGCAATACGTGCGGCAGCGAGCGCCGTGTCCAGATGCACCTGCATCTCGGGATCTTGGCTATCAATGTGTTCAGCGAGCCGATCAGCCTCGTCCCGGGCCAGCGCAGTATCCGCTTGGATACGCAATTCAGCAGCACGTTCCTCAACGTCGCGGACCATCTTTGCGACCTGAGCGCGGAAGGCCGCGGACTTTTCTGCTTCAACGGGGATTTCGGCTTGGATGTTGCGTTGGGCGTCCTCGACTAGTCGGTTGAGGTCAGCACGCAGACTTTCACCTTCAGGGGTGGTCGGGATTGATGCTTCAATGCCTCGCACGGCTGCTTTCACGTCCCGCTGCAGTCGGGCACGGAAGGCCTTGTCCATCTCCGACACTACAGGGATCTCGATGGGGTTAGCCTCCGCGATCTCCTCCGCGCGCTGTGCCGCGACGCGGGCGGAGCGCTCCGCCTCAGCAGTGTCCACCTGGACCTTTAGCTCGGCCCGGGTCTTTTCCACCTCGGACACCATCCCGGCAACACTGCGCCGGAAATTAGCTGCTTCCTCCGCATCCACAGGGATCTGTGCTTCGAGCTTCGCAGTGGCCGCTTCCACCTGCTGGTGGAGCTGTCGGCGCAGCCCATCCCCGTCCGTGCCGACCGGAATCAAGGCTTCCGCTCCACGGGTGGCAGCCCGCAAATCCTTGCGCATCCTGGCCAGGAACGACTTGTCCACCTCGGACACCACTGGGACTTCAACCGGGTTGCTCTTAGCCTGTGCCTGAGCCTTCTTCGCTGCTTTCACAACGTCTTTGGTCAGACCCTTGGCATCGGCCACCACGTCGACCATGACATCGGCGGTATCAGACGCCTGCTTCGCAGCCTTGCGGACCATCGCGGTCAGACCCTTGGAATCAAGCTGGGCCTGAATCTGGACCCGCGCCTGTCGCTCGATCTTCTCCAGCTGTGCCTTGAGCTCGCGCCGGAATCCTTTGGTGTCCGGAACGGCCCGGACACTCATCCGCCCCACTTCATTGCCCTCGGCCATGGGCGGGCACCTCCTCCGCGGTCAGGCCCACATACGACGGGGGCGGATGAGCATCACGAAAAGAATGACGAATCCACGTCATCCAACGACAACGGTGTGTGCCGAGACGACGGTCGTTCCACCGGCTTGATCTTGCGTGGACGCTTTTTGCTGCCCTTGACGGCCACCATGTTGTGCAGTGCCTGAATCTGGTCAGACACGCTCTCCAACATCATCGTGTCCCGCGAGCGCCCAATGTGGGTATGGTCGCCGAGCTTGTCGATCGCTCGGTAATGGGAGTTGACGTCGTTGGGGAGGCGGTCGATCAGTGTGAGAGTGAGTTCAACGTCGTCGTCGGAACCGGTGACGGCTGCGAGTCCGTTGACCCCGTAGAGGGCTGCAAGGTCTGCTGTGGCGTTGGGGTAGCGGGTCAGGAATCGGTGGATTGCGAGCCTTTTCCCATTGCGCTCACGTACCCCATGACCAGGGTCTGGGTCCGGTTCAAGGCTCCCTCGCCGGACGCCCATTGCCAGAATGCATCGGGGTCGATGGAGTACACGTCTCCGACGTACTCGACGAGGTCTGCCATGGCGTCGAAGTTGAAGTCTGATGCCTTGACGGTCTGGCCAATGGACTCGGTTGATTCGATGTTTTCGATCGTTCCATCTCCGAGGACCTTGAGTAGGCGGCCCTGCAGGCGCATCATGTCCGGCGCGCGGAGGGAGGTGATGGGCTTGAGCAGCTCATGGCCCTCGATCTCGGAGAATTCCAGCTGCTTTTGCTCTTGCGAGGGCTGGTGGTCCTGTGCCGGCTTGCGGGTGCGAGCAGCGGACTTGGTGCTGGGGGCCTTGGCAGGGGTAGTCATGGTGTGAGCCTTCCTTTGGGGAGACTGATGGGCGCAACAGATCGGTTGCGCCCATCAGTAGGAGTCGTGAGCCGGGAATGGTGTTGGGGGTTCCCTGTGGCGCGGGGCTCACACCACGTCACAGGGAACGTTTTTCACGCCGAGATCAGTCCGAGAGCACGGCCACGGCTGCGGAGAAGGGGCGCACCGGGTACCACTTCATCTTGAGCGGGCGTCCGTCTGCTGCCAGCAGAGTGTTGGACGACAACGCTTGGAAGCCCATGGGAATCTCGAAGAACTCCTCAATGTCCACAGAGGGGGCATCACCCAGGCCGATGGAGCAACGCGGGAAGTACAGACCAGCGCGCTTGGCACCCTGCACGAAGATGAAGAACAGCGCCTTTTCGATCTTCCCGTCGCCGGAGACCTCGTAGGACTGATCTTCGTCGTTCCATGCACCGTCCGGCTGCGCGAGCGCAAACGTCTTTTGCGTCATCTCCAATGCGTTGACCGCGCCAGACCACGCAACCGACTCGTAGCTGACATCAACGGCGTCCTGCTCCCACGTCCGCTTCTGGTTGGCGTCTCCGCCATCCTTCTCAAATTCCGGGGGGTTCTCAGCAGATGTGTGCCCCAGGCTGTTCCAGCTTTCTCCGTACGTGGACGGGTTACCGATGACGAACTGCGCAGGATTGAACGGCAGCGTGTCCGGCTCTGCTTGCAGCACATTTCCGTACCCAGGGATGATGATTTTGCTTGCGTCGAGTGACATGGTTTTCGCCTCCATGAATGACAGAAGGCATGGTCCCACATGGGGCGATGCCTTCAAAGAACGGTTAATGAGGATTGGCTCACACAGCGGTGCGGACGGTGATGAGCTGGTTGTACTGACGGATGTCCTGGGCCACCAGGTCGGATGCAGGTGGCCGGAACGGCAGGGATTGCACCGTCACCGAGGCGATCGCCGCGTGCGATTCGGACAAGTGCCCAAGACTCGGGGCCTGAACCAGTGCGTCCATGACGTCCCAGGCCAATTCCGAGGCCGCACTGTTGGTCTCGGCGGCTGTCACGATGGCCACTGTCCAGATCTGCCCGGCTGCGCCCGCAGCATTGGCCACGGGCACCCCCGTAGGGATCTGCAGCCACACCACGGGCAACCGGCCGGCACTGTCTGCCGGCGGATCCGATGTGACGAACGCGCCTGTTTCGGCAGCCATGATGACGTCTCTCAGCGCCTTGTACGGCGAGATGGGCCGAGTCATCCGCTGATCCCACGTGTGAATGCGAAATGCCCGGGCACCGGCTTGCCAGCCTTCGTGACGTACCCGAACTCAATGGCCAGCGCACCAGGATCGGTCGAGTAGATCACTCGGTCCTGTACCCCACGTTTTCCAGCGACGCGTTTGGTCCTGATCGACTGCGCAAAGGCACCAGAGTGGGTTGGTGCCAAGCTCACGATCCGAGCGCGCCGACTTTCTACAACCTTGTCGAACTGCGCCGATTCACCGACCATCCGCGCGGCTTGAACCGACACATCACGGTCGAGTTCCACCATGAGGCACCACCTTCCGTGGCTCGCGTGCCGAGATCAGCACACTGTCGTGCTGCGTACGCGATGACATCCGAAAACGGGAGGGCTCACCCACCTGATCCCACCACCGGCCGTCATAAAAGACTCGGGTGCGGTGATCACCGGGCCAATCGCGCGCCGTGATGCGGTAGGTCTCCGTTGTCAGGACACCCAACGCCTCACGCTCATCAGTTGAGAGCGGATGCACGTTGCAGCGGACCTCAACCGGTTCACCAAGGGCGTGAACTTCCTCCACGCCCTCGTCATCCGATCGGAGGCCGTAGAGCTGCACCAGCACCGCATGCCGCGGTGACGACAACAACGTCACGCCATCCACCCCGCCCACGGGCGACGCGGCTTCACCCGGCCGGACCCAATGAAACTGTCTGACGCCGTGCACCCAATCGCTTCAAGATCCCCATCCGGGAACCACAGATTCGGAGACACCGCGAGCGCGTTCTTCGAGTAGGAGTACCCGCCCTCGGACTCAGATTTGATGGAGGGGTCCTCGTCCCTGACGACGCGCAGGACTGCGTCGAGCACGACGTCCTTGACGGTGTCGATGTTGACGGTACCTGCGGCGATCCGGCGGGCGAGGGTTGGACATTTGCCCAGGAGTTTCCGGGTGGCTTTTTCGAGTTGGTATTGCAGGTAGTCCACCGTGTCGGTGTCCTCCATGTCGATGCTCTTCTCGTAGGCGGCATCCAGGTCTTGGACGGTGAGGTTGATGATCTCGATCATGCGTTGCTCTCCTGCCGTCCAGGTGTGGCCCGGTATGTCGCCGGGCCACACGGGTCAGTCACTTCTTGGCGGGTGCGGACTTCGAGGACGTTGACTTGGTCTCCGTCTTCTCCTTGTCCGCGGTGTCGGCAGCGTCACTGTCGGTGGTCTTGACGACCTCCGCGTCTGGGCTGCCATCGGGCGAGCTGGCCGAATCAGCGCCCGTGTCGCCGCCGGTGGCTTCAGCAGTCTGGGTGACCTCTGGCTTGGGCTGAGTCAGCACTGCCGGGTTGGTGATCAGCTTCTCCGCCCATGCCGGGCAGGTCGCGCCTTCACGCAAGAACACGATCTCCCCGGTGCCCGGGTGACGCAGCACAGTGGATGCTTTGATCTTGGCCATGGTCGATCAGAGCACCTTCACGGACATGGAGAGATTCGCGTTGGCCAGCACCGGCAGACCGATGGCATCCGAAATCACCTCAGTGATCATCGGAGGCTTCTCGTTCTGGTACACGCCAGCGACGATTCCCGGCTGCTCAGAGTCCTCGATACCGTAACTGGGGTTCTGAGCAGTGAGCGTGGTTCCCCACACGGTTCCGCCCAGGGGCGTGCCGCTCTCGGACGTGGTGGGCCCCGGAGCGGGCAGCAGCAAGATCCGATCTTGCGGCAACACCGGCGTGGCCACACCGCGCAGGGATACCCGACGGTCATAGCGCATGACACCAGGCAGTCCCTGGCCGAGCAGCATGTCATTGACCTGCTGCTCAGAGGCCGGCCGCGCGCCACCATTGAGCAGCTGGGTCTGGAACTCGGTTCCAGTGGTCAGTGCCCGGATCACACGGTTCGATGCCAGGATCACCCCGGGATCCTCACCGTTGATTTCACGGTAGAGATCCACATACGTGGTGAGTGCGTCCAAACGGGACTGCGAGGTGTCCGACCAGTCGTCCTGACCGGTGATGGTCAGACGCTCATCGCGGCCGAAGTCGTCGTTGGAGAACTCGACCACCTGGCCGTTGACCACGCTCGTGATGGTGGCCCGGCCAGTGGACAGGACCAGGCCGCGCAAATGCTCCATGCGGTTGGCCACAGCCGTGACCACACGGTCCGTGGTGGCCTGCACGGCGTTGAGGATCGCGTCATCGGAGGCATGCCGCAGACGTAGTTGCTGGTACTCCGAGATGGGGATGTTCTGTCCCAGTGCTGGCAGTTCGAGCGTCACACGCTTGCCGCCAGCAGCGCGGCCGATTTCCGGCTCAGCGTCGTAGGCACGGAACTCCGCAGCGTCAATCAGGCCGTTGTCTCCCTGTACGAAGCGGGCCACAACGTCTTGGACCGTTCGGTTGGGTAGCCAGCGGGCCAAAGATCCCTTGGCTTGTTCCTGCTGTTCCAGTGATGCGCGGGCGTAACCGGTCAGGGTCGCCGGGTCAATGAGGTCAGTGTAAAGAGCCATGATTCAGTGCCCTCCTCTCAAATGTAGACGATGGTCGTGTTGGCCTGGCTGGTGGGGGCAGTGAAGCCTTCAACCGGGAGGAAGCGCGTGCGGACGCGACCGTGATCGTAGAGCGGCACGCTGATGTTCCCGGAGTCAGGAAGCTGCTGGTCCGTGAACAGGTGACCGGCCAGCACTTCCGTGCCACCGGACCCACCGGCGTTGTAGGGCTTGAGCAGCCCGCCGACCTCAGCCACGGGGTACCCGGACAGCACAACGCCGTCCTTGGCCACCGCAGTGAAGTCCTGTGATTGCAGGACTGCGGTGCGGCAATTGGCGATCCCGTGGCTGGTTCCCAGCCACCGCTGGTCGCCACCGGTGAAACTCTCAGTCTTCAGACGAGGCATGGTGATCTCCTCTCAGGAGTCTTGAATCAAGCGGATTTCGGAGTGCCCTGGCGGGCTTCAAAGAGGGCCCGTCCAGCGGCCACGGAGGATGCCCCTGCGTGGCGTTGGAAACCCTGATGTGTTGGGCGCGGGGTGCCGCGCTGTTGCGCCGTGTCGGCAGAGTTCAGAAGAGACAAGGAGTCGGCCACCTGGTCTACGTCGACGGTTCCGTCAGCGCCGATGTAGGAGGCTAGGTTCACCCTGGACAGGAATTTCTCTAGCGCCTCGGGAGCGATATTGGCCCCGCGGGCCTGGAATGCAGACCGGACCCGCTCGTCGGCCACTTCGGCCAGCGTGTCAGCGCGTGCCTTGGCGATCGCGGCATCCAGTGCCTTCTGGTCCGGGGTCTTGCTGGCCTCTTGGAGTTGATCGAATTGCTCCGCCTTGACCTTCAAATCGTCGTAGTCCGCACGGTCCTTCACGGTCTTCTCATGCTTCCGTGCCTGGTGCTTCCAGTAGGCCTCACGCTGCTCGCCAGTCATTTCCGCCAATGGCGTCTCAGCAGGAAAACCCGTTCCCTGATCGGCCGGCGCTTGACCACCTTCGGGCGGAACTTGGTTGTTCTCATCGTCTTTGCCCGACTGATCGCCAGCGGTCTTGTGGTCTTGCGGCATGCTGTTCTCCTTGTCAGGTGAATGTGTGCCCGTGTCGGGCGTGATGTGCGTTTCCCCCTCAGTAGGGGAGTACCTGTCCCACCAGCGAGTGATGGCGTCGGCACGTTCGTCGTTGCCGTCACGATCACGCGCCCTTGCGGTTGCAACATCGGCGGGTGTTTCCAGGACGACAACCTCATCGGCACCGACCCGGCGGGCGTGGTCAGCACGCTGGCCAGCGTCAGCCAACGTGCGAATGATCCACACGTCCCCGCGGTCGTACTCCCGTGCCTTGGACTCCATCAGCGAGCGCACCGACCGGGCGAGGTCGTCAGTCCCGTACTGGTCGCGCAGCGCGTCCAGGTCAATGACGAGGTCCGCGGGTTGTGCGTGGTCAGCTACCCATGTCGTTTTTCCGGCCCCGGGTGGGCCGCACACGGTGCGGATCATGCTGCCCCTCGCTTCTGCAGTGCCGCCACTTCCTGCTCATAGCGGGTGATCCGGCGCTCTGCGGTCTTGCGGATGAAGAACGCCCGATCGTCGTCATCCGGCAAAGAGTTGGCGTAAGCGATTGACTTGCGTGCCGCTGAGATCCGTTTCTCGATCTCGCTGATCCGTTCCCCGGTGTCGGGTAGGTCAGCAGCACGGGCGTCCACGATCTTTTTGCGGCGCGCATCAGTCATGTCCGTGACCTTCTTGGACGGGCGAGCCATGAGCACCGGGCCCAGTTCCCCGTTCTCCTCGATGACAGGCCTGACGCGCTTGAGCGCTGCGGCGTTGGTCGATCCTGCGGCCTCATAGATGCGTTCCAGGTCCGACTGATTCAGCTGCAACCCTGGATCGCTGGTCGCTGTAACCGGTGCGACAGTGCACACGCATCCGTCGTGGATCGCCTTGAGGTCTTTGAGGGAGTAGAGGCGGGTTGCGGCGGCGACACAGAGACCGCACGGCCCGCCTTTTGTGAGTTCCGGGTGCAAGATGCGCCTGTACCCTGTGGCTTCGCGTCGTTTCCGACCGGTGGCCTTCTCCCGCTTCTTGGCCTCCAACATGTCGCGTGTGCTCGCCTTGGCGGTGAGAACGTCATGCTCTTCGTCGCGCTGGGCGAGGGCCATGTCCATCTCACCCAAGTCCTTCACGTTCAACGACACGGCTTCGCGTGAGACCTGCTCAGACCAGCCCTCTGACCGCATCCGCCGGTAGCGGCGAACTGGACGTTCCCAGACCTCTTCTGGGCTGACTCCGCCGCGTTCTCGGGCGTACTTGAAGGGCAGCATGTCGGCGTCTTGGAGGACTGCGTCATCCGGGAAGATCGCTTCGGCGGCGTCGTAGACCTGCCGTAGTGTGGCGATGGTCTGCCGGCGGGCCTGCGCTTGTGCGGCTTCCACCAGAGCGGCGGATGCCCGGGCCTGTGCCCTGACCAGTTCGCCGTCGTACCAGCCGTCGAACGCTTCCCACAGTTCTAGGAGTTGCTGGATGAGCTTGGCGGTCAGCTTTGCCGTCGTTGCCGCCTGCACGTCAAGCAGCTTCGTCAACAGCCGCAGATCAGCCACTGAGCGACATCCCCTCCATCAGCATGTCTTCGTTGCGCTGTAACTCCGCATCCCGGATCTCCTGGGGATCGAGCTGCACGAACTTCTCCATGCGTGTTCGCCACGGCACACCCGCATCCTTGGCAGCTCGGGCAGACTCGGCGCGCTCCGTCAAGGAGGCACGACGCGGATCCGCGAACACAGGCCGCAGTGACATCTCATCCGCCCGATCTGCGAGCGCGACCAGGCGAAGTGCTGTGGCCATTGACGCTTTCATGGGCCCGCGGAACTCGGTAATCAGGTCCTCGCACTCGAAAACCAACCCTTCACGTTTGAGTTCAGAACCGTTGGCCGACTCGTTGGCAGACTCAGGCGCCAGTAGATGCAAGGGGGTGTTGGACACAGCACCGAGATGCTTGATGTCGTCCCGGACCGCGTTGAGCACTGGCGTGATGTCGGTCGTCCCGGACTCCCACAGCTCAACCGCTGCGGGGAGGATCCAGAAAGACCCAGGATCTGACTCGAAGATGTCTTCGTAGTCGATTTCCTTACCATTCTGATCGTGCTTTGGGGCCCCCTTCAGCCCGCGCTGACGGAAGGCCTGAAGCGCGATCAGAATCATGCGCTGCAGGATGGTGTGGTTGATGCGTTCCATGGAACCGATGTGCTGTTCAAAGCACGCCTTGCCATCCTCTGGGCGCAGCTCCACAACCGGCACATAGTCCACGGGGAGTGGCCACAGGTCGTTGGAGAGCTGCCACAACTGCGGCACAATCCGCCACGTCCGAGCCGTCCCATGGGGGAGGATGGAACCACCAGGATGAATCGCAATCCGCTGGTACCCAGGCCTCCACAGCACGACCACGTCACGGTCGGCAACATCGTCGCGGTAAATCTTCAACGCCGCCAATGGCCTGAGAGGATCCGACGGGTTGGGCTCCACGATTACCTGGGACGGGTGTTCAGCCGAGATTCGCACACCACCCTCGGAACCATGTTCCGGCATCTTGTGATCGGTGATCAGGTACCCGGCGCTCAGGCCGACAGCCCAGCGCAAAGCGCGCCGGTACTCGTTCGTGGCATCTGAGCCCTCCATGATGCGATTGACCTCGTCATCACCGTCAGCTGACGCATCCACGGCCGTCTTGAAGGTCAGCAACTTGATGCGGTGCAGACGAGCGTTCGTGATCACCTCGGCATAATTGAGGTTCGCAATCTTCTGCAGCCTCTGGAAGTTACCGCCCTTGTCCGGCCACGGGATGGGCGGGGAACCGTCCAACCATTGCTCGTTCTTGTGGATCTGCGGCAGCCGGTCACCGAGCTTCTTGGCCAGGTACTCCATCCACCACTCATCGCTACCTCGCTGGACCAAGGAAGCCGGCGGATACTCGCCAAACCCTGCAACAAACCGCTGCTGCATCTCGCCTCCTCATCAACGACGACGGGACCCGCCCACACGAAACGGAACGAACGTCTCCGGCTGTTCTTCTTCGGGATTGTTCAACACAGCTGCACGGGCCTCGTAGGCGAGAGTTGCCGCCATAGCGCCGTCCATCTTCTTGACGGAATGCTTGGCTTCCTTCCCGATCACGATGCCCCCACGACGAGACCACCGTCGGGCGTTGATCAGATGCCGCACCAAGACCGGGTTCGCACTGATCTTCACCTGGGCTTTGGCAATCACGTCATGCAACCGTTGGAGCGCGAGCGCCATCTTGGTGTCGAGCTTCGTCCACCACTTCACTGCGGAGTTCCCCGATGCCTTCGCCCGGTAACCATCGGCATATTCGCGTTCCCATCGCTCGACTTGGTCGATCCAGTGCGGCGGATCCGCGAAGAACGCCACCACTTTGTATCGCTCGTGGGCACGCCCCACAGCGGCATCCACCGCCAGCTCGTCCACCCGCCAGTCCTTGGCCTCCGGCCCATCCGGGCACTCCCAAATGCCGATCTCAAACAAATACCCGTCCGAGACCCTGCACCCCACCAGGGCGGTGGCGTCATCGGTCTGGGCGCCGTCGAAGCCGAGAGTGATTTCCTCGCCCTCGGCTACCCTGTCCTCACCTCGCCCCGGCATATCCCGGATGGCATCCGAGATCTGCGCGGGAGTCACCCAAGCGTTGTGCGCCTCGGTCAGTGCGTTGAGGAAGTACCGGCGGGCGTCCTCCGGCGTGTTTCGGGGGTCAAAGATGTCGTCAATGACGCCTTGCTTGGAGTTCCAGTCGAGAGCTTCTCCGTAAGCCTCTTCAATCGCAGCTTCGAGCTTGTCAAGATCAGCCAGATCTTGGAGGTCCGACCATCTGTGGTCGTACAGCATGCGGATCCGCCCACGAAACTTCGGCCGGCCACCATCAGCGAGCGCGGCCAACGATTCTTCGATCAGTTCCGCGAACTTGTAGGTGGCCTCAGCCACCGATTCTTCACCAGGTGCATACATGGTGGTGGTCTCGATGTACCAGGTCTGATCGAGTTTCTTCCGCTTCACCAGGTTGCGAGTGACAGTGTTGTGCATCTTGCGCAGCTGGGGAGTGTTGTAAAGGTGCGATTCGTCAAAGACAACGAACGTTTCTTTGCCACCGTCCTTGGACGCGGATCCTGCCGTTGACGGCGTGATCTCGCCACCGTAGGGCAGGATCACCCTGGTGAGTCCGGCGTCGAGCCCGTAGGCCTTCATCTCGCTGAGAGGGCCATCTGTGAGGTTGAGGTGCACCTGGTCGTAGACGTTTCCCGTCTGGCCTTCCTCTGTGGCCATGACGCGGACAAATGGCGCAGTGACCTGCCTGCCCATCGGCTCGCCAGCCTGGTATACGTAGGTCTGCCCGAGGAACTCGTACTTTTCCCCGCCCTGTGCCCATCCCTCGAACCGGCACGGACCCAGAGCCTCGAACAGCACCAACTCCGCGGCCAACCCAGACTTGTTACAGCCCTTCGGCCGGGAGAAGAACGCGGAGTCAATCAAGCGACGCCCATCCCCGTCCAGGGAGTAGCAGTCCACGATGAACTGGGAGTACTCGTCACCATGGCGGATCGGCTCCCTCTGGACGGGACCGGGCCCGTGGACGACGAACGTCTCCACCCACCACAGCGCCAGCCACCCCAATGACCGTGCCCTGGACGCGGCAGGTGGCCGCACAACTTTGTGCGGCATCAGTCGGCCATCCTTGAGCGCCGGTCCTGGATCGAAGTGACAGTAGCGCCTGGGCCGGTTCCGACTGCAGTTGTAGGCGGTACCTCAATCTCTGACTTGAGCCGGAGTCTGTCTTCCACCGTGGCACCAAACTTGGCGACGCGGATCCTGATCTCGGAGGCGTACTCCCACTTGCCCTTAGACCACATGATGTGGTGCATCAGAGCAGTGTCCAGAAGGAAGTCCCAGTCCGGGTCAGAGAGCATCCGTGATGCTTGCGGTGAGCGTCGCCAGTGGTTCCACCAGCGCCGCGTGAGCGGGTGCCAGTCCTCACCGTTGGGCAGCACTTCCGGACCCTTCGGCAGATCCGGGCCAAAGTACTTGGTGCCACGGACAATGCGCAGATTCGTGTTGTCCTGCTGCAGCTGGGTGCGCTCTGACTGGTCACGTGACCGCGAGCGCCGATCTTTCGGTGCCGGGCCATTCCCAGCCATCACTCCACCTCCGTGTCGGTGCAGGTCAGGCGCGTGCCGCAGCCTCCTGCTCGGTGCGTGGCATCACGCCACTGATCAACCCGCGCAATCGTGCGTTCGCCTCAGCGATCTGCTCGTCCAACACGGGGATCTGTCCCTGTTCCCACTTCCGTCCATTCGCAGCAACCTCAGCGCGCCGCTCTTCCAGGCCGGTGAGCCTGATGTTTGTTCGCTTAATCTCATACTCAGCCAATCGCCTGCATTCAACTGAACAATACTTTTGCGGACGACCATTTGAATGAATAGCCAGGAATGAAAAACCGCACATTATACACATGCGGTCTCTTTGTTTCTCCTGCACATTCTCCCCCCAGACCCACGCGCACAGCGATCGGCAGAACGTAGCGGCGTGGAAGCGCGGCACCCGGGGGAGAGGGTCCCCGCCCCCGGGGTTATTCACCCATGTCAATGCCAGGATGCTGCTCTGTCGGGCGCCGCTCACGCACACGCTTTTGCGATGTTGCCCCTTGTGAGGCGGTGATTTTGTCGTGATGCCATGAACACAAGGATGTGAGTGCTTCGTCATTGCCTGCCCCATCCACGTGGTGCACGTCTGTGGCCTGAGCTGCGCACCGTGCTCCCGTGTCTGGGGATACGTATGTGCACTGCCACCCATCGTGTTCCAGCTGAGCCTTGCGGCGCCGCGCCCAATCCTTTGGCAATTGTTTTGTACGTCCAGATCGGTTACCCCACGGCATTAACGATTCCTTTTATCCCCAGGCCAAAACCCATTGGTTTCAAAGTGCCATTGCGCGCAAATACGTTTCGCCCGCGCCAAGCCCACGTGCTTCACCAAATTGCGAGTGCACCGAGTGAAGTCGCCCGGCGTCCCCCACCGGATCTTGATGGCACCAGGACCGAGCTTCCAATATCGCTCAAGGTCATTACCTGCCACATCTCCACCCCACTCGGTGCACCCCGTCTAGCCCTGACGCTGGCTAGTCCATGCTGCGCCATCAGGACATGAGGAAGGCCCCACACCAACCGTGCAGGGCCTTCAATGCGGTTCCGAAAGCCTCAACCGAGACTTTTCGCATTTGATCAGATACTAGCGTGACAACGCCGCTCCACGCCACATGTCGAGGTTCCAGCGTGTCCGGACCCACCAGACATCATCAAGCGGCAGACGCAGACTCAACCCCGGTGCCGTGCAACGCCTGCCAAGCCTCCCACGCATCAGCAGCCCAAATCCCATGCAACGGGTACGGACCTGCGTACACCTGCACCTTCCCGCGCTTAACCCACTGTCGGATCGTTGCAGCGGGCACACGCTTGCCCATCAACGAAAACAGGCCCGCCATCTCCTCTGCAGAAACGAACCGCTGCAAGTGCCCCGCCACTTTGGCCGCACGCATCTGGGCCAGATCCTCAACCTCCCACAACACGCCACACCGACGGCATCGCACCTCTGACTGACCCTGCCGACTCACCAGCGACGCCCCACAATCACACGTGCCAGCCACCTTCCGCTCAGGCTCGCGGTCCATGACTCGCACCGCATCACGAACAGCGACCACCAGCTGCTCATACCGGAGTGCAACATCCTCCGCCCGGCACACTTGTGGCCAACCATCGAGTGCACGCTTGACCAAAGCATCCGCGTCATCATCGAAAACGAACCGCCCAGACGGGGCAGCTAACCACACCACCGCCTGCAAAGCCCGCCGCAGAGCGCCCGCAGCATCCGAAGCTGTCGCGTTGAAGACAAGCGCCGTCTCCGACGACGACCGTCCACGATCACTGACCTGTCGAGCTTGCTTCGTGACCGTCACATCTACCTCAACCAGCAACGCCGGAACCCGACGCACCAGCCTTTCAAACCGTCGTGAACACTGCGTACACAAGTGCCCCTCGGTGGCTGGGACATCATCAACCAGACACAGCGCGCTCATGATTTCCCCTGCTGCTGGTACTCCTGGTGGTAGCTGAACGCGGCACGCTCCAACGTCTCCCGATCGTGCGGGTCCTTTACATGCTTCAATAGCTCAAGCACCACAGCCTCAGCAATGAACGGCGCCGCAGCCTGAACGGCGTTCAGTATCGGTTCCTTGACCACGTGTTGTTGGAACAGGGTGAGTGAGTCCCAATCCCGGCCAGTATCCGCGGCCTTCCACCACGCATACCCGGCGACGTCCACTGCTTCTGATGTCACGATCTCGCTCATGCCTGTTCCTCCTGCTCGGTCCCACCAACGGTGGTGATAATCAGCGTCAGCCCAGGCCGCAACTGATCCGGACTACCCGCCTCGATGGACACACGCCGCACAGCCTTCGTGTCGTCATCGGTGAGCACACCGGCCTGCACCAAACCATCAATTGCCGGCTTCACCGTGGGCATCAGGTTGTGAGGGTCGTACCTGGTTGTGGTCTTGCGCTTATGCACCACCGCCACAATGTCCACCTGCTCAGTGAACGCCGCCTTCGCGTTGCGGCCCACGAAATACGCAGCCGACCGCCACCTCCGGACAAGATTCGCCTTCGGGGCCCAATGCAGGCGCTGATTCGAGTTCAACCAGTCACCACACAACGGGATCTCAAACTTGGCCCTGGATGGATTTATGTTCTCTGCTTGTACCTGGGGAAGTTCTACCTTCATCGTTTCCTTCTCCTACGCCTACGTTTCTTAGACCCCTGCCCATGCACAGAGGTAGGGACGTGATTCTCATGTGGTGAAGATTGGTCAGACGGCTCAGCCCCAGAGGGGGCGCGCCTCCCGGCCCGTTCCGGCCCTTCCAGACCCTGCCCGGCCCGACCAGACCAGACCCGACCCGGCATATCCAGCTCCGTCACCCTCTTCGATCTAGATCCGATCTGGATCCGATCTAGATCAGGATTTGGTTTATCAATCTGTGACATTGCCTTCGATGGGTCAGGGTCCGGGACCACATCCTGATGCGCCACGGTGTGCTCAACCGCCGTCGCGGGAGCACTGTCCGTCACTGCATCCGGCGTGGTGCCGTAGGCCTGCCCAGAGGCAACCGGCGCAGCGGGGTCCGGGACCGATACCTCGGTGCCGTAGGCCCGCTGCTGCGCGTCGTCCATGATCTTGATCTTGTGGGCACGAGTCGATGGCTCCACATGCACGTCGAGATGCTTCTCGATCAGCGCGGACGTGCCCTTCGAGTAGAACGGCTCCACTGGTGGTGCCAACAAGTGGCGCTTCCAGGAATCACGGGCATCCCCGCGTTCCTCGTTGCACTTCTTGCAACACACCACCAAACCATCGACCGTGGCCGGTCCATCCTGGCGACCATCCAAGTGGTCATAGGTGCCGCCACGATCAGACCGCCGATCCGACCAGTACACGATGCGGTTACACCAACGGCACTGGTCCCCGTCACGACGACGCACGGCCATCGTGATCTGAGGCTCCCGTGTGTCATTGCGATGCTGATTGTCCGCAGCGATCTCCTCCGCAGAGCGCATGTGGAACAGCTTTTTGTCCTGAATCAACAGGATCGCCTGCGCACCATCCTCCAACTCCGCCAACGTCCCCCACCCGGCACGAACAGCCAAAGCCCACAACTCACGCCACCACGGAACACCGCAGGCAGCCTGCTGAAACTTTGAGCGCCGAAGCACGTAATCCCCGCGGTGCTGCGCTACAAACGTCATCGCCCGGGTCATGACTCCGAACAACTCCATGGCACGGCCCTCGGGAACGTCGTCCCAATCCAAGGGAGCCAGCACAACCTCGTGCATGCCGGCCTCATCACCCATCCGCACCCACGCCATCAGCGATCACCACCGTTACCGGGACCCTGCGGACTCGCACAAGGCGACGGGGTCAACCGGCCGGGCACCCGCTCAACGCCGAACCGGCGGAACAGGCTAGGTGAAACACCTGGGAGTGGTGGCATAACAGTGAACTCCTCAAACGAAAACGAAACGGGGAAGGACAAGACAGGTCAAAACAATCGACGGCGGACCACGCGGCCCGGCAGCGCGGTGTGGGTTTGGTGGTGGCATCAGGTGGGGTCCTCACTGGTGTCGGTGATTTCGATGGTGATGCGGTCACTCACCCTGTACTGCCAGTCGCCTGGGTAGAGCCTGGCTCTGCGGTAGGACCACCTGGTGAGGTGCTTGTGGCGTAGCTTGGCGCGTATCGCCTTCTCAATGTCTTCCGCTGTGCGGGTTGCCAGCGCAAGTTCTTTCGCCTTGACTGCCTCCGGGCAGGTGGTGTCGGGGATCTGGATGGTTTCCATCAGAAAGCCGGTTCATCCGCGCCGACACTGGAACCACCTTGGGGTTGGTCCCAGGACTGGGCCTGAGCCCCAGCGGAGGCACCGGTCTGACCCCACGGGTCAGAGTGGCCACCCTGATACGACTGACCACCCTGCTGACCCTGCCCGCGGGCGTTCCGTGTCACCTTCGCCGTGGCGAACCGCAGAGACGGACCCACCTCATCCACCTGCAGCTCGAACACCGTCCGGCGCTCGCCTTCTTTGGTGTCGAAGGATCGGGATTCGAGTCGGCCGTGGGCGATGACGCGGGTTCCTTTGGTGAGGGATTCGGCTACGTTTTCGGCTGCTTCGCGCCAGATGGTGCAGCGGATGAACAGGGTGTTGCCGTCTACGTACTGCTGTGTCTGGCGGTCGTACTGCCGCGGGGTGGAGGCGATGGTGAAGTTGGCGACTGCTGCACCCGACGGCGTGAACCGGAGTTCTGCGTCAGAGGTGAGGTTGCCGATGATCGTGACGATTGTTTCTCCGGCCATTACGCCGCTCTCCTTTCGGTGGTGATGTGTTCTGCCAGGAGGTCCGGGCGGTACCCGGACCAGTGGACGTCGTTGCCGGGCCCGTGGGACACCACGACCACAGGGGACTCTTGATAGCCCAGGGCCTTGACCGCTTCCAGGTCCGCCGGTGACTGAGTGACGTCCACCGTGGTGGGCTGCACACGGTGCTTTTTGAGCCACCGTGTGGTGGCTCGGCACGGCTGGCACCCTGGTTGGGTGTAGACGGTGACGTGCTGACTCACGCAGCATCACCACCAGCAGGGCCCTCGGGCGCGTACATGGTCTCGGTGTGCACGATCACGGCGGCGTCTGGGTCCACCGTGACCTTCCACTCCGGCCCCACCACCCGGGCATCCCGGCGTGCACGCAGGTGGATCACCAGCTGCCCCGGCCGGGCTGTGAGGTCATCCTGGGTTGCTGGGCGGATCTGCAGCAGGAAACCCCTGGATTTCACCAGCTCGTGGTGCTGCACCGTCACCAGGCGGCCATGCTGGGCTGTGGTGAGGTCCTGCGCCCGGAAGACGCGCTGCTGCCCAGAGCGGGCAGACCGCTCCTGAAACCTATGCCGGCGGGCCATCACGCGGCCTCCGTCTTCTCCGGCACCGGGTGAGCCGCCTTCACATCAGCCAGAGTGTCCATGAGCTGGGCGTAGCGGGCGCGGTCGGCCGCCTGCGCCTCCTCAGTCCAGGTGGCATGCGAGTGCACGGACATGGACCCCGCGGCGCGGTCCTCGAAGGTGAGCACGCGGGTTCCTTGGGCTGTGAGGCGCACCGTAGGGTTGAGCCCCAGCGCATCCGCCGTGGCCCTGAACGCGGCCGTGGCGCTCATTCCGACCTCTGCCGGTTGCTGGCCTGGCTGCACACCCTGGGCCTTGCCCATCAGCCCACGGATGGAATCCCAGATCCCCGGGACGTGGTCGTGGAAACGGCCGGCGTCCACACCAGAGACACGCACCACCCGGCCACCAAACAGCGAACCGGCCTCGGAGACCGTGAGCCGTGATTCCGAGGTTGAGGCGTCACCGATCTTGCCTTGACGCACCTCAAACTCGATCTCGAACTCTTCCTCCTTGGAGGACTTGAAAGCGTTGACGAGGTGCTGCATGTCGTCGCGGTGTACGGCCATCGAGGACAACTCGCCGCTGGTGCTGCTGACCAGGTCCACCACGGACACCAGCTGTGTGGTGTACCACCCGGTGAGGATCAGCTGCCCGTCACCCGTGGTGTGCAGGTGAACACAGGACGCTTCCACGCTGTCCTTTACGGCCTTCGTGTGGGGGAGCACTGCACGCACCCCCTGAATAAAGGCGATCTTCTCGACAAGGGCTTTCATGGTCTTTCCTCCTGTGCATCTGGGTTGTCCATCACGGTCAGTTTTTGGATCTGCCCACCGAAACCGCAGATCGCCCTCACACGGGCGTCAGGCGAGAAACCATCACCGATCTGCTTGGCCGCCCACTGGTGCAGATCCGCGAGCGCGAATCCTTGTTTCTTGTCTGTGGCTTCGGTGGTGACTTTGGGATTAGTCACTGGTCGCCACCTCCAAGGGCGGCTTCCAAGGCGGCGCGGGCGAGTGCTGGTGCGTCCGAGAGGTATGACGCGGACCGGTCCAACAGTGCGTCCACAGATTCAGCGGCCCGCTCCACCATTTCGTCGGTGATGGCGGGGGATTCCTGTTCAGCTTGTAGGCGTTCGATCTCAGTGAGCGCGCCGCCGAGTAGGACAATTCCTTTGTCTATGTGGCGCATCATCTGTCTGCCGTAGACGGGGTCGCTGACCCAGCGTTTAGCGTTCTCGTGTTTCTCGGGTGTCCAGGTCATGACCGG
Organism: Kocuria sp.; assembly: GCF_030538595.1. Lineage (GTDB taxonomy): Bacteria > Actinomycetota > Actinomycetes > Actinomycetales > Micrococcaceae > Kocuria. The sequence continues at coordinate 63,846 of NZ_JAUNTS010000013.1, forward strand.
ACCCCCACGCGCTCGTATGTAGCTTCGAAGATTTCGCGCTTGCAGGGGTAGAACTCGCCTTGGGCGCCCTTGATGATGTAGTCCCCTGGGTTGGCCTTCATGGCCCCTTCGAGGGTTGGGATGTCGATCCAGTACGCAACGTCGGTATGATCGCTTGCTTTGGCTTCGGTTCCGATGCGACCGCCACACCACTTGGCTACCTCGGTCATCACAAGATGGTCAGCGTAAAAGCGCATAGCTTCGATGACGACGGGCTTCTTGCGGTACTGCAATGGCTTGCTCATGAGGTCTCCTCTTTCAGTTCTTGGTGTTCTCCGGTGATGATCCAGTGAGCAATGCGGATCGTGACTGCCTCCCCGCAGATGCCGGGGACGGTCGCGGACAGTTTGGAGACCGTTGCTGTAGCGACCTCCAGAGCCTCAATGCGATGGTGTCTTTGGCGTAGGTGGTCATGACGTGGTCTCCTTTGCCAGCAGCTGCGCGAGGTGGTCTCGCTCTTGGATGTCCTTCTGATGGGCCTTGTAGTGGTCCAGGTCCCGGTCGATGTTGTTGAGGCGGCCCGGGCGGGACAGGTCGCCGTGGTCCAGTGGGCCAGTTGGTGGCTCGAACCGTGGGGCCTCCCGGGCTATGCGCTCTTCTAGTTGGGCCAGGCGACGACGACGGGATGCCCGGATCCGGTTCGCACGCTCCACCGGGTCCTCCACCGGTTGCGGCCGCGTGGCCTTGTGCTGTGGCGGGTTGAACGGTTGGCCGTCGATGGTCCCGGTGCGGGCGTATTCGAGTGCGTTGGCGAGGTTCTGTTCCTGCCGGCGTGCTTCGTCCAGAACCCACGGCTGCATCGTCATGAACCCACCCAGGCCGTTGGGGCGGCGGAAGGTTTCAAGGCGTTCCCGGTCCGCCTTCGCTGCTGCGTGCAGCCGCTCCAGGTCACTGACGCGCTGGTCTGTTGCTGTCATCACTGGTGTCCTTCCAGCTCCGTGTGGATGGCCTGCAAAGCCTCAATCAGGAGGGGGAGCGCGTCCGGTGCGATCTCGGCTACCGCTTCGGGTATGCGACCCGGGGCGCTGTCGATCAGCACCACGCCAGGGTTCACAGCGATGACCTCGATCACCTGGTTGTTTCCGAATCGCAGGACGTGCTTCATGCCGCCACCTCCAGGGATTCAGCAACACACCCGACTAGGTCACGGGCGGTTGGGGGAGTGACAGCGTTCCCTGCCATGCGGACCTTCTCCCGCTTGCTACCCAGCAGCACGTATGACTTTTCGAAGGCCATGGCCTGCTGGATCTCGGAGGGTGTGAGCATCCGGAAATGGCAGTCTTCGACCTCGATCGTCTGCCCCCGGGTCACCAGTGATTGGTGCCCGGCTGTAGTGATCGTCCGCGTCGGCTCGTGCACCGGGGTGGAGAGATGGGCTTCTCCTCCCGCAGGCTGGCCAAAGTTCCGCACGATCAGCGCGTGATGGTTGCCTGATGCTGTGACCGTGGACAGCGCATCCGATGATGGGCGTGCGTCTGAGCCGCCGCCACGTAGCTCAGCGATGAACGGCGGGAACGCCACGCCTTTTGACGCGGTGGTGTGCATGGTCTTGAAGGGTTCCGTGCCGTCCCACACGCGGTAATACCCGCCTTCGCGGCCGTGGGCAGGGTGGCTGGGGTCAGCGGCGTCGTAGGTGTTTCCGGCAGCCTCCAAATGCACCATCGGGGGGAATGCCACTCCTTCGGATTCCCTGGTGGTCCTGGTCCGCGCGGCCTCAGTCACGCTGTACGCGGTCTCATTCCACGACCCACCTGCCGGGACAAGCAGCCCGGTCTCATTGCGAGTCGTCATAGTTCGGATCGGACCAGTCACAGACGCCGCGGCCTTCCCCTCCCGGCCCTCGACCGGAACGAGCAGCGATGCGTGGAGCCCACCGGCGACCATTGTTGGGGCGACCTCATGGACGGTGGAAGATCGGGAGACATCTGCTCCCGACACGTGATTGACAAGCAGTGGATCAACTGTGGCGGCGGTCCAGTACCTGTCGATCCCGGCCTGGATTCGGCGGATCGTTTTCTCCGCCAGAGGTCGAGTTCGGTCACCGATCCTGGTACCGGTGTCAGACCAATCAATGATGGACGCCGCCGGAATCCAGGCTGGTTCCACGATGCGGTTACGGCACTCCACCTGCGGGCACCGGTACACGTACTGCGCCCGGTACCGGCCCCACCGTTTGGCCGGGTTTTTGAAGGCTTGCATGGCCTCCACACGCCCATGGGTCGGGCACCATGCCGGCGGGCGCTGCATGCGCTCCAGATCCGGCTTGCGGTTGCCCTTACGCCAAAACACCACGTACATCCGATCCCGTGACTGCGGGGCCGGGGCACCCAGCGCCCAGGCGTGCATGGAGTTCAACCACACGATCTGGTGGTGGTAGCCCAAGGAGTCCATGGCCATCAGCCACGCCTGGAAAGGCACCCAGTTCGCCGCCTCCACCACGTTCTCCACGATCACCGCCTGGTACTCGTGCACCTCCGTAAACCGCGGGACATCCCACATCGTCGCCCGCGAGCGCTGAGCCGCCTCATCCGGCAAACCATCGCCGAAGAGGTCGAGCTGATTCGTCGACCTTTTCTTGCCCTTGGCAATGGAATGGTTAGTGCACTCAGGTGATGCCCAGAGGATGTCCGTGGTGGGGAAATACCGTGGGTCGATCTGTGTTAAGTCAGCGCAGATATGGTCCGCGTCGGGGTGGTTGGTGTTGTGGGTGTCCACGGCCAGCTGCCAGTGATTCGAGGCCACACGCACTGAGATCCCTGGGATCTGCACGGCACCAGTGGATGACCCTCCGGCACCACAAAACAGGTCTGTGAGGGTGATGCTCATGGGGTGTCACCTCCTGTCGGGAATAGCTCGGGCTGGTCGTGGCCCGGGTTGGGTGTTTTGGGTAGGGGCGCGATGTACGGGCGGGTGGCGCTGGTGGCGACAACCTGGTGGGTTGCCATGTCGGCCAAGGACTGGCCGGCGAGCAGGCGTTCGTAGGCGGTGCGGACTGTGTGCCACAGCCAGGTGTGCTCGTCCCGTGTGAGGGGCCGGTCCGTGAGATATGGGCGGATGATCGCGGCACCGTCATGGTCGAGGGACGCCACGGTCTCGAAAGCTCGGCGTTTGCCGCTCATCTCAACGGACAGGGATCCTGTGCGGGAGCCGTGAACAACGGCACGTTCACCGGGTTGTGGCCTGTACGGATCGGCGCTCATGCCCACCACCGCTTCTCGGTTGGGATGATGAGGTTGCGTAGGTTGGCCGTAGTCACGTACCGAACCTCGTCCGCGTAGAACTTCCCGAAGGTCTTGATGAAGGGCCTTGCCATGCGCGGATCCCGGTCATAGCGTGCCCACGCGCGAACGGTCTTTACGAGCTGCTTGGTCACATAAGCGTTACCCAGGACTAGAGCTTTCACGCGAACCCGTGTGCTGCAGGTGCAGATCATGGTCGGGCCCCTTTCAAATGTTTGGTGGCGGTGATGCCGTGCTCCCGCTCGGCGTGCTCCGCCAGAGCAGTGAGGACTTCATCTGTTGTGTCCGCCGTTGATGAGTACGCGCACCACACGCAGGACATCCGCACAGCAGTGCCGTCCTCGGACATACGCAGGGTTGTTCGCTGCTGGTAGGCGCGCCGCACGGCTTGTGCCTCACGCATTTGCTCACCAGTGCTCGCCAAGATGTTTGCCATTTCGGTCTGAATGCGCCTGACCCGCAGCATCGACTGATTCGCAACCGTCGCTGCGGTGTTGCGTTCCACCAGGAGGCGATGCACCCGCTTCTGGGCTTCCTCGGGCAGGTCATCAACCCACTTCAGATCGGCGCTTTCACTAGGGCGGGTAGCCCCATACCGGTAATGCTGATCACCCACGGGACCCACCCCGGCCGGTGTCACATCAGCAGCCGCGTCATCCACCGGCATCCACAGATGCAGACCCAGCAGCAACAACGCGGTCAGGAAAAACAGCACCACCAGGGTGGCGCCAGCCAACACCACACCCATCAGGAGGACGACGGCGACCACAGCGGCCGCCGGCGCCAGTACGCTCAGCATTCGGGCACCTCCGTCTCCACATCAGCGTCCGAGCGGAACACAGCGGCCTGCATCTGCGTCGCCCACTCCATGGCGCGGTCCCGGTCCCAGGTCTTAAACACCGGCAAGCTGGGAGCCCCAGGCTGGGCGACCACCACAAACCAAATGCCGGCGTACACGGGATCCGTGAAACCCCCGTCAGCGAAATGCACCTGCGAGCTTCTGACACGCAGCCTCGTGTACGGGCTGGTCGAGACCTTCTCTGTGCCGTCCGGGCCATCCCAGGAGACCAGCACCGTGCGGGGCTGATCGTCACCGAACCGGTTGGATTCCTCGATCTTGTCCAGCACCCGCTGCACGTCAGCGGGCTTGATATGGACTGGTGGGACGCTCATGCCGCCACCTCCGACACATGCCCATGGACCTCCACCGGGTGGTCACGCTCGACCATGACCGCTCTGACCCCCGTGCGGTCCCGCACATACAGCAGGGCTTTCTCCACGGCTCCGTGGTCAGACAGGATCATCACGTCATGAGCCGACATCAGGACACCGATGTGCTCACACAACTCACCCGCGTTGGTGTGGGTCAGGGCCACCCACTCATCACGGCACCCCACCAGAGCCGAGGCCCGCACCGTCGGTACCGACGGCGCGGCGCCCTGATGTTCCTGCTCACCGGATTCGTCTCGGCCCAGGTGCGCCCGGCACTCCCGCACGGCAGCGACCACCAGTGGCACCATCACAGGTGCAGCGGTGAGAAAAAACAGGGTGGTATCCCATTCGAGAGGGATCATCGGTACACTCCTTCTTGTGTGAACTTCGGTTCTCTGGCCGTCTCCTGTTGCATCCAGGAGGCGGCCGTTTTCATGCGGTCTTCCTATGCGCAGCACGCGACCTGGCTGTCGTACGAAACGGGTCAGGGTTGGCCGGTTGCGGGGGAGTAGCCCAGTCGGGGGCCGGGGAAGGGGTCACCGACTGGGACGGCTTCGGTTTCGGTTTCGGGGTGCTCTCGGCCTTCGGTGCCTTCGTGCCCCGCGAGCGCGGCATCCCCGTCACCTCGGACGCCATTTCCACGGCGTCAAGGTTTGGTACACCCTGGGCTTTCAGGACTCCGACGATTTGCAGCCGCGTGAACCGCATCGCCTGACGGGCTCCGCGGGTGTGGTCTAGCCGGTTGCGTTTCACCAGACGACGGACAGCGCCGCCAGAGATCCCCATGACCTCACCCAGCTCATCGGCTGTGACGAACAGCTTGGGGGCAGTCATCACGCCGCCACCTTCCGCGGATTACTAACTCGACGGCCTGATAGCCCTGACTCGATGGACTTCTTGGCCACGAAAATTGATCCCTGGGGCGCGTTCAGAACCTCCTCGATGGCCTGAGCCAATCGGGGAGTGCAGCTCTTACGCCTGCCATTGAGCAGTTGGTAGATGAACTGGCGTGAGCAACCCGCGTAATCAGCCAGTCGTGCCTGCGGTATCCCTCGGTGTTCCATGTGCCCTCTGAGGGCACCGGGGTCGATGAGTTCCATCCACTTACCCTTCGCTAGTGCTCGCCTTCGATGCGTTGCCATCATCTTCCATCCTCGCTTTCCTTGTTGTCAAGCATCGTAGTGTTTCATGACCTATCTTGCTTGACATTTGCGAGCGCGTCAAGCATCTCGAAATCCCCGTAATGACTGCCATTGTGGTTGCTGGGCAGGTGGTTCTAGGTGACAAGCGTTGTCGTCAATTACTGTTGGACTGCTTGACACCTGGCGTGTCGCCACGGTGGCGCGCGGTTTACCACTCACCCATGGTTGGAGACATGCACGCACTCGGTCGCTACTTGCTTACTCAGATGGATGCGCAGAACATGCGCACGGCGGAGCTGATCCGCCTGTCTGGGCTGTCCAAGCAGACGATCTACAACCTCATTAATGACCCCCGCGACCACATGGACCAAACGCCTCAGCGCAAAACTGTTACAGGGCTGGCCAAGGCTTTGGGGGTCTCTGAGGTGCAGATCTTGACTGAGTCTGCCCGGGCCATCGGAGTTCCCATCGGGGACGACCGAGACAGCCTCCGGGATGCCAGCAACGAAGAGCTGCTGCGCGTCGTGCTCTCGCGCATGACCGACCCCGAGGAGAGTGATGGCCGTGGAAAAGCCGCCTCCATGAACCAGTCCGCCGGAGACCCCGGCGGGAACAACCCCACCACCACACAACCTGACCCCGGGGTCGGACCCGCCCCCGAGCCCGCCTCCGACGTCGTTGATGACCTCGCCACCCGCCGCGCTCATCGCAACACCACCCGCGAGCGCGCCGGGGTGGTTGAGCCTGTGGGTGCGGTGGGTTTGGGGGAGTGGGTTGATGACGATGATGGTGATGCGTTGCCTGATGATCTGGCGGCTTATGCGGGGTACTCGGAGGGTATGCGTGTGAGGGACGCGATTGACGCCGCGGGTGAAGAATCCCAGGATCCTGAAGGGAAGGATGACTGATATGCGGACTATGGCTGCTCGCCACCTCCACGTGAACTACCCACACCGGCGGAGGGACAATCCTTTCATGGTCCTAGATGCGCTGCCGGAGGTTGGTGACTGTCTCGACTTCGTTGAAACGGCTCTCTTGGGTCTGAACGATGATGAGTTGGTGGATAACGAGAAGCGGCGGTACGTGAAGTTGATGGACGTGCGTCGTGTTCCGGGGCATGCTCGTGTTGTGCAGGCTGACTTTGAAGTGGGTCGGTTCGGGGAAACTGGTGGAAGTCGGCGCGTCCATGATCATGAACGCACGCACGATCACGGACCCGATGAAGCCAATGTGGTGACTTTGCGGTTGGTGTTCGTTGTCCCCAACGATTCTCGTTTGGGATTGATGTTCGCGGAGCGCCTCCACCCTTTTTCGGCAGCTACGGCCGTCCTGGACTACTTGCAGCGTGTCTGGTCCGAGCGGAAATGGCAGAAGCGTTTGGCGTTTCGGACCGATTCTGTGGTGTACCCAGAGGCCTGGGAGCAAGGCGCCACCGCAACATCGTTCAGCGCTGTGGCCCGTGGGCACACCGCTGACTTCGAGGGTGTGCCGCAGGGGGACGGTGGCGCCATCGGCAACCTCACGATGACGTTTGTTCCTGAAAACCAGCGGATGAGTGCACGGGTGCTCGCTGCCCTCCGGAACGCCCAAGGGCACGAACGCGCACGCATTCTCGGCATCAGCGACCTTACTGATGAGTTGGACGCAGTGAAGGCTGAACTCGTTGGAGAGGGTGGGGTAACTAAGACCGTAAACATCGACGAGATCAGGCCGCCCAGCATGTCCTGGGATCTGCACGGCAACGACGCCGACCCCGCACACCCGAACTACCTCATCACCCGGATCCTGCAAGAATGCCCAGAAATCTACGACCGCAACGGCATGGGGTGGCATCCTTTATAGACAGCGGGCACAGCCAGGGGGACACATGAGCAGCAAGATCTCTCCACGGACGATCGTCAAAGAGCACTACGAGACCTTCTACGACCACCGGGATCCGGCACGCACTTCATGGAGATCGCGGGCCGATTACATCTGGAGTTTGGGCCTGCCGTTGGCGCTGGCCGCGTGCTTCATCATTTTCAACTGGCGAGTTCAGGACTTTGGCCAAGTGCTTGCCGGTGTCGCCATCCTGACCGGCTTCGCCTTCGGTCTCATTGTGTTCGTTTTCCAACTTCGGCTCGACCTGATCGAACGCCGGGGTGCTGCAAGTAACGGACCGGCCGCACGACTCGTCAACGAACTGTTCACCAACACGTCCTACGCGACTCTCGTCGGCCTGGTTACCGTCGTCGTCGTGGTCGCCTTGGGTGCGTTGGGCGCATCAACTGATAACGCGAGTTCAGAACTCGGCCGGTGGTCCTCCGGCTTTGTTGTTCTATTCGGGTCCCACTTCGTACTCACCCTGGTCATGTGCATTAAGCGGCTCTACACGGCGTACGACCGATTCGCTCGCTACGAGTAACCTCTCTCCTGCCTACATGACGCCGTTCGTCAGTATCTCTTGTGTTGTCGTATCAACAACCTACTGTCGAACATGTGTTCGATCCATGGCAAGTCATTCACCAGTCCCCACACCTGAGCGTGTGCACCACGCGCCTCCACGGCATCCAGGGCGCGACCGACGGGCGGTGCCGTATCTGGCTGGACGATCGACTCACGGCCGTGGAGCGGCGCTGTGTGCTGACTCATGAGCTGGTGCACGTGGAAATGGGACACCGGGGGCATCAGCCGGAGTGCGTGGAGTGGCTTGTCCGCGAGCGCACCGCACGGCTACTGGTCCCGTGGGAGGCACTGCTGGCGCGACGGGGCTGGGAGGGCTCCCTGTGGCACCTGGCCGAGGACATCGGCGTGACCGAGGTTGTGTTGCGTGACCGGCTGCAGGCGGCGAGCGCGGGGGAGCGGGCGCGGTTGGCTGGGTCATGAAATTTTTTCGTGATTGAGTTGCACCCACCTGTATACCGGTATACACTTTAGATATCAGGAGGGCAGGACTAAGGCCCTCTATCACCGAAAGGAAACAGGAACCATGAACACCTACACCACCCGCACCGAAGCCATCGACCGCGAAATCATCGAGGCCCTGGAAGCCGGAGCCGTGGAGGACGCCCGCGCCGAGTACGACGTCGATGCGATCGCAGACGATGTCCTTGGCGGCCACGAGGACGGCTACGCGCTGATGGTCTCCGAGGCTGACTTCTGGACCATCGTGGAGCGCTACGCACGCTGATACCGAGAAGGCTCGCCCCGACGATCTACTCGCCGGGGCGAGCCAACCCCACCATGGACAGCCAGACCAAAACACCACGGAGAACATCATGACCATCCACACCGAGACCGAAGCCCGTCAAGCCATGATCCAGCTGCGCGCCGACCTGGCCGCGGGTAACTCCATCACGCACCACATCGTCGTAGGTGCCGCCGACCCCAGCACGCTGCGGTGGGAGTTCGAGCATGGGGATACCGGCTACGTCGTGGAGATCTGCGACGACGGCGGGTTGTACCTGAGCTACAACGACGGCGTCAGCACCGATGAGCCCGGCCATGCGTCTGTGAATTTCCAAGACATGACCAGCAACGAGCGCGAGGCTCTGGCTGCACTCGTCAGGGCTGATGAGTCGGCTGCCGAGGACGTCAAGTACGGGATCATGCGCCGCCTCGATGCATGAGAAATGGCCCGCCCCACAGCGACCAAGCGGGGGCGGGCCTCACGTATCCCCGCAAGCGCGGGGAACACACCGAAAGGAATCGGCATGGCCGAGTCTACCCTCACCCAACTCCGTGACCAGATCGAAGCCCTAGAGGCACAGGCGGAGCCGCTGCGCGTCGAGCGCAACCAAGCGATCCGTGACGCCGTGGAAGCAGGCACGCCGATCGCTCAGGTTGCCCGCGATGCAGGGCTGACGCGTCGAGCCGTCTACCTGATCGTGTCCAAATGAGCACCTGCATCATCCCCAAGTGCAACGGAACCGCCACGGCGCGCGGCCTATGCGACGCGCACCTGGCCAGGCAGCGGCTCGGCATCCCCATGGACTCCACCCCCATCCGGCGCGCCGTCCCCAAGGCCGAACGGGCCAAGCAGAAAGCAGAAGCCCGGGAGCTGCGGGCACAGGGGTGGGGTACTGATGAGCTGGCGGAGCTCTACGGAGTCTCACGCACCTATATGGGTCAGTGGGTGGCCGGCATTGTGCCTCCCGCACCCATCCCGCACGGGCAGCCATCCGCGTGGGTACACCACAAATGCGACTGTGACATCTGCCGAGAGGCCAAGCGGGCCTACAAGCGGGCGGAGTATCGCAAACGGCAGGAGCGCGGGCTCATCGTCGCACCACACGGCACTGTGCGCGCCTACAACCAAGGGTGTTCCTGTGAGGCATGTCGTGCGGCCGTGGCAGAGAAGGATGCGCAGCGACAAGAGCGCACACGACCCACGGCGCACAATCACGGGAAACGATGGACGGGGGCTGATGCTGAGATCGCTCACCGAACAGATCTGACCATCGAGCAACGTGCCGTCATGCTAGGTCGAACACACGCCGCAGTGGATGATTTCCTGCGGGACTACGGACGCCGCAGTGGATGACCCGTTCGGCGTGAAGCGCGGCGGGATCTGAGTTCTTACGTGGACGGCTTGACACTAAAGTGTATACCGGTATACACTTTAGCTATCAGTAAGGGGCAGGACCAAGGCCCCAGCACCGAAAGGAACTCGCCATGCAGCACACCACCAAGTTCGACGACACGATCACCACCACCTACCGTGTCGGCACCTACTACGACGAACCCGGCACCATGCACATCGTTGAGGCACAGGACGAGGACGGCCAGCAGATCGGTGAGCTGTACTGCGACCACATCACCGGGCAGGTCATGCAGATCGACGTCAACAAGAACAACCGCCGCGAAGGCGTAGCCACGGCCATGCTGGCCCACGCAGAAACCGTGTTCCACGTTTTCCACTCCCCGGACGAGCACTGCACTCCCGAGGGCTTGGCCTTCAAGGAGGCCCACGGCGGCGCGGAAATCGCCCCCGAACTAGCCTACCAGCCCTGAGCCACACCTCGAACGGAGAACACCATGAACAACAACCCTTTCCTCCTGGCTCAGCAGTCCCGTATCGAGGCCGCACTGGTCGGCCCGCTCGACCGGCCCAAAACTTTTGAAGGCATCTGCCAGCAGCTCGACGCGATCCACGCGGAAGCCCTCGCCAACGCCGCCGCAGTCATCGACACACTGCCGCAAGGGGACCTCTCCCTGGAGTACGTGCAAGACATGATGGACATCGTCCACGCAGTAGAAGCCCTCTGGATCCGGAAATGACAAAGGTGCCCCACCATGCCGGTGGGGCACCCCCGCGGCCACACTCGGCCGTTGACGGCGTCAACGAAGACGGCCAGCGAACATGATCGAGTAGTGACGTGTTCCGCACAGGTCCGGGGGTCTACAGCATGCCAACGCACACCAGCGCACAGGTCGAGGCGGTTCAAATCCCCCATCCTCCGCCATTTTTCTGACAGATGCCGTCCCTGCCACTGGTGGGGGCGGCATCTGTGTGTTTGAGGTCGTGTGCGTGAGGGGTGCCGCCAGCCCGCTTACTTTTACTCGACCCGGCCGCCCAGTTCCCATCCAGCTGTCGGGCCCGCCGACTTCCCATGTGTGCGCCGAGCTCCCACGTTCTGGGCGGTGATCTCGCAGCCAGATGGGAACTCGGCGGTGGGGTGGGGAGTCGACGCCGGGCGGCGGGGTGAGGCCGGACGGTGGGGTGGGGAGTGGACGGCGGACGGTCGGGTGGGTGGGGGGGGCTCGGCGGTTGCTTTCAGGCCGTCCGGTCCGTTGGCAGCTCCCGGGCCCAGCGGCTGATCTCCTCCCAGTCACGCCAGTCTGCGTCCAACGGAGACTTGACCACTTTGAGGATGGCTTTCTCTGCCAGATTGAGCTTGGCCGAATCCACTGCGCCGCGAAAGTAGGCCACCTCATGCGGGGTGTGCGTCTGGAGTTGATCGCGCAGTTTCTGATCCAGCTGTGGAGAGCCACCGGAGGCAAAGATGAACAGTTCCTTGTCCTGTAGCTGTGCGGCGTGGTTCTCCAGGAAGGTCACTCCCGTCGCCAACAGCTTTTGTTTGTAGACGGGAACTCCCACCACCACTCGCGTGGCCTGGGTGAGGCTGTCGCCGGGGTTTTCGGCGTGTTCCACCAGGACGTGCTCGCCAGCTGCCTCCCAGGTTTGCCTCATGCGGTCTGCAATGTCCTGCGTGGCGCCGTGTTTGCTGGCAATCAGAACCAACGTGGTCATGGAGATTCGACCTTTCGGGGGAGGGGCGGCAGTCATCCCGAGCCTATCCATGCGCCGGGAAACAGGGGTGGTGCGTGCCGTTCATTGCAGCACCGTGCCGCTGCAAGCATTGAGGGTTACAGCGCGAGCTTCAAGCGGCGAACAACGGGCCCCCGGGGTGCCGTGAGCATCGAGTACCAGTCACCCGCCCGTGGGGCACTGGCACTGCTCGGAGAAGTCGAATTGTTCATCAATCGCCGGATACATGCGGACTCGTGGGCCTGGGCACATAAGTGTGGACGCCTTGGTTTTTGGCACATTTTCCAGTGACGTCGCAGGTGGCGACAGGTAAGGTCCTCCAACGTAACGATCCGACAACGATCATTGCGTCCATATTTCCAATTGAACGGGGACCCTCCTATGAAGCCCTCCACACGGATGGCCCGTCTGACCGGAACCGCGGTGCTGACCAGTTCTGCCCTGGTTGCCTGCGCAGTTCCCACAGGGCCGTTTGGCACCGTGTCCGCGGACACCCAGCCTTCTGCCGACACCTCCGCCAGCCCCAGCCCTGAACCAACGTCCGCGAACAAGCGCACTCCCGCTCGATCAGGCTCGTCTTTATCCGCCCAGGATCGCCGCGCCTTGGTCGCCAACCTACGCGCTGCACTTGATCGCACCCGGGTGGACTGGACCGCCACTGCCCCTCTGCGTGGCAGCTGGCAGGTTGACCGCAACGGGCAGCCTGCTCCAACGACGACGGCGTCCCCTACCACTGCTTCTCCCCAACCTGTGGTGCTCCCCGAGACGCAAACCGTCACCCCGCCGGTGGATTCATCACCTACTGAATCAGCTGTGGCGGGGTCTGAGAGTCCTCAGCAGCCCCAAGATGACCCGACAGCGGTGAGCCCAGGGCTCGCACCGGAACCGGTTGTCGAATCTGCGCCGGAGTCCGCCGCCCCGACGACAGAACAGGCGAATCCGCCTGCTGTGGAGCAGGAAAACCCGCCGCTTGTGGAACAGATGGACCCTCCGGTTGAGCAGGATCCAGCAAGCGCCGTTTCTGAACCCGCGGTGGACCTGGAAGTTGATCAACAGCCGGTCGTGGATTCGGCGGAACAACCGGCATCTGAGCAGGCAGAGCAAGGTCAGACGGCGCCGTCGTCGGGAAGCAATCCGCAGGCCGACCCCGCTGAATCGGGAGACCTCACTGAACCGGTCGAGTCGGCGGAATCAACCGATGTCAATGACTCCGCAGCGCCTGTCCCGGAAGTGGACACCACGCAGCCGGACGAGTCAACTGATTCCGGTGCCCTGGTGCCGACCCAGTCCACTCCATCGGCGGACACCTCGGTGGAGCCTGCGGCCACGCCGTCCGCCCCTGTTGCAGAAGCGCCGGCGCCGGAGTCCTCCGCGCCGCCGGAAACTCCGGTGTCTGAGCCGGTGCAGGAAGCCCCCGCACCGGCAGCCCCCGCTGTAGAGCCGGCTGATCAATCTCCGGCAGAGCCCGCCGGGCCGGAGGCAGTGGCTCCGGAGGTCGTGACGACTCCGAGTCCAACTCCCACACCCGAAACCGCGCCCGTTGACGGGGTGCCGGCGGCCGAGGGTGATCCCGAGAGCCAAATTGACCCCGCAGGCCAAGCTGAATCGGTGGATGAATCGGCGCCGCTTGTTGAAGCGGAACCCGTGGTAGAAACAGTGCCCGTAGTGGTTGAACCCGCTGATTCTGGCAACGTGACGCCAGTTTCAACCCAGTCCACCAACTCCGGCACTGATGCCGCTGCGGGCGGCAGCAACACCGATGCCGGCCGAGTTGCGTATCTGCACGGCTACCAACAGTCCCAAGCCATGTGCCCCGGTGGGTCCATGGTGGGTCTGGTGGACACGGCCATTGTGGCGCCACTGGTGGCAGCCGGAGTCCTGGCCGACGGTGACTGCACCTTGGCTGACATGAAAGCAGCCAATCCCGGGACCGAGTTCTTGGCGTACCTGAACATTGGTGGAATGGCGGCAATCTCCCAGTGGGATCAGGCGCCGTTTTATCCCAGCTGTGTGGATCCTGCCTACGGTGGTGAGTACGCGGTGACCCCCAACAACGGTCAGGTGGCCACCAATTCGCAGGGAAATGCCATCTACCCGGCCTTCGACTACATCACCATTGCGGATCAGTCGGAGTCATATGCACAGGCTTGCGGTGAGCGTGCAGTGGCCATGGTGACCACGGATTCCGCGGTGGGCACCACGGGAGCCGCCCCGGTGCGCTTTGACGGGGTGTTCCTGGACGACATGGCCATGTCGCCGGCTCACGGACAGGACATGGCGGAGATTGGTTCCTGGGGTCCGTGGGGTTCCGACGACGCCTACGGCCGTGCCATCCTGCGAACGGTTGACACCATTGCAGGTGCCATGGAGACCGCAGGTTCGGACAAGACCCTGGCGGGCAACTTGGGGATCTATTCGGACAAGCAGAACCAGGTGGCTCTGGCCCAAGAACTCGCAGACAGCGGGAATTTGGACTGGATCATGCGCGAGTTCGTGATCGGCAGCCCAACAGGCAACCAGTTCGGTGCGTTCTACGCGGTGGAGCAGAATGCGGATGTACTGGGTGAGCTGTCCCGGAGCACCCCTGTGGTCATGCACCAGTTTGCTGTTCATGCCACCACATCCCCCAGCCTGACGGGTTCTGTGGGCGGGCAATGCCTGCTGGATTCCACCCCGAATGCAGGCAGCCTCATGGCCCAGGTGGATCAGCGCAGGCAACAGGACATGACGCTGAGCCTGGCCACAATTCTGACCGCCAAGGAATCGGGCACCAACCTGGACATGTCCTTGATGCAGGCCCAGCCGGAGTGCCAGGAGACCGCAGCCACGGGTTCAGCACCTTACGAGTCCGTCACGGATGTTTCAGTGGATGAATCCGACCCAGCGGTGACAAACCTGCGCGCAGCACTCAACGATCCAAATGTGGTTGCCGTGGGGGAGAAGTCCACGTGGTACGAATACACCGTGTGGCGCCGTGATCTCTCCGATGGTCGCCAGGTGTGGGTCAATTACCGCCAGGAGGCTGTGGTGATTGACGGGGTCAGCATCCCCGCACAGTCGGGTGTCATCACCGGCTGAGTGATTGATTAACGGATGCGGCTGACCGGAAACCGGTCCGTGGTGACGTGCTCTGCCAGTGCGGCAGACGGTGACCACGGGCCGGTTCGGCATTGCGGCCACCGGGTGGGTGATGACGACGGCGGGATGCGGGCGTCGTCGTCGTGAGTGCGGGTGTCTGCGCGGTGCCGTTGCACACACTGCCCGGACGAACGGTTGTGGGCTGGTAATCTTGCGTGACTCAAATCCTCGTGAATTCTCCCTGACTGGTATCTGAAATCGCCGTGAACAAAAATCCATCCCCCGCAGAACCCAAGAGCAACAAGAACACCAAGCCCCGCCGCCGGCCCACCTGGCGCGGGGCCATTCTTGGCACCCTGGTGCTGGTGGCCACCGCCATGTTCTGCGCGGTGTGGCTGCAGTATTCGGTCAGCCCGCAGGACTTCACGTTCTCCCAAGCTGTGGAGTCCACCAAGTACATCGACATTCTGGTGCTGTTCGTGGTCCTGGCCTTCATCTGGGCCGTGCTGGGGCGATTGTGGTGGACCGTGGGGATTCTGACGTCCCTGGTGCTGGTGGTGGCAGAGATCAACCGGAACAAGGTTGAGCTGCGCCGCGAACCCTTTTTCCCCAGTGACTTGGACTTTGTCACGGAGATAGGTTTTGTCCTCTCCATGGTGGATGCCAGCGCCGTGGTGTTGCTGGTGGTGGCTGTTGTGGCCGGTATTGCCCTGATTGTGGGGCTGGGCTGGCTGGCTGATCGCTGGTTCCCACGTCCCCGTTTGCGCCGGGAGGGTGGTGGAATCAACAAGGGGTTCCTGGCCACGCGCCTGGGAATCCTGGTGGTGACCGGCGGTTTGTTGATACACGCCTCCAATTTCAATGACCCGCCCAACATGTGGCGTTCCATGTATGAGGCCAAGGGACCGGGGTGGACCACCTCCAGCCAGCTGTGGAACTACCGCGCCAATGGGTTCATGGGTGGGTTCCTCTACAACATGCCCATTGACCCCATGCTGGAACCGGAAGGCTACAGCCAGGCGTCCATGGAGGAGATTTCTGAGCGCTATCAACAACGTGCGGATGAGATCAACGCGGACCGTCCCAACACCATGGACGATGTCAACGTGGTGATTGTCCTCTCTGAATCCTTCACGGATCCCTCCTGGATGGAGGGCTTTGAGCTGGACACCAATCCCATTCCGAACACTGAGCAAACCATGTCCGAAACTCTCTCCGGCACGGTGTACGCCAACTCCTACGGCGGTGGCACCTCCACCATGGAGTTCGAGTCCATCACAGGCCAGCCGGTGGGACTTTTCCAGCCGCAGGTGACCTCCCCGTATCAGATGTTCGTGAGCGAACACAGCACGTACCCCTCCGCCGTAGGGGCTTTCAACGCCACCGGGCACCACACCGTGGCCGCCCACTCCTACAACTTGCACATGTACAAGCGCTCGGATGTGTACGAAACCTTGGGCTTTGACGAGGTGATCGACGACGCCGCCATGCAGAACAACATGCGCATCCAGGGCAACCCGTACGTGAGTGACGAATCTGCTTATGACGAGGTCCTGTATCAAATGGACAACAGTGATGCCCCGTTGTTCATGAACCTGGTGACAATGCAGAACCACGGACCGTACGGTGACTTCTACTCCGATCCCATTGGCATGGACAACGACGACCCCGGAGCCAGCCAGATTCCGCAGTACGCTCGCGGGCTGAACCACACGGATGTGGCCACCAAGAACTTCTTGGAGGAACTGCAGAACCGTGACGAGGAGACCGTGGTGGTCTTCTACGGAGACCACCACCCCGGTGTGTACCCGGACAGCATTTTGGATGCGAACCCCCCGGAGGCTCAGGTCCGCACCCCGTTCTTTGTGTGGAACAGCAAGACCAATGAAGCCCAGCGTGCCCCGGCCGTGACTCCGGCCATGTTCTTGCCCATGGTTTATGAGGTGGCTGACGCCAAAGTCCCGCCCTATATTGCGCTGCTGGATGACATGCGGCACACGGTTCCCGTCCCGCAGCACGTGCGCACTTTGAACTTCCGTGGGGAGTCCATTGATCGCCAGAACTTGGATGAACACTCACGGCAGGTTCTGGATGACATGACCATGGTGCAGTACGACTTCTCCACGGGTCAGCGCTACTCCGTGGACACCATCTGGCCGGGCGCGGACAGCTGAGCCTCAGGCTCGCCAGCCGGAAATGGCTTGGAGCTCACACCGATTTTTCGGTGCGAGCCCCAAGCCATTTGTCCAGTGTGGTCAGGTTGGCCCTCAGACCGCCAGGCTCAGCGCGGGAGCGGGTGCCGCTAGTCGGATGGGGGAGCCGTCCGGATCGAACTGGGCGCCCAGCCCGCGCAAGGCGAAGAGCACGGTGGCTTTCACATGGCGTTCGTGCGCCTCCCGGGCGGCCTCTGACTGCGCCTCACGGTCAGCGGTGGCGGTCAGGGAGCTGTGCACCAGGCGGCCCATCTCCTGCAAGTCTCCGTTGGGCAGCCAGCCGTCCTCCACGGCTTCCTGCAGGATGGCGGTCAACATGCCGCGCAAGGCCCCCACGTGCTCACCCAGCTTTTCAAAATCCTCCGGGGAGAGCACCGTGCGCATGGCAGGCCCCGGGGGCAGGTGACGGCGGGCAAGATCATCAATCTGCGCCCGGATGTAGACCGCCAGCTTGTCCACGGGGTTCTCAATCCCGTCCAGGTCACCGCGCAGTTCAGTCATGAACCGCTCGGTTTCATCCAGGGTGTAGGCCACCAGTAGTTCGCCCATGTCAGCGAAGTAGTTGTAGACGGCGGTGCGGCCCACTCCGGCAGTTTTGGCCACGTGAGTCATGGTCAGCCCGGTGAGACCCTGCGAGTACAGGAGCTGCCCAAAGGCTTCAAGGATGGCTCGTTTGGTGTGCTCGCGCTGCTCGGCGTTGCTCGCCGCCTGGATTTTTGGCATGACGACATCTTATGCGCAGTTGTCACCAAAAACCCTGGGAGTGGGGTGAACGTCACCCGATAGTGCGCTCCGCAGCCAACCCGCCCTGCCACAGGACGTCGAACGGCGCGTTGGAGGTGATCCGCTGGCGGATTCCGGCCGAGACGAACTCCTTGGCGGCACGCGCAGCCTCCAGCGGGCTCAGGCCCTTGGCCAGTTCTGCCGTGACGGCTGCGGCCATGGTGCAGCCGGCGCCCGCCACTGCAACATTTTCCACCTTGGGGGCGGAGAGGATTTCGGTGGTTTCGCCGTCGTAGTAAACGTCCACGGCCTCCGGGCCGTCCAGGCGCACGCCGCCCTTGGCCAGCACCACGGCGCCTGAGCGCTCATGGATGCGCATGGCGGCTTCAATCAGTTCATCCACGGTGGTGATCGACTCCATCCCGGACAGGGACAGCGACTCAAAATGGTTGGGAGTCACAAAGGAAGCCAGCGGCAGGATCTTGGCCTTCAGCGCCTCGTCAGTGTCCAGGGCCGCGCCGGGCTCTTGACCCTTGCAGATCAGCACCGGGTCCAGCACCAGATTCTCAGGCGCCAGTTCTTCCATGGCGGTGGCGACGACGTCGATGGTGGCCGGGGTGCCCAACATGCCCAACTTCACGGCGTCCAGGTTGTACGCGGAGGTGGCTGCTTCCAGCTGGTCAGCAATGACCTGCGGGTCCACGGGGACAAAGCGGTGGCCCCAGTCGTTCTTGGGGTCAAAGGAGACAATGCAGGTCAAGGCCAGGGAGCCAAAGACCCCCAGTTCTTGGAAAGTCTTGAGGTCCGCCTGGGCTCCCGCGCCACCCGTTGCCTCGTTTCCGGCAACGGTCAGAGCGAAGGGAGGGTTCGTAGATGTAGTCATGGGCCTTATTGTGCTCTCCGGGCGTTTTTCTGACCAAGAACGCCGCCCTATTTTCGTCACCAGCTGTATTGCCCGAGTCCAACTCTCACGAAAGGTGTGTGCATGAGCACCCCACCCTCATCCGAATCAGTGTCCGAACCCGCCTCTGGGCGCGCGGCTGCCACCGTGGCATCCGCATCCGCATCCGCAGGCCAGGCTCCCCGATTCGCCCCGCGCACCCGCACCACCTTTGATCTTTTTGTGGCCGCCTACGCCGTGGTGCTGATCCTGTCCAACATCGGCGCCACCAAGGGCATTGAGATCGGTCCGATTGTGACCGACGGCGGCTTTTTCCTGTTCCCCATCGCCTACGTCCTGGGGGATGTGGTCTCTGAAGTCTGGGGCTTCCGTGCAGCCCGCCGGGCGATCATCACCTCCTTTGCCGCGGCTCTGTTCGCCAGCATTTGTTTCTGGATCATCATTGCCCTGCCGTCAGCTTCCTTCTACGAAGGCCAAGAGGCCTTTGTGCAGGTGCTCGGTCCCGTGCCGCTGATTGTGGCCGGATCCCTGCTGGGCTTCCTGGTGGGCCAGTTGCTCAACGCGTGGGTGCTGGTCAAGGTCAAGGAAAAGACCCGCGAGAAGCACCTGTGGGCCCGCCTGATTTCCTCCACGCTGGTTGGGCAGTTCGTGGACACCCTGATTTTCTGCGCCGTTGCCGCACCGATCATCGGCATTCAGACCTTTGGGCAGTTCCTGAACTACGTGATCGTGGGTTACGTGTGGAAGTGCCTGGTGGAGGTTCTGGTGATCCCGGTGACCTACGCCGTCGTGGCTCGCCTGAAGAAAACCGAACCCTACTGGGACGGTGAGCGGCCGGAAGCCACAGTTTGAGCGTTGCCTGACACCGGGGGATTCGGGTGCGGCTAGGATCAGCACCATGGACGCCCTCACCGGCCTTGGCCTGGCATCTTCTGCCGGCCTCAACGCCTGGATCCCCCTTCTGGTCCTGGGACTTCTGGACCGCTACACCCAATTCGTTGACTTGGGCCCCAACTTTGCGTGGCTCTCCAACGGGTGGGTGCTCATCATCTTTGCCATTTTGCTGGCGCTGGAAGTGGTGGCGGACAAGGTTCCCGCCATTGATTCCGTCAACGACGTTCTCCAGACCGTCATCCGCCCCACCTCTGGCGGCATTGTGTTCGGGTCCTCAATGACATCGGACATCGCCGGGCTGACCTTTGGTGGCCAGACGGCCACCGTGACCGACCCCGAAGAGTTCGTTACTTCCGGAACCTGGGTGCCCATTGTGATCGGCGTGGTCTTGGCACTGGTGGTGCACGGGGTCAAGGCCCTGACCCGCCCGGTGGCCAACACGGTTTCCGCAGGTGCTGCGGCACCCGCGCTCTCCACAGCGGAGGACGGTGCAGCTGTGATCCTGTCCCTGCTGGCCGTTTTCCTGCCGGTCCTGGTGCTGCTGGGATTGTTGGGCTTGGTGTGCGGCGCCTGGTGGCTTTTACGACGACGACGCCGCACCGGCCCACCCGTCTATTCCGTGTGACGTGTAGGTGGAGCTGATGGCCCGTTGGGTCTTGGCTGAGTCTCGGGTGGACCACCTGCCCATGGGGATCCGGTTGCCCATGTAGACCCGGCGTTCAAGTGACAGTGGCAGTAGTTCTGCATTGACTGCATGATGCTCATGGACTAGTTTCTGAATCAATTCAGATGAAGCTGGCTAGGGGGAACTGCTATGGGTGTCACGCTTGTGGATGTTGCTCGTGCCGCTGGAGTGTCCCGAACCACTGCATCGAACGCTTTCAATAACCCGACGCAGTTGAGCCGTGAGTTGCGCGAGGAAGTCCTCCGCACGGCCAAGAATCTTGGCTACGCCGGTCCAAGCCCCGTTGCGCGCGCTATGAGGCGGGGGCGCACCATGATGATCGGGATTGTGTTTCAGGAGTCCCTCACCTTCATCCTGGAGGACCCCTATGCGCGAGGCCTACTAGGCGGACTGTCTGATCGACTGACTGAGGCAAAGTACAGCCTGGCTCTGATACCCGTGGATGGCACAGGCGCTGGTTTGGAGCACGTTCAAGTCGACGGCATGGTGGGCTACCACCTGCCACCGCAGCACCCTGCCTTCCAAACCGCACAGCAGCGAGGTTGGAAGATCGTGCAAACCGTTGACTCTGAGGATGCCCAGGACAAAACCAACACCGTGACCATTGATGAAGCGGGTGGAGCCAGGCTGGCCTTACAGCATCTAGCGGACTTGGGGCACACAAGGGTCCATATTCTCATTGATGCTGGCGCCGAGGCTGTTAACTCTTCAAGTATTGAACCAACGTTCCCATATCGGGAGCAGCAAGAACGATGGCGGGGTTTCAAGGACGTGGCAATTCGTCGCGGAGTCGAGCTGATACCAGTACCTACCGGCCGCAATATACGGGCGGACGGTTATGCCGCATCCCGGAACGCCCTATCTACTGGGAGCGTGACAGCCATAGCTGCAATGACGGATGTTCTCGCATTCGGGGCGATGGATGCAGTCACCTCCGCTGGCTTACGAGTTGGACATGACGTCTCGATTGTTGGGTTTGATGACGTGCCAGAATCTGCTGAGCTGGAACTCACCACCGTAGCGCAACCCATTCATAGACGAGGGTTGGAAATTGGCAGCCTTATCCTTGCGAGTGAAACATTCAAGCAGGTCAATCTGCCTTGCGAATTGATTATAAGAAAATCCACAGGGGTGCAAAATTCTTAGAATTATCATTTTGACACCAGAACTTCCGATGTGCTGCAAGTCTTAGAGGGGATATGCTTAATGACTTTAAGAATGGCGCTGGGTGCCATGCATCTGGGGACAAAGATTGGCTACGCAGACTCTTGCGGTATCCTCGATGCCTACGTTGAAGCGGGTGGAGTTTGGATCGACACAGCCAATTGTTACGCATTTTGGGCTTCAGCCAGTGGGTACGGAGGGCAGAGTGAAACCCTGCTTGGTGATTGGATCGCCTCACGCAACGCTCATGAGCATGTAAGGCTGAGCACCAAGGTTGGGGCCGAGCCATGCACCCCAGGGGGTTTCCCTCAAGATGTTGAGGGGTTGGGTCAGCGCGTTGTGCAGGCCGCCGTTCACCAGAGCCTTAATCGACTGCGAGTGGAAAAGATCGACCTTTTCTGGGCGCATATGGAGGACAGGTCTCAGAGCATTAGTCAGGTGACCTCAACGTTCGGAGAGCTAGTCACGCGGGGTCTGGTGAGTGAAATCGGTCTCTCGAACCATCCGGCGTGGTACGCGGCGATCGCCAACACGTATGCAAAACAATCCTCGACCCCTGAGTTCACGGCCTTGCAGCTGCGTGAGTCTTACCTCCACCCGCGGCCTGACATCCCGGTTGAAGGAGAAGATCATCCCAACGGGATGATGACCGCTGAGTCTCGTGACTACGCTGCCCGTGCTGGGATTTCCCTGTGGGCCTACACTCCCTTGCTGAACGGTTTGTATGAGCATCCAGAGCGGCCGCTGCCTGCAGCTTATGAGCACCCGGGTTCCCATATCAGGCTGGCCAGAATCCATCGCTGGGCGAGTGGACTGGGCATCAAGCCAAGCCAGGTCGTGCTGGCTTGGCTCACAAATACATTGCCTCAGATCATGCCTGTCGTAGGTTGTAGCACGCCAGCCCAAGTCCGTGAAGCAATCGAGGCGACGTCGATGACTCTTCCCACTGAGGTGCTGAATGACCTCAATGCCTTAGATCAAGCATGAGGGGTTCCTGCACCTTGGCATGTGTTAAATAATTTCATAAGATTAGATTCAACATCTTATTTTCAATTATGAAAATCAAGTTTGATCAGAAATTCTGAGATATTCTTAATAGGAATAGTTTTGCGGATTTTTCGTAATTCTCTGGACTATGTTCATGAGGTCAGACAATCCTGGTTCTTCCAGTGGGAAGTGTCCGCAGTTGCGCAGCACGGTCACCTGGGTGGGGCCGGGCAGCTGGTTCAGCGTGGCCTGGCTCAATGCAATGGGTGTCCAGTCGTCGTTCTGCGGATGTACCAGGTGTACGCGGACTGGATTGCTCCGGGCTGCGGCGTGCTTGTACTGAAGGTAGGAGGCCAGAAATGCCATGGGGACCCATGCCCCACCACCGCGTGAATCCCGAGCGCACAGCTTGCCCAGGTCAGGATTCCGACCCATTGCTGACAGCTTGGCGGTCCAGGAAATCTTGATCGGTATCCGAGCCACGGGCCCCCGAACCAACGGCAGAAATGTCATGAAGGGGAGTGCTGCGCGGCCAAACCGTGTCATGCAGGCGCGCGCCGCGCTGGTTGATGGATCAAGTAAACACGTGGCCACCACAGCGGAGACATTGCCTGCCCGGGCTGCCGCCTCCACCGCCAGTAAGCCACCGATACTGCCTCCCAGAAGCGCAACTGGGCGACCGTCGTCGGTGGAGACCAGGAAGTCGCGCAGCAACTCCACCCACTGTTCGTAGCGGACTGTGCTCCGTTGGCTCACCTGAGTTTTTCCGTACAGCGGTAGATCGAGTGCGGTGATGTCCACGTCCTCGGATGCCACCAAGGAGGCCAAGGGCCACAGGGCCTCCGCATGGGCACCCGCGCCGTGGACCACCACCAATCGAACAGGAGCATCTGGTTTTCCAGCGCGCAGAAGGTGTACTTCTGAGCCACGCCAGGGCCACCAGTCGTGGTCAGGGACCACCACCTTGGCCCGCTGGCGAGCGGGTAGGAACGCCGCATAGTCAGTGAGAGATACTTGATCGGTTCGGGGCATGGCCACTCTTTACACGCTCATGGTCAGGCAGATGAATCCAGCGGCTTCAGATAGGCCATCTGAGCTTCAATCGAGCGCACGGCCGCGTGACGCGCACCCCATGGGACATCCGGATAGATGTGGTCCGTGAGCGTTTCAGGATCAGACCCCACAGTGGCCAAAGCGGCTCTGACTTCCTCGACTCTGGCCAGGCGGTGCTCGCGCAGTTCCCGGACGGTCAAAGCCAGATCGGTCACAACCTGCCCGTGGCCGGGCAGCCCCACAGCTTGTCCTGGACCGGTGGCCAGTGCGTCCAGCCTGTCCAGGGTGGCCAAGTAGTCAGCCAGGGTGCCGTCGGGGTGATCAATCATGGTGGTGCCCCGGCCCAGTACGGTGTCGCCGGTGAGGACGAAGGTGCGCGGGGCGCCGTCGTCGGAAATTTGTGTAACTACAAAACTCAGCGAATCCGAGGTGTGGCCCGGGGTATGCATCACCTGAATCTGCAAACCACCGGCGTGCAGGACCTCTCCGCCGTGCAGCGGCTGGGCCTCCCGGCAGTGTTCGAGCAGGAAAGCCCGCACGGGTGCGCCGGTGCGCTCATGCAAGGTATCAACAGCATGGGTGTGGTCCCCGTGGCGGTGCGTGACCAGCACCAGATCAATGGCGCCAAGTTCAACCAGACGGTCCACGTGCTCAGCCAGGTCAGGCCCGGGGTCAACGACGACGGCGCCGGACGCCTGGCCCTTCTTCAGTGCGGCCTGCAGAATCCACGTGTTGGTACCCTCCAAGGTCATGGGGCTGGGGTTCTCCGCCCGGATCACGGAGATGGAGTCCGTGACAAACTCCCTGCTCATGGCGTATCTGCCAAATAAACTGCAAGTCGATCCAGGGAACTGGACCAGGCTGCACGGGCGTGGTCGTGCACTTCGGCAGGTAGCGGCCCCTGGGTGAGGGTCAAACGGGTGGTGTGCGGGGCGTCGTCGTCAGATGCGGAGGCCACGGGCTCCAACTGGCAGCGCAGCACCACCACGTGCTCACTGGGTTGACCCAGGTGATCGGGGATGAACTCGTGAATCTCCAGCAACCGGCCGGGAACCACAGCCGCGTGGCGCCCGTGAATGGGCGCCGTTTGTGAGCTGTCCGCCTCCAGCATCATCTGGAAGGACCGTGGACCACCTTCAACGGGAGTGACTTCCACGGAATCGGGGTCCACGGACCAACCTTCCGGGCCGTACCAACTAGGCAGCGCCTCAGCATCCGTGAGAGCAGCGAACACCCGCTCCGTGGGGAAGGGCAGCTCCCGGGTCAGGGTCCAGGTTTGATCGGCCGGTACTGGGTCAAGTGCAGACATGATTCGAGCTTACGGGTGATTCCCGCCGTAGTACCGGCCCAGAGTTGAATCCCGGTAGTCCAGGTAGGTGCCGTTGTTCATGGCCTCCCGGGCTTGGTCCACCAGGCGCACGGTGAAACGTTCGTTGTGAATGGAGGCCAGCGTGGCGGCAAGACGTTCCTTGGCCTTGAACAGGTGATGAATGTAGGCGCGGGTGTAATGAGCGCAGGTGTAGCAATCACACTCATCATCCAGCGGCGCGAAATCACGCTTGAACCGTGCCGCCAGCAAGTTGTACCGACCATCCGGGTGGTAGATGGCGCCATTGCGGGCAACCCGGGTGGGGGAGACGCAGTCAAAGGTGTCTGCACCGGCTTCCAAGGCCACAAAAATGTCATTGGGTTCAGAAATACCCAACAAGTGGCGGGGTTTGTTCTCCGGCAGTTCCTCCGCGCACCAACCCACAATGGTGCCCAGGTTTTCCTTTTCCAGAGCTCCGCCAATGCCAAAGCCGTCAAACTCCATAGCACCCAAGTCCTGGCAGGCTTTACGGCGAAGGTCTTGGTACTGCGCCCCCTGGATCACACCAAACAATGCCTGATATGGCCTGTGCGAGCGGGTTTCCGTGAGGGTCTTGTGCTCGGTAATGCAGCGGAGAGCCCACAGCCGGGTCCGCTCCAAAGCCTCTTCCTGGTACCGCCGGGAATTGTGCAATGTGGTGAGTTCATCAAAGGCAAACATGATGTCCGCACCGATTCCGTGCTGCACCTGCATGGAGATTTCAGGGGTAAAGCGGTGTTTGTCCCCGTTGAGATGAGAGGTAAACGTCACGCCGTCGTCGTCCACGGCGGCCAGGCGTTCCTTGCCGGCTGCGACGTCGTCGTCCCCAATCTCCCCGGCTGCGGACGCAGCAGACATGTTGATGACCTTCTTGAAACCGGAGCCCAAGCTCATCACCTGGAACCCGCCGGAATCCGTGAAGGTGGGACCGCTCCAATTCATGAACTGGCCCAGGCCACCTGCCTCATCCAAAAGATCGTGACCGGGACGCAAGTACAGGTGATATGCATTGGCCAGCAGGGCTTGGGCGCCTAATTCCTTCATGGCTTCCGGTAGCACAGCTTTGACGGTGGCAGCCGTTGCCACGGGAATGAAGGCCGGAGTTTGAATCTCACCATGTGGGGTGGTGATGGTGCCGGTTCGGCCCAGCCACGGGCCGTTGTGGCAGGCCGGGCGCGGGGTGGTTTCCTCCAACCGCCGCTCAATGCTGAAGCCAAATGTGGCGCGGGCTGCCTCCCAGCTCATCGACCCCAACCCACGTGGGCCAAAGCCTGCTCGATCAATCGGCCGCGGCCACCGGCAAACTCAGCCTGCACGTCCGTGCCCAGCGCTTCCTCCGGGGTCAGCCAAGACAATTGCAGGGCATCTGCGCGCGGCGAGCATTCACCCCGCACCGCCACCACGTAATTCAAGGCCACGGCGTGCTGGCGGTCATCCGTGTACCCGGTCTCAGACGGGTGTGGAAAGTATTCCGTGACCGAGAAAGGCACGGTTGACGGGGGAAGTTGCGGCATGGCCAGCGGGCCCAAGTCCTTTTCCAAGTGACGCAGCAAAGCCGCACGAATGGTCTCCCGGTACAGCACCCGCCCGGACACCAACGCGCGTTCCAGCTCACCGGTGGCATTGGGTTGCAACAGCAACCCCACATCCGTCACGCAGCCCAGCGGGTCCAGGTGCACGGGCACAGCCTGGACGTACACCATGGGCAGACGACGGCGGGCCTCCCGCAAGTCGTCCTCGTTGAGCCAGCCTGGGTTGGGGTCCGGTGTGCGTACGGAACTCATAGTTGTTTTCTACCTCATCGACTGTGCGCGTGGGCAGCTTCTCCTTGCGGGTTCAGCGGTCAGCGCAGGACGACGACGGCGTTCACCTGCGAGCCGCAGCATCCTCCTGCGCGCTGGGGCAACCCAAGGTAAGAGGCTGGCTGGGTGGGATCAATCGTGTTACTTGAGCGTACCTCCAGGCCAGCTGTACCCTGCTCGCAAAAGAACCTAGTGAGGAGGCCACTATGTCAACTCGGTATAACGTCAATCCGGGCGGTTGCGAGAATACTTTCATGACCGTCGACGCTGACAGACAAGAGGCACAAGAGGGCTTGGACCGAGTTGCCCACGCTCTCGATGAAATTCAGACCACGTTGCAGAGCGAAAAACTCCGAGACGCCGTTAGCACGTTACAAGAAGAGGCCCTAATCCCTGAACTAAAGGGCATCCTTAATCGTATCAGCAGCGCAGTTTTCTACGGTGGTGAAGCTGTGCGGTTTGTTCGCGAAGGTGATGATGAAATGGCTGGGCGTAGCGAACTTAACGCAGGTGTTGTAATCCCAGTCGATATGCCTGGGAGGCTTGACTAATGGTACAGATCAGCACTGATAAGTTAATGATATGGGAAGATCCGAACGCCTTTGAGACCTTGATTATGGACCTTGATAGAGGCGGCCGAATCTTCGATACAAAAGTATGGGATGCTACTGACGCTTGGGATAATCTGAAATTCTATTACGAAGGTGAATCTGATGAATATCTGCACACCGCTCTGAATAAGCCGCGGGACTCTCTCGAGCCCATTGCCGACCTGGTGGGAAATGTTGTGGGTGCACTTTACGATTTCGGCGCAGAATTACGGACCTTGCGCAGAGAGCGCGACGAATACGAGACGGAAGTAGCATCGTTCAACCGGAGCTACGCTGACCAGGAAGTCGAAGACCTGGATAGTGAGGGGTGGCGTAAATGGGGTGACCTCGTTGGGAAGGACTCAATCCTCCAGAAACGGTATGAAGACCTTGTTGACAACACGATCTCGTCTATGCGGATAAAACAGGGAATCTGGGGTGATTTCAGTGAGGCTGTGACCGGAAAAATCTATGACGTGGGTTTTCAGATGGGAACGGGTATTGAAATAAATAGAGAAACTACTGAGACACGCCGAGTCACAGAAAAGAACTTTGGGCCGATGGGGCAAGAATCAGGCCCTGATGTCAAGATTCAAAACCGTGAAACCTTCATAGATTCCAAGCATAAATTTAGCTTTCCACGCAATCCTTTTATCCCAGATTTTATAGACAACCTGATGATGGGCGTAGCTGGTGGGGTTGCCGTCAAAAACTCTGGTGCGAGCGTACCTCGGCATGGCATCGGTAAGAGTCCAAAAATCGAGACCTCGCAGCGTAGCAACCATTCACGTAGCCCGCGTGTTACTGAGTCTATCACGCGCACGCGTACCGTTGAAAAGTCGAAGATGACTTCGGCTGTCAATAAAGGAAGCACGCTGGCAGCTGCAGCCCAGACGGGTTGGTCCTTTGCGGAGAAGTATGCCGCAGAGAAGAGTAGTAATGTGGAGGAGGTGATCCTCAATAACCCTGATGCCTCAGTTGAGGAAATAGAACGGGAATCATCACGGCGCGCTACTGCCAACGCTGCGACACAAACAGTGGTTGATTTAGGAAGCTCGGGTGCCTTTGGGTTAGCTGGCGCCATGATATTCGGGGGGTCGACGGGTGGTGCCGGTGCTGTTGTGGGAGGGGCATCCGGGTCGTTTGTTGGCTCCGTCTTAGCGAGCAACGCAAAATTTTTGCCAGACCAGGATGGTGATGGGCGGCGAGAGAGCATTTCAGAATTCACCGGAGATGTTGTTGAAGATATATTGTACGCTCCACGGTCTCCTCTAGACGTGAAAGCAAAAGAAATGGGTTTTCAAGGGCGATAAATATGAACTACACGGCAATTGCCGCATTTTAAATTTTGGTTCAAGCAAAATTTAATATTTGATCTTACCTGGGGGCTGACTGACTGTGAATAAAATATTTGTGGCGCGCATAGAGTTGTGGCGGCTAGTATTGATATTAACGTTTTTTCCGGTAACAATAACACTCGCTGTAGCGTGCGTTTTCATTTTTGGAATATCTGATGATATTAGCCGAAGAGGTGCTATGGCTATAGTGGGGTTACCGTTTGCTGCGTTCTTTCTAATTCCTTATCTGGCTCAAGCTTTCATGAATCTGGTGACTGTGCAGCACGTGGAGATTACGTCAAGCCGGATTGGCACGTCACTGTGGTGGGTGACCTGGGACGAGGTGGAGGACATTGAGATCACTGGCGGTAGGAATATCTGGTTGATTGTTTCGCCCGAGGTTGCTGAGCGTGAACGACGTGGTAATAGGTGGAACTCGGGGCGACCTTGGGGTGCGGGCGGTCTCCTGGGGGTTCAGAACCGCATAGGTTTCCCTGCCTACCTTGCGAATCGTAAGGAAACCATTCAGCGGTTGGAGCAAGGGCTCGGGCGCCCCATACATTAGCGGTGAGTTTGGTAGTAACCGAGGCTCTTTCGGAAACGTGCAACCATAAGGAGTGTATGATATAACGCTTGATGACCGACATTGTGCATTCGAATGCGGGGGTATTGTTGTCAGTCTTGGGCTAATTTCCTAAGAGTGCAAAAATCGAGACCGCGCAGCATGGCAACTATTCGCGTAGCCCGCGTGCTACCGAGTCAATGATGCGCACCGTTGAAAAGTCGGAGATGACTTCGGTTGAGGAAATAGAACGAAAATCATGACGGCGCGCTGTTGTCAATGCTGCGACACAAACAGTGGTTGATTTGGGAAGCTCGGGCGCTTTTGGGTTAGCTGACGATAAATGGAGATTCAAATTGACTCTGCCCTGTTGTATCTGCTTACGAAGAGTTTTATTTATCTATAAAACTCTATTGAAGGAGAATATTTCTTGAGTGAAGCATTTGTGGCACGCCTAGAAACTTGGCGACTGGCGGGAGCGTTAATATTCTTCCCGACTCTAATAATTATATTTATAATTGGAGTCTCCTTTTTTGGTATCTCTGAGTCCAGTAGTAGAAGGTCAGCTATGGGTATAATAGTGGTGCCGATAGGGACGATCATCCTAATTCCGTACTTGGCGCAATGTTTTATGAATTTGACAACTGTGCAGCACGTGGAGATTACGTCAAGCCGGATTGGCACGTCACTGTGGTGGGTGACCTGGGACGAGGTGGAGGACATTGAGATCACTGGCGGTAGGAATATCTGGTTGATTGTTTCGCCCGAGGTTGCTGAGCGTGAACGACGTGGTAATAGGTGGAACTCGGGGCGACCTTGGGGCACAGGAGGTCTCCTGGGGGTTCAGAACCGCATAGGTTTCCCTGCGCACCTTGCAAATCGTAAGGAAACCATTCAGCGATTGGAGCAAGGGCTCGGACGTTCCATACATCAGCGGTGAGTTTGGTAGTAACGGAGGCTCTTTTGGAAACGTACAACCATCAGGAGTGTGTGATATGACGCATGACGACCAACATCTTGTATTTGAATGCGGGGGCATTGTGATCAGTCTTGAGCTAACTTCTGGGGATCAAATGGACTCGTTGGAGCTTGGTGGACGCAGAGTCTTGCTCGTTTCCCGGTCTGATGAGAGTGGTCGGAAGGATAGTTTTCTCGTATCGCGCGTGGAAGTGAAATCTTCTGGATATTCTAGCTTTTTGAGCTACTTGGAAAATGTTCGAGAAGTGTTAGTGGGGTCATCTTTGCTTCGGGTGGAGCAAATAACTGATCCCTTCAGTGGTCTGTGTATCGGTGTCATGCATGTCTTTAATGGTGAACCATGTGCGCAATACCGCTGGCTCGTGGAAGTTGCTGGACATCTTGTGGAGGTTGTGGGCACAACGCAAGGTTTTGATTTGGATGGCATCAGGGGGCATGGGCAGGAAATCATCAAGTCGCTGCACCTAGACGCGCCATCTCAGGGATCGTGTGATCACCTTGGTTGGGCGGATTTTGCCGCAGACTGGATGAGTGCCGGTTGTGGCGCGGCGGGCGGGCTCAATGAGCTTGGACTGGCTGGCCGTGAACCATTTCCAGACCGCGTGATGTGGGTCGAAAGCCAGGTGCGCTCGGACTGGCAGCAGCTTGAGTTCACTCGGCAGGAGTGGGGCCTGGTGGAAGAGATGAACTCGGACGGGCTTCACGAATTTACCCGCCACATTAATTCAAAAATCTTGAAGCGGCTTGGTGAGCGTGGGGTTTTAGGGGGCGACAGCGTGCATGAGCCTGTGGCAACGGCGCTGGAAGTTCGAACTAGCACTCCATGGCTGGTAGCTAGTGGTGTAGTCGATGGCCGAAACGTCAAAGTGCAAGTCTGGCAACTTGCCAGTCAAATCCTCATCGAGTCGTCATGGGATTTCGATGAAGTACCTGCCGATACTGAAGGTGCGCGGACATTGACGTGGGTGGATGCCGCATTGGGGCCTGTGATCCTCCCAGAATTTCTGCGGCTCCACGCCGGACTGAGAACTTTTGTTGGTTTCCAGCTCGCCAAAGAAGAATTTGTGCAGGTGTTCGTTGATACGGCAGACCTTTCTTCCGTCTTGTCTCAGCCCGGAGCAGCAGACATAGGTGACCAGCGCTTGAAACTGTGGGGCGGTGGTCCGGTCGGAGCCTGGCGGGTTGCAGTTGACGGATTGGAGGGGACGCTTGACTGGATTCAGACCAGAAGGGGCGGCGCGTTCCTTTTGGTGGCCGAGGACGATGCGCGGTACGAGTTTGAGCCGGTGTCACCTGATGACTTATTGGGCAGACTTTTGCCCTCACTCCGGCGGGGTCGGCCTGGCGGTTGAGCAGGACAGTGGTTCACACCGTGGGTGCCAACCGGGCGGCAGCTTCCAGCGCGGTCCACGCCTGTACCTGGGTGCCGAGTTCCACGGTGCGGCCCACCGGCTGGGCTGTGTCCGCGTGCTCCAGGGGATTGGGAGAGAAGATGGCCACCACGCGGGCCGGGTCCGGCTGGGCGGTTGGGTCGTTGAAGTCCAGGTCTGGATCAAACTCTCGCCGGCCTGCCCAGAAAGCATCGGCGGTGTCCAGCACCAGCCGACGAGCAGTCTCCCGGGTATCAGGGTCCAGCACGGGTGAGTGTGCGGCCTCTGCCAGGTAGCGCACCAAGATTCCGGTGAACAGACCGGCATCCCCCGATCCGTGAGTTTTCAAGACGCGGCGATTACCCATGTCTCGGCCGAACTCTGCGTCTGCGCCCGCCACGATCTGCGCCGCAAAGTCCGCCCAACGTTGAGCATCCTCACCCGTGGAAGTTTCCGCCAATTCCACAGCAGCCCCCAACGCCGGGCCGGAGTTGTAGGTGTAGACGGCCTTTTCCAGGGAGGTGCCCTTGGCGCCGTCATCGTTGGTGACAATGTTGATGCCGTCCAGGAACACTCCCTTGGAGCTGTCCCACAGGTGGGCGCGCAGCCAGCCCAGCAAGTCGGCGCTCTCTTGTGGGGCGTGCGTGCGTACGGCAATCAGGGCCGCCGGGCCCGTGGTGGCCGTGTTTTTGTAAGTGCGTTCGCGGGTCCAGAACATTCCGCCGTCAAGATCCCGGGTGTGGGCCTTGCGAATGTCCTGCAGCAGCTCAGACCCAGCCTTGACCACGCGGCGGGTTTTACCTCCGGCGTCTTCTTCCAAGTGGCGGAAACGCCCCAGGGCAAGCATGAGCCATGCCATGTCGTCGTAGTAATTGTTGAAAATCACCTGCCCACCACTGCGTAGGGTGATGGCCCGCAGCAGCTGATGGGCGCGGTCGCGAGTGGTGCTTGAATCTTGGCCCATGGCGGCTTCACGCTGGGCGGCGTCCACCAGGGCATCCAGAAGGTGAGCCTGCCACCAGTAGTGCCACTTGGTGGAGAACTGCGTGGGGTGGGGGAACTCCACGGCACCGATCCAGGTTCCCGGAATACCGAACAGCCGTTCGCCAAAGAGGGACTGGACCGAACGGGCTGCCAGTGCTGCGCGCTCACGACGGTCCCCGGTGGCACCGGTGATCAGTGAAGAAGTGGGGTCGTGACTCATGGGGCTCCTTGAACTGACTGACGTGGGGTCAAGCGCCAGTGGGTGGCGGGGTTTGTTCCAGCGTAACCAGCGTGCGTGAGCTGGTGAACGTCATCGGTTCTCCGGTGACGGGGTGCCTGATGCTCAGGCTACGAGCCAGCAATTGCAGGGGGCGCGCAGCGTCTGTGACTTCAGGGTCCAAGACCTCTGGATAGAGAGGGTCCCAGCGGATGGGCGTGCCCAGAGCGTTCAGATGAACACGCAGCTGGTGAGTCTGTCCGGTGGTGGGGTGCAGGCGGAGGGCGGCCCAGGCGCCGTGGTTGTCCGACCACGGATCAGCGATCAACGGCTCTATCCGAGTCACCGCGTTGACCGGGCCGTCAACTTCCACGGCCTGAAGACTCCCGCGCAGCTTCTGAATCCGAGATTCCCGGCTTCCAGGTAGTGCTTCCAAGGTGGTGCGGGACGGCAGGCTCACCACGGCCTCATACACCTTGTCAGTGATGCGGTTTTGGAACTGGCGCTGCATCCGGCCGCGAATCTGAGGATCGCGGGTGAGCAGCAGGACACCGGCGGTCAAGCGATCCAGGCGATGCGCCGGTGCCAGGTCTGGCTCCTGGCGCGTGTGGCGTAACAGGCTCAGCGCGGTGTTACGCACGAATGCACCACGCGGGGTGGTGGGCAGCCCGTGGGGTTTGTCCACCACCAGCAGGTGTTGGTCCTGGTAGAGCACCGGTACATCCGTGGGAACTGCAGGCTCGGGCGCGAACGGCCGGTGGTACCAGACGGTCTGGCCGGCGCAGGAATCCGTGGGCTGAACCGTGGCGCCCGCACTGTCCACCATGCCGCACGCCGCAAAAATCCGCACCAACTCAGCAGCGGATTGCGGCAAACGGGTCAGGAGATGCTGCTCCACCGTTTCCGCGGACTCAGGCAAGAGCACGCGCACCGCGTCCACGCCCTCACGGGGCGGAAGCGGGGACATAGAACGACGACGGCGCGGCACAAGAAAATCTTGACACGGTTCGTCACATGGCTGGAAGATTCCCAGGTTAAGTTAGCTCTTACTGCCGTCACAGCGCCACCTGCTTCGGCCTCCCTCACGGGCTGCAGGGGCACCTGAAACCATGATTGCAACGCAGAGAAGACTCACCTCAAAAGGTATATTTCTCGGTCCTAAAGTGTGCGTCATTCATCAATAATTCACTGTGGCAACAAGTTGGCAACAAGAGAGATTTACTGGTCAAATTTAACTCTCTGACTAGGCTCGATGGTGTAATCACTCAAGGAGTCATAGATGTCACGCAGCGTCATCAAGAAACCTTTTAATAATAAATTAACGAAAGGATATTTTCTGGGCGAGATATTAGCGGCGCGGACAGGATTAGAGATTACTGTTGGAGTATGCCAGTCGAATTGCATTCGATAGGTGTTTGAATCGAAAATTTAATCACATCAAGATCTATTACAGGCAGGTGCAGTTAACTTGCGCACCGAGGGGCGAGAATTATGTCTATAGAAAATTCAAAGGTACATCTTTCGAACATTATTGTTCGTGCGACTGGAATCAGGAAGGCGTTTCCCTATGGAAATGGCAGAACTCAAAATACAGTGCTTAATGGCATAGATTTCGAATTGCGTAATAGTGAATTTGTGGCGATAGTAGGACCTTCTGGCTCAGGAAAATCAACTTTACTTTACTGTCTATCCGGCCTTGAGGAATTATCTGATGGTCATGTCAAAATATTTGATCAGGACCTATCTGCGATGAGTAAGCGACAAAAGACGATTATGCGACGTGATAGAATTGGATTTATATTTCAATCGTATAATTTGATACCTTCTTTAAATGTTGTTGATAATGTGACGGTCCCTGGATGGTTGAATCGGCGGTTAGGGGCACGTGCCCGAGCTAAAGCTGCTATCTCAGCGCTGGGAATGACAGATCTTTCCCGTGCCTACCCGGAGACATTATCCGGGGGGCAGCAACAGAGGGTCGCAATTGCACGTGTACTAGCTAGTCAAGCGGACATCATATTTGCTGATGAACCTACGGGGGCATTAGATTCGAAATCTGGAAATAATGTTCTGCATCTCTTGAGGGAATTTGTGGATAATGAGGGACGGTCTGTAATCATGGTCACACATGATTTGCAGCTTGCGAGCGTTGCGGACAGAGTGATAGTGATGCAAGACGGTCTGATTTATTCAGAGCTTAGTCACCCAGATAGCAACACCATATTGCAGGTAATGCAAGGGCTTCCGTCGGCAGGATCTAAGTGATGATTGTAAAAATTGGTATTCGTCAATTCTTGCGAACGTGGCGTGTGTGGCTGGGCATAACAGTATTGGCGTTTGTTTCAACTGCCTTGATTGCATTAAGCGTAATTCAATTAAATACAGCGCGAACATTGAGTGCCGAAGATGGGCGTGCTGTTTTTTCTTTACTGTACGGTCAGGTGGCGTTTGTTGTGGTTGCCGCGGTTATTGCTGCAGGTGGTGGGTCGGGGTTTGCAATCGCTGCGACTCGCCTGGATATAGCAAGGTTACAGCTTGTGGGGGTGACAAGTTTTCAGGCAGCGGCAGTAGTCATTGTCCAGGTCGTATGCGCCGGAACATTTGGAGCTTTGCTCGGTGTTTTGACCGCGCTCCCTTTTGCTCAACAGGTTTTTGAGTGGACAATTAATTTTACGTCAATTGATCATCCTGTGCCGATTGCAGTTGATGTATCAACGTTGACCTTGGTGCCAATTGCGATTGTATTTTTGATGGTCATTGGTGCAGGGCGGGTGATTTTGCGTGTTGGGCGGACGCCGATTGTGCAAGTAATGCAAGGAGCTCAGGTTGACCGTGTAGCATTATTTTCCCTTACTAGGATAGCTATTTTAATAGTTGGCGGGCTAGTTTGCACGGGTCTATTTATTGGAGTGAAGGGCATTCAAGTAGGATTTGGCGGTGAGATTATTGAAAATGACATCTCTACCGTTTTGGGCCTAAGTGTATTATTTATGCTGGCGACATTATGTTTACTGAGTTCGGTTTCTGCGATTTTAATTCCGACTGTATGCTTGGCATGGGCCAGGCTGATACCTGCAAGATGCTCATTTTCTTGGCATTTAGCTCGCAGTGGACTGATGAGGCGGGATGGAAGGAGTGCCGCAACGATATTGCCTATTGCGGTAACAATTGGTCTCCCTGCGGGGTTGATGACGATTTTCTTAACCGTTGGTGGTGGTATGGGTGGTGTTTCGTCGAGTGCTGTGAACGTTGGTGGACTGGCTGTCCTTCTCGGGCCTGCCCTGCTTGTGTCAGCTGTCGGTGCGTCGATGATTGTGTTTATGGGTGGAGCCGCTAGAAAGAGTCGCATTATCTTGGTGCGGGTTATGGGCGGTTCGCGTGGTTTGGTGATACGTACTGGCCTTGCAGAGTCGGTTGTCGTGGTGGTGACTGCGACGGCTATCGCCACAATATTAGCGATTCTTGTTGGACTTGTAGCCAAAATGGGATTTGACCCAGCAATGCAAGTGGATCTTAAGGTGGCAGTGGTGCCGCTGGTCACAGTTGCTAGTTTGGTCTGGTTCCTCGTGGCGGGAATCAATGTTCTTCCTGTTCTGCTGGGCCGTGAACCCATGCTGGCAGATTTTTTCAAAGGTTCCGAGTAGTGCGGTTGTTGGCGGGGGGATTCGGAGTTTTCGGTTTACGAGTGCGCCGCCAGCTCGCCGCCCACTAGTCTGGAAGGTCAGGGTGAGGGTTTGAACGTGTTTAGATAGGGTGGGGGGAATTGTGACTACACCAGCCAAATCAGCGACCGAGCAGGTGGTGCTGCTGGATGCGCAGCATCAGCCCATCGGAACCGCCCCCAAAGCCACTGTCCACACCACGGACACTCCACTACATCTGGCCTTCTCCTGCTGGGTGGTCAACCGGGAGGGCCAGGTGCTGCTCACCCGCCGAGCCTTGACCAAAAAGACCTGGCCGGGGGTGTGGACCAACTCCTTCTGCGGCCACCCCGGACCGGGTGAAGACTTCCCGGATGCCATCACGCGCAGGGCCGCCCAAGAACTCGGCATGGAGATCGCCGGCCTGCAGGAAATCCTGCCGGATTTCTCCTACCGTGCGGTGGACGCCTCCGGAGTGGTTGAACATGAGTTCTGCCCGGTGTGGGTGGCGCGTGCAGCCTCCGAACCGCGCCCCCACCCGCATGAGATTGCGGAAATCACCTGGGTGAATCCAGCCGACCTCCTGATTGCCTCCCGTGGGCTACCGCGGGTGTTCAGCCCGTGGCTGGTGGAGGAAATCACCGAGCTGCCGCTGCAGCAAGCACTTGGTGTGGATTCCGGTCAGAATTGACCAGCTGGTAGAGCTCCACCACCGGCTGGGGGCCACAAACAGTCCGGACTCCTCAAATGGTCCGCCGCAACCGGAGTCCTTTGGGTGTGGTGGAGAATCCGGCGTGCACCAGGGCCTCACGCACCGCGGTTTCAACAGCACCGGGCCCCAGGACATCTCGTCCGTTGATTTTCTCCACGGTCAGTTTCTCCGCAGCACCCGCGTGGACCAGATCCACCACGGCGGGCGCACACAGTCGGATGAGCCCCGGATCGTCCTGGAACACCAACACGGTCCGTCCGCCCCGCTCCAAATACAGCACCGGCATCCCATCCACTGAGACCACCACCGCGCCGGCTTTGCGACCGGGACGGTGGCGGGTTGAGGCGTCGTCGGAAGTGAAGACTTGCGGCCAGGCCAAGGTGGCACCCCAGGGATTGGCGGGGTCCGTGGCAGCCAACGCCAGAACCACGGGGTCCTTGGGCGTGATGCGAGCTTGTTCGTCATCGGCAAAGCTACGTAAACGATCCACCGTGGAAGCCTGGGCGAACTGTGCGCCGCCCAAACCCTCAATGAAGTATCCGCGGCGCGTTTGTCCGGCGTCCTCCAAGGCGGTGAGCACACGGTAAATCCCGGAGAACCCACCCGGACGATCCTCGGCCTCCACGGCCCCGCGGGTCAGCACCCCGTAGCGGTCCAACAAGAGCTCGGCGCTTGCGCTGGCGCGGACCGTGGCTTCCAGGGGTTCCGGGTTCAGCAGCGACCATCGGCCTGAACTTTGAACATCAGCGGCCGAACGCGGTCCACTGGCTCTGGCACCATTGTGCAACGAGCGCAGGCGGGCGGCCCCGCGGCGTCCTGCGGATCGGGACACCGCAGTCCTGGATTTCTGTTTGTGGGCACCGCCGCCGCCAGCCACCAGGGAGCGCACGGGGGCGAAGGTGTCATTGGTGATCACACCGGCCCACACCAAATCCCACAGCGCGGTGTTCAGCTGCGGCATGGTCACCGTATGACTCCGTTCGGTGAGCGCAGTCACCAACTGGTGGCTGAACCGTGCGGCACCGTCAGCCAAGATTTCCAGGATTCCCGCCTGCAGGGTGTCGGTCACGGCAGCGGCCGTTGCCTTCAGCTCGGCGCGGGGTGGCAGGGTTAGCTCTTGGGATTCGGCAAGATGAAGGGCCAGCCAGCCGTCGTCGCCACTGAGGGAACCGGCCCCTGACCACAGGATCTCCCCGGCGGCCAACTGCTCATCCAGGAGATCGGGTGAGTAGTCACTGATTCGAGCCCGGAGAATCAGCGGTTCCAGTGCGGAGGCGGGTAGCGCCACGCCGCCCAGCTGATCCACCACGGTCAACAGACCATCCGCCCCGCGCAGCTTGGAGCCGGGGCTTGCACTTTGCCACGGCGGCAGGAACCTGGCGTAAACCTCCGCAGGCACGGGCTCAACCTGCTCCCGCAGCGCCGCCAGGGAACGACGTCGAATGCGGTGCAGCACGTCCTTGTCGCACCATTCGGTGGTGCTCGCCGCAGAGGTTCGGGTACCGGAAAGCGAAGGATGGTTCGTGATCTGGTGGGGCTGATCCAGGCGGGCCTCCGCGGGCCGGAATTCGCCCTCCACCACTCGCCGCTGCGTGGAGAGGTGTTCCACGGTGGCTTGCACCACGGCAGCACCCATCCCCAACGCCCGGGCGGCTTCCTCCACCGTGAACGGGCCGTGAGTGCGCGCGTAACGGCCCACCAGATCGCCCATGGGATCAGCCACCGGTTCCAGAAACGCCACGGGCACACCGTGGGGAATGGGTGCCCCCATCGCGTCCCGCAACCGGGCTGCATCCTCCACCGCGGCCAGCTTGATCTGCCCACCCAGTCGCAGTTCAAAAATCCTGTTCTCGCGGGCCAGCTCGTGGGCCCACTCGGATACGACGTCGGCACGTGCGGCCCGTGCATTGGGCCCGTCTGGCTCTGGTTCAGCCGCGAGATCGACTGCTGCGGGATCAACGCCTGTGCCGGAGCTTGAGGGATATCCGGATGCGGTGGGTTCGGTGCGGTCACCATCCGGATCCCGTAGCCGGAGGGCGGCTTCACCCACCGTCAGGGGGCCCAGGAGTCGCAGCAGATCAGCCAGACCCTCCCGCCCACGCAGGCGACGGTGAGGGACAAGGTATTGCAGCTCGGCCTCGGTCCGGGCAATGACCTGGGCATCCAGCAACTCCCGCAACTGTGCACGGCCCAACAACTCAGCCAGCAGATCCGTGTCCAGGGACAGAATGGCAGCCTTGCGCTCCGCCAGAGGGGAGTCACCTTCATAGATGAACTGACCCAGGTACCCGAACAGCATGGTCTTGGCAAAGGCAGAGGGCGTCTCCGTGCTGGTTTCCACCACGCGGATGGTGCGCTGGGAGATCTCCCGGTGAATCTGCTGCAGCGCGGGGAGATCGTAGACGTCCTGCAGGCACTCCCGGATGGTTTCCAACACAATGGGGAACTGCGGGTAACGCCGGGCCACGTCCAGCAGCTGAGCGGAGCGTTGACGCTGCTGCCACAGGGGCGTTCGCCGACCGGGATCACGGCGCGGAAGCAGTAGGGCGCGGGCTGCGCATTCCCGGAACCTGGAGGCGAACAGGGCCGAGGAGCCCACCTGTTCGGTCACAATCTGTTCCAGTTCTTCCGGATCGAACAGGAAAATCTCAGCCCCCGGAGGGTCTTCATCCGTGAGGGGGATGCGCAGCACAATGCCGTCGTCGGAGGCCTGCGCAGCGCTGTCCAAACCCCAGCGTTCTTCAATCCGCGCCCCAATGGCCAACGCCCACGGTGCGTGGACCTGCAAGCCGTACGGTGAGTGCAGAATGACTCGCCAGTCGCCGAGCTCATCCGGGAATCGTTCGATCAGCAATGTGCGGTCAGAAGGAACGTGCCCCACGTTCTCCTTCATCTCCGCCACGTAGGCCTGTAGGTTCTCACGTGCCCAATCATCCAGACCGGCGGCGTTGAGGCGGGCAGTCACAGCGGATTGGTCAGCCCCGGCAACTTCACGCAGGAACGCACCCTGTGCCCGGCCCAACTCCACCGGACGCCCCAGCCCGTCACCGTGCCAGAACGGGAGTTTCCCCGCCTGACCGGGGGCCGGGGTCACCGTCACTCGGTCATGGGTGATTTCCTCAATCCGCCAGGAGGACGCGCCCAGCGCAATGACGTCCCCGGTGCGGGATTCATACACCATTTCTTCATCCAGCTCACCCACGCGCTTGGGTGCCTTGTCCTCCGCAGACCCAACCAGGTGGACCGGGAACAGCCCGCGATCCGGGATGGTGCCACCGGAGGTGACAGCCAACCGCTGGGCGCCGGGGCGAGCGGTCAGCGTGGCCTCCTCCCGGTCCCACACCACCCGCGGTTTCAGTTGGGCAAACTCATCCGATGGGTACCGCCCTGAGACCAGGTCCAACACGGCCTCAAAGGCGCTGCGCGGCAATCCCAGGAAGGGTGCTGAGCGCCGGACCGTGTCCCACCAGTCCTCAACATTCACGGGACCCAGGGCACAAGCCGCCACCGTTTGTTGAGCCAGCACGTCCAGAGGATTGGCAGGGATGTGCAGAGACTCCACCCGCCCGGCCAACATCTGTTCCACCGTCACGGTGGCATCCAGCAAGTCCCCACGGTGTTTGGGGAACAGCTTGCCGATGGAAACCTCACCCACCTGGTGGCCCGCCCGCCCCACTCTTTGCAACCCAGACGCGGCCGATGGCGGGGATTCGATCTGTACCACCAGATCCACCAACCCCATGTCAATGCCCAGTTCCAAGGAGCTGGTGGCCACCACACACCGCAACTGCCCACTCTTGAGGTCTTCTTCAATCAAAGTGCGCTGATCCTTGGACACCGAACCGTGGTGAGCACGGGCGAGCACCGGTGCGGCGCCGTCGTACCGGCCGTGCTGGCGGGAAGGCTCAGCAGCAGGCGAGTCTTCCGTGTGGGCCACGCGGAAAGCGTGGATTTCATTCAGACGCGCGGTCAGCTTCTCCGCCAACCCGCGCGAATTGGCAAACACAATGGTGGACCGGTGCGCCTCCACCAGGTCCACCACACGTTCCTCCACATGCGGCCAAATGGAGGCCACATTGGCTGACTCATCCTCCACAGCAGCGTCCCCGAACGGCGTCCCCGCCAACGACGACGACGCACTCGGACCCCCCAAGACCGTCATGTCCGGCACCGGAACGGTGACGGTGAGGTCCCACTGCTTCTGTGACTCCGGGCGGACCACGGCCACGGGCTCCAGTCCACCCAAAAACCGCGTGACGGTTTCAACGGGCTCCACCGTGGCGGACAGTCCGATGCGCTGGACGGGGCTGTCCAAGAGGTCGTCCAGGCGTTCCAAGGAAAGGGCAAGGTGGGCGCCACGTTTGGTGCCGGCCACCGCGTGGATTTCGTCAATCACCACGGTTTCCACCTGCTCCAAGGCAGAACGCGCCTTGGAAGTGAGCATCAGGTACAGCGATTCCGGTGTGGTGATCAGAATGTCCGGTGGGGAAGCCACCAAGGCTCGGCGGATGGCTTGCGGGGTGTCACCGGAACGTACACCGGTGGAGACCTCCGGAGGCTCCAACCCCATGCTGCGTGCGGTTTGGGTGATACCGATCAGAGGTGAACGCAGGTTGCGTTCCACATCTACGCCCAACGCTTTGAGCGGAGAAATGTAGAGCACTTTGGTGCCCTGCCCAGCGCTGCCGGTGCCACGCGCAGTAACTGGATTGACCGGGCTGGCTGGGCTGTGTGCACTGTCTGGAGTGCTTGGGCTGCTTGGATTGGCTGGGCTGGCTGAACTGGCCGGGCTGTTGGGACTCTCTGCCGCCATGAGGCGGTCAATGCTCCACAGGAACGCGGACAGTGTTTTGCCGGACCCCGTGGGGGCCACCACCAGGGTGTGCTGCCCATCCGCAATGGCATTCCAGGCACCTTCCTGGGCAGCGGTGGGCTCTGTGAAAGCGCCCCTGAACCACCGTTGCGTGGGTTCAGAGAAACGCTCCAGCGCGCTCACAGCTGTACCGGTGGACATGAAAGATCAGACCCCGAATCCCTTGATCTCCAGTTGGCTGATCTTGGGGTTGCCACAGGCTTGGGCTTGATACGGAATGGTCAAGGCTGCGGTGTTCTCCGGCGGGTAAATCATCAAAGCGTCCGAAGTGTGGGCATTGCACACCTGGCCGTAGTCCGCCGCGTTGCTCAGTTTCAGGGAAGCAGAGGCGGATTCCCCTGGGAGGACGGTCACCCCCGCCCCGCCGGCACCGGTCCGTTCAGCGGGAACACCGATCATGGCGCCATCCGCATCCACAAAAGAGACACCGGGGAAGCCCACCAGCTTGCAAGCCTGATGCCCGTTGTTGGTCAATGTCACGTCCAGAACCACCGAACCGGTTGCCGCCTGCTGCGGTGTCACGGAGCCACTGAGTGCATTGGTGTTGCAATTTTCGACCGCGGCGACTGCACCTCCGGGAAGAGCCCCCGGTGGTGGCGTGGTGGTGGGTTGAGCGGACGGAGTATCTGATGTGCTGCCATCACCTGCGTCCGCGGTGGCCGCCGGGGTGTTGGTGCGCTGGTCAGTTGCGGCAGGACTGGTTGCGGCATGGTCTCCCGGCGTTGGTGACTGTGTGGGTGAGGGAGACGCTTGCGGGGACTCGGATGTCACCGTGGTGGTTGGACTGGGGGACTGGGCGGTGGTGGGGGCGGCGTCGTCGGTGGAACCGCAGCTGGTCACAGTGAGGGCTGCCCCGATGGCAACGGCGCAGAACAGGGTCCATGAACGGCGCGGCAGGGCCGATGCCCGTGGCACGGACGGTGCGGGCTGTGGTAGCAACATCTTTGGCTGACGCGGTGACATGGGTGCTCCTGTGGGGGACAGGACCGGACGAGCCGGTGCGAGTCTGAACGCACGGAATGTGCGCTCGATCTCATCTTAGGACTGGCCACAGACAGCACAGGCCCGGGGGTCCCGTACCACCGGCCCGCGTGATGGCTGCCCCAGCAACACCTCTGCGTCAGCAGCACCCCTACCCCAGTAACACCCTGCGCAGATCACCTGGGCGGCAGCGCTGCCCGCAGCACTTCCGCCAAAGTGAGTCCTTCGGCATCCGTACCTTGGGATATCTGCGTGCGGCAGGAGAAACCGTCGGCCAGCACCAGGGTGCCATCAGCCGCTGCGCGAATCTTGGGGAACAGTTCGCGCTCACCCAGGGTTTGGGAAACCTCCAGGTGCCCGGGCTCAAAACCAAAGTTCCCGGCCAGCCCGCAGCACCCGCCACCCACCAGGTCCACGTCCACGCCCAATCGCTCCAGGACTTTCAACTCCGGGTCATAGCCCAGCATGGATTTCTGGTGGCAGTGCACCTGGCACACGGCCTGGGCAGAATGGCCTTTGACTTGGAGCTTTTCAAACGGCCACTCCCCGCCGGCGTCCAGGTGATCGGCCACAAACTTCCCCAGGGTCATGGTGCGCTCGGAGAGTGTTACGGCCCGCGGGTCACCGGGAAGCAACTCGGTGATTTCATCTTGCAGCATCACGGTGCAGGAAGGTTCCAGCCCCACCACGGGGTAGCCCGCATCCAACAGGGGTTCCATGACCCCCAGGGTTCTGGCTACTTCTCGTTTGAGCGCATCCAACTGACCCGTGGAGTGCCAGGTCATGCCGCAGCACACCTCACCCATGGGCATCAGCACCCGGTAACCCATGGCCTCCAAAACCTCCACCGCGGCCTTGCCGGGACCATCACTCATGAAGTTGGTCCAGGAATCCGGCCACAGCACCACGGAGGGTCGGCCTTGGGGGTCTTCTCCTGGGCGCAGGTCCTCACCGGATGCCTTGGCGCGGTTCTTGAACCAGGAGGCCAGCGGCCGGTTGGCAAAGGTGATCATCTCCCGCTGGGTTTCCACA
The DNA here is from genome assembly GCF_030538595.1 of Kocuria sp. Lineage (GTDB taxonomy): Bacteria > Actinomycetota > Actinomycetes > Actinomycetales > Micrococcaceae > Kocuria. Next base: position 107,853 of record NZ_JAUNTS010000013.1, read on the forward strand.
CCACCAAGTTTCATGACCGCTTTCTGCAGCGGTTTGATGCGCATGGCCGCGTTGGTCAGCGCGGGGATTCCCGGTACCACGTTCATCAGCCGCGCCAACACGGGCAGCCACCCCATGACCGCGTGCGCCATGGGGCGCCGGTTGGGCCCCACAAAACTGCGCAGGCCCTCACCGTAGTGGTGGTGCAGGAACTCGGACTTGTACGTGGCCATGTCCACGTTGACGGGGCATTCGGTGGCGCAGGCCTTGCAGGACAGGCAGAGGTCCAGCGCCTCCAAGGTCTCCTTGGACTTCCAGCCATCCAGGTTCTCCCCGCGCAGCATCTCCGCCAGGGAACGCATGCGCCCGCGGGTGGAGTGCACCTCATCCTTGGTGGCCACGAACGACGGGCACATGGCACCCACATCCGACCGGCAGGCACCCACTCCCACACAACGATTCAGTGCTCCGGCAACTGACCCGCCGTCGTGGCTGAAAGCGTGCACCGGGGTGAGGTCAAACTTGCGTGCCCCGGGTCCGGGCCGGATGCCCTGGTCAATAGGTTCCGGATCCACCAGAACACCCGGGTTGAACAGCCCATCCGGGTCAAAGGCACGCTTGAACTCACGGAAGGATTGCAGCGCCTCCGGGGAGTAGATGGTGGACAGCAGCGCCGAACGCGCGCGTCCGTCCCCGTGCTCACCGGAGACTGAACCGCCGTAGCGGTGTACCAGCTTGGCAGCACGGTCGATGAATGTCCGGTAGACCTCCAGACCGCTTTCGGTGTTGAAATCAAAGGAGATGCGGATGTGCACACACCCCTCACCAAAGTGCCCGAACGGAATCCCGCGCAGATCCAACTCAGCCAGCAGGGCGTAGAGATCGCGCAGGTATTCACCCAGGTGCTGCGGAGGCACGGCGGAATCCTCCCAACCGGGCCACGCCTCGCCGCCGTCGGGAAGCCGGGTCACAATCCCGGCGCTGGCCTCCCGAATGCGCCACAGTGCCCGGGTCTCCTGCGGATCAGTGACCACGACGGCGTTGCGCACGCTCACCTTGCCCGCCGCATCCACGATGCCCCGCAACTCCTGCGCGCGCTGAGCAGCCTGCTCCAGGGTGTCCCCGCCCACCTCGCAGTACAACCAGCCGTTGCCTTCGGGTAGTTCCTGACCAGCGGTTTCCTGCCCCGGGCGCATGCGCAGTGCATCCAGAAGATCGCCGCCCATGCCCTCGATTGTGGCAACGTCCTTGACTCTCAGGGCGGGGGCGGCCGTTGCGGCGTCGAAAGAATCATCAAAGCTGAGCACAGCCAGGGCGGTGTGCGCCGGCTTGCGGACCAACTTGACGGTCATGCGGGTGATGATCCCGCAGGTGCCCTCCGTGCCCGCGAAAGCCTTGGCGGTGTCAAAGCCGTTTTCTTCCAGCAGGTAGTGCAGCCCGTAGCCGGAAACCTGCCGCGGGAATTGCCCCAGCTCCGTGCGGAACATGGCGCGGTGATGGTCCCGAACAGCCGTGAGTTGTTCGGTCAGTGCAGGCTCACTGGTGCCACCTGCGGTCAGCTCAACTTCCATGCCATCAGCCAGCATGACCGTGACAGCCACAAGGTTTTGCGCGGAGGTGCCCCATGCCACGGAGTGCGAACCACACGCATTGTTGGCCACCATCCCGCCAATGGTGCAGCGGCTGTGTGTGGAGGGGTCCGGGCCGTAAGTCAGGCCGTGAGCAGCAGCGGCATCCCGGAGCTGATCGCAGATCACGCCGGGTTCGATCACAGCGGTCTGGGCGTCAGGGTCAATCGCCAGGATTCGGTTGAAATAGCGGGAGGTGTCGATCACCAGGCCATCGCCGATGGCGTTGCCCGCCACGGAGGTGCCCCCGCCGCGGCCCACCACGGACCAACCGCGCTCGCGGGCCAAGGCCAACAGGGCGCGGATCTCCGCCACGGTGCTGGGCTCGGCCACGGCGGCGGGGAGTCGTCGGTAAATGGAAGCATCGGAAATGTACGCCGCCCGGGTGGTCAAATCCTGGCGCAGCAAGCGCTGGGCTGAAGCGGCCAGATCAGCCTGATTGCCGGGGGTGGCCGAGCTGGCCTGGTTGGTGATGGTCACGGCCGTGATGCTCCGTTCTGGGGACGCAATCCACACTGCCGAGCGTCCGAGTTTGGCTGTTTCACCGTGCTTCAAACGCCCAAAATCGGACGTTCGGCAGTGAAGTGACGGGGTTGTGGTGGATCACCACTCGGGCGCGATGGTGACCTCTGCGCCGTCGAGGTCCTGGGACCATTCCACCTGGCAGGTCAGGCGGGAGTCGTCATGGCGGGTGTCGTCCAGCATGTCCAGAACGTCCTCCTCCTCATCTCCGATGGGGGAGTTCGAGTTGGCGGTTTCGGCTGCCGAGCCCAGGTAGCAGTGGCACGTGGAGCAGGAGGCATTGCCGCCGCAGGTGGCCAAGATGGGGAACTTGTTGCGGGTCAGAGCTTCCATCAGGGACTCATGATCCTGCCACTCCACGCCGTCCGTGCGGGTGCCATCGCGGTCAATCACGTTCACGGTAATGCTGCTCACGGGCGGAATCCTCCTGGCGGTCGGAGAAGAGCCGACCGTTGTGTGCGTTAGAAGTGTCTGCCTCATTCTAGAACCGGACCTGCACAGGGCGAATTTGGGATTGCCTCAGATGGCCCAGCGCAAGCCGTGCGCAGTTTGATACCCCATCAGCGCTGATGGGGTATCAAACTGCGCACGGCTTGAGCACGTGCCCCGGGAACCCGCCTGGAAGCCACCC
>NZ_JAUNTS010000014.1:0-97710 GCF_030538595.1 Kocuria sp.
GCGATTGGCGCAGCGGTAGCGCGCTTCCCTGACACGGAAGAGGTCACTGGTTCGATCCCAGTATCGCGCACAGCAAAACGGCTTGTCACCGCAGGGTGACTGGCCGTTTCTTGTTTTCCCAAACCCCGCCGCGTGTTCCTCGTGTGTTCAGAGACTCGACCAGCGGCCCGCAGCGCTTCAGCGCGGGCCTGAGTTGGTACGCAAAAGGCCACTGATCGAGGCGGTTCTTGGTCTTTTGCGTACCGAATGAGGACGAATGCGGACCGCAGGTGGAAGCACCACGACGGGGCGGGTGCTCCGCCGTCGTGGTTACTGACTGGCGTGAGGCGAAGCATCCCCCGGAACTACCAACCCGCATGAAAGGCCCGCTGCGTCCCCACAGGCCGTAGTCCCGTCGGTTTTGCCCTGAGCAAACACGGCCTGGTCAGGAGGGCAAGGTGCTGGACAAGCAAGGATCACTCCAGCAGAGTTGTGGGAGTCAGATTGATGACGAGCTGACTGATCCCAACCGAAAGGAGACAACCCATGGTGGACCTCGGAGGATTTGCAGACAAGGCCAAGCAGGCCGCTTCGGACAACCCGGACGCCGTCAACAAGGGCGCTGATTTCGCCAATGACAAGACTGGTGGCAAGTACGAAGACCAGATCAATCAGGCGAAGGATTCCCTGAACGGCGATTCGGACAACAACTGATCGCTTGAGGTGTGGCGGTTGCTGTGAAGCAACCGCCACACCTCACAGGCAAGGCGCCCATCCCTCACGGGGTGGGCGCCTTGCTCATGTCCGGGTCTCACATGGGTGCAACCAACGAGGTGCATCCACCATGAGAGGTCGTCGCCCGTGGCACGCCTGCCAGGTCGGTCAGGTCTCGTGCTGTGCCACAGCCATCAGAGCGCGACGACCCATTAGGACCGCACCGGATCGGCGTTACACTTATTGCGACTGATTCGATAGTTACGATTGAGGGGGTGTCTGATGAGTGACATTGCCATTCTTGTCCCCGAGCCCACAGATGCGGCGTTGGCGGCCTCCGCTTTGCGCAGCCTCGACGGCGCGCGGGATGCGAGTATCCCGGTGCTGCTTTGCCTGGGTGGTTCGGACAGGGAGGTAGAAGTGCCGGGATCGGTGCTGACCGCACTCCTACGTGTGCTGGACAGCTTCGCCCACGGTGAGGGCGTGGCCCTCGTACCGGCAGAGGCGGAACTGACCACTCAGCAGGCAGCGGATGTGTTGAATGTGTCGCGTCCATTCCTGATCGGCCTGCTCGATGACGGGCAGATCTCCTACCGCTCAGTTGGTACCCACCGTCGAGTGAAAGCAGCCTCTCTGGTGCGCTACCTGCGGGAGGACGACACCCGTAGAACAGCGGCTGCGGATGAGCTGGCTGCGGAGGCCCAGGCGCTTGGAATGTCCTGATGCCGCAGGTCGTTGTCTATGACGCGAATGTGCTCTACCCGTCCACGCTGAGGGATGTGCTGATCCGGGCCGGGTTGGCGCGGCTGGTGCAACCCAAGTGGACGGATCGGATCCTTGATGAGGTGTTCAGCAACCTCCAAACCAACCGCCCAGACCTGGATCCAACCAGGCTGAAGCGCACCCGGTTGCTGATGAACCAAGCGATCCGCGATGTGACGGTCAGCGGCCATGAGCATCTGATCGAGCAGCTCGAACTTCCCGACCTCGACGACAGGCACGTACTGGCTGCTGCAATCCACGCCGGAGCACAGACGATTGTCACTCGGAATCTACGTGACTTTCCCGACGACGGTCTGGGCCCATGGGGTATTCAGGCGCAGCACCCGGATGCCTTTCTCACTCGGCTACAGGAAACCCACCCCGATGCGCTGAGCAGGATCGTGACTGAGATTGCCCGCGTCTGGGGTGGTGATACAGCAGCGTCAGCTGTGCTAGATCGCCTGGCCGTCGATGCACCACAGGCTGCAGACATGATCCGCCAGGCGCTAGAAAACCCCACCGCGTAATCACGATGCATCGTCAAACCTCGTGTTTGGCCCCTTGGGGGATCGCTGCCCAGCGGAGACGGGTCAGCCTTCTGCCAAGCCTTCCCGGGCCAGCGCGGTGAGGCGTGACACCGCCCGGTAGTACTTCTTCTGGTAGCCGCCGGCCATCATCTCCGGGGTGAAGATCTGATCGAACGAGGCACCGGAGGCCACAATCGGGAGGTCGCGGTCATACAGACGGTCGGCCAAGACCACCAGGCGTAGCGCCAAGGCCTGCTGATCTACCGTGTGGACGTTACGCCACACAATGCCGTCCAGATCCTTGATCAGGTGCCGATACCTGGACGGGTGGACTGCACTGAGGTGTTCCACAATGTCACTGAACTCATCCACGGCTATTGCCTGGGAGTCCGCAAAGCGCTGCTGCATGACGGACTCCACCTGATCGTCCGTCAGGGACGCCGGAGCTTCAGGCAGTCCGCGGTGGCGGAAGTCCTCCCCGTCAATGCGCAAGACCTCGAATTGATCTGCCAAGACCTGAATCTCGCGCTGGAAATCGGCAGCGGCAAAACGGCCTTCCCCCAGGGAACCTGGCAGCGTGTTGGAGGTGGCAGCCAGTTTCACGCCGGCATCGGAGAGTTCGCGCATGAGACGGGACATCAAAACGGTGTCCCCCGGGTCATCGAGCTCAAACTCGTCAATACACACCAGGCTGTACTGGCTCAAGGCCTGAACGGTCTTGGGAAATGTCAGTGCGCCCACCAGATTGGTGTATTCCACAAAGGTGCCAAAGGACTTCAGCCCCGGGGCTTCATGCCACAGGGAAGCCAACAGGTGGGTTTTACCCACGCCAAAGCCACCATCCAGGTAGATGCCTTGTTTGGAGCTGGTGGCAGCACCTCCCCCACCGAACATGCGCGCAAGGAACCCACCGCCTTTACCCGAACCACCCTTGGGGCCCGTGATGCCACCGGCAAAACGCTGCAGTTCGGCCACGGCCTGAGCCTGAGTTGGTTGCGCGGGATCTGGTCGGTACGTCTGAAAGGAAACTTCACCGAATCTCTCCGACGGCCGGAAGCCATCCAGGAGCTCTTCGGCCGACACTGCCGGACGGCGATCAACCAGGCGTTGGATCTGCGGGGACACGTAAACCTCTTTCCGCACTCACGGGTGCACAGCAGGCCTGGACACCACAGTGAGCTTACCGGCTTGCCTGCGGTTCGCCGCCCGCGCACACGGGAACTAGACGCAGGACCAAGCACCTGGACGGGGATACGCTGGTGACCAGTCCTGTACCGAATAGACCAGTCCCGCTACCGCATGGTCCCAAGCCGGTACCGGATGGCCCCAACCACATCGCATCGTCACCTCTGAGGGAGTCGCATCATGTCCGTGGAAGTAGACACCACCGATCCGAAGTTCAGCGAATACGCGCACCCCGAGCGTCTGGTTTCCACGTCCTGGGTGGCTGAGCACGGTCGGGAGGAGGGCGTCGTCGTCATTGAATCGGATGAGGACGTTCTGCTCTACGAAACCGGCCACATCCCAGGAGCCCTGAAGGTCGATTGGCACACGGACCTCAATTTGCCAGACGTGCGCGATTATCTGGACGGCGAGCAGTTTGCCCAACTCATGAGCGCCAAAGGCATCAACCGGGAAGACACGATCGTGGTCTACGGAGACAAGTCCAACTGGTGGGCGGCCTATGCGCTGTGGGTGTTCACCCTGTTCGGGCACCAGGACGTGCGGCTCATGGACGGCGGACGGGACAAGTGGATTGCCGAAGGCCGGGAACTGACCACGGAAACTGCACCACGCCCGCGCACGGACTACCCCCGCGTGGAGCGCGACGACGCCCCCATCCGCGCCTACCAGCCGCAGGTTTTGGAGGCGCTGGGAACCATCCCGTTGATTGATGTCCGCTCGGAACCTGAATACACCGGACAGCGGACCCACATGGCCGAATACCCCCAGGAAGGTGTCTTGCGCGGCGGTCACATTCCCACCGCCGCCTCTGTGCCGTGGGCACGGGCAGCCGCACCTGATTCCACCTTCAAGCCCCGAGCCGAACTGGAAGCGATTTATCAGGAGGAGATCGGCCTGAATCCGCAGGAACCAGTCATTGCCTACTGCCGAATCGGTGAGCGCTCTGCACACACCTGGTTTGTCCTCCAGTTCTTGTTGGGCTTCCCCAGCGTGCGCAATTACGACGGCTCGTGGACTGAATGGGGTAATTCTGTGCGAGTGCCCATCGTGGCCGGTGAGCAGCGGGGACAAGCGCCGGAGAGCAACCGATGACCGCCTCATCCCACACCGAACTACCCGAATCCGTGGCGGAGTTGGTGGAGGATTTTGCCGCCGTCCCCCAACAGGACAGGCTGCAATTGCTGCTGGAGTTCTCCCGGGAATTACCTGCCCTACCCGAACGCTACGGCGAGCACCCGGAGGAACTGGAGCAGGTGGTGGAGTGCCAGTCTCCGTTGTTCTTGACGGTGGAATGGGAGAATCAGGCCCCAACCGGTGATGATTCCACCCCCGTGCGCCTGTTTTTCTCTGCACCGCTGGAAGCTCCCACCACCCGCGGCTTTGCCTCCATTCTGCACAGCGGCCTGGACGGGCTCACCGCTCGGCAGATCCAGGACTTGCCTGCGGATCTCACCGAACGGTTTGCCCTGACCCAGTTGGTTTCCCCGCTGCGGATGCGCGGCATGTCAGCCATGTTGGAGCGCATCCGCCGCCAGGTCAGCAGCCTGCCCCGTACCGCAGCGTGAGGGGCTGATGGCAGTGTCCAAAAAGGCCAGGAAATCAGGGGCGCGCTCCCCCAGTGAGCCAGACGGCACAGCCGCTTTGCGATTCCTCACCGAGCACGGCGTTGTGTTCAGCCAGGCCGCCTATCACCACGACGACGCCGTCACCGACTTTGGTGCCGAGGCCGCCCAGGCGTTGGGGGTACCTCCCGATCGGGTGTTCAAAACTCTTGTGGTGAGCCCCGCGGATCACACCGAGGCGCGGGGCCAGTTCGGGGTGGTGGTGCTGCCCGTGGATCGGCGGGTGGCCATGAAGGCTGCAGCCGCCGCCTTGGGGTGGAAGAAAGCCGCCCTGGCTGATGCCATAGTGGCGGCACGCCGGACCGGTTACGTGGTGGGTGGCATATCTCCCTTCGGGCAGAAAACACCGTCTCCCACCGTGCTGGATGCTTCGGCCCTGAACCACGGGAGCATCTACGTCTCCGGGGGTCGGCGCGGTCTAGATGTTGAGGTGGCACCGCAGGATCTGATCACGGTCCTGAGTGCCTCCGTGGCAGAGATCAGTTCCTCACCCGGCGCGCACGGCTGAGCGCCCCACCTGAGCCGACAACGGCGCTGGAGCTCCGGCGTCGTCGGGCATGGGGGCTCAACGGTGCTGCATCAGCGGTCAGGTGGTGCCCTGCAGGCGCGCAGCCAGCCAGGGGCGTACCGCGTTGTCCCAGCGTTGCGAGTCCACATTCCATTCCTTGGTGTGGCGGGCTTTGCGAAAGGCCACAAAGTCCACCAGCGGAGACAACCGGGAAAGCTGCCGACCAGCGGTGTACGGCACAAATTCATCGTCCTTGGAATGCAGGATCAAAGTTGGTGTACGCAGTTCCCGGTAGCGGCTCACCCAATCCAAACTGGCCAGGTCAACAGGCGCGGCCAGCCCGGTCAGATGTCGTCCACGCCGTGAACTGATCAGTTGAGAGGCCAGCCGGCCAATGCCCTGCGGCAATTTTCGGTTGGCGGTGTGATGGGTGAACAACGTGAACCAGTCCACCACGGGACCGGTGAGGACCATGGCCGCAATGTCATCCCGGTAGAAGGATTGGTCTGCGGTGGCCATGCAAATTGCGCCACCCATGGACCACCCGAACAGCACGATCTGGGTGGCGCCACGGGACTTGGCGTAGGAGATTGCCACCTGGACGTCTTTCCACTCCGTGAAACCCAGGCCGTAGCGGCGATCCGCAGAAGACGGTGCTTCCCGGTCATTCCGGTAAGAAATCAGCATGGAGGTCAATCCGAGTTCCTGCGCCACCGCCACCGCGCGCAAGCCCTCCATCCGCTGCGCCCCACGACCGTGAACCATGATGGCCCACGGTCCCGCGATCATCCGCGGCCGTTGTCCATGGGGGGTGACCTGACCGTCTGCCGGCACCACCCACGCCGGAGCCAGCCCCACCTCAATGGGGATCTCCACGTCCTCGAAGGCGTACCCGGCATGAGCGGGATCGGGGAACACGGTTCCAGACCACCACCCTTTGGAAGCTGCGCTCAGATCACCCGAATAAACCTCTTCCACGGTGCGGACCACTTCCGAGTCGGCAGGGGACCAGGAGGTGATGGCGCCGATCCGCGCATGGCCGGCTCCGGCGTCGAACCGCAGGCTGTAGACCCCGTCCACGGTGGTTTCCACGGTGGCGGCCAAAGTGACTTCCCCCGCCCCGGGGAGCAGTCCGGCGCCGTCCTCCGGTGGGGCGGCCGGGGTGTAGCGGATGATGCTCAGATCCTCCGAACGATAGCGCGGCGGGACCACCACTTGACGGGCAAGATAGGCAGCCACCGCTGAGGTCAGCCCAAAAGACAACGACGCCGTACCCGCCATGGCCGCCGCCCCCACCACCGCGCCGCGCTTCCAGCCGGAGGGTGTGGCCTTGGTGGGGGCCGCACCAGCAGCACAACCTGCGGACCTGCGGGGGAATCGACCTTGAGTCATGCGGCCATCCTCCCACGGCATAAGCGGCCGAACGGGGGTGTTGTGTCAGGAGCAAGGCATCTGCCGAACATGAAAGGTGACACATGTCTGATTTCAGCGGATCCACAAGCCCTCAGTCCGAGCCCACCCCGGTCCCCCGGGTCAACCACACCGATGAACAATGGCGGGCCATGCTCACCCCGCAGGAGTTCCACGTGCTGCGGGAGGCCGGTACGGAGCGACCCTTCACGGGCGAGTACTGGGACACGGAAACGGAAGGCGTCTACAGCTGCCGCGCTTGCGGTGCTGAGCTGTTCCGCTCGGAGACCAAGTTCGGCTCCCATTGCGGCTGGCCTTCCTTCTACCAGCCGTTGGCCGAGGACCGTGTGCGCTACATCCGGGACACCACCATGGGCATGGAACGCGTGGAGGTCCGGTGCGCGGCCTGCGATTCCCACCTGGGGCATGTTTTCTCCGGTGAGGGCTACCCCACCCCCACTGACCAGAGGTATTGCATCAACTCGGTGTCCATGCGACTGACCCCTACGGGCGAATAGGCTCCGGACGCGCCTCCGAGCGACTTGGTCACAGTGGCGGCTTGGCGGCGTGCCACCGCGCAGCCGCCGTGAGCTGCCCCTACCCTGGAACGCGTGAGCGTGGTGACTGATTTGCACGGAGGGCTTGGCCGCTTCAGGGCGGCTGTGGCTTCCCTGCGTGCTGCGCAGTGCCGTCATGACATTGACCTCACGGAAATCACCGTTCCCATGGGGCCCAGTGACTCGGTGGCTTTTTCGGCCACCGTCACGGACGCCACCGATTCCGGCTACCGTCCGGAGCAGGTGGCGGCATGGCATGGTCCAACACTGCCCGCCACTGCTGTGGCTTCCATGCCACGCGCCTGTTCGGATGAATTGGCCACCGGCCGCTTCATCCTCAGCCATGCACCGTCCCGCCGCAGCGAGTGGGGTGGTGAGTTCCGCATTGTCACCTTTGTGAAAGCTCAGGTGGAACGTGATCTGGGGCATGATCAAATGCTGGCTTCCGTGGCGTGGAGCTGGCTGTTGGAGTCCCTGGATCGCAACGGTGCCGCATACACCGGCGAAGGTGGGACCGCCTCTCGTGTCCTGGCCGAAGGGTTTGGCCAGTTGGCGGACACGGGTGAGGACATCGACGTCGAACTGCGTGCCTCCTGGACACCCACCGATCAAGACTTTGGTGCGCATCTGGAGGCGTGGGCTGACATGGTGTGCACCTTTGCCGGGCTACCCCCGGTCACCGACGGCGTGGTACGCCTCACGGGGCGCTAGCCCACAGTTTTCTCCGGCCGGGCCACCGGCCAGGTGCCTACCGTAGGCACTGACCAGGCACAGATGTGGCCGAGCAGCGGCCGTTGGATATGAGGAATTGACCGAACCTGTGAGTGATCCCAGCCCCAACACAGCAGCGGCATCACCGGACATTGTGGTGCCGGGCTTTGAGGACTTCACCGTCCCGCAGACCGTGCACCTGGACCGTCCGCACGAGGGCATTCCGCGGGTGCTCAATTCAGTGTCCCAAGTGGAACGGGCAGCCCGTGAGCTGGAGGCCGGTCACGGCCCCGTGGCCGTGGACACCGAACGGGCCAGTGGCTTCCGCTACGGTCAACGAGCCTTCCTGGTCCAGCTGCGCCGTGAAGGTGCGGGAACAATACTGATTGATCCTGAAGCAGTGGGCTCACTGGGCATCATCAATGAGGCTCTGAGCGGCGTGGAATGGGTCCTGCACGCGGCAACCCAGGACCTTCCGTGCCTGCGGGATCTGGACATGTGGCCGGACAAGCTCTTTGACACCGAGCTCGGAGGTCGCCTGGCCGGATTGCACCGCGTGGGCCTGGCAGCAGAGACCGAAGAACTCCTGGGCTTCACGCTCTCCAAAGAGCACTCGGCGGTGGACTGGTCCAAACGCCCCCTGCCCGAGTCCTGGCTCACCTACGCCGCGCTGGATGTGGAAGTCCTGGTCCAACTGCGCTGGGCCGTGGAAGACCTGCTGCGCGAACAGAACAAACTCGACTGGGCGCTGGAGGAGTTTGAAGCCATCCGCAGTGCCGATCAACCAGTACCCCGGAAAGACCCGTGGCGGCGCACTTCTGGAATCACCAAGGTACGCAATCGCCGTCAACTCACTGCTTTGCGAAACTTGTGGTCAGCCCGTGAGGATCTTGCCCGCCACCGGGACATTTCGCCGGGGCGGCTGTTGCCCGACTCTGCGCTGGTGGCAGCTGCCATCACCATGCCGCGCACCGTGCCCCAACTGCTGAAAACTCCAGGCTTTCACGGCCGCGCCGCCTCCAGGGAGGCCCCGCGCTGGCTGACCGCTCTGCAGGCGGCCCGGCATGAGGAAGATCTGGTGCCATTCACCATCGCATCGGATGCCCTACCACCCGTCAAGGCCTGGGACACCAAACGGCCCCCTGCTGCTGCACGGCTCAAAGTTTTCAAGCCTGCCATCGCTGACTTGGCTGCAACCCATTCCATGCCCACGGAAAACTTGTTGGTGCCTGAGCACCTGCGCCGCTTTGCCTGGGAGCCACCCACGGAGACATCCGAGGAAGCCGTGGGGGCTGCCCTGGCGGAGCTGGGTGCCCGGCCCTGGCAGATTCGCCTGACCGCGCCAGTTCTGACCGAACTCTGGGCCACGCTCAGATCCCAGCCCTGAACCACACTGCGGCAGTCCCGCCCATAACCCTGAATGCACCACCAGCCCTGTCCCAAGAAAGATCTGCCCCGCACCGTGACGGTGCGGGGCAGATCTTTGCGGAGGCAGCCATCGTGGCTGCCGGGTGGTTCAAATTCAGCTGGTGGAACCGGGCAGAGGCTGGGTGGGGCCAGGCTTGGGGGTGCCGGTGTCCTGCGTGGTGCCGTCCAGGTTGGACGTGGCATCTGAGCCATGGTGGGCCTTGTCCTTGGCCGCGTCCTTGGCACCGCCCGCAGCGTCCTTGGCCTTGGCGGTGGCGGACTTGGCCACTTCCGCGGCCTTCTCCCCCACCACGGGTGCCTGTTCCTTGACGGTTGCGGCAGCCTTTTCTGCACCTTCCTGAACCTTGCGGCGGACCTCCGGATCCTCCACCACGCCGGTCACCTTGGCCTGGACCTTTTCATACGGTTCGCGGCCCATGTAGGAACCGACCAGGAAACCAGCTCCAAAACCCAGCACGAATGCAGCTTTCTTCAACATCGCTTGGTCCTTACTCCTTGTCCGACGGGTGCAACCCGCTGTCAATATCTCAGCCTACTGACAAGTGACGCGTGCGACAACGCGGGTCACCGCACGTGATTGTGAGTCTCCGCGCTGTCCTCCACGGGCCGGGCATAAGGCACCTTTGTGCCCAGTACGGAGGCCAATGTGTCTTGCGCAATGCGCTGGGCGGTCAAACCCACCCGCTGCAAGATCTGATCCCGGGAGGCATGGGTCAGGAACTCCGTGGGCAAACCCACTTCATTCAAGGCGGTGTCCACACCGGCGTCGCGCAGACTTTGCCGCACCAGGGACCCAATGCCACCGGAGCGCACACCGTCCTCCACCACAACCACAATGCGGTGCCTGGCAGCCAATTCAGCCAACGACGACGGCACCGGCAACACCCAGCGCGGGTCCACCACTGTGGAGGTCACCCCGTGGGCCTCCAACCGCTGCGCAGTTTCCAGGCAGATGGGTGCCATGGAACCCACGGAGACCAGCAGGACATCGCGGTCATGATCCGGGACTTCCTGCCCGGTTCCGGTGCGCAGGAGGACGTCCACGCCGTCGTCCAAGCGCTGGACTGCTGGAATCTCAGGTCCCACGTTGCCTTTGGGGTAACGGATCACCGTGGGTGCGTTGTCCACGGCCACGGCCTCCCGCAGCTGTTCCACCAGACTGGGTTCATCACGCGGAGCTGCCAGGTGTAGGCCGGGCACGATTTGCAGGAGCGCCAGATCCCACATGCCGTGGTGGCTGGGACCATCCGGTCCCGTCACACCCGAGCGGTCCAGAACCACTGTCACCCCCGCTTTGTGCAGCGCCACATCCATCAGCAGCTGGTCAAAGCCTCGGTTGATGAACGTGGCGTACAAGGCCACCACGGGGTGCAATCCGCCAAAGGCCATGCCCGCAGCCATGGTCAGCGCATGCTGTTCTGCAATGCCCACATCCACCACACGGTCCGGGTGCGCGGCCTGCATCTTTTGCAAGCCCACCGGAATCAGCATGGCACCCGTGACGCCCACAATGTCCTCGCGGTGATCCGCAATGGCGGCGATCTCATCACCGAACACTGCCGTCCAGGACCGCCCGGAGCTGGCTTTCATGGGCTGACCCGTCTCCGGGTTGATGGTCCCCACGGCGTGGAACATGTCCGCCTCATCGGCCAAAGCAGGCGGGTAACCGTGTCCCTTCTCCGTGATGGCGTGCACAATCACCGGTCCGCCAAAGTTCTTGGCATTGCGCAGGGCTTGCTCCAGGGCTTCCTGGTCGTGCCCATCCACCGGACCCACGTACTTCATGCCCAGATCCGCAAACAGACCGTGGGGCACCACCACGTCCTTGAGCCCCACCTTCATGCCGTGCAGCCCGCGGTAGGCGGCCTGCCCGATCGGGCCGGCATTCTTCAAACCATCTTTGACGGTGGTCAGCAGTTCCTCGTACCGCCGGTCCGTGCGTACTGCGTCCACACCCTGCTGAACGTCTGCCTTGAGGTTGTGCAGTTGGCGAGCCAACCCACCCACCGTGGGTGCATAAGACCGGCCGTTGTCATTGACCACAATCACCACACGCCGGTCAGGGTCGCCCGCAATGTTGTTGGCAGCCTCCCAGGTCATCCCACCGGTCATGGCGCCGTCGCCCACCACGACGACGACCGTGCGGTCATCCTGACCCGTCATGGCATAAGCGCGGGAGATGCCATCCGCCCAAGACAGGGAGGATGACGCATGGGAGGACTCCACGACGTCGTGCTCCGACTCCCCACGGTCCGGATAACCGGCCAGGCCCCCCTCCTGACGCAGCGTGGTGAAGTCCTGGCGGCCCGTGAGCAGCTTGTGAACGTAGGACTGGTGGCCGGTGTCAAAAACGATCGGGTCCTGTGGCGAGTCGAAGACCCGGTGCAGAGCCAAGGTCAGTTCAACCACACCCAAGTTGGGACCCAGGTGCCCACCCGTGGCGGACACATTGGTGACCAGGAAACCCCGAATTTCCTGTGCCAACTCGGCCAATTCGGCCTGCGACAGCGCGTCTAGATCCCGCGGACCGTTGATGCTCTCAAGCAGGGTCATGATTCTCCTCCCGGTGCCCCGTTGGTTTCTCACATGAGGCAACCCGTATCCGACGATCGTACGCTGTCGGTCCGCCCCATGCCCTTCAAGCCGTGCGCAGTTTGATACCGCATCAGGGCTGATGGGGTATCAAACTGCGCACGGCTTTGGCTTGAAAGGCAAGTTGGCCCGCCCCGTCTGGACGGAGCGGGCCAACACTGACTGGTGAATCAGTTGGCTGCGATCTGACGCAGCACGTACTGCAGGATGCCGCCGTTGCGGTAGTAGTCGGCCTCACCTGGGGTGTCGATGCGGACGTCGGCATCGAACTCCACGGTGGAGCCGTCTTCCTTGGCTGCAACAACCTTGACGGTCTTGGGGGTCTGACCGTCGTTGAGAGCGGTCACCCCGGTGATGGAGAAGGTCTCCGTGCCGTCCAGGCCCAGAGAATCAGCGGACTCACCGGCGGGGAACTGCAGCGGCAGCACGCCCATGCCGATCAGGTTGGAGCGGTGGATGCGCTCGTAGGACTCGGCGATCACGGCTTTGACGCCCAGCAGGGCAGTGCCCTTGGCGGCCCAGTCACGGGAGGACCCGGAACCGTACTCCTTGCCCGCCAGGACCACCAGCGGGGTGCCGGCAGCCTGGTAGTTCTGGGAGGCATCGTAAACGTAAGCCTGCGGGCCACCCTCCTGGGTGAAGTCGCGGGTGAAGCCACCCTCCACACCATCCAGCAGCTGGTTCTTGATCCGGATGTTGGCAAAGGTGCCGCGGATCATGACCTCGTGGTTACCACGCCGGGAGCCGTAGGAGTTGAAGTCCTTGCGCTCCACACCGTTTTCCACCAGGTACTGACCGGCCGGAGTGTCCGACTTGAAGGAACCTGCCGGGGAGATGTGGTCCGTGGTGACCGAATCGCCCAGCTTCAACAGCACGCGGGCGCCGTCGATGTCGGAAACCGGGGTGGTCTCCATGGTCATGCCATCAAAGTACGGTGGCTTGCGCACGTACGTGGAGTTGGCATCCCACTCAAAGACCTTGCCCGTGGGGGTGTCCAAGTTCTGCCAGCGCTCATCGCCGTCAAAGATGGTGCCGTATTCACGGGTGAACATCTCCGTGTCAATGGAGGCGTCAATGATCTTCTGCACCTCAGCGGGGTCCGGCCAGATGTCCTTCAGGAAGACATCGTTGCCGTCAGAATCCTGGCCCAGGGGCTCGGACTCGAAGTCAAAGTCCATGTTGCCCGCCAGAGCGTAAGCGACCACCAGCGGCGGTGAGGCCAGGTAGTTCATCTTGACGTCCGGGTTGATACGACCCTCAAAGTTACGGTTACCGGAAAGCACCGAGGTCACGGCAAGGTCGTTGTCCTGGATCGCCTGGGAGATCTCATCTTCCAGCGGCCCGGAGTTGCCAATGCAGGTGGTGCAGCCGTAACCCACAATGTAGAAACCGAGCTCCTGCAGGGACGGCACCAGACCGGACTTCTCGTAGTAGTCGGTGACCACCTTGGAGCCCGGGGCAATCGAGGTCTTGACCCACGGCTTGGCCTTGAGCCCCTTCTCCACCGCGTTCCGGGCCAACACGGCAGCAGCCATCATGACCGACGGGTTGGACGTGTTGGTGCAGGAGGTGATGGAAGCAATCGAAACTGCACCGGTCTCCAGCTCGAACTCACGGCCATCCGCCATGGACACGGACGCGGAATCCACACCCTTGGAGGACGGGTAGTTGGTGATGTCGGAGGCGAACTGTTCCTTGGACTTGGACAGCTCGATCCGGTCCTGCGGGCGCTTGGGTCCGGAGATGGAAGGCACCACGGTGGAGAGGTCGAGCTCCATGTACTCGGAGAACTCGATCTCCCGGGAGGGATCGTGCCACATGCCCTGTTCCTTGGTGTAAGCCTCCACCAGAGCAACCTGCTCATCGGAGCGGCCGGTCAGGCGCAGGTAGTCCAAGGTGACATCGTCAATCGGGAAGATCGCGGCGGTGGAACCGAATTCCGGGCTCATGTTGCCGATGGTGGCGCGGTTGGCCAGCGGCACAGCGCCCACACCTTCACCGTAGAACTCCACGAACTTGCCGACCACACCGTGGGCGCGCAGCATTTCGGTAATGGTCAACACCACGTCCGTGGCGGTGGCACCGGAGGGGATCTCACCGGTGAGCTTGAAGCCCACAACGCGCGGGATCAGCATGGAGATGGGCTGACCCAGCATGGCAGCTTCGGCCTCAATGCCACCCACGCCCCAGCCCAGAACGCCGATGCCGTTCTCCATGGTGGTGTGGGAGTCCGTACCAACGCAGGTGTCCGGGTAGGCGCGGTTGACACCGTCCACCTCGCGGGTCATGACCACGCGCGCCAGGTTCTCAATGTTGACCTGGTGGACAATGCCCATGCCCGGGGGGACCACCTTGAAGTCGTCAAAGGCGGTCTGGCCCCAGCGCAGGAACTGATAGCGCTCCCCGTTGCGCTGGTACTCAATGTCCATGTTGCGCTCAATGGCCTGGGAATTGCCGAAAGAGTCGATCTGCACGGAGTGGTCGATCACCAATTCGGCCGGTGCCAGCGGGTTCACGCGGGAGGGGTCCCCGCCCAGATCCGCAATCGCTTCACGCATGGTGGCAAGGTCCACAATGCAGGGCACGCCGGTGAAGTCCTGCATGATCACGCGAGCCGGGGTGAATTGAATCTCCGTGTTGGGCTGGGCCGAAGCATCCCAGTTGGCCAGTGCATCAATGTGCGCCTGGGTGATGTTTGCGCCGTCTTCCGTGCGCAGTAGGTTCTCCAAAAGAACTTTGAGGCTGAACGGGAGCTTCTTGGCCCCTTCCAGCACGTTCAGACGGTAAATCTCATACTCGTTGCCATTGACGTCTAGAACGCCTTTGGCCCCGAAACTGTCCACGGTGCTCATATTGCCCGGAACTCCTCTCGCCACGGTTGTGCTGTACCGCAGACGCCAAGGGCCGCAAGATGACCGGTGCCATGACCGGTTGGACGGCGTCGGCGTCGACGGCAGTCATGGCCCAATATACCGCTTTCAGACACCTGCACAGGTTGCCACCCCTGCCCTCCCCGCTATTTGACGACAATTTGTCAGCCAGCCCCCGGGTGAATCTGTCAATCGCCGCTGGGGTGCTCCCCGTCAACGAACCAGCGTCACCAAAGTCTCCAGGTGATGGGTGTTGGGATACATGTCCAGTCCACGCACGGCTTCCAGCTGCCAGCCGTGGTGACGGAAGCGGGCCAGGTCCCGGGCCAGCGTGGCGGGATCGCAGGACAGATACACCACACGACCCGGCGCCAGTTGATGGATGGCATCCACCACGGGCTTGCCCGCACCGGCACGCGGCGGATCAAGGACGACGACGTCGGGGCGCCTGGCCGCCGATCCCGTTCCCCGACCGCCCGTGCTGTTGGCATGCCTGCCGCGGTTGCCCTTCCCCCGGTTGCCCGTACCTGACCTGCCGCGACTTGATCTGCCGTGGCGCGGTGCTGCGATCAGGTCAGGCCAGTGGTGGGCCAGCACCCGATCCACCGCACCGCGACGAACACCTACCTGCGGCCACTGCTCAAAGGTGGATTCCGCATCGGCACTGGTCACCGGTGATCCTTCCACGGCCAGGACCGCACCGGATTCGCCGACTGCACGGGCCAGACCGGCGGTGAACAGTCCCGCCCCCGAGTACAAATCGAGGGCACATTGACCCTCTTCCAGCTGCGCGGCCTCGGTGATGGCGGGCAACAGCACGGCCGGCGCTTGCCGGTGGATCTGCCAGAATCCGCCCGCAGAGACCCTCCACCGGAGATTGCCCACCGTCTCGTGGAGAAAACCCCGCCCCATGAGCACGTGGGGCGTGCCCCGTTCGCCGTCGGCAGTGCCCAGCACCACGGAGGCATGCGGAGCCACCCGATTCAGGTAGGGCAACAACTGCTCGGTGAGATGCGCTACCAGCTGTGCATCACCTGCCTCCCGCGGCGTCACCAGGATCAGGGGGCCAGCCAGCGCAACACCGTCGGCTTCTGGCTGCTCGGCCGGTGCGGCCAGGTCCAGTCGTTGCACGCCATGCAGATCCACCTCCGCCAGGTGCAGATTCTCCAAGGCCTGTACCATCAACGGAAAAGATTTCACGGGGACGGGTTGGTCACTGCGGTGCGGATACATGGCGACGGCGCCGTCGTCCGTCACCGTGAAATGAGCCCGTGTCCGCCAGCCCAGACCCCAAGGGTGTTCCTGCGGCAGCGCGGTGACCCGTGGCGCCAGACGGTCCAGTTCTGCAGCGGGCACTGCGCCGATACCAGCCAACAGCTCGTTGAGGACGCCGGTTTTGATCTCCCGCTGCCGTGGCAACTCCAGGTGGCCCAATTCGGCCCCTCCCACGGGCAAGGTGCCGTTGGAGGCGCACAGTAGCGCATCCGCGGGTGCCCAGGGATGGGCCTGCCGCCGATGCGGGCTGGCCTCCACCACCTCCACGGTGTCCCCGCGCCAGAACTTGGCCTCCGGCTGGTGCTCCGTCAGGCGGACCCGCACCCGCTCCCCCACGTCTGCATGCCGCACGAACACCACGCGGCCATCGTGGGTCCGCGCCACGGTGTGGCCACCGTGGGCCCAGGCATGTGGGGTCACGGTCAGTTCCGGGGCCTCCGATGAACCGGTGGCGGATTGCTGGTGGTGCAAGGTGTTCACGGACCTTCCGTGGTGGGTGGGGGTGGTACGGATTCAACTCGGCCAGACGCGGGTGGCTGCCCACGACCGTGCGGCGGACCAGGGTCAAGTGCCTAACCAGGACCAAATGGCTGGCCAGGACCGAGTGACTGCCCAGGATCGTGCGGCTCACCGGCATCCTGCGGCTGAAATGTATCAACGTGCCACGGTACGGAGGCAATCATCACCCCCGGTTCCAACCTCAACTTGTGCGCCAAAGCCCGAGTGGACTGATTATGCAGGGCCCGCTCCCACCAGGAACCCACCACGTATTCGGGAATGTAGACCACAAAAAGATCCCGCGGTGAGCGCCTGCGGATACGCCGCAGGTGGTCAATGACGGGCTGAACGGAGTCCCTGTACGGGGCGTCCAGGACGGTCACCGGAACCGGAACATCCAACCGTTGCCATTCCTGAAGAATCCGGCCTGTCACTGCCGGGGAGACATCCACCACCAGCGCTTCCAACGTGGAGGGGCGGGAAGCCCGTGCATAAGCCAGCGCTCGCATGGTGGGTTTCCTGACGGAGGGCACCATGATCATGGCGTGCACCCGGGAGGGCAGTGCCCTGGCGGAGGAATCTGCGGCCAGTTTCAGATCACGATCCACGGAGTCGTAGTGCCGCCGAATGGCCAGCATGAGACCGGCCAGCACCGCCATGGCCAGCACGGTCACCCAGGCCCCCTGAGCAAATTTGGTCACCAGGACAATCACCAGGACGGTGGCGGAAAGCACCAAGGCCACGTAGGCCAGGATGGCGGGACCGATCAGACGACGTCGTTCGGCGGGATCGTGCACGTAGCGGCGCTGACGTTTCCAGTGCCGCACCATGCCGGCCTGGGTCACGGTGAAGGAGGTGAAAACCCCCACCACGTAGAGCTGCACAAGGTCGTTGACGTTGGCCCGGAAGATCACCACCAGGATGGCTGCCGCCACCAGCAGCGCAATGATTCCGTTGGTGAACGCGAATCGGTCCCCGCGGGCCTTCAACTGACGTGGCAGGAAGGAGTCCCGGGCCAACCGAGATCCCAGCGCGGGAAAACCAGAGAACGCGGTGGAGGCAGCCACCACCAGCACCAGCACGGTGGCGGCGATGACCACGTAGAACAGCGGGGTGTCCAGGCCGAAAACGGTGCGGGCCAGTTGCCCCAGAAGGGGATTCTGATAGAACTGCTCGTCCGGCACCCGGCCATCAATACGCAGCTGGGTGGCGGGGTCGGCAACCACCACGGCACCCGTGCGTTGGACCAGGTACATGACTCCCAACAGCAATACGGCGGAGATGGCGCCCATGATGATCAGGATGGTGGCGGCATTGTCTGCCCGCGGTTTCTTCAAGTACTGCATGGACCCTGCCACGGATTCCACCCCGGTCACCGCAACCGCACCGGAGGAGAAGGCCCGCAGAATCAGCATGACCATGCCCAAGGTGGTCCACACGGTCTGCGAGCCCCCTGCCGGTACCACCTCCCACGAGGCTGAGGTGGCCTGTGCCAAAGTCCCGTTGAAGGACTCCACCACGCCGGTGCCGATCAGCACCAGCATCACGGCAATGAACACGTAGGTGGGGACACCGGCTGTCCGCCCGATGAAGCGCAGACCCCGTAGGTTCAACAGACCGGCCACCAAGATTCCCGCCAGGGCCACCACCACCCGGTGCTCGATCAAGGACGGAAAGCCCGCAGCCAGGTATTGCGCGGCGGCTGACATGGAAACCGCCACCACCAGGGTGAAATCCACCATCAGGGCCGCGCCCACCACCACGCCGGCCCGCCGGCCCAAGTTTTTGGACGCGATTTCAAAATCTCCCCCGCCGGAGGGATAGGCCTGGAGATTTTGCCGATAGGCCGCCACCACCACCGCCGTCACCAGCACCACGGCCAGACCCACCCACGGAGAGATGGTCACCGCGGCCACACCGGCCAGGGCCAAGGTGAGCACAATTTCATCCGGGGCGTAGGCCACGGAGGACAGGGAATCTGCGGAGAACACGGGCAGCCCCGCGCGTTTGGACAGCGTGCTGTCAGCAAACCGTTCGTTGTGCAGCGGTCGGCCCACCAACGCAGTGCGCGCCACCTTAAAAATACTCACGGGCACAGGCTAGTCCCGGCTGGCACTACCCTGAAGCCATGCCGCATTTTGTGATCATGGGGGCGGGCCGCGTGGGAATCATGTTGGCTCACGCTTTGGAGGATTCAGGCCATTCCGTGGCCGTCATTGATCAAGATGATCGGTCACTGCGCCGTTTGCGCACCACTTTTGCCGGTAAGAAAGTGACCGGGCACGGCTTTGACCGTGATGTTCTGCGCCGAGCGGGAATTGAGGAGGCTTACGCCTTTGCCGCGGTTTCCAGCGGAGACAACACCAATATCCTGGCCACCCGCGTGGCGCGCGAAACCTTTGGGGTGCAGCGTGTGGTGGCCCGGATTTATGACCCCGCCCGGGCGGAGTTCTACCAGCGGTTGGGCATCCCCACGGTGGCGGCTGTTCGCTGGTCTGCCGATCAGGTGTTGCGGCGGATGTTGCCGGAACAACGCATTGCCGGGGACTGGCGGGAGGCCTCCGGGCGACTTCAACTCGGTGAACTCTCCCTGGATGATTCCTGGTCGGGATTTCATCTGGATGCCATTCAGGAGGCCACGGGGGTTCGGATCGCCTTCATCACACGCTTTGGCGAAGGCATCCTCCCGGGGCCATCCACCAGTTACCAAAAGGGCGACATTTTGCACGCCATGATGCACATCAACGCCATCGACGACGTCGCCCGCGTGCTCACCCAGCCGCCCACAGCTGAGATTCGGGAACTGGCTCAGTCCATGCGCCTGGGTGATGACAACGATGAAGGAGTGCAGCAAGCATGAGAGTGACTGTGGTGGGGGCAGGCTCCGTGGGTGCCTCCATTGTCCGGGAGCTGTGCGGCCACGGGCACGACGTTGTGGTCATTGACGAAAAGCCCGAGGCCATTGGTCGTTCGGACTTGCACAACAGCCATTGGATTGTGGGGGACGCCTGTGATCCCGCCATCCTGCGGGAGGCCCAGTTGGAACAGGCTGACGTGATGGTGGCTGCCACCGGGGATGACAAAGTCAACCTGGTGGTCTCCCTGATGGCACGCTCCGAGTTCGGGGTGCCCCGCACCGTGGGCCGGGTCAACAATCCCAAGAACGAATGGATGTTTGACCAGGCCTGGGGGGTGGACGTTGCGGTCTCCACTCCGCGGCTGATCACAGCACTGGTGGAGGAAGCTGTAGAGGTGGGTGACGTGGTACGGCTGCTGAATCTGCAGTCAGACCGGGCCACTCTCAATGCCTACACCGTGCCCCACGGTCACCGCGTGATTGCCTCCACCGTGGGAGATGTGCCCTGGCCACCGGATGCCACCTTGGTGGCGATCCTGCGCGATGGCACCCCGCTTGCCCCCACGCGTGATGACGTGATCGAGTCGGAGGACGAACTCTTTTTCCTGGCCACCGGCCACGGTGAATCCCAGCTTCAGGAGTTGTTCGCCCGCTGAATCGGACGGGAAACCATCCAGGCCAGCCACAGCACCATGGCGTACAGGGGAACCCCCATGACAAGGCGAGCAATTCCCAGGGCGGCGACGTCGTCGGCCAGATACAGCGGAAGCTGCACCGCCAGGCGCGCGGCAAACATGGCCACCACAAACCACGTGGCCAAACGGTAGGCCTTCATCCGAATCGGGTCTTGGCGCCAGGCAGTGCCCTCACCCCTGATGTAGCCGAAAACCACGCCCAAAATGGGCCACCGCGCCACAATGGAGATCAGCAGCGCCAGGCCATAGCCTGCGTTGATGAAAAACCCGGGAGTGTAATAGTCGCGGGCCTCCCCGGTGGTGTTGGCAAACAGGGCACAGATCCCCACCCCCACCAACCCGGAAACGGCCTGCACCAGAGTCTGTTGCTGGATCAGACGCACCACGGTGAACAGTCCGGCAACGGCCAAAGCCGCCACCAGCGCCGTCCTCAGCTGCCCGGTCACGATCAACACCACCAGGAACAGGGCACCCGGCAGCAGAGCTTCGATCAGACCGCGCCAACCCCCGATGGCGTGCATGACATCGAGTTGGCCCGCCGCATTACGGCGCATCCCCGAGCGTTGCGCATAGGTGGTGGCGGCATCAGCTGCCTGCGAATCGTGATTGCTGTCCTGTGTCACCGCTGCACCTTCTTGGCCACAATTTCATAGCGCGGATTGAAAATGGTGGGCTGACTCTCACGGTGGCACAGGAGTCCCACGCAATCCAAGACCACTCCCACGGAGACCCCGGGGACAGCACGCTGGCCCTGCCAGATCAGCCGCACGGGTTGCGTGGGTGCGGTGGCTCCCACCACCGGACCGGCCGTGAGCAGCGCGGTGAACTGGGCATTGGCTTGGGCTGGAGCAATGCCGACCTCCGTGATCACGCCCGCCGCGCGCACGGTGCGCCGGGCGCCCGTGGAAGCCGCATCAAGGTTGACCTCCCCAATGGGAGTGGCCACCGCGTCCATGGGCCGGGTGAGCACGGACTCCATGGAGGCCGTACAGGGCTGGGCTTGTTCGTTCACCGGATCTCCGCGATCTCAGGGCCGCGTTCGGGCGGTTGGGCCTGGGCTGCCTGCTGGGCCCTTTGAGTTCTGCCGGCAGCCGCGGCGGTACCCGTCTGGGCAACTTTGGCGCGGGCGGCGGGGGCACGCTGCGCACCTTCCGGAATGTTCAGCGGTAGCAGATCACGCGGTGGCATGGGGTCCTTGCCCCGCACCACCACAACACTGCGGATCAGCTCATCAAACGTCTTGGAGGCTTCCGGATCAATGGCCGCAGCCCCTGAGATGACGGTGCGCAAGAACCAGCGTGGGCCGTCGATCCCCACAAAGCGGGCTGGGCGATACCCCGTGGTGCCATCGGAAGTTTTGGCTGGGAAGCGGGCCCGCAGCTCGGTTCCGAAAGTGCCTTCCACCGCTTCCGGAGCGCCCTTGTTGCCTTCCAGGGAGGTTTTGAGATCAGCTCGAATCTCATCCCACAATCCGGAGGTCTTGGGCGCGGCAAAAGCCTGGATCTGCGCGGTGGAGCCTGCAACATCCAGATTGACAGCCCGTGGCCTCTTGGTTTTCTCATCCACCTCCAGCCGCAGTCCCACACCCTGCGGGACCTTGATCAAGATGGAGCCAAGATCCACGTACCCGTCCCGGGACTCAATTTCCGTCACGTCCAAAGGCCCCTTGGCGCGTGGGTCCATGGAATCCGCCTCGGCCTCCCGGGGAGTCACGGATTCGGCACCCGAAGGGGCGTCGTCGTTGGTTTTTTTCTTACGTCCAAACACGTTCTGTCCTCACATGTACTCAGGAATCCGCTGGGCTCCTGCTGTCCCGGTTCAGTGCTGTCCCGAAGACCCGAATCCGCGGTCGCCACGGGCCGTGGTGTCCAGTTCATCCACTTCCACGACGTCGACCACCCCCACCCGCTGCAAAACCAACTGGGCAATACGGTCACCGCGGTGCACTTCAAAACTGCGCTGGGAATCCGTGTTCAGGAGAGTGACCTTCACTTCCCCGCGGTATCCAGAGTCCACGGTTCCCGGAGCGTTGAGAACCGTGATGCCATAATTGGCAGCCAATCCCGAGCGCGGGTTGACAAATCCTCCCCAGCCAGCGGGCACCGCGATGGCAATACCGGTGGCAATCAAGGCGCGCTGACCCGGGGCAATGGTGACGTCCTCGCGTGAGCGCAAATCCATCCCGGCATCCCCCGGTCGGGCGAACTCCGGCAACGGCAAGTCCGGGTCAAGTCTCTGGACACGCACAGCCAACCGCTCAGGCTGCGCCGGTGCGGTGAGGCCGCTTGATACGGCAACGGACGGTGAGTGCTCTTGGTTCTCCAACACAATGCCCCACTCTAATCACCGCGGCACCATCTCTGGTCACCCCACTGCACGTATCGCCACCAGCTGCGGGTCCAACCACCACGGACGCAGGTCTGATGACGCCAGGCCCGGCTCCGGCCAGCACCCCGCAGACGCCACAGCAGAGGCAGACGCCAGCGTGAGAAGATGGCCTCCATGACCTCGGAGCACAACTCTTCCCACGCCGCTGACCACCATCACGTTCACCAGGCTGAATCCACCCACACCGCGCCGGAGTTGGACGCCACCAACCACGCCGTGGTGTACCGCGAACGCTTGAACCCCGCGTGGTGGATGTGGTTGCTCTTTGTGGGTTTTGCACTCTCCGTGCTGATTGCATTGGCGCCCATTGCCATGTGGTTGGGAGTCACGGGTGCCGTGCTGGCCGTGGTGATTTGCGCAGCCGTGGCTTACACCCGCGCCACGGAGATTGTGGTGACAGATCAAGACCTTCAGGTGGGCCGTGCCCGCATTGAACGCCGGTTTGTGGGATTGGTGGAGCCATTCACGGATGCCCAGGAGATTCGCCAAGTGCGCGGCCCCCAGCTTGATGCCCGCGCCTACATGAACTTCTCCGCCTCCGTGGGCCCCATCTGCAGAATCGAGATCACTGACCCCGTTGATCCCACGCCGTACTGGTTGGCTTCCACCCGCCGCCCGCACGAGTTGGCCGACATCCTCAACACCTGACCCCACCACCACTCCCCGCCACAGCGTGTACCCCCCGCCAAGCCCCGTCCGAGCGCCACCACCCCCGCCGACTTCCCATCTGATTGCCAGATCACCGCCTACAACGTGGGAACTCGGCGAAAAAGTGGGAGGTCGGCCACAACGTGGGAGGTCAACAGCAAAAGAACCCCACGTGGTCACGTGGGGTTCTTTGACTCTCATTGCTTCAGCGGTTGATCAACCAGCGCACTCCACGCAGATCTTCAAGCCGTTGCGTTCCTCGGCGATCTGCGAACGGTGCCGCACCAGGAAGCAAGAACCACATGTGAACTCGTCTTCCTGGGCCGGGAGAACCACCACTGAAAGCTCTTCATGCGAAAGATCAGCACCGGGCAGTTCAAAACTCTCAGCCGCTACGGCTTCATCCTCGTCAACGCTTGCCGACTGAGTGCCGCCGCGCCGTGACTTCAACTCCTCAATGGAGTCTTCCTTGAGTTCTTCATCCTGCTTACGCGGTGCATCGTAATCTGTGGCCATCTCGTTCCCATCCATGCAAAGAACTGTGTGTAACCACAGGCGGGGATCACACCCTCCAGGGGGATGTTGGGTGCCACCGTTGGCCTGTGTCGCTGAGATTGTTCACCATGGAGTCTCAAAAATCCAACCACATTCGCTGACAACTTAAGGTTGGCCAGTATATGTGAGCTAAATCACGTTAACTGCGCGTCAATTCACGCACTAACCCACCCATTGTCCCCGCGATCAGCCCCAAAACGTCTTGCTGCTTCACGCCATATTAGGCACTGACGCAGCGCCCATTAGACTGGCCCGAGTACCGAGTGCCACTTCCCCTGGCTGGGTCCCCCATACGCCGTCGTCAGCATTGCGCCGGACGTGCCCAGGAGGACATCTCACCGCACTCTAGAACCACAACCTGTAGCGGAGGCTGGAGAAGCATGGAGGAATTGCGCCTGGTGGGCGTTCACGACGACGGTGAGCACCTGATTGTTCAGGATGCCTCCGGACGGCGTTTCCTGCTGCCCCTGGATCAACAACTGCGTGGCACCGTGCAGCGCGCTCGCCGTGTGGCCCCGCGGCGCAACTCCGGTACGTCAGCCACCTTTGGGCCCCGGGACATTCAGGCGCGTTTCCGAGCCGGTGCCACCGTGGATGAAATCGTGGAGGAATCCGGCTGGGAAGCTGCCCGCGTCAAGCGCTACGAATGGCCCATTCTGGCGGAACGCGCGCATGTGGCGCGCGAAGCCCAAAAGGTTGAGCTGCTCCCCCGGACCCCCCGCAGTGGCAGCTTCCGCTCAGTGTTCGACGGCGAACCCCAAACCTTGGCGCAGACCATCACCTCCCGCTCCGCTGATCTGGGAATTGCCACCACCTCCCTGGACTGGGATGCCTGGCAACGTCCCGATCAGCAGTGGCAGATTTCTGTGCGTTTCCGCATCAGCAATCCGAGTGCAGCACCGCAGGACGTGGTGGACCAGGAACCAGCTGCGCAGTGGATCTTCAATCCAGCAAGTCTCACGGTCGCGGCAGACAATCAATGGGCACGCCGACTCACCGACACCGCCGAGGATCACCGCGGCCTCAGCGGAAGCGACAGCCTCTTTGGCGCTCCCACCACGGACGCCTCCACCACGGCTGAACCGAATGCCGCCGCACCGCGTGCCGCTGGTACCCCTGATGCCGCTGGCACCGCTGCACCAGCCAATGACGACGGCGCCGTGGATGCCGCCACTGCTGCCGAGCCGAGCACCGGTGCCACCCAGCAGCCAACTGCTGCGCCACGCGAACCCGCTACTGCATCTGCCACACCCGTGGCCCCCCAGCAGGACACAGATGAATTGCTGGATGTTTTGGATGCCCGCCGGGGGCAGCGAATTGGGCAAGACACAGAATCGGATGACCACTTGGCGGAAATTCTTGGCCGCAACATGGGTCATGTGGACCGTCGGCCCCGTCCCATTTCAGCACCCCAGGACTCGGCCCTCTTCGACCGTCCCGCACATCCGGCTTACGCTTCAGCTCCAGATGCAGCGGAGCCAACAGCGGGTGCGGATGGCGCCCAGGCGAACACCACAGGCACGTCAAGTGACAGCCCGGCTGATGTTCCCCCCACCGACGCCGAGCAGACTTCTGGGGCCCCCACTGCAGAGTCGGAGGCACCGGAAGCCACCATTCATCACCTGGGCCGTGCCGACGAGCGGGTCAAACCATCCACGCCGGTGGTTGAGATCACTGATGAGGACCACGGCACCCAGAATTCAGCCACCGTCACTCCGTTGCGCCAGAACCGCGCCGCCCAAACACCTACCCAGCAGCCGGGTGAATCCCAAAGCTCTGCCGAAACCCAGCCGGAGGGTGAAGGTGGTGACTCCGCGCCGGGTCAGAACGTGATGGTGGAGGCCAACCCGCAGACCAGCGCACCGCAGCAAGAACGTGCAGCGCAGAAGGAACATGCAGCGCAGCCGGAGACCCCGACTGAGGGCGAATCCGATGCCGCGACTGACACGTCTGCTGCCACTCGCCCTCGCCCCCGCGGCAAGGTTGGCACCAAGCGTTCGCGTTCCTCAGTTCCCAGCTGGGACGAGATCGTCTTTGGGGCCAAGACCGATGACTGAGCGGCCCGAGGACACCGGCACGGCTCCACTGCCGGAACAGGTGCCCACGCAGCGCTCCGGGATCACCGGCCGCAGCAAGGCTCTGGCCGCCGCCCTGCTGGCCCTGGTGGCCGCGGCAGTGTTGACAGGTGCCGTCTACCTTGTTGTGCTGGCAACGTCCGGTGGGGATGAAGACTCTGTTCCGGCCGGAGAAATCAGCCCGAGCGCCACCCCTGGGCCCGCTGGAACAGTTGGCGTTGGTACGCCCACCCCGTCCACGTCGGCGTCACCAGAGGATGACACCACGCAAGACCCCGCGCAGCAGCCGGCCCAGGGGGAAACAGCTCCGGGCCAAGACCAATCCGTTGAAACCCCGTCAGAACAGGATCCGGCGCTGGAGCAGGATCCAACCTTGGGGCAGGATCCAGCGAACGAGAACAACCCGGCTCAGGACCAAGTGCCTGCAGTACCCGGTGACACCACCGTCCCCGGCCAGCCGGCTGCACCAGTCCAGCCCGTTGTCCCCGCGCCACCCGCAGCACCGGCCCAACCTGCGGTCCCCGCGCAGCCGGAGCAACCTGCGGACCAGGGCAACCCTGCGGAGCAGGAGAATCCGGTGTCGGAAGATCCAGCCGCAGGGGAACCTGCCCCGGATGCCCCCAGCGCCTCCGCCACGCAGAGCAGCAGCGATTCGGCCCAGAACACCGATTCCGCCTGAAGCCGCAGTTCTACCTGAAACCTCCCACACCATCCGCCACTGCACGATCAGCTGACGGTGCGGAAGGTTCAGCTGAATCCTTTGACCCCCATGAGCGGAACCACTGACTCCGCGCGGGTCAGCCCGCCGTGCTGGCCCACCATCTCCAGTGTGTTCTTGCCGATCCTGGCGATGTCGTGAAAGGCAATGTTGTCCCGGGCCGGTAGCAGTACCACGTCCCCAATGCGTTGCACCACGGTCTCTCGGACATCGTCCGGAGGCCCGTACCAGCCACCGGTGAGCAACTGTTCACGGGTGGCTGCGTGCACCTGGTCGCCGAACTCCTGCGTCCAGCGCTGGACCACCTCAGCCTGCCGTGCACTGCGTTCTTCACCGTGAACCCCGGGGTCCAACCGCAGTTGCAAGCACCGGGGCTCCCCAAAACTGGTCTGTACGCCCTCCAGGAGACCTGGGATACGTGAGACGTCCAAGCGACCCTCCCGCGGGATGTCCACCATCCCGTGATCGGCGGTGAGCAGAATCAGGGTGTTTTTGGGTACCCCCGCCGCCAGTCGTCGTAGGGCTGCGTCCAGTTCCTCCACTTCCTCACTCCACTGGCTGGACTGCCAACCGCGCTGGTGGCCGGTCTTGTCCAAGTCGTCCCAGTAGAAGTACATCAAAGCTCGGGTACCTGCACTCAGGTTCTCCAGGGCTGCACGGACCCGGGCTTGCGGGGTGTCCGCGCCCACAAACCGACCACCACGCAACGCGGCAGTGGTCAACGGTGAATCACGAAACTTCTTGCGGCTGACGGTCACCGCATCCACCCCGGCTGCGTGGGCTCGTTCCAGCACCGTGGGGTGGGGTTGCCACTGGTGGGGGTCCACGCGCCGGTCCCAGTTGCCCAGCATGTTCACCGCCTGACCCAACTCCGGTGAGTAGGAGTCATAACCGGTCAGCCCGTGGGTACCCACGGGAGTGGCCGTACCCAGGGAAGCCAACGACGACGCCGTCGTGGTGGGGAACGCGGCATCCAGTTCCGTGATCAGTGGTGAACTGCGCAGCACCGGGGCGTAGCCCATACGTGCCTGTAGTTGCTCCAGCCCCAGGCCATCGACCAGAACCACCACCACACGCTGGGCTGTCGGAAGGTCCAGGACGTTGGTGAATCCGGGTACGTCCAGAACAGCGGCGGCACTGCCCAGAACATCCGCAACACTGCGGTGTCCGTAGCGCGGGGCAGGGGGGAAATCAGCGGGTGCTGAGTGCGGTGCGCTGTCTGCGCGACTCACGGAGTGTCCGCGCGGTTCAGGGCAGCGCGGCGCAGCTGACGAGCGAACTCGCGGGCACCTTCCACGGCCTCCACCCCGTCGGCTTCCGCGCTGATGCGCAACACCACGTCCTGCACAGCGGACATGCCCGTGTAGCCGTGGTCAGCCTCGCATTGCGGATCCTCACATCCGGCCGGCTGCACATCCAGGTTGCGGGTTCCAGTCCAGGCCACGGAGAGATTGACCTCGCTCACGGGGTGGCCCGGGCGGTATTGCTGGGGCTTGTAATAGGCGTAAGTCAGCGTGACCGAATGCACGCGCGTGGCAGCCACCGATTCGGTGGACACCAGCGCCATGACCTCATGTCCGGCCTCGTCATACTGCTGATCATCCACGTGGGTGATGTGCAAGGCACCACCGGCCAGAACCAAGACCGTGATGTGGCGGTGAATTTCGTCCCGGTCAAAGGTGGTCTCCAACTGCACCAGGTGTGAATCGGGCGTGGCCCCGTCCAGGGCGTCAGCCACCACGTCATGGACCAGTTGGGGGTAAAATCCGGCCCGTTCAATGTCCTGGTGCAATCGTTCGCCGCGCAGTCCGGACTGAGTCATGGTTCAGGTACTTTCTTGACGTGGGATGGTGCCGTGGTCTACGGCGCTCAGGGTGTTTTTACCACCGGGAGGTGGGAATCGTGCCTGGTCGCATCAGGTTACTCCCCCACCCGGCCGGGTTGGTTCCCGCCAAAGCCGGAACCGATGGTGGGCTCACCACCGTTGAAGCTGTTGGACGTGGATGCAGGTGACGGAGTGGTGGTCTGGGTCGGTTGGGAGGTCTGCGTGGGTGAGGGTGTCGGTGCGGGCTGCGAACCTCCGGCGTTGTTGAGCGCCAGAAGGCCGAACAACAATCCGATGGCCAGCAGCAACCCCACCACGCCGATCACAAGCCACCCTGTGGCACCGTGAACACCCAGGCGGGAGAGCGGGCCATTTCTTGCGGACTTGCCCCGCTCGGGTACGCCAGCCCTGGTTCGGGCGCCACCACCGGGCGTCCCCGACGACGACTCGGAAGCGGCCGCCTGGGAACCGCTCACGGATTCCTGGGTGGTGTCATCGGCCGTCAGGTGGGACACATTGCGTCGCGCTTGACCGTTACCACTCCAGCCAGCCACTGCGTTGGGGCCGCCACCGATCAACGTGGCCCGCGAATCCTGGCCTTGCGGAAGGGGCCCCTGGACCACGGACCCCGTGGTGGCACCCTGCGTGGGTGGAGCCGCAGACGGTGCCACTGCGCCGTCGACCGTCAAGCCGGAGGGCATTCCGTGCAGCGCACCGCCTGCGGGGCCGCTGGCTGGCCCAACCAGGGGCTCACCGCCGGGGGCAGGGGTGGAGACCAAACCGTAGTTGGTCCGGATCCATCCGCCGCTGGGCACGTCCTGGATGCTGATGGGCGCCTGGGGCGCCACCTGAGTGGCTGGGCCTGAGTCCTCCCCGGCCTCTCCGCTGCGTGCTGCCGTGACGGCACCGGTGCTGGGCTGCTGCGGAGCTTCGCGGGCACCTTCGGCGATTTCCTGCCACTCCGGCGGCAAGGGGTCCAAGGTCTGAAAGACCTCCAGCGGCTCACCGTCACGGGTGTGGGCGGGGTCAAAGCTGCGGTGCGTGGATTCGCCGGCCAGGCGCTCCTGCAGGGCCAGTGCGCCGTCGTGGCGCACTCCGGGATCGGGGTCCAAGAGTGCGGCGATCTCGGCCCCCAGCAGGGAATCGTGCCCGAATGCTTCGAGTGCATTCTCCGGCGTGGGGCTTTGGCCGCGGCCCTGGTGCGGCTGGGCCATGCGCATGGCCACCACGCCTGCGGCAAAGAGGTCCTGAGCCGGGTTGGGGTCTGCACCGTCCAGCAGTTCCGGGGCAATGTAGCCGGGGGTGCCCACCACGGTGCCAATGCGGGTCAGACGGGCGTCTTCCATCTGCGTGGCAATGCCAAAATCGGCCAGACGGGACAGGGGCCGCCCGGTGCCCGTGGCGTTCATCATCAGATTGGCGGGTTTGACGTCGCGGTGAATCCAGCCCTCAGCATGCACGAACTGCAAGGCTCGCAGCAGTTGCAGCATGACTTCTTCAATGACGTCATCGGCCAGCGCACCGTGATCCTGAAGCACCGTTTCCAATGTTCCGCCGTCGCAGAGGTCCATGGCGATCACCACGTGTTCGTCCTCTGCCGCCCAGCCATAGGGAGCCAGAACGTGCGGGTGCTCCAACTTGACGGATTGTTCGCGGACAAAACGCAGCAGATCGGCGGAGTCGCGCTGCCGCAGCACCTTGGCGGCGCAGAGGTTACGACGCCGCTGATCCCAAGCCCGCCAGACCGTGCCGGAGCCCCCGCGGGCAATGGGGTCAATCAGGGTGTACCGACCAGCGATTGTGTCGCTCATGGTTCACCTCCGCATCGCGCGCCGTGCACTGTCTGTCCGTTCCTTGGGGTCCCCCAGTCGCACATCCGCTGAGAGCACGGTGAGGTGTTCGCTGGACAACAGTACCGGGTTCAAATCCAGGCGCGCGATGTACGGGTGCCGGTCCTTCAACAACGCCACCCGGATCATGAGGTCTTCCAGGGCCTCCACGGCAACCGGCGGCTGGCCCTCGTAGCCAAAGAGTTTCCGGGCGGCCTTGGGCTCCCGGACCATGTCGTGAATGTCCTGATCGGTCAGCGGCGGCACCCTGTGCGCGCGGTCATCCAGAAGTTTCACGGCATCTCCCGCGATCCCGAAAGACAGCACCGGCCCCACCAGAGGGTCTTCGGTTGCCGTGACCACCACAGCCTGTCCGGTGGGCGCCATGGCTTGCAGGTCCAGCTGATCGGAACCAACGGGAAGGGTGCGGCGCATGGAGGTGATGGCATCTCGCAGTTGTTCCGCCGAGTCAATTTGCAGCCGCACTCCACCTAGGTCCAGGCGGTGGCGCAGGTGCCGATCCGTGCTCTTGACCGCCACCGGGTAACCGAGCTCTTCAGCTGCCGCCACGGCCTGTTCCACGTCACGGAACCGCACGGTGGGCAGCACCGAGATCCCGTAGGTGGCCAGCAGTTGCCGGGTCCGTTCGGCATCCAGGGTCAGCAGTGACTCACCCGGGATTTCGGCCGACCATTCCGCGAGCAGCTGCTCGGCTGCCTCGGCGTTGATGTCCTCCGGAACCGTGACGGCGTCGCTCTCCCGATCCCGCCAGGCCACCCACTCCTGGATACGGTGCAGGGCCTCCACTGCGGAGGACGGCGCAAGGAACACGGGAAGTTCAAGATCCCCGTGGCGGTGCACGTGGGATGGTGCCCGCACCTCCGTGCTGCCGGTCATGGCCAGCACCACAGGTTTGCCGCCGTTCCGGCCCGCCTGGGCCACGGCATTGGCCCAGTCCTGCTCACTCACCCCGGGTGCCGGGATCAAAGAGACAACGACGGCGTCCACGTCCGCATCCGCCAGTAGTCCGGCAAGGGCTGTCCGGACGTTTTCCAGAGCCCTGCCGCCACCGAGTGAGGTGTCCAGGTTGTCCCGTACGGCGGTCACCGGCATGCCCAGGATGGCTGCGGTGTCCTCCATCAGCCGACCCAGCGCCATGGCATTTGCCAGCAGTGCTGTGCGCACGCCACGGGGCCACGGCTGGGCGGAAGCCACGGCAGCCAGGTCCATCAGCTGATCGGACGTGGCCACCTGCAACACCCCGGCCTGCTGCAACATGGCGTTCAGCGCTCCTGCTGGGGCTTCGGTTGTGCGCCCTGTGTGCCCCGGTGGCAGCCGCAATCCGGTGACCTCTGACTTGGCAACGATCACCGGTTTGATCCGGGACAGGCGCCGCGCAATCCGGGAGTACTTGCGGGGATTTCCAAAGGACTGCAGTGTCATGCCGCAGACCTTCGTGGCGGAGTCGTCCTCCCAGAACTGCATCATGTCGTTACCGGAAACATCCGCTCGATTACCCGCGGACACAAACGTGGAGATGCCCACTGCGTGGCGCACCGCAGCGGAGGCTTGGAGGGTGCCCAGAGCCCCCGACTGGGTGAACAGGCCCACGGTACCGTGGCGCAGAGCGGCAGGCAGCACAGTGGCGTTGAATCGGTGTTCTGCCGCGTTGTTCAGCACCCCCAAGCTGGCCGGGCCCACCACACGCATGCCGTAGCCGCGGGCCAACCGCACCAGTTGCCGTTGCCGCAGGGCACCTTCAGCTCCCGCCTCTGCCCAGCCGCCGGTCACCACCACCACCGCGTGGGCACCGGCACGGCCACATTGATCCACCACCTCCAGCACGGCGTCATACGGGACGGCCACCACCGCCAGGTCCACGGGTTCTCCGATGTCAGCCACCGAAGCCTTGTGGATCATGCCCTCCTGGGCAAACTCCACCGGGTTGATGCCGTACAGCGCACCGGAAAAGCCGGAGGCCACAATGTTGTTGACCACCACGTGCCCGCCGTTCGAGGGATCGGCGGAGGCACCCACCACGGCAATGGAACTCGGAGTCAAAATGCGTGCCGTGGAGCGGGCCTCGGCGCGGTGTTCACGAGCCACCATCACGGACCGTTGTTTCTCCGTGGGGTCGATGGAGAACTCCAGGGCCACGACGCCGTCGTCAAAATGCCTGGCGACGTCGTAGCCGGCCTCCACGAACACCCGCAGCATGGCCCGGTTCTCCGGCAGGACCTCCGCGGAGAAGTGGTCAATGCCGTTTTCCAAGGCTGCCGCAGACAGATGTTCCAGCAGAATGGAGCCGATGCCGCGCCCCTGGTGGGCATCCGAGATCAGGAAGGCAACTTCTGCATCGTTGGGTTTCTGCGTGCGGTCATAGCGGCCAATGCCGATCATGGACCCACCCAACATGATCACAAAGGCCACCCGATCACGGTGATCCACCGTGGTGTAACGTTCCAGCTCTCGCTTGGTCAACGTGGTCTTGTGGGAGAAGAACCGCAGATAGATGGTGTTCTCCGACTGCCCGTGGAACATCTCCAGCAGGGCGTCCTGATCATCCGGGGTGACCGGGCGCAAGTTGGCCGTGGCGCCGTCGCGCAGCACCACATCCGCTTCCCAATGGGCGGGGTAACCCTGTTGCAGAGCAATAGCAGCCGTGTCAGGGCCAGCGGTACCACCGGGCGTGCGGGCGTGGGTGTCGCCACCCTGATTCGAGGACTCGGAGACCATAGACTTCAGCGTATCGAGAATCCCCGCTGACCGTACGGTACACGTCTGCCCAGCACACCCCGCGGGAGTAACAAAGGAGCGTCCCCACCCATGGCCCCACGCAGGTCAGGATCACGATCACCCCGCCAAGAACTTCCCGCGGACTTCCGGGAGAATGTTGTTGACATTGATGTCACGGCGGAAATGGAAACCAGCTTCCTGGAGTACTCCTATTCCGTGATCTACTCCCGGGCTCTGCCGGACGCCCGGGACGGCCTCAAGCCCGTCCAGCGCCGCATCCTCTACATGATGGATGACATGGGCCTGCGCCCAGATCGCGGGCACGTGAAGTCTGCCCGCGTGGTGGGCGAAGTCATGGGTAAGTTGCACCCGCACAGTGATTCCGCGATCTATGACGCCATGGTCCGCCTGGCCCAGCCCTTTGCCATGCGCACGCCCCTGGTGGACGGCCACGGCAACTTTGGCTCACTGGATGATGGTCCCGCCGCCTCCCGGTACACGGAGGCGCGTTTGGCCCCGGCGGCGCTGACGCTGACGGCGGACCTGGGTGAGGACGTGGTGGACTTCATCCCGAATTACGACAACCAGTTCACCCAGCCTGCCGTACTGCCCGCAGCCTTCCCCAACCTTCTGGTCAACGGGGCCTCCGGTATTGCGGTGGGCATGGCCACCAACATGGCACCGCACAACCTGCGTGAGGTGGTGGAGGGAGCCCGCCATCTGATTGACCACCCGGATGCCACCTTGGCCCAGGTCATGAAGTTCATCCCGGGCCCGGATCTGCCTTCCGGTGGCCGGATTGTGGGGCTGGACGGAATCCGTGACGCCTACGAAACCGGACGCGGTTCCTTCAAGACCCGCGCCACCGTGGCCGTGGAACAAGTCACCGCACGCAAACAAGGCATTGTGGTGACCGAACTGCCATACATGGTGGGCCCGGAAAAGGTCATTGAGAAGATCAAATCCGCAGTCCAGGCCAAGAAACTGGCCGGAATTTCCGATGTGGTGGATTTGACGGACCGCACCAACGGGCTGCGGCTGGTGATCGAGCTCAAAAACGGCTTCAACCCGCAGGCGGTGCTGGCCCAGCTCTACAAGCACACACCGCTGGAAGAGTCTTTCGGGATCAACAACGTGGCCCTGGTTGACGGTCAGCCGCGCACCATGGGGTTGCTTGACCTCTTGCGCGTCTACGTGGAGCACCGTCTCACGGTGGTGCGGCGCCGGACCGAACACCGATTGGGCAAACGTCAAGATCGCCTCCACCTGGTGGAGGGTCTGCTGATCGCCATTGTGGACATTGACGAGGTCATTCAGATCATCCGGTCATCCGATGAAACTGCGGAGGCCCGTACGCGGCTCATGCAGGTCTTTGACCTCTCCCAGGCACAGGCAGATCACATCCTGGAACTGCGACTGCGCCAACTCACCAAGTTCTCCCGCATAGAGCTGGAAGCCGAGCGGGATGAGCTCCAGCGTGAGATTGCCGAGCTGGAGGCCATTTTGGCCTCGGACACGCGACTGCGGGCCGTGGTTTCCCAGGAACTGGCGGAGGTTGCCACCCAGCACGGAGATGAGCGCCGCACCACACTGCTGACCTCAGAGGATCTACCGGAAATCACCGCAGCCACGGCAAACGCCAAGAAAGCCGGTCCCACCCTGGAGATCACCGACGATCCCTGCTGGGTGTTCCTCTCCACCTCCGGGCAGCTGGCACGCACCACGGACCGCACCCCCCTGGCTGAGCCCGGGCGCCGGATCAAACATGATGCGCTGCGCTCGCAAGTGGCCACCACAGCTCGCGGGGAAATTGGGGCTGTGACCTCTGCTGGGCGCATGATCCGGGTCCCGGTTCTGGACGTTCCGGTGCTGCCCGATTACGACGGCGTGGCCAAGCTCTCCGACGGCGTTGCAGCCAAGGATTTCCTGAGCCTGGCCAAGGGCGAAGCGCTGGTGGGGCTGGCACCGCTGAATGCGGTCTTGGCGTTGGGAACCCGGCAGGGTGTGGTCAAACGGCTCAACCCCGAGCACCCTTTGAACCGTGACGACTGGGACATCATTTCCCTGAAGGGCACCGGTCGGGACCAGGATCAGGTGATTGGCGTGGAGGTTGCCGATGACTCCGCTGATCTGGTGTTCATCACCGCGCAGGCCAAGCTGTTGCATTTCCCGGCCGCCTCCGTGCGCCCGCAAGGAAGGACGGCAGGTGGCGTTGCGGGGATCAAGCTCGCCGAAGGCGATGCCGTGATCTTTTTTGGCCCGGCCCACAGCCAGGATCCGAACTCCGTGGTGGTCACCGTGGCCAAGGCGGATGAAGTCCTACCGGGGATGTCCGAATACTCCGTCAAACTCACTCCCCTGTCCGAATACCCGGCCAAGGGCCGCGCCACGGGCGGTGTCCGGTGCCAGCGGTTCTTGCGTGGCGAGTCGGCGCTGACCCTGGCTTGGGCCGGCCTGGGACCGGCCAAGGCAGCGTCCACTGCCGGTGTGGCGCGGTCCCTGCCCACGGAATACGGCCGACGGGACGGCTCCGGTGTCCCGCTGGAGCAGGTCATGGACGCCATTGGACCTGCCTGGGTGGAGCCGACGACGACGCCCCGCTCCCCCGCCGTCGTCGGGGACTCTGATGCCGATGCTGCTGTGGAGGGCGATCAGTGAACCAGGGAGTACGCGCCGGCCGTCTAGGTGATGGTTTGCTGCTCCACGAATTGGCCGCAGCCACCTTCCACCATGCCTGCCCGCCAGGCGTTTCAGCTGCCACGGCTGCTGCGCACGTGCAGCGGGAGCTGTCCACTGACAGGTTTGAGCAGTGGTTGGCAGACCCGGATCACCACATCCAGGTCATGACCCATGATGGCGCCCCGGTGGGGTACGCGGTGGCGGTGGCAGGCCGTCCGGTGGCTGTCACCGGCGAGCTGGCCGATACCCAA
The DNA here is from genome assembly GCF_030538595.1 of Kocuria sp. GTDB lineage: Bacteria > Actinomycetota > Actinomycetes > Actinomycetales > Micrococcaceae > Kocuria. The sequence continues at coordinate 35,895 of NZ_JAUNTS010000014.1, forward strand.
CTGCTGGAGGAGACCACCCTGTGGTTTCTGTCCAAGTTCTACGTCCTGGCGCAGGCCCGCGGGTCCGGTGTGGCCGGGGAGCTCATGGACTCCGTGATCCAAGACGCCACGGTGAATGGGTCCACCGGACTGTGGCTGACCGTGAACCAACTCAATCCGCGCGCCAATGCCTTTTATGAACGCCGCGGTTTCCGGGTGGTGGGAACCACCACCTTTCCCATGGGTGGGCAGGTCCACGACGACCACGTTCGTTTGCTGCGGCTCTGACCTTTACGCCGAAACAACTGCCTGTCCGGCGCCACTGGGCGCTACTTGGTGCTGTCCGGCGCTGCTCGGTGCTGTTACGGCGGGGGTTCAGGCACCGGGGCCCAGGAGGCCCAGTTCCTCCACGGCTGCGCGTTCGACCACCAATTCCGCAACGGAGCGGTCAATGCGTTCCCGGGAAAAAGCATCAATCTCCCAGGGTTCCACAATGCTGTAATCGCCCTCTGAACAGGTCACGGGGAAGGAACTGATCACTCCGGCCGGCACACCGTGGGCGCCCGTGGAGGGTACGGCCATGGAGGTCCACTGCCCTCGATCCGTTCCACGCAACCAGCTGCGGATGTGATGCAAGGTGGCATGCGCGGCCGAGGCCACGGACGATCCGCCGCGCACCGCAATGATTTCCGCACCGCGTTTGGCCACCTTGGGGATGAAAAACTCATCAATCCACTGCCGGTCGTACCCGCGTTCGGCCAGCACTTCCTCCGCGGAACGCCCCAGCACCGTGGCGTGGGTGAGGTCCACGTACTGGGAAGCGGAGTGGTTTCCCCAGATGGCAATTCCCGCCACGTCATTGACGGACACCTCGCAGGCCAGCGCCAACTGAGCTTCTGCCCTGTGATGGTCCAGACGGGTCAGCGCGGTGAACCGTTCACGGGGTACATCCGGGGCGTGGGAGGCAGCAATGAGAGCGTTGGTATTGGCTGGATTTCCCACCACCACGGCGCGGAAAGCATCCGCAGCAGCGTGGTTGATGGCACGGCCCTGGACCGAAAAAATCCCGGCGTTGGCGCTGAGCAGATCAGCACGCTCCATGCCCTTGGAGCGCGGTTTGGCCCCGATCAATAAGCCAACTTCTGCGCCGTCGAACGCCTGATTCGGGTCATCAAAAACATCCACCGACTCCAGCAGCGGCATGGCTCCATCCAGTAGTTCCATGGCCACGCCCTCGGCAGCGCGTGCCGCTTCCGGGATTTCCAGCAGTCTGAGCCGCACGGGAGTGTCCGGTCCCAACAGCGCACCTGCAGCGGCACGAAAAACAGTGGAGTAACCAATCTGACCAGCGGCACCGGTGATGGTCACCGTCACTGCGGGGATGTGTTCCGCGCAGCCCTGTGCACTGGACGCATCGGATGGGAGGGTGCTGGCCATGGTCAACTCCTGCGTTGCTGGGACCTGCCGCGGATTTTTCCGGTGCGGCACAAGAACAAAGGGTCTGTGGTGACTCACATCACCACAGACCCTTCCATCCTAGACAGGTCTCAGAGCACCAGCGACAGCACAAACACCCAAGCACACAGCACGGCCAGCAGACCCAGGCTGTAGAGCAGAACCTGGCGGGTCAGATCCGCCTCCTTGCCCTGCTCCCCCACGGCAGCCGTGGCAATGGCAATCGACTGCGGTGAGATCACCTTGGCCATCACACCGCCTGCGGTGTTGGAGGCCACCAGCAGTGTCTGGCTGGTCCCGATCTGCCCGGCGGTCACGGCCTGCAAGGAGGCGAACAGTGTGTTGTTGTTGACCACGGAACCGGTCACGAACACCCCGATCCAGCCGATGATCGGGGACAGCAGCGGGAAGACGCCACCCGTGGCCGCCAGTGCCAGGGCCATGGCGGAAGACATCCCGGTAAAGTTCATCACGTTGGCCACCGCCATGACCATGCAAATCATCAGGATGGGACCCCACAGCTGCCGACCTGCCCCCAACAGCTCCTCACCGCTTTGTTTCCACGTGATGCTGGGGGTCACCAGGATGGTGAACAAGGCTGCGCACAGGATGGCGGTTCCGGAGGCCGCAAGAATCCCCCAGCTCCAGAGCACGTCCACAGCCGTGGTCTCCGCCACGATGGGGGCTGTGCGCGCCACCGCCTGGTGCAGGAACGGCATGGGGACAGCCACCGTGGCACGGCCCAGGAAGTCAACGACGGCGGTCACGGACCACAGCAGGATGAAACCGGAAAGAATGTAGAACGGCGACCACGCCTGAACCACTTTGCCGAAGGTGACGGGCTGTTGGTCAGCGCGCAGATCCTCCAGTGCCGGGGCGTGAGCCTCCCGGTAAATGGTGCGGGGGCTCCACCGGCGCAGCAACAGAGCCATGGCCGCCATGCCCACCAGCGGCGGGATGATGTCCACCAACTCTGGTCCTGCCACCCACAGGATGATGGATTGCAGGCCGGACACCAGTATGCCGATGGCCAGGGCCACCAACCCGGTTTCCTTCACACCGCGCCGTCCGTCCAGGATGGCCACCAGCAGAACGGGGATGAACACCATGATCCCCTGGATCACCAGGACCATCATGCGGGACAGGTCAGTCAAGGGAACATCACCCTGCGCGGCACCCACGATCACGGGGATGCCGATGGCGCCGTAACCGCCAAAGGCTGCGTTGGCCACCAGAGCAATACCTGCTGCTCGCAACGGCCGGAACCCCAGGTTGACCAGAAGTGCGCCGCAGATTGCGATGGGGATGCCGAAGCCTGCGGCCCCCTCCAGGAATCCGCCGAAGCAGAAGGCGATCAGCAGCACTTGCAGCCGCTGATCTTCCGAGATGGCGGAAATGGAAGATCGAATGACGTCAAAATAGCCAGCGCGCACGGCGATCCGGTACAGCCACACCGCCATCAGCACAATCCAGCCGATCGGCCACAAGCCACCCAGGAAGCCGTAGACGACGGCGGATCCGGTGGCCGCCAACGGAAGCCCAAAGACCAGTGCGCCCAGACCCACAGCCAGGATCAAGGCGATGAGGGAGGCTTTGAGGCCGGTGAGTTTGAAGACGGTGAGTCCCAGGAGGAACACAATGATCGGTAGAGCGGCAACGAGTGCGGAGAGCAACGGTGACCCGAGCGGGTCATAATCCTGGAGCCACATGAGGTGAGCAGCCCTTTCGGGACGTGATGACAGGCCATCAACAACTACCCAAGAACTCACGCAACACGATCCACCGTTGGCTGGTTGCGCTTATGTTGTGATGCCTGGTGAACACCTCAAATTTTACGGAAAATACCCTTCCAAAAGCATCCAGTTGCCACAGGTTCCCAACACAACCCAACAGAAACCCACTGTTTGCCACCTGGTTGATCTGTGTCAACCACGGTGGCGCACCTCAAGCGTCGATCCGCTCCGTGTCCAGCTGGGCAGCTCCGGCAATGATGAAGTCCTTGCGCGGGGCAACTTCTGAGCCCATCAACAGGGAGAAGGCGCGTTCGGCCGCCTCCGCGCCCTCCACGGTCACCCGGCGCAGCATACGGTGACGGATGTCCATGGTGGTTTCCGCCAGTTGGTCAGCGTCCATTTCGCCCAAGCCCTTGTAGCGCTGGATCGGCTCCTTGTAGGACCGGCCCTCCGCTTCCAGATCGGACAGCAGCGTGTGTAGCTCACGCTCGGAGTAGGTGTAGACCATCTCATTGGGCTTGGAGCCCCGATTGACAATTTCCACCCGGTGCAACGGCGGGACCGCCGCGTACACCTTGCCGGCCTCCACCAGCGGCCGCATGTAGCGGTAGAACAGTGTCAGCAACAGAGTGCGAATGTGGGCGCCGTCCACGTCTGCGTCCGTCATCATGATGATCTTCCCGTAGCGGGCAGCTTCAACATCAAAGGTCCGGCCGGAGCCGGCGCCGATCACCTGGATCAATGCGGCGCATTCGGCATTGGCCAGCATGTCCGTGACGGAGGCTTTCTGCACGTTGAGGATCTTGCCGCGGATGGGCAGCAATGCTTGGTTCTCAGAGTCCCGGGCCAACCGTGCCGTCCCCAGTGCGGAGTCGCCCTCCACAATGAACAGCTCCGATGCGCCCACGTCCGTGGAACGGCACTCCACCAGCTTGGTGGGCATGGAGGAAGTCTCCAAGGCGTTCTTGCGCCGTTGGGTTTCCTTGTGGAGCCGCGCGGAGATCCGCGACTTCATCTCCGCGACCACCTTTTCCAACACCGCCGTGGCTTGGTTCTTTTGATCTCGCTTGGTGGCGGTCAGGGCCTTGGTCAGTTCTTTCTCCACCACCTTGGAGACAATTTGGCGCACGGCCGGGGTGCCCAAGATCTCCTTGGTCTGGCCTTCAAACTGGGGTTCGGCCAACCGAACGGTCAGCACCGCGGTGAGGCCCGCCATGACGTCGTCTTTGTCGATCTTGTCGTTGCCCACCTTCAAACGTCGGGCATTGGCTTCGATCTGCTTGCGGAACACTTTGACCAGGGCTTGTTCAAATCCGGTCTGGTGGGTTCCGCCTTTGGGCGTGGAAATGATGTTGACGAATGTACGCACCGTGGTGTCGTACCCGATTCCCCAGCGCAGCGCCACATCTACCTCGCAGTCACGCTCCACCTCCTGCAGACGCGAGTGTCCGCCGTCGTCAAGCACCGGAACGGTTTCCGTGAAGGAGGCTTCCCCCTGGAAGCGCCAAATATCCGTGACGGATTCGTCCGTGGCCAGGAAGTCGGCGAATTCGGAGATGCCGCCGTCGTGTTGGAAGACCTCCTCGTGGGTTGCCAGCTCCCCCGCGGTACCGGGCGCGCGGCGTTCATCCCGCACCGTGATCCGAAGACCGGGGATCAAGAATGCAGTGGTGCGGGCACGGTTGACCAAGTCCTGGTACGCGAACTGGGCATCCGGGGTGAAGATTTGGCGGTCTGCCCAGTAGCGGATTCGGGTACCCGTCACACCGCGGCGTGCTTTGCCAACCACTTCCAGTTCGGAGCCTGACACAAAGGCGGTGAAGGGTGCCTCCGGGGACGGTGCGCCCTTGTCCGTGAACGTGCCGGGCTCACCGCGTCGAAAGGACATCTGATAGGTCTTGCCACCACGGTCCACTTGCACGTCCAGCCGGGAGGAGAGCGCGTTGACCACGGAGGCGCCCACGCCGTGCAGGCCGCCGGAAGCCGTGTAAGAACCGCCGCCGAACTTGCCGCCGGCGTGCAGTTTGGTGAACACCACCTCCACGCCGGAGAGCCCTGTACGCGGTTCCTTGTCAATGGGGATGCCACGGCCGTCGTCGTGAACCTCCACGCAACCATCCCGGTGCAGGATCACGGTGATGTGATGCCCGTAACCGGCAAGGGCCTCATCCACGGAGTTGTCGATGATCTCCCACAGGCAGTGCATCAACCCCCGAGAATCCGTGGAGCCGATATACATACCGGGGCGCTTGCGCACAGCCTCCAGCCCCTCCAGGACGGAGAGGTGGCGGGCGTTGTACTCGGATTTGGTGGGGCTCACGTTGAAGGAGTCTCCTGCTGACGCGGGGAAGGTCCGCACCGGTGGTTGGGCGGACACCCGGCGGGTAGTCCGGGCGCCCTTACTCTAATGCGCTCGCCTGCACAGCAGCCCCGGAAGACGACGACGCGGCGCGTCACCACCGCACCGGGATCACCCTGTGGCGCGCATCAACGTGGTTGAGGCCCGTAGCAAGGCAGTTGAGCTCGCCACCAACGTGAGCCACGTGCGCGGTGGGCGAAAACACCTTCGGGGTGGAATGACTTTTCGGGTCCGCGTGGTTGTATGGACGTACTCGCGTGGAGGGTGAGACCGCCGTGCGAAGTTTCAGAGTCTGAAGGAGGATGTCTGTGAACGCCACACTAGAGACCCCTAAATTGAATGCCACCCATCGCTGCGATGCCTGCGGCGCCCAGGCCTACGTGCGGGTTGTCCTCCAGTCCACCGGAGGGGAACTCTTGTTCTGCGCCCATCACGCACGCGCCAACGAGGACAAATTGCGTCCCATGGCCGCGTCCTGGGAGGACGAAACCGAACGCATCAATGCCTGAGAGCATGATCTTGGCGGACCGGGTGGTGTGACCCGGTTGACATGACGGATGGCCCGGTACGGACGTACCGGGCCATCCGTTTGTTCTCAGCGCCTACCTACCCTCCGCCGAGTTGCCAGTTGCGTGGCCGCTGGGTGTCTCAGGGGCCACACCACTGACAACTCGGCGGAGGGTGAGGGGTTAGTTCAGCGCAGAATCGTCCAGGTGGGCAGCCAAGTCCACGTTGTCCGTGTAGTCCACTGCCACGTCCACAATGGAGACACCCGGAGTACTCGTGGCCTCAACGAAGGCCGACTTGAACTCCTCCAGGGTGTGCACCCGGTGGCCATGAGCATTCATGGCTTCAGCGAACTTCACGGAGTCATAATCCCCCAGCTCGACGCCGGAGGTGCGGCCGTATTTCATCACCTGCTGGAACGCCACCATGTCATAGGCGTTGTCCCGCATGATCACGTGTACCAGGTTCAGCCCCAAACGAGTGGCTGTTTCCAAATCCTGAGCGGAGTAGAGGAAGCCACCGTCACCAGAGATGGACACCACGGGGTGCTCCGGGCGGACCAGTGCTGCTGCAATGGCCCACGGCAGCGCCACGCCCAAGGTCTGCTGGCCGTTGGAGAACAGCAAGGTGCGCGGTTCATAGGTGCGGAAATAACGGGCCAGGTAAATCGAATGGGAGCCAATGTCGGCGGCCACCGTGGTCTTGTCATCCTCAATGAGGTCCCGGATCACATAGGCCAGGTGCCCGGGATGAACCCCCAGCTGCGTATCCGGCTTGGAGCGTGCCTGCGTTTCAAAAGCCGCCAAAGCATCCCGCTGCACGGCGATTTCATCCTGGGCCGCCTGGTCCAGCTCCACACCTTTCAACTGCTCGGCCAAGATCTCCAGGGTCTGGGCGATGTTCCCGCGCAGCTCCAAATTGGGCTGGTACGCGTTGTCCAGGTCCGCAGGGATGGTGTCCAGGTGAATGATCTTTCGATCCGCGCGGGTGTTCCAAATGATGGGGTCGTATTCCACGGTGTCGTAGCCGATGGTCAGCACAACATCCGCCCTGGAGAGCAAGATGTCCCCGGGCTGATTTCGGAACAGACCTACCCGGCCCAGGAAGTGCTGCTCCAGATCACGGGAGATGGCCCCGGCAGCCTGGAAGGTTTCCACCACGGGTAACCCGGTGGCTCGAACCACGTGGCGCAATGCTGCCGTGGATTCAGGGTCAGAGGCTCGTAGACCCACCAGCAGCACGGGACACGCGGCCTCTTTCACCGCCTGGACCGTGAGATCAATGGAGACCTGGGCTGCGGGCCCCTGCGGCGCCACGTGCTTCTTGCGCAACGCGGATTTGGTGGTGGGCGCGTTGGTCACGCTGGCCGGAAGCATCACGGCAGCCGCACCTTTGGGCTCAGTGGTTGCCGTGCGAAAAGCATTGGCCAACGCTTCCGCCACGTCATTGGGATCCGTGGATTCCACGGAAGATTTGGTCACCGGTGCCAAAAAGTTCACCGCATCCAGTGACTGGTGTGTGCGTTTGAGCCGATCAGGCAGACCCACCGTGCCCGCAATGGCCACCACCGGGTCCTGCTCCGTGGTGGCGGTCAGTAAACCCGTGGCCAGATTGGTGGTACCCGGGCCGGAGGTCACCAGCACCACGCCGGGAACTCTCGTCAAGCGCCCTACGGCTTGAGCCATGAACACGGCATTTTGTTCGTGCCGGCACACCACCAGTTGGATCTCCGGGGCATCCACCAGTGCGTCATAGACCGAGTCGATCTTGGCGCCAGGCACTCCGAACACATATCTCACCCCCTGCTCACGGAGAGTGTCGACCACCAGTTGTGCGCTACGAACACTGCTTTCACTCATGAGTCACCAGATTTGCGGTTCAGTTGGGGTTAGAACTCTTTGATCGTATGACTCCGCGTGGGGTTTGGTTGCTTTCTGCGGGGTAATTCACGTCATCCCATGACTCACCTCACACCCCGCAACCACAACGACGCCGGTGGCGCACCGTGCAAGGTGCGCCACCGGCGTCGTCGTTGGGAACCAGCTCAGGCTGCGGTATCAGTCCAAGTAATCGCGCAGCACTTGTGAGCGGGACGGGTGACGCAGCTTGGACATGGTCTTGGACTCTATCTGCCTTATCCGCTCACGGGTCACCCCATAAACCTTGCCGATCTCATCCAGGGTCTTGGGCTGTCCATCGGTCAGCCCAAAGCGCATGGCCACCACTCCGGCCTCCCGTTCGGAGAGGGTGTCCAGCACCGAATGCAGTTGCTCCTGCAGCAGGGTGAAGCTGACGGCATCTGCCGGCACAACGGCCTCAGAATCCTCAATCAGATCACCGAATTCGGAGTCACCGTCCTCACCCAGCGGCGTGTGCAAGGAGATGGGCTCACGGCCGTACTTCTGGACCTCAACCACCTTTTCAGGCGTCATGTCCAGTTCTTGGGCCAACTCTTCAGGAGTTGGCTCGCGGCCCAAGTCCTGCAACATCTGCCGCTGCACACGGGCCAGCTTGTTGATGACCTCCACCATGTGCACCGGGATACGGATGGTACGGGCCTGGTCAGCCATGGCACGGGTGATGGCCTGTCGAATCCACCAGGTGGCGTAGGTGGAGAACTTGAAGCCCTTGGTGTAGTCAAACTTCTCCACCGCACGGATCAGACCCAGGTTTCCTTCCTGGATCAAGTCCAGGAACAGCATGCCGCGGCCCGTGTAGCGCTTGGCCAGGGAGACCACCAGGCGGAGGTTGGCCTCCAGTAGGTGGTTTTTGGCGCGCTTGCCGTCATGGATGACCCAGCGCAGTTCTTTCTTCTGCTCCCGGGTCAGGGAATCGGCGTCGTCCTTGTACTTGTGCTCGGCGAACAGGCCAGCTTCGATCCGCAGGGCAAGATCAACTTCTTGCTCGGCATTCAGCAGGGCAACCTTGCCGATCTGCTTCAGGTAGTCCTTGACCGGGTCAGCAGTGGCTCCGGCGGAAACCACCTGCTGAGCGGGGGCGTCGTCGTCATCATTGGTGGAGAGCACAAACCCGCGAGCCGACTCCTGAGATGCCGTGGTCTTGCCGGTGGGCTTGGCCACCACCTCAGTTCCGGACTTGGCATTCTCAGCGTCCTCCGGAGCAACGGCCTCGTCCTCCTGATCGTCCTCGGCCTCATCGGCGGAGTCCTGGGAGTCCGAGTCCTCCGAGTTGTCCTCCTCCAGGGAGTCATCAACGTCGAATTCGTCGTCCTCATCCAGGTCTTCGGCCTGCGAGGCAGCTGACGCGGCCTTCTTGCCACCACGAGCGCCGGTGGCCTTCTTCTTGGTGGAAGCCGCCTTGGCTGCTGTCTGCTCCTGCTCCTCACCAACCTCAGAGGCGCCTCCGGCTGCGGTTGACTTGGCAGCGGACTTCTTGGCCGTTGCCTTGGTAGGCGCCTTGGAAGAAGTCGCCCGAGCCGCCGTACCGGCCTTGGCAGCAGTGGTTTTCTTGGCTGCGGTCGTTTTCTTGGCGGCAGTGGTCTTTTTGGCTGCAGTGCTCTTCTTGGCGCTGGTCTTGGCCGCACTGGTGGTGCCCGACGACGCCTGATCCACGTCCGCGCCATCTTGAGGCTGTGCGGATGCAGTCGTCTTGTTCGTGACAGCTGGTGACACTGGGAACCTTTCGTTGCTCGACACGGTGCTGTGACTTCCGGTCATAACACCTATGACCCTGTCAAGTCCCACCGGCGATCATAACCGCCGTGGAGGACAAGAAGGGTCTTCAGGTGGTTGCAACCAACACCCGGTGTGTCTTGTTCCCGTTCTGCAGAAAAACTCCGCAGAAATTTCCACGGCCGCTCAGCGGCGCCACGCGGTGTCCCGGCGGGATGCCCACACTGGCACCGGTCGCGTGGCAAAAAGTTGCCGAAGGCGCTGGATTCCTGGATGCCAGGGTGCCACCGCTTCTGCCCTGGACAGACAGTATTCAGCGCGGGAACCGCGAGCGCGGAAGCGCTCCAGATGTGCCCGCGCTATCCACAAGGAGGCTTCCATGGTGGGTAGTGGCGAGGCGGTACCGGGGGCAGACAGCGAATCGACGGTCAGACTCAGATGTTCCAGGACAATGGCGCACCGATCCACGGAATCCCAGTCAGGTGTTCCTTGCCATTCACCCAACATCACCTGCGCAACGTGGAGCAGTTCATGACAATCTGCATATTCTGCGGGGTATTGGCAGTCCTGGCTGGACGACGGTGAATCGGCAGTGGGCAGCGGGGTTTTTGCCTGAGATTTTTCCCCCTGGGATGCCGCCTGCCACTGGACCCACGCGGTGCTAGAAGCCTCCATCTCACCGGTCAGTGCCATGGCCAGCACCAGATCAGCACCTATGGGGTCCACCACGGCCAGCAGCAGTTCCGTGAGTTCTCGGCTGGTTCCCGCAGTGGTGGGGGCGCCCCGCTCAACGCTGGTGATGGTGGCCTGCCACTGCTCCAGAAAACTGAGCCGCCATGAGCAGTCCGTCCAATCATGCTCGGGATGTTGGTCAGTCCAGGCGGACTGCATGCTCGGGGAGTTGGCCCAAGCAGCCGGGTCTTCCTCCACCACACTGCCGTCACACACCAACGCCGCGTACATGCTGCTGTTCCGGATTTTGGCCACGTCATGGAGGTCCCGGGGCTCTTCCACAGGCCACCACTGGGCGCCTTGCAGACACCAAGCATCTTGCACCTCATGTCCGGAAAGACCACCGGCCTTGGTCACTGCCTGAGTCACCACCTCCGCCAAGGCCTGGGCTTGCTCTCTCTCCCGGGCCGAGTGATAACCGGCCTCCGGGGCCGCACCGTAAACCGCAATGAACATTGAGGTGCCCACGGTGTCGTACTCCAGAATCTCCCTCATCTGGGTGATCCAGGAGAGCAAAAACTGCTGATCTGCCAACTCTTCAAGCGTGGGTAATTCCAGACGCAGGCAGGGCCCCACGGAGTTCGACGTCGTGGTGATCACTGCCACCGAATGCTGCGGCCAGAAGCCCAGGGTGTGCGGCAGGATGGCCAGAACATCCGCGGCGGTTCGTGCCACCGGACGATACGGGTCTGGGTGTGCGTGGGCTCCGGCGGTGGGGGCCTGCCCCCGCCCTTGCCGTGTCCGGGATGATCGGGATGCGGAGGCGGTCCTCCCAGCGGGGCGACGGCTGGATCGGTGACTACGGTTCTTTTTACGGGAGTGGCTGCTCATGGACCCACTGTGAGTGCCACATCACCGCCCTGTCCTGGGCTTTGCGTAATCTGTGGACTGTTCAGGGCAATGATCGGCACTCAACGCGGCCTGTGGAGGTTCCTCCACTGGTGGGGGGCAAAACCCGGCGCGTGAGATGCCCGGCACTCACACGGATTGCGCTCCGTACCGGGCGCGAACGCGCCGTGCGCTGACGGCCATACCAGCCACACCCACCGCTGCCACCACAACCTGCATGGCCATGGCCACCCTGAAAGCCTCCGGCGCATAGGCATCGGTGACCCAGCCCCAGTGCACCTGAAGATCCAAGGTGAGCCCAATCAGATAAATGGCCGCCAGGGACGCCACAAAGCCGCCAACGTTGGTGATCCCGGTGGCTGTACCGATCCGACGTCGCGGAGTGAAGGACTGCACAATGTTGAAAGCAACCATTGAGGCCGGAAGGCTCATGGCAATGGCCACCACCGCAGCAAGCACCACCAGGAATGGTGCGGTGCCCGGCCACAGGATCAGCACGGCCCACGCTGTGAAGCCAGCCGCGATCACAGCGTAGGACAGCTGCACGCGACGATTCGGGCGGCGAGCCACCCAGCTGCCAATGCTCATTCCCACCAAGAAATTGGTCAGCACAAAAAATGTCATCACAAAGGACGCCTGCCCCAAGGACAAGCCCTGGGCATTCTGCAAGTAGGGATACCCCCACATCAGGGCAAAGACCGTACCGATGAATTGCACCGTGAAGTGGACCCAGAACCCCAATGCCGTGGCGGGCTCGCGGAGGCATCGAATCACTGCGGCACGCGTGCGGCGCACCGCCAAGGACGTGTTGACCGGCCCCTGGCCATCTGGGGTGTCCCGCAGGAACGCGACCACCAAGACTGCCACCACCACGGACAAAGCGGCCATGGCCAGGAACGACGGCGTCCACCCCACCCACCCGAGCAAAGCGCTGAACGGGACCACGGAAAGCAACTGGCCAAAGTTTCCCGCCGTGCCCACCAGCATGGTCATCACAGGGGTCTTGGACAGCGAAAACCATGCCGGGATGATCCGCAACACACAGATGAAGGTGGCGGCATCGCCCGCCCCAACCAGAACACGGCCCGCAACTCCCCACCCCAGGGAATCGGCCAGCGCCAGGACCACCTGCCCAGCAGCCATCAGAACAGCGCCAACGGCCACCATCATGCGCGAACCGAACCGATCCACCAGAACCCCTACGGGGATTTGCAGGCCCGCATACACAAAGACCTGCAACATGGTGAACAGGGACAATTGAGAAGCCGTGGCTTGGAAACGGTCCGCCGCTTCCAAGGAGGCCACACCAAAAGAGGTGCGCTGCGCCACCGCTGTGAAATACGCCAGAATCCCCACCGCTATGACCAGGTAGGCCATGGCGGAGTCGCGGCCGTAACGCTTCTGTGGTGACATCAGGGATCGAGCAGGCCGTTCAGGCCTCAGTTCTCATCTGGTTGATTGGCCAGAAACGCCTCCACAGCTGCACCGATTTCATCTGCGTCAGGCAGTTCGGATTCATCCCCGGCCAACAGGGAGCGTTGCTCACTGTGATCCACGATTTCGTCGTAACGCGTTTCCATGGACTCAATCACGGCCTGGACCTCCGGCGCCCCGGAGACTTGCTCCTCAATACGCTGCATCACATCCGCACCGGCATCGCGCAGGGAATCGGTGGGCAGGGTCAATCCCGTGGCCGCAGCAACGTGTTCAAAGGCAGTGACTGTGATCTGAGGCAGCCGGGCGTCCGCCAAGTACTGCGGCACATGCACACTCAAACCAATGGTGTCCACACCCAACTCACCGAACCGGATTTCCAGCTGCTGGGCCATGGACGAACTCATCTCCGCCACGGGCCGTTGATGATGATTCTGCGCCACCAGATCGGTACGGGTGCCGTGCACGGAGACCAGGAATGGGCGGGTGTGCGGCACGGGCATGGGAATCCCCGTCACATTCACCACCAAGGAGGTGTCAAGGCGCTGCGCCAATTCCACAACGGCCTCCGCAAACCGATTCCACTGCAGGTCAGGTTCCGGGCCCGTCAGCAAGCTGAAATGACGGCCCAGCGGGTCAGTCAGACCGTAAAGAGTCAGTTCAGGGTTGTCCACGCGCTCAAAGTGGTCCTCCACAAAGCGCACGTGTGGACGGCGTGCCCGGTAATCCTGCAGCTCATCTGGATCAAAACGCGCCAAGACATCGTGTGGCAGGGATTCCAACAAGGTCTCGCGGATCTGCCCGCTCACCTGTCCGCCTTCGGCATAGCCGGACAGGGAGATCAGCAACGGAGCCCCGTGCAGACGCGGGTCATCCAGAAGGCTGGGATTGCCCAAATACAACTCGGAAGGTTCAGCCACAGTTCACTCCTGGTCTTGACGTCTACCCAACTCTATGTGGGGCCTCAGCTACCTGGGGCTTGCGCCGCGCAGCCACGGACCTACGGATCGGTAACACGGATTGACGACGTCGATATTCCCGCACCCCTCGCCGTCAGCCACCCTGTACTGGGCCTCCAGCCTCAAGTCGGGACCTCCAGCCTCCATGTCTGCGGCCCTGGAGGCCCATGCTCCGGGCGAACACCTCATGTGCTGTCCGAGGCCAGCGATACCATCGCAAGAGAACCCCGGCCACAGCTACACCGGCCGCACCAGCGCTGGCGGCACAACCGTCCAGCGCACCCGACTGGAAGGTGATTGTCCACATGCCACGCACCACGTCCCGCCGTCGCTCTGCCCGTGCAGCTGAGAACACCACTGCCTCCGCACCTGCGCTGATCGAACTCCTCCCGCAGGAATCAGTGGCCGTGACCGCCACGGACAAGAAACTGGCCAAACTCTCCGCCGACGCCCTTGTGGTGGCCGTGGCCAAAACCCCCGCCGGCCCTGATGTACTCATGCCCCTGGATGCCAAGGGCTTGCCGGAGAACCTTCAAGAACAGGCGCAAACAGTCGGAGCCTCCGGTGCTGCGGATGAAGTGCTCAAAATCGCAGCCCCCAAAGGTTCTGCGTGGTCTCTGATCGTCTTGACGGGTCTGGGCACCGGGGAAGAGTCCGGCTCGGAAGTGGAGGCTTTACGCCGAGCTGCTGGTGCAGCCACCCGGGCCCTCACCAAGACCCAGCACGCCGTGTTCGCTCTCCCGGTGGAAACCCTGGAGGAGGCTGGCGCTGTGGCGGAAGGAATCGCCCTGGGCGCCTATTCCTTTGCTGCCCAGAAGGGCAAAACTGCGCACACCGTTGGAGCACCCTTGGCCAAGGCCACGGTGCTCGCCCCGGGACTGGACAGCAAGGCTCTGGTTGCCGCCTGTAGCCGCGCAGACACCGTGGGACGTGCGGTTTCCCGCGCTCGTACACTGGTCACGCTGTCCCCGGACACGGTCTACCCGGCCGCCGTGGCGCAGTTGGCGGAGGACCTTGCCGAACGCAGCTCCGGCGCTGTCTCCGTGGAAATCCTGGATGAGGCTGAACTCGCCCAGGGTGGTTTCGGCGGTTTGATCGGCGTGGGCCAAGGCGCCTCCCGGCCTCCCCGTTTGGTCCGCGTGGGCTGGGAGCCCAAGAACCCCGTGGAATCCGTTGCTCTGGTGGGCAAGGGCATCACTTTTGACTCGGGCGGCCTCTCCCTGAAGCCCGCTCAGTCCATGGAGACCATGAAGTCGGACATGGCCGGCGCTGCGGCTGTTTTGGCCACCGTGTTTGCGGCGGCAGAAGCCGAGCTGCCCGTGTCCGTGACCGGATGGTTGTGCCTGGCCGAAAACATGCCGTCATCCACCGCCACTCGTCCGGGGGATGTGATCCGCATCCGTGGCGGCCGCACCGTGGAAGTTCTCAACACGGACGCTGAGGGCCGACTGGTCTTGGCAGACGGGCTCGTGGCTGCGCGGGAAGAAGACCCCGGTCTGCTGCTGGACATCGCCACCCTGACCGGCGCCCAAATGGTGGCCTTGGGTACCCGCACCGCAGCGGTCATGGGTGACGACGACGCCGTCGAAACCGTCCTGGCCGCATCTGTGGCCTCCGGTGAAGACCTGTGGCCCATGCCCTTGCCGCATCATCTGCGAGCTTCCCTGGATTCCGAGGTTGCAGACCTGAAGAACATTGGCGACCGCAACGGCGGCATGCTCTCTGCGGGACTTTTCCTCAAAGAATTTGCCGGAGCCCAGGAGGCCGCGGAGGAATCCGCCGTGGAGCCTGTGGGGCCTTGGGCACACCTGGACATTGCCGGGCCGTCCTTCAACGACTCCAAGCCCTGGGGTTACACCCCCAAGCAGGGCACGGGCTTTGGGGTCCGCACCATGTTTGCCGCCGTGGAACTGGTGGCCGGCCAACCAGTGTGACGTCCCCGAGTACGCCGCGCCTGGTTCGTGTGGCTGAGCGCCTACCGGCTTGACTAGAGTAGGCCTGAACCACAGTGAGCCTGGTGCGGCGCAAAGGGCGGCTGCCACCAGAGGATCAATGAGCAAGGGAGCATCATCCGTGGCGGAGAATGAGTTTGACATCCTGGTACTGGGCGGCGGCAGCGCCGGCTACGCAGCAGCGTTGCGGGCCGTGCAGCTGGGATACACCGTGGCCCTGTTTGAAAAGAGCAAGGTGGGCGGCACCTGTCTGCACTGGGGCTGCATCCCCACCAAGGCATACCTGCACTCCGCCGAGCTGGTGGCTGATGCCAAGGAATCTGAGAAGTACGGCGTGAAGCTGTCCGTGGATTCCGTGGACATGGGTGCGGTGCGGGATTACAAGAACGGCATTGTGGCCGGGAAGTACAAGGGTCTCCAGGGGCTCTTGAAGTCCAAGAAGATCACTGTGGTGGATGCTTTCGGCAAGCTCACCGGTGAAAACACCATTGAGGCTGATGGCACCACCTACACCGGCAAGCACATCATCCTGGCCTCCGGCTCCGTGTCCAAGACCATGGGCATTGAGATCCGGGACCGCATCATGACCTCCACGGAAGCCTTGGAGATCGACTGGACGCCCAAGTCAGCGATTGTGCTGGGGGGCGGCGTGATCGGCTGCGAGTTCGCGTCCATGTGGAACTCCTTTGGCGTTGAGGTCACCGTGATTGAAGGTTTGGATCACCTGGTGCCCAATGAAGATCCTTCGATCATCAAGATCCTGGAAAAGGAATTCAAGAAGAAGGGCATCAAGTCCAACTTGGGCACCTTCTTCGAGAAGGTTGAACAGGATGAAAACGGCGCCAAGGTGACTCTTGCGGACGGCAAGGTCTTTGAAGCGGACGTGGTCCTGGTGGCCGTGGGACGGGGACCCAACACCGCTGAGATGGGTTATGAAGAAGTCGGCATCCCCATGGACCGTGGATTCGTGACCCCGAACGAACGCCTCCACACCGGCGTCGGCAACATCTACGCCATCGGTGACATTGTCCCCGGCGTCCAGCTGGCCCACCGCGGCTACCAACAGGGCCGTTTTGTGGCGGAAGAGATTGCCGGTCTCAACCCCGCGATCGTGGAAGACGTCAACATCCCCAAGGTCACCTTCACCGAACCGGAAATCTCCTCCGTGGGCTACTCCCAGCCCAAGGCTGAGGAGAAGTTCGGCAAGGAGAACATTCAGACCGTGGAGTACAACCTGCTGGGCAACGGCAAGTCCTCCATCTTGGGCACCGGCGGCATCATCAAGCTGGTGCGGGAAAAGGATGGTCCCATCATTGGGTTCCATGCCATCGGCAAGCGTATTTCCGAACAGATCGGCGAAGGCCAACTGATCGTCAATTGGGAGGCCTATCCGGAAGATCTGGCTGCCTTCATCCACGCTCACCCCACGCAGAATGAAGCCATCGGTGAAGCCGCCATGGCTCTGGCCGGAGCACCACTGCACGGCTGAGTCCTCCCGTGGCCCGGTTCGTTTCAGAACCGGGCCACGGGACTCGGGCCATCACCCGAACTCCTACGCACTAACGCACAAGCTGTCCTAAGCGCACAGAAGAAAGAGACGGTCAGACAATGTCCGAAACCGTGAACCTTCCGGCCCTCGGTGAATCCGTCACCGAAGGCACCGTGACCCGCTGGCTCAAGGAAGTCGGAGACGAGGTTGCCGTTGACGAACCCCTGGTGGAAGTTTCTACCGACAAGGTGGACACCGAGGTTCCCTCCCCCGTGGCCGGCGTGATCGAAAAGATCTTGGTCGACGAGGATGAAGACGTTGAAGTCGGTGCACCCCTGGTGGTCATCGGTGACGGCTCCGGTTCCGGAGACTCCGGTTCCGATTCTGGCGACGCTGATGCTAAGGACGCCCAGGAAGAGTCAGAGGACTCCGCAGATTCCGGTGAAGCTGATTCCTCCGCGAGTGATTCCCAGGAGGACCAGCAGGAAACCTCCCAGCAGTCCTCCGACTCCACCCCCAAGAAGTCCTCGGGTGGCTCCGGGACCGAGGTCACTCTCCCCGCGCTCGGCGAGTCTGTGACCGAAGGCACCGTGACCCGCTGGCTCAAGGAGATCGGCGAAGAGGTTGAGGTTGATGAACCTCTCCTGGAGGTCTCCACGGACAAGGTGGACACGGAAGTCCCCTCCCCTGTGGCCGGCACGCTGTTGGAGATCAAGGTCCAGGAAGACGAAGACGCAGAAGTTGGCCAGGTGTTGGCGCTGATCGGTGATGCCGATGCCGCCGGCTCCTCCGATGACTCCCAGGATTCTGCCGATTCGGGTGACTCTGCGGATTCCGGTGATTCTGCCGACTCCGCCAAGAGTTCCGATGAGGACATTGAGGATGCGGCAGCATCTTCGGCCACTCCGGAGGCCACGGATCAAGCTGCCGAGGAAAAGTCCTCAGCTTCAGCCAAGGATGACTCCGCCCAGAACGCGCAGAAGGAAGAGACCAAGAAGTCTTCCGAGCCCTCGGGTGAGAAGAAGGACCGGGAGGCGGCATCGGCGTCGTCGAACTCCGATTCCGGTTCTGAATCCACCACCGCCTATGTGACTCCGTTGGTGCGCAAACTGGCCAAGTCAAAGGGCGTGGACCTGAGCGCGGTCAAGGGAACCGGTGTTGGCGGACGCATCCGTAAGCAGGATGTGCTGGCCGCCGCAGAATCGGCTCCGGCCTCCTCGGGTGCTGCTCCCGCTGCCGCACCGGTGGCTGACAACGGTGAGCCCACCACCATCCTGCCGGTTTCCGACAAGCGCGGCACCACGGAGAAGGCTCCGCGCATCCGGATGACCATTGCCAAGCGCATGCGCGAATCCCTGCAGGAATCTGCGCAGCTCACGCAGGTCACCGAGGTGGACATGACCCGTGTGGCAACGCTGCGCAACAAGGCCAAAAACGCGTTCCAGGACAAGCACGGCGCCAAGCTGACTTTCCTGCCGTTCTTTGCCCAGGCTGTTGCGGAGGCTTTGAAAGCCAACCCCGCACTGAACGCCACGTTCAAGGAAGCCGACAAGGAAGTGGTTTACAACGGCTCGGAGGATCTGGCCATTGCGGTGGACACTCCGCGCGGCCTCCTGGTCCCCGTGATCCGCAATGCCGGTGACATGCAGCTGCCGGGTCTGGCCTCCTCGATCGCGGATCTTGGAGCACGGGCCAAGGACGGCAGCATCGGCCCCGATGAACTGACCGGCGGCACGTTCACCATCACGAACATCGGTTCCTTCGGTGCGCTGTTCGACACCCCCATCATCAACCAGCCGCAGGTTGCCATTTTGGGTACGGGAACCATCGTCAAGCGCCCCATGGTCATTCAGGACGCCGACGGCAATGACGTGATTGCCATTCGCCACATGTGCTACCTGTCGCTGACCTACGATCACCGGATCGTGGACGGTGCCGACGCCGGACGCTTCCTGCAGACCATGAAGGCCCGTCTGGAAGAAGGCCGGTTTGAAGGGGCACTGGAACTGTGATGTGACGGGGATTCGCCGCACGCGCAACTGCAACCGCAGTTGAAGTAGGCGGTTCCCTGTCAGCACGGTGTTGCGTTGCTCACCCCAGCGGTGGCGCGTTGTGAGGAATCACAGCGCGCCACCGCTCTTTAGTAGGCTGAAAAACATGGATTTTGTGCATTCTCTGCTTGTTCTGATTCACCTCTTTGGTGCCGCGGTGATCATCGGCACCTGGATCGCCACCTTCAAGAAGCCCACCGTCACCGGGTGGCAGTTCGGCGCAGCCATCGCCATGCTGGTCTCCGGCCTGCTGCTGGTCACCCTCAATGAGTTCAACCCGGACGTGACCGTCAACCACGCCAAGGTGGGGGTCAAGTTGATCCTGGCTCTCGGTGTGTTCGTGGCGGCTCTGATTGGTTGGCGCAAGCAGCGCAAGGGTGAGCCCGTCTCCACCGGCTTGGCGCACGGCACCGGCGGCACCGCTTTGATTGCCATGATTGTGGCAGTCATGTGGTGACTCACGGCCTTTGACCTTCGGTCCTGTACGGACCGCACCTTCAACCGCGGTAAACCGTTCTCCCCTCCAGGGGGTCGGTTCACCGCGGTTGTACTGTCTCCAGCCGCCATCCCTGATCGGTGAGAACCAGCGTGAACTCGGCCCGTTGTTCGGCGGGTTGACCTTCCGCCACACCGGCCGCGCTGACCGTGGCCATCAAACGCGCCTGGGTGTCCGTGGACTCCACCACCTGCGGGGTGTCTTGGAGCTGCATGGTCAGCTCGGAAAATGCGTGATCACCTTGCGCGGGATCAGCTTCCACCGTCTCCAGAGTTCGCCGGTCCGCCTCCAGTGCCGGTGATCCTTGGGTGTAAATGGCACTCAGCGCCTCCGGATCATCGTCCCTGAAAGCCTGCACCCTTGCCGCAATCAGCTCGCCCAAAGCAGCCTCGGGAGAATTGGAGTCTGGGCTGCTGGTACCAGCAGGCGGGGCGGCAACATTCGTTTCCCCAGCTGAACTTTCCGTCACTCCACCATCTTGCTGGTTCTGCGCCACCTGCAGGTCGGCATCCGTTCGGGACTCCGGCCACAAGGTCCAGACGGCCGTTGCACCCCCTGACACCACCAGTGCGGCCGCCAGGACCAGTACCAGACCTGGGCGGCGCCGCGCCGCTGTGTCCTCCCATTCCGTTGCACCCCAAGGACGCCCACCAGCTGCCCGGCCTGTCAACGCAGTACTTTCAGCCCCGGCATGGCGGCGGCCACCGCGGGCCGCCTCACTCCCTGTCTGGTTCAGCCTGGACCCGTGACCACGTGCGTCGGCCTGTCCATCGGCTGATCTTCTTTGACCGCGGTCCCACCCGGCTTCATGGGCCTCCGATTCATGGGCTTCTCCGCGTAAGACGGCGAGCACCCGCTGCGCGGACCCGGACCCGGCGTCGTCATCGCGCTGCGCCTGGACCTGCGCCGAGGACTGGACCTGCGACTGGGATTGGGGCTGAGTCAGGCCCTCCGAATCCATGAGTTCCAGAGACTCCGTGTCGGCCTCTTCCTGACCGGGAAAGTCGCCGTCGTTCGGCTGCACCTGACCCCGTCCCTCCAAGGTCTCCGCCAGGTGCCGTGCCTGTTCCCCCGGCGGGTTTGCACCGACGCCATTGGGCACCGTGACCGCTTGCCCGCTGGCAGGCAGGTGATCAAGCAGCTCATCCAGAGCATCCAGAGCCTCCCCCGGCAAGGTGGGACACACCGACCGCAGGGGTGCACGTACCCGCCCCGCCACTGGACGGCGGCCGGTGAGCACTGTGGCGGCAGCAGCGGCCACCATGATCAAATCCCCCTGCACCTCCTGATCTTGGGCACCGGGGGTGAACCTCCGAACACCAGAATCCGGGCTCAGCAGCAGCCGCCATTGTTCCGGTGTTCCGTCATGGCTGATCACATCCCGCAGTGACAATCGACGCAGGGTCAGCCCGTGATCATGCAGAACACCTACGGCCCGCAGGGCTTGAGCCATGACCGGCAACACCTGCGCCTGGACTGCCCCGCCCTCCTGCCCGATCAGTGCCGCAAAGCTGCGCTGTGGGAGGTCGTCGTAGAGCAGCCAGGCGGATTCGTCGTCGTCAACAACGGCCCGCGGCGGAGCCAGACAGGCGTCATCTGCGGCAGCCAGGGTGGCGACGACGTCGTTCCACTCCGTGATTGCCCCGCCACCTGCGGGCAGGGGCAACAGCACATGAGTGCTGCCGCTGACGGGCTCGGTCACGCGGCGACCGCGCTGTGCCCAGGGCCCACGGTCTCCGTAGTCGTGGATGCTTGCCGGCGGAGTAAATGGCTGCCAGGTGTTCATCTCTCTAGCATGCTGCCCGCGAACGGGTCAGATGGAGTTATCCACAGGGCGAATTCGCCGCGTATGGTGGAGCGCATGTCTCTGTCCTTTGAACGCCTGGGGATGGCACCAGATTTGGTGCCCTACCGTCCCGCGCTGGAATTGCAGAAGACCGTGCACCAAGAAGTGGTGTCAGGCATACGCGGGAACACCGTTCTGATGGTGGAGCACGAACCCGTTTACACGGCGGGACGCCGGGCCGCTGCGGAGGAATACCCCACCGATGGCACCGAGGTGGTGGAGGTCGGCCGGGGTGGCAAAATCACGTGGCACGGCCCGGGCCAGCTGGTGGCGTATCCCATCATGCGCCTGCCAACACCCATTGACGTTGTGAAGTTTGTGCGCGTCATGGAGCAGTTGGTGATTGATGTTCTGGCCGAATTCGGGCTCCGGGCGGTGACGGTCGAAGGCCGTTCAGGGGCATGGATTCCAGCCGACCACCAAGGTGGAGCACGCAAGATCTCCGCCATAGGCGTGCAAGTTTCGCGGCGCACCACCATGCACGGCATCGCCTTGAACTGCAGTAATGACCTTGCCCCGTTCGGTGGCTTCATCCCCTGTGGAATCTCGGATGCCGGAGTGAGCTCCATCAGCCGTGAACTGGGGAGGAATGTTGAGCCATCCGATGTGGTTGAGGTGATGACCCGTCATTTTGTGGCCCGTGAAGCCGAACTGTGCGCTGTAGCCGAGACCCCGGCCGATCAGCCATCGCTACCGTGGCCACCTGCCGCACCGCCAACCAGCATCAGCACCACATCAGGAGTTCGCCGATGACCATTGCACCCGAAGGCCGCCGACTGCTGCGCGTGGAGGCCCGCAATGCCGAGGTCCCCATTGAGAAGAAGCCCAACTGGCTCAAAAACACCGCGCACATGGGGCCCGAATACACCAAGCTGAAGTCCATGGCCCGCGGCAAGGGTTTGCACACGGTGTGTGAAGAAGCCGGGTGCCCCAACATTTACGAGTGTTGGGAGGACAAGGAGGCTTCATTCCTGATCGGCGGGTCCGTCTGCACGCGGCGCTGCGATTTCTGTGACATCGCCACCGGCCGCCCCGAGCCGATCGACCGTGACGAGCCCCGCAAGGTTGCCGAGTCCGTCCGGGACCTCGATCTGCGTTACGCCACGGTCACCGGTGTTGCCCGCGATGACTTTGAGGACGGCGCAGCCTGGCTCTACGCGGACACCATCCGCGCTATCCATGAGATCTCCCCCAGCACGGGCGTGGAGATCCTGATCCCTGACTTCAAAGGCAGGCCGGAATCCCTGCAGATGGTGGTGGATGCCCAGCCGGAGGTCTTTGCACACAACCTGGAGACCGTTCCGCGCATCTTCAAGCAGATCCGTCCGGCTTTCACCTATGAACGCTCCCTGGATGTGCTCAGCTACGGCAAGGACCGCGGTCTGATCACCAAATCCAACCTGATCTTGGGGATGGGGGAAACGGACGAGGAAATCTACGAGGCCCTGTGCGATCTTCACGACGCCGGCTGTGACATCATCACCCTCACCCAGTACCTCCGGCCCTCCAAGCTCTTCCATCCCATCGACCGTTGGGTCAAGCCCGAACAGTTTGTGGAGTACGCCAAGCTGGCTGAAGAAATCGGTTTCCTGGGTGTGATGTCCGGGCCCATGGTGCGCTCTTCCTACCGCTCCGGCCGTTTGTGGGCGCGCGCCATGAACAAGCTCGGGCGTGAGATCCCGGCCAACCTGGCCCACATCACGGATGAAGGTTCCACCGCGCAGGAGGCCTCCAGCTTGATCGCCAAGTTGGGCCGCTGAACGCGCTGTCTGCCAACCCGGTGTACCTGCCCGTCCGTACCGAGTGGGTGGTACCGGGCAGGGACCACCTGGCGAACCGCTAGAATGGTGGCGCTGACGGGCCAATGGCGCCCCGGAGCACCACCTGCCGCATCATAACCACGGTTGTGTGCGGCACCATGACCTACCCCTGATTACGACCACGAGGTTTCACCGTGTCCCCTTCCACCTCCGCGGGCTCCAACCGGCCCACCAACGACGCCAAGTCCACACGGGCAGCGGCCAGGGAGCAAAAGCGAGAGGAAAAGGCCCGCAAAAAGGCGGCCAAGGGCCCCGGCTACATCGCGCAGATGAAGCAGGTCTACAAGATCACCAAGGAGCATGACTCCAACATCACGCTCAAGTTGGTGGCTATCGCCTTGGGCATCCTGGTGCTCTTCTTGCTGCTGGGCCTGCTGCTCAACAACTGGATCACGTGGCTGCTCATCGGTATTCCGTTTGCCGTCCTGGCCGCCATCTACTTCCTCTCCCGCCGGGCCGAAAAGGCCGCGTTTGCGCGGATCGAGGACCAGCCCGGCGCCGCCGGGGCTGCCCTGTCCACGTTGCGTCGCGGGTGGATCGTGGAGCAGGAGCCGGTGCAGATTGACCCGCGCTCCCGCGATCTGGTGTATCGCGCAGTGGGGCGTCCCGGCGTCGTTC
This sequence comes from Kocuria sp., assembly GCF_030538595.1. GTDB lineage: Bacteria > Actinomycetota > Actinomycetes > Actinomycetales > Micrococcaceae > Kocuria. The sequence goes on from NZ_JAUNTS010000014.1 coordinate 59,806, forward strand.
TGATCACCGAAGGCCCCACGGGGCGAGTCAAGAAGCTGGTGAGCAAGGAACGACGTCGTATCGGTCCCATGATCCAGAACGTGCCGATCCACGTGATCCACGCGGGCAACAAGGAGGACCAGGTGGCGCTGTCCCAGATTGCCAAGCGGATGAAGAAGCTGGACAAGGCGCTGACCCGTGAAGAGGTCAACAAGGTTTACAAGCGGATCTCCACCTTGCGCAACAATGCGCTACCGATCCCCAAGGGCATTGACCCCATGCGGGCCCGCCCGGACCGCAAGGCAATGCGCGGCCGCTAACCCCACCCCCACTCCGCCGAAAACATGGTTTGACCTAATTTCAGGCCCGGATTTCCCAAGAATCCATGTTTTCGGCGGAGTTAGCGGGTTTTGACCAGGATGGTGCCCACCGCGCGATCCTGCAGCCCGCGTTGGTCCGCATCCATGATCAGCGCCGGAATCACCGGGACGATCAATGCGGTCCGCACCAATCCCCGCCACAACCCGGGCGCATATCCGTCCATGGTTTGCACCTGCATGCCCAGCAGGAAATGCCCCAAGCTGTGTCCGGTGAACCCCACGGCAACGCCCGTCAGACCGAACCAAATCCAGATGGTCACCAGATTCTGCAGGTCATACGGCACCAGAAGAGCAGCAAGCCCCAAGGCCACGAGCCAGTCGATCAGGATGGCCAACAGCCGCGGCCCAAAACGTGCCACCGACCCCGGCCCACTGTCCGGGCGGCCCAGACGTTGCCCCGGATACTGCTGTGCGGGCGGAGGGCCATCGAGCCAGCTGCCAAGATCGTCACGATTGATCATGACGCCAGCCTATCCACAGCATTCGTGCCCGTAGCTTTGCTGCATTCCGCGTGGTCACGTGCGCCGCACCACACCGGCGTGAAAAGGTGGTGTGTAACCCGCGCGAAACATGAGAGACACGACCGGGCAACGGCCCGTGCGTAGCGTGGATTGCGCCCCAAGGGTACCGGTTCTGGTGGCAGGTTGCCCCGGTGCGGTGAGGACCCGCAGATCAAAAGGAGTACGTCAGTGTTCAAGACACCCGAAGAAGTCCTGGCCTTCATCAAGGAAGAAGAAGTCGTCTTCGTGGACATTCGCTTCACCGATCTTCCCGGCGTGCAGCAGCACTTCAACCTGCCGGCCAAGGCTGTGGATGATGACTTCTTTGAAGACGGTCAGTTGTTCGACGGTTCATCAATCCGCGGTTTTCAGGGCATTGCCGAATCAGACATGCAGCTGATCCCGGACATCGCCACCACTTACGTGGACCCCTTCCGCGCGGAGAAGACCCTGGTGGTGACCTGCTCGATCGTGAACCCGCGTACCGGTGAGCCCTATCACCGCGACCCCCGCGGCGTGGCCGAGCGGGCCGAAGCCTACATGGCTTCCACCGGCATTGCCGATATTGCCAACTTTGCCTCTGAGGCCGAGTTCTTCATCTTCGAGGACGTCCGTTACGACGTTCAGCCGCAGGGCTCCTTCTACGCCGTGGACTCCGATGAAGCCATCTGGAACTCCGGGCGCAAGGAAGAAGGCGGCAACCTGGGTAACAAGACCGCCACCAAGGGTGGCTACTTCCCGGTCTCCCCCGTGGACAAGCAAGCTGACCTGCGTGACGCCATCTGCGTGGCCCTGGATGACGTTGGCTTGGAAGTTGAGCGCTCCCACCATGAGGTGGGCGGTCCCGGCCAGGCGGAGATCAACTATCGCTTCAACACGCTCTCCCACGCCGCCGATGACCTCCAGAAGTTCAAGTACGTGGTCAAGAACACCGCGGACATGTTCGGCAAGTCCGCCACGTTCATGCCCAAGCCGATCTTCAACGACAACGGCTCCGGCATGCACTGCCACCAGTCCCTGTGGAAGGGCGGCGAGCCCCTGTTCTACGACGAAAAGGGCTACGCAGGTCTCTCCGACCTTGCGCGCTGGTACATCGGTGGTCTGTTGGAGCACTCGTCCGCTGTGCTGGCCTTCACCAACCCGACCGTGAACTCCTACAAGCGCCTGGTCAAGGGTTTTGAGGCCCCCGTCAACATGGTGTACTCGCAGGGCAACCGCTCCGCCGGTATCCGCATTCCGATTACGGGCACCAACCCCAAGGCCAAGCGCCTGGAGTTCCGCGCACCGGATCCCTCCTGCAACCCGTACTTGGCCTTTGCCGCCCAGCTGATGGCCGGCCTGGATGGCATCCGCAACCGCATTGAGCCCGCGGACCCCATTGACAAGGACCTCTACGAACTGCCTCCGGAGGAGGCCAAGGACATCAAGAAGGCCCCCGGCACGCTGGATGAGGCGCTGGATGCCCTGGAGCAGGACCACGAGTTCCTGCTGGCTGGTGACGTGTTCACCGAGGACCTGATTGAAACCTGGATCTCCTACAAGCGGGAGAACGAACTGCTTCCGCTCTCCGTGGTCCCGCACCCCATGGAGTTCGCCCTGTACTACGGCGTCTGAGCCTGGAAACATGGCCGTTCTGGGAGTAAAAGTGACAGTGAGTCGCTTTTACTCCCAGACGCGTCTCCGGCCACTTTTTCACACCCCACTGACGACGACGCCCCATCCGAAAGGACATCCCCATGGCTACCGGTCCCAAAGAACTTCACGGCGAGATGATGTTCCGTAACGAGGTCTTCCAAACCGGGCTCATGGCGGGCCTGCTGGATGGTGTCTACGACGGTGAGATGACCATTGGTGAGCTGCTGGGTCACGGCAATTTTGGGCTGGGCACTTTTGACGGCCTGGATGGGGAAATGGTGGTCCTGGACGGTGTGGCGTATCAAATGCGTGCTGATGGCACGATTGAACCGGCACAACTCACCCAGAAAACGCCGTACGCCGTGGTGACCAATTTTGTCCCCACCATCCAGCGGGAGCTGCCGAACTCCCTGTTACGCAAAACTGCCTCCCAAGTGCTGGATGACCTCACCGTTTCCAAGAACTACATGTATGCGTTGAAGATCACCGGCAGCTTTGAATGGATCCGCACGCGCACCGTGATCAAGCAGTCCAAACCGTATCCGCGGATGGTGGATGCCACGGAGAACGAGGACATTCTGCAATTCGATGACGTGGACGGAACCATTGTGGGGTTCCGAACTCCCATCTATGAACAAGGAATCTCGGTCCCGGGCTGCCACGCACATTTCATTGACGATTCGCGGACCCAGGGCGGGCACGTGGTGGACTTCAAATTGCGGGAAGCCAGGGTGGAAATCTGCCCCGGTACGGAGCTGCGCCTACACCTTCCGGTGACTCCGGAGTTCTCGGCAGCCAACCTCTCCCCCGAAGACCTGGCGGATCAGATCTCCAAAACAGAGAAACACTGAGTCGGCGCTCACCTCATGCGTCTGAATCAGAACTCTCTGAGCTTTCAGAATTCTCAGAGCCCAGTCCCAAGTCCAAGACGGGTGACTCATTCCAGAGACGTTCCAACGCGTAATACGCCCGGTCCTCATCGTGCTGCACATGCACCACAACATCTCCGTAGTCCAGCAGCACCCAGCGCCCCTCCCCCTTGCCTTCACGGCGGATGGGGCGTAGGTCATGCTCCTGGATCAGGGCATCCTCAATGGCGTCAACGATTGCACTGACTTGGCGTTCGTTGGAGGCCGAGGTCACCAGGAACGAATCGACAATTGCCAAGGTGTCGCTGACGTCCAGGGCAACAATGTTCTCTGCCTGCTTTTCATCAGCTGCACGAGCGGCCGTGCGCAGGTAGGCCATGGAAGTTTCGGGCACAGTCATGGGTGGTGAGTTCCTTTCTCACAGCAAAATCATGAGGACGGTGACGGCAACTGCCAGTAGCACAACCGCTGCCAGCACCAGCAAGAATGTCTTGACGTGGGAAGACTGGCGGTACTCCGCCGGATCCAGCAGTTCCAGCCCCTGGGCGTCCAATGCGCTGACGGGTTGGGCGGGCTCCTCCACCGTTTCTGTGGCGCTTGCAGGCTCAGCCTCCGCAGAACCGTCTGCAACGCTTTCGGAGTCGGGGGCTTCCTCACCGGCAGGTGATGCGACGTCGTCCTCGGCAGTTTCCGGCGCGGGGTGGGCCGGCTCATCCGGCGACTCGGTGATTGCCTCCGGCTGGTCTTCGGCGATTACCTCCGGCTGATCCTCCGGGGTTGCTTCCGGCCGGTCCTCGGAGATTGCCTCCGGCTGGTCCTCAGCGACGTCGCTGGCAGGGACCTCGGCATCCTCAGTCACCTGGGGCTGTTCCGGGGCCTCGTCTGGCTCACGCAAGTCACGACGTCGTACCTGATCGGCCGGGATGGAGGCAGTGTGCGGCTGTGCATCGTCAGGGTCCACGAGCCCCGCAGCCATGGCGCGCTCGGCGGCCTGGCGGTCTTCCTGTGAGGACAACGCGGCGCGCGAGCTGAGTTCCGCAATACGGCGTTGCTTCTGGGCCAAGTCCTCATCCACGTACTCGGGATCCTCAGACTGGTTCTCCGCCAGCTCCCGGACGTGCTGCTCCATTTGCTCGCGCAGCAGCGCAAGGCGTCGCGGCCCCAGAGGTTTGTCAGCGTCCGGGGACGCAGTGGTGCCGCCCAGGTCAATCACAGGGGCCGGCAGGTCCAAGGTGTTGGACTCAAAGTCCACCACGTCCGGCACGCGGATGTCATCCGGTGACGGTTCACCGTGGTCAAGAAAACGGTCCTGGCTCATACGGTGGCCTCTTTCGGGTCCTGCACGGGATCGGTCACGGGTTTGGTGTCCGCCTCCTGATGGAGCGCAAGGTGTGGATGTGAGTGATACAGCCCGTATTTGGCGATGTACTGCACCACGCCGTCCGGGACCAGGTACCAAACGGGCTTGCCATCCATCACGCGATCTCTGCAATCGGTGGAGGAAATGGCCATGGCAGGTACTTCCATCAGGGTGACGCCACGGGCGCCGTCGGGAACAGTGAGTTCATGACCGGGGCGGGTGACGCCCACAAAATTGGCCAGATCCCACATCTGTTCGGCTCCGTGCCAGCTGAGGATTTCGCTCATCACATCAGCGCCGGTGATGAAGAACAGATCCGCTTCCGGCCGCTGCGCGTGCAGATCCTTCAACGTGTCAATGGTGTAGGTGGGGCCGTCACGGTCAATGTCCACCCTGGACACACTGAACCGGGGATTGGAAGCCGTGGCAATCACGGTCATCAAATAGCGGTGCTCCGCGTGCGAAACCCTCTTGCCGGCCTTTTGCCACGGCTGGCCGGTGGGCACAAAAACCACCTCATCCAGGTCAAACATGGCGGCCACCTCTGAGGCAGCCACCAAGTGACCGTGATGGATGGGGTCAAACGTGCCACCCATGACCCCCACCCGGGTGCGCCCGGCAACTCTGGGGGGGATGTCGATGGTGGGGGCAGACTTCACGTGGGGACTACTGCTCAGTGACCGCGCTTGGCTTCATAGCTAGCCACCGCGTGGGCTTCATCTGCGGGAAGGGCCGCTGGGTCCACATGGTGCTCCGATGCCTCCGGCAGGGAACTGCGCGGGCTGAAGGTCCAGGTGATCAAGAACATGCCGATGAACGCCAGGAAAGCAATGATGCCGAACCAGTGGGCCTCTATGGGAAGTTCATTCACAACGTGGGCGCCTTCTTCGGCCGCCTGGATCACGGGGCTCAGCTGCAGCATGTGAGACCTTTCGGTAGCAGTTGCTCTACAAACGCGGTGCCGGCGCGGTCCACCGCAACAGCACAGCCATCCTCAAGAATGTTTACGACCCATGGTAACCGCACGCACCCGCTGCAACACGCGACCGCGTGCGGTTACCACACCACAGATCACTTTCTGATGTGGCCATCTCCTTGAACAATCCACTTGGTGGTGGTCAGTTCTTCCAGCCCCATGGGCCCACGCGCGTGCATTTTTTGCGTGGAGATTCCAATTTCGGCGCCCAATCCCAATTGGCCACCGTCCGTGAAGCGGGTGGAGGCGTTGACCATCACAGCCGCAGCATCCACCGCGGCCATGAACTCATCCGCGTTGGCCAGGTTGTTGGTCACAATGGCTTCCGTGTGGCGAGTTGTCCAGCGCTCAATGTGCGCCAGGGCTTCCTGCAAATTGTCCACCACCTTCACGGCCATGTGAGCATCCAGGTATTCAGCCGCCCAGTCGTCCTCGGTGGCGGAGACGGGCTCGGTTCCGGTGGGCAGCATGGCGGCAGCGCGCTCGTCCACGTGCAATTGGACGCCGGCCTTCACCAGTGCTGCCAACACCGCGGGCCCGGCCGCAGCACCGCTGTGCAGAATCAGAGTTTCAGCGGTGTTGCAGGTGGAATTGCGGTGTGTCTTGGCGTTCACCACAATGTCCACCGCCATCTTCTCCGGCGCTGACTCATCCACAAAGACATGCACATTGCCCTCCCCGGTCTCGATGACCGGCACGGAGGCATTCTGGACCACGGACTGAATCAGGCCGTGACCGCCGCGTGGAATCAACACGTCCACCTTGCCGCGGGCCCCCATCAGGGCAGTGGCACCGTCGCGCGCGTAGTCGTCAATGGACTGCACCACGTCCACGGGTAGCTTCTGATCCGCCAGGGCGTCACGCATGATGCCCACCAGTGCCCGGTTGGATTCAAGGGCGGCTGAGCCTCCACGCAGCAGGACCGCGTTGCCGGATTTCAGGGCAATCCCGGTGATGTCCACGGTGACGTTGGGGCGGGCTTCATAAATGGCACCCACCACCCCCATGGGCACCCTGACCTGGCGCATACGCAGCCCGTTGGCCAGGGTCTGTCCACGAACCACGGAGCCCACGGGATCGGGGAGGGCAGCCAACTCTCGCAACGCATCAGCCAAGCCTGTGATCCGCCCCGCATCCAACTTGAGCCGATCCAGCAAAGCCGCGGACGTCCCGTTTTGCTGCCCGCGGGCCAGGTCCTTCTTGTTGGCTTCGATGATGGCAGCTGACTGTTCCTCAATCCGCTGGGCAATGTGCAGCAGCGCAGCATCCTTGCGTGCACGGGTGGCGCGGGCCAGGCCGCGGGCGGCCACACGGGCGTCGTCGGCCATGAGGCCAACGCCTACAACGGGATCTTCCCCGAAGGTCTGCCGGGTGAGATCAGTGATGGTGTTCTGTGACATGAATTTTCGCTCCTGACATGTCAGGTGGATTCTTCAGGTTGTGATGGGGCCGCGGTCAGGCGGCACCCGCTGTTGCAGGCTTCAGACCTGCGGAATGGGTTGGGTGTGAAAAGTGGGCTGAGCCTGTGCGCCGCGACGCACCTTGGTCTTGGCAGACTTGGCGCGCATGGTCACCAAATTGTCCACGTGGACCAACTCGCGTTCATAGCGTGCGCCCTTCTCCTCCCCCAGTTCAGCGGTGGATTTACCGAGCATGCCGGGGATTTCATCGGCGGCGTAGTTGCAAATGCCGTGGGCCACTTCCCGGCCCGTGGCATCCACCAGGGACACGGGGTCTCCCGCGTCAAACGTGCCTTTCACGCCCGTCACACCAGCCGGAAGCAGTGATTTCCGTTGCCCCACGGCGCGCACTGCGCCGTCGTCGAGCACCAAGGAACCCTTGATGTCGGCAAGGTGGGCAAGCCACAGCAACCGGGCGTTGCGCCGGCCTCCCGTGGTGGCAAACCAGGTTCCCACGTCTTCACCGTTCAACGCCGGTTCAATGTTCTGCGCGGAGGTCACCAGAGCGGGGATTCCGGAGGAGGCCGCAATCCGAGCAGCCTGTACCTTGGTCACCATGCCACCGGAGCCCACACCAGCGCGCCCCACCGTACCGATCTGCACGCCTTCCAGATCCCGAATGGGATCCTCCACCACGCTGATCCGCTGACCGCCGTCCTGGGGCGGCTTGGTGTAGAGCGCATCCACGTCGGAGAGCAGCAGCAAAACATCGGCCTTGATCAGGTGCGCGGTCAGTGCGGCAATACGGTCGTTGTCACCGAACTTGATTTCCTGGGTGGCCACGGCGTCGTTCTCATTGACAATGGGCATCACCCCCAGATCCAGCAGCCGCTCAATCTGACGGTGCGTGTTCTTGTAGTGGTGACGCTTCATCAAATCCTCGGCCGTCACCAGAACCTGCCCCACCGTGACCCCGTAGCGGGCCAGTGAGTCTATGTAGCGGCCCATCAGCAAACCCTGTCCCACGGAAGCGGCGGCCTGCTGGGAGGCAAGGTCTTTGGGGCGACGCGAGAAGCCCAACGGGGCCAGGCCCGCAGAAATGGCCCCCGAGGAGACAAAGACCACCTCCTTGCCGTCCGACTTGAGTTTCCCCAAAGCAGCCACAATCCGCTGCACCGCGGCTTCATCAATGGAGTTCTGGATGCTGGTCAGGGAGGAGGAACCCACCTTGACCACAATGCGCTTGGCCAGCTTGATCTGGCTCGGTTCCTCAATGGGAGAACGCCGGTTCTTACCGCGATTCTCGGAACTGAGTTGGGAAGCGGACTTGTCGGCGATCCCTTCCAGGGTCTCTACATCAATAACGTGCTGCTGTGCAGGCATACTTGCCAGCGTCCTTCCTGTTGCGATCAGTCCTGTTGCAGTCAGTCGGTTTCGGTTTTTGGTGCGCGGGAACGGCGTTGATCCACGGATTCGGTCCACAGACCGGCCAAGCGCTCTGCTTCAAGTTCGTCGCGGGCCGCTGTCTTGGCGTCCATGCGCTCGTAGTATTCCCGACGACGTTCCCCACGCGTTGGCCGGTGATCCTCCGACAATCTTGGGTCCGTTCCACGCGGTGAGGCCAGTAGTTCGGCACCGCCCAGCATGGTGGGCTCCCAGTCGAAGACCACGCCGTTTTCCTCCGGCCCGATCAGGACGGCATCACCGGGACGGGCGTTCATCTTGAACAACTCTTCCTCAATGCCAAGTTTGGCAAAACGGTCAGCCAGGTAGCCGATGGCTTCCTCATTGTTGAAGTCGGTTTGCTGCACCCACTTCTCCGGCTTGTCTCCGCGGACATGCCAGATGGGTTCCAAGGAACGTTCCTCCCGGGTGATGGTGAACTCCTTGGCGCCGCCACGCACCGCCTTGGGCCGCAGCACCACACGGGCCGGTTCCGCCGGGGGTTCCTGGTCCCGGCCCTCCTGGACGATCTGGCCCATGGCAAAGGTCAAAGACTTGAGACCTTCGTGGGAGGCCGTGGAAACCTCAAAGACCCGGTAGCCCTTTTCTTCCAGCATGGGTCGGACAAACTCGGCCAGCTCCCGGGCCTCCGGGACGTCAATCTTGTTGAGCACCACCAGTCGGGGTCGCTCCAGCAGGGGAACGGCGCGTCCCCCGTCCAGACGACCGTCCACGGCGTAGGCGGCGAGTTCCGCCTCAATCACCTCCAAATCGGAGATGGGATCACGGCCCGGTTCCAGGGTGGCGCAGTCCAGAACGTGCACCAGAGCGGCACACCGTTCAACGTGGCGCAGGAACTCCAAGCCCAGGCCCTTGCCTTCGGAGGCACCCTCAATCAGACCGGGAACATCCGCCACGGTGTAGCGGTAGTCACCTGCCTCCACCACGCCGAGGTTGGGGACCAAGGTGGTGAACGGGTAGTCCGCAATCTTGGGACGCGCCTTGGAAATAGCCGCGATCAGAGAGGACTTGCCGGCTGAAGGGTAACCCACCAGAGCAATGTCCGCCAAGGACTTCAGTTCCAACACAATGTCCTTGGCCTCACCGGGCAGACCCAGCAGGGCAAACCCCGGTGCCTTGCGCTTGGGAGAGGCCAGATGGGCATTGCCCAGACCACCCTGACCACCCGAAGCCGCCACGAACTCCGCACCCACTCCCACCAGGTCCGCCAGGACGTTGCCGTCACGGTCCTTGATCACGGTGCCGTCCGGGACGGAGAGAATCAGATCCTCCCCCACAAATCCTTGACGGTGATCGCCCATGCCGGGGCCACCGTTGGGCGCTGAACGGTGCGGGGACCGGTGGTAGTTGAGCAGCGTGGTGGTCTGGCCATCCACACGCAAGATGACAGAACCGCCGTCGCCGCCATTGGCGCCGTCCGGGCCGCCCAGGGGCTTGAATTTCTCGCGCTTGACGGACACGCAGCCGTGGCCACCGTTACCGCCCGTGGCGTGCAGCACCACGCGGTCGATGAACTCTGCCATGGAATTCTCCTGGTGTCTGATGCGCGTGAGCCTCTCAGCATCACGCGACTGCATGAGCAGGCGGCGTACCGGCGCCTGCCGAAGGGAAAGGGGCCTCAAAACAAGAGTAGAGGGCGGGCGCACGTGGCACCCACCCTCTACGTCCTGCGGTGAGCGTGACACACGGAATGAGCGTGCGTCAGCGGGACCGGACAGGTTCAGCTGAATCTGGCTGCTGAACCCGCTACCGGTCTGAGATCATTCGGCGGCTACGGCCTCAACCACGTTGACCACCTTGCGGCCACGCTTGGTGCCAAAAGCAACCTCGCCGGTGGCCAGCGCGTACAAGGTGTCGTCCTTACCGCGGCCCACATTGGCGCCGGGGTGGAACTTGGTACCGCGCTGACGCACGATGATGGAACCGGCGTTGACCTTCTCGCCACCAAAGCGCTTGACGCCAAGGTACTGCGGGTTGGAGTCACGGCCGTTACGGGTGGAGCTGGCGCCCTTCTTGTGTGCCATGTCTAATGCCTGCTTTCGCTAGGAGGCCCATGTGCTCGCATCATGTGATGACCGCGAGCGGGCCGGGCTGGATGGAATGGGGAGGACCGAACGCCTCAAACGTCGATGCCGGTGACCTTCACGGTGGTCAACTCGGCACGGAAGCCCTGACGCTTCTTGTAACCGGTCTTGTTCTTGTACTTCTGGATGCGGATCTTGGGACCGCGCAGATCCTCGACCACCTCAGCGGTGACCTTCACACCGGAAAGTGCCGAAGCATCCGAGGTGACTTTGTCGCCGTCAACCAGCAGGACTGCCGGAAGCTCGATGGTGCTGCCTGCATCACCAGCCACACGGTCGATGGTTACCAGGTCTCCAACTGCAACCTTCTCCTGGCGGCCGCCAGCGCGGACAATCGCGTACACCACTTGGAACTCACTTCTCTCGACTTAACAAATTCTGTCTTGGGCGAGTGTGTTCCCTGTTTGGACCAAGGAGTCGTGTGCAACTGCATCAGGACCGGCCAGTGGGATGGAGACGCTGGTCAAGACCGTTCGCACAAATGGTCAGGAACTACACCCGGGTTAGTGCCACCAGCTCCGCGCTCAGACCATGGACGGTGGTCGAGGGGATTGCCGGTTTGTGCACCAGGGGTCGAGAATACGGCATGTGCACAATCTGCGGCAAGCATGGGAGCCCAGCGAGTCGCGGGTGCGAGCAGGCTCACGTTCCGTTGTACCGCGCCCAGGGATCCTCGAAGAACCGGAACTCCAACTCGCAAGCTCGGTGAAAAGCTGCCCGCATGGCGTCCCGGACGTCGTCAGTGGATTGCGCCGCAAGCTCATCAACCACCGCTCGAACTTTTTCGGCAGCCGCTGCGAACTCGGGGTCAGCATAGGAATCCAGCCACGCTGCGTAGGGGTGATCAAGGTGAGTCGCGCTGTGCTGTCGCTGCTGTTGCAACTCCACACCGATCCAGGCGTAGAGCCAGTAGCAAGGCAGAACAGCGGCCACGCCCACCGCCCAGTTGCGGGTTTGTGTTGTAGCCAGCAGGAAGTCGGTGTATTCAGCGGTGACCGCACTGGGGCGCACCTGGGCATCAGCTGCCACAAGTGTTCGATGCAGTCCGGCCGTCTCCTCCGCACAGCCCGCAGCTCCGGCGGCAAACAAAGCTCGCCAGGATTCCGACGGCGCCCGAACGGCCAGTTGTGCCAAAGCCCGCGAGTAGTCCTGAAGATAAGCCAAGTCTTGAGCCAGATAATCGAGGAACGCGGACTGCGGAAGTGAACCGTCCGCCAACCGTGGAACGAACGCACCTCTTTGAATGCGTGAGCGAACATCAGCCGCCTCCGCCCAGAGCTGGCCGGTGAATGAATCATCCGCGCTGAGGTGGGACCAATCAGAAGCAATAGGTACGGCATTCTGCTGCGATTCTGCTGATTCAGCGTCCGATCCCGTCGCAGCTTCCCACAAGCTCGTGTGCTTTGTGAAGGACACCGTGGCTGGTACCCGCGTGGTCCACGTCCGGATGGCTTCATCCACAGCATCAGCCAGGTGGTGACCGTGGTGCACGGGACCGTTGCCCTGCCCAACCTCCAATTCGTCAGCGTGCTGGAGGGCTCCCCGCAACCACTGCCTGGCCAGGCCAACCGCCGTCACCCAATCTCCGGTCCGGCTTGCCAGCACGGCAACGGCGCTGGAGATGGAGCATCCGGTGCCGTGGGTGTTGGCTGTGACGATTCTGGGGTCATGCGCTACGAACAATGGACTGCTGTGGCCGGGAGCCACCAGAGCATCCGGGACATCCGGACCGGGCAGATGCCCACCTTTGACCAGGACCTGCACCGCGTAGGTGTCCGCAAGTCGCTGGCCCTGGGCCAGAGCTCCCGACCACGTTTGGGCCACTTCTTCATCCAACAGCACTGCCAATTCGGGCACATTGGGGGTGACCAGATCAGCACGGTGCAGCAGGCTCCTCATGGCGGCTTCGGCGTCGTGATCCAACAGACGACCCCCGGTGGTGGCCACCATGACCGGGTCCAGGACCACCACCGGCGGCCTGTGCTCCGCAAGCCACGCGCTCACCTCCTGGATCACAGGCACCGAACCCAACATGCCGATCTTCACGGCATCCACCACGACGTCGTCGGAAACTGCCTTCAACTGGGCCACCAAAACTTCCCGCGGGGGAACGTGAATGGAACGCACGCCGGTGGTGTTTTGCGCCACCACCGCAGTGATCACGCTCATGCCGTAGCCGCCCAGGGCTGTGATGGTTTTCAGATCCGCCTGCTGACCGGCGCCACCTGTGGGATCGGTGCCCGCGATGGACAAGACCCGCGGTGTATCTCTGGGCGTGATGCCCGTGTGGGGAATGGGGATGGCAGGAGTCACCGTTGCATCGCCTTCCGGTAAGCACGTGCCGCCGCCAGTGGGTCTGGCGCAGCGCAAATTCCGGAGACCACCGCCAGGCCATCCGCGCCGGCTGCCATCAGCGCCCCAGCATCCTGCACCCGGACACCGCCTATGGCCACCGCGGGTACCGGGCACAGTGCTCGCGCACGGGCAAAACCGTCAAGGCCCAGTGGCTGGGGATGATCCGGTTTGGTCTGCGTGGCATGCACCGCGCCGATCCCCACGTAGTCCACGGTTCCGGGTGGCAACTGCTCCAACGCCTGAAACTCGGTTGGGGTGACTGCAGACAACCCGATCACCGCAGCGGGGCCGCACAGCACACGAACATCCTTTACGGGCAGGTCAGACTGACCCACGTGAACCCCGGCCACGGCCGCACCGCGGGATCGCGCAGCCAGGAACACATCCACGCGGTCATCCACCAGAACGGGAACCCGCTCCCCCACACGCTGAGCCACCTGCAAGGTCAGCTCCAGCAAGTCCCGACCACCCATGGTTTTGGACCGCACCTGGACCATGGTGGTGCCACCCTCCACGGCGGCCTCCACCACATCCGAAACCTCACGGGGGCTGCTCAGTGCGTCATCCGTGACGTGGTACAGCAGCAGGTCACTGGGCTCAAAATGGTTGACAGTGGCCATCACAGAACCACCTCCGCGGCGGTGACGGCAGCGCAGCGTGCGACGTCGTCGGCGTTCAATGCCGCCACCTCATCCAGCAGCGCCACGGCAAAGGAGCCGGGACCGCCGCTGCGCCGGGCTGCTCGCTCGGCGGCCAGTTCCCACACCACGCTGCCCACCACGGCGGCATCCACGGGGTCCGGTACCACGGCGGTGAAAGCCGCGATGACCGCTCCCAGTGCGCAGCCACCGCCGGTCACGCGCGTCAAGTATTCGTGGCCGTGGGGAATCCGCCACGCCGCATCTGCCCCCAAGACAATGTCGACTTCACCGGAGATCGCCACGGCTTGGACTCCGTGACCGTTGATCAACTCGCGCGCAGCGTCCAGGGCCGCGGTGGGGTGCTCCGTGGAGTCGGTGCCACGCCCACCGGCCCCGCCGCACAGGCCAATCACTTCCGAGGCATTGCCACGAACCACGGTTGGGGCATGCGCCAGGAGGTCTCTGGCCAGGGTGGTTCGCACGGGCAGCGCCCCCACGGCCACGGGGTCCAGCACCCAGGGGGTGCCGACCTCGGCACATGCCGCAGCGGCTTCCAGCATGGCGTGGCGTTGCTCGGGAGTGGGAGTGCCAAGGTTGATCAGAACGGCATCTGCCATCCGGGCAAAAGCTCCCGCCTCCCCCACAATGTCTGTCATGGCAGGCGGGGCACCCAAAGCCAGCAGGGCATTGGCGGTGAAGTTGGTGACCACGGCATTGGTCAGGCATTGCACCAGGGGATGCTGGGCTCTCACCTCAGTCAGGCCGGTTGCAAGAACGCTGTCCGGAAAGCGGGTGCCGGGTGCGTGGGTAGGCGTCATGGCGACAATCCCTTCGCTAGTACAAGCTAGATCAGGTTCAACGGGTCTGCTCTCAGCCGCAGATTGCGGCACCCCGTGTCACGCCCCACCCTACGCCGCCCCACTCCGCCGAAATCATGGTTTGTCCCAAAAATTGAGCGATTTTTTGGGTCAAACCATGATTTCGGCGGAGTGGGGGGCGGTTATTCCGGCTTGGGGGCCGCTGCCGGAGCGGAAGCCCTCCGGGAGCGGCGCGGCTTGCGCACCGGGGGCTGTTCCGGCCCGCGCTCCCCCAAGGAATCAGCCAACGAATCCAACGACGGCACCCCATTGGCCCCCGCCGCGGCACCATCCGCGGACTCCGCGCCACCGGCCCCGTGGGGCAGATCAATGACCTGCCCGTTAATGGTCACCTTGGACTGATCCGCCCGCGCACCAGTCACTGCCACGGCCGTACCGGAGGTCACGGTGGCACCCTGATTCTGCGGTGCCGCAGCAGCATCCGGTGTTCCCACCGGCGCGGCAGCCCGGCGCGCTCCACGGGTACGACGGCGAGGAGTCGCCTCCGCCCCGGACGCAACCGAATCCGGTGCACCAGCGGAGGTCGCAGACGCCGAACCGGTACTCGGCTGACTGGTAATCGACTGGCTCAAAGCGCCCGCGGTATCCGATGCTCCCGGCGCGTCATCCGATACACCGGGCCGATGCTGAGTCTGGTTCCGACCCTGTGCTGCCGCAGCTCGACCTTGGTTTTCCCCGGTGTGATCCTGTGTCTCCGATGTCTCGGAGTCATTCTGTCCGCGGTTGCGTGAGCGCTTTCCACGCCGCTTACGACGACGCTTGTTGCCTTCGCGCCCCGAGTCCTGGTTGGAGTCCTCCCCCTGACTTGGACCATCTGCTGTGGAGCTGTCCTGATCCTCCACATGATGCGAGTGGGCATCGGCGCTCTGGCCGGACACCGCACGCTCATTCTCAGCAGCAGACCCTGAAGGATTCTCACCCTCTTGGTTCGCGTCGGTTTCTGCCACCTCTTGGGAAGCACGGCCCGCGTGGTTGTCCCTTCCGCGACCGCCACGCCGTGATCCCCGCGATCGGCCGCGTCCGCCACCCGAGCGCTCCTTCTGCTCCGTGGAGTCGGTGGCATCCGCTGAATCTTCGGATGCAGCAGATGTGGCGGGGGCGTCGTCGTGCTGAGACGCGGATGCGATCGCAGCAAAAGCGTTACGCGTGGCTTGGGCGCGCTTGGCCTGCTCTGGATCCTCCACCAAACCCAAACCCGAACCCGAACCCGCACCCGCACTTGAACCCGAATCCGAACCGTTCCCTGATCCCGAGTCAGACCCGTTCGCCTGATTCGAGTGGTGCGCTGTGGAGTGCTCCTGCCCACCACCACGCCGATTGCGCTTGCGTTCGTTACGGTCCCGGCGGGAGGTGTCCGTGGAAATCCCGCCCTTGCCCTTCAAGGGGTGATCGTGAATGACCACACCGCGGGAATCACAGGCCTCGCACGGCTCGGAGAAGATCTCCAACAGCCCGGTCCCCATACGTTTACGGGTCATCTGCACCAGGCCCAGGGAGGTCACCTCAGCCACCTGATGCTTGGTGCGATCCCGCCCCAGGCACTCCACCAAACGCCGCAGAACCAAGTCACGGTTGGCTTCCAGCACCATGTCGATGAAGTCGATCACAATGATTCCGCCAATGTCACGCAGCCGCAGCTGGCGCACAATTTCCTCGGCGGCTTCCAAGTTGTTCTTGGTCACGGTTTCTTCAAGATTGCCGCCGGAGCCCGTGAACTTCCCGGTGTTCACATCCACCACGGTCATGGCTTCGGTACGGTCAATCACCAAGGAACCACCGGAGGGCAGCATGACCTTGCGGTCCAACGCCTTGTAAATCTGTTCATCCACCTGGAAGTGCTCGAACAGGTCCTCGTCCTCAGTCCACTGGGTCACCCGATCCAGCAGATCCGGTGCCACGTACATCACGTACGCCTCAATGTTGTCCCAGGCTGCCTGCCCCTGGACGGTCATGGAGGTGAAGTCCTCGTTGAACACGTCTCGGACAGTCTTGATGGTCAGATCCGGCTCCGCGTACAGCAGTTCAGGGGCCAGGGTTTTGCCCTTTCCGGCCTTCTCCTGGATCTGCTCCCACTGCGACCGCAACCGGTTGATGTCATTGGTGAGTTCCTGTTCGGAGGCACCTTCGGCAGCCGTTCGCACAATCACCCCGGCGCCGTCCGGCAGATGATCTTTGAGGATCTTCTTCAACCGTTGGCGTTCCACATCCGGCAGCTTCCGGGAGATTCCGGTCATGGAACCGCCGGGCACGTACACCAAGTAGCGGCCCGGTAGAGAGACCTGGCTGGTCAACCGCGCACCCTTGTGGCCCACGGGGTCCTTGGTCACCTGGACCAGCACGGAATCCCCGGACTTCAGGGCGTTTTCGATCCGCTTGGCGGAGCCGCCCAGTTCAGCGTCATCCCAGTTCACTTCGCCCGCGTAAAGCACAGCATTGCGTCCGCGACCAATGTCAATGAAGGCGGCTTCCATGGAGGGCAGCACATTTTGCACTTTGCCCAGGTACACATTGCCGATCAACGAATCCTGCTGTGTGTGAGACACAAAGTGCTCAGCCAGCACGCCGTCTTCCAGCACCCCGATCTGAATGCGGTCATCCTTCTCCCGCACCACCATTTTGCGTTCCACGGACTCACGCCTGGCCAAGAACTCGGCCTCCGTGATCACCTGACGGCGGCGCCCGGACTGACGCGATTCGCGCCGCCGCTGCTTCTTGGCCTCCAATCGGGT
This sequence comes from Kocuria sp., assembly GCF_030538595.1. GTDB lineage: Bacteria > Actinomycetota > Actinomycetes > Actinomycetales > Micrococcaceae > Kocuria. The sequence continues at coordinate 77,056 of NZ_JAUNTS010000014.1, forward strand.
GGAGCCCTTGACCGACTGCACGGTGGTGGGCGCAGCACTGTCCACCACACGCCCGGTGCGGATACGGGTCACGGTACCGGGGGGATCGTCGTCGTTGCCGCCCTCCAGTTCCATGTCCACAGACCCACGACGACGCCGACGCCGCCTCTTGCTGGTCACACCCGTTCCCGGGGCGGGATCGTCGAACTCCGCCTCTTCGGCGGCTTCTGCCTCTTCGATTGCGGCTTGGCGGGCTTCCTCCCGCGCTTGGGCTGCGCGCTCCGCGGCGGCCTGGATGGCCTCCGTGTCCGGGGCGTGGAACATCAGCGAGGTGGCCGAGGCGGAGCTGAAGTCCGCGAACGGATCGGCCGCCGGCGATTCCTGGGAGTCAGGTTCCTCTGGAGTGTCCTGCGTGGTGTGTTCGTCTGACCCATTCTGCTCAGTGCCCTCAGCTGCAACAGAACTGGGAGCGTCGGAATCGGTGGGTTTCTCTGACTCGCTGGGACTGCTGGACTCGCTGGGTGCCACGGTGGAGCCCAACGGCAATTCGGTCTGCTCCTGAGAGGTGACCGGGGCGTCGTCGTCCTCGGTGGTCTGGGCAGGAGTTTGTGGGTCCGGGTCTTCTGCGGGAGGAAGTGTGGTGCTACCCGCTTCCGCCGCCTGTAGCGCCTGGTAGGCAGTCTCAGCGGGAGTCTGTGCTGCGGGCTGGCCGGTCACGGCCTGGGTTGAAGCTGAACCCTCCTGTGCGGGGTTCACCTGCTCGGTGGTCATGTATTCGCCATATTTCTGCGGGTACCGCCGTCTACACCCGGGGAACCGCCGGTCGGTGGCGCCGTGCGGGGCCCGTGGAGGGTCGCGCGGCTGCCAAAAGTCGCTGTGTGCACCGCCTGGCGCTCAGCGGTAGCTGGCTCACCCGGCGGGCCGTCCAGTGAGCCGAGCCACCGGGCCGCCTGCCGTGCAGGGGCACTCGGGTGGTCTTCACGCCGGTGGACGCGCTCAATCTTCCTGAGAGCTGCGGCCCACCGTGCGCTGGATCGGCACCGGTACGGATCACGCATCAGGTGCAGCCAATGCGTGACCGGAATCATTCTGGCACACACAACCCATGGCAACGCGTTCAGCAGCTACCCATGTGCCCTGCTTATGATCACGATGTGATGACAATTCCCACCGAAACCAACACGCAGGACACGCTGGAGAACTCCGCGCCCACCACCCGGGTGCCACGCGGGGACCTGTCCTGGGCTGTGATTGCCCTCCTGACTGCCGCGCTGGGGCTCTACGCCTCGATTTCCCTGGTGATCGAAAAGTGGCAGATCTTGGCGGACCCCCTGCATGTGACCTCCTGTGACTTCAACGCCACGCTGTCCTGCGGGACAGTCATCCGCTCGTCACAAGCCAATTTGCTGGGTTTCCCCAACCCCTTCATTGGGCTGGTGGCCTACACGTTGGTGATCGTGATTGCCGTTGGAGTCCTTGCCGGGGCCCGCTACCGTGCCTGGTACTGGCTGGGCCTGATCGGCGGGCAATTGCTGGGTCAGATCTTCCTGCTGTGGCTGTGGACCCAGGCCACGTTTGAAATCAACGCGCTGTGTCTCTACTGCATGTTGGTGTGGCTGGTGCACCCGATCCTGCTGATGGCCACGGTGGCACGGTGTGTGCGCACCGGCGCGATTCCTGCCCCGGCGGGTGTTCGTTCCACCGCACGGCTCTGGGCTGCCGGCGTCGTGGTACTGATCTGGCTGGTGGTCTTTGGTTCGGTGCTGGTGCGTTTCTCCGGCACCATGTTCGGCTGAGTCGGGCCTCTTCATGTGACGAACCCTCACGTCACTCGTTGATCAGCATGTGATCAACGAGTGACGTGAGGGTTCGTTGCGTTGCGCGCGGTTCAGGCGAACCAGATACCGATTTCCCGCTCGGCAGATTCCGGAGAGTCGGAGCCGTGCACAATGTTCTTCTGCACTTTTTCGCCCCAATCGCGTCCCAGATCTCCACGGATGGTTCCGGCGGCCGCCTTGACAGGGTCAGAAACGCCGGCCATGGCGCGGAAGGACTCAATCACGGAGTCACCCTCAAACACAGCAGCCACCACGGGACCGGACATCATGAACTCCACCAGAGGTTCAAAGAACGGCTTGCCTTCGTGCTCCGCGTAATGCGCGGTCAGGATTTCCCGGGTGGCATTCAGGTACTTCAGCTCCACCAGCTTGAAGCCGCGGGCCTCAATACGAGCCAGCACCTGGCCGGTGAGGTTGCGCTGCACACCATCCGGCTTGACCAGCACCAACGTACGTTCTGTCATGCGTGTTCTCCTTGCACTCATGGGGGATCTCCTGCAGCGACCGCACCAGCGCGCCGCCTTGTCCGGGCACCAGCCTACTGCGCCCCCTCAGCGCTTCACGGTCGCCTGGTGACCCACGGTTGAGGGGACGACGACGGCGGGAGGAGGCCGCAGGCGTCGTCGTCCACCGGAGGTGTGGGTCACGCTTGCGGCATGAGGCGATCATGAAACGGTGCGCGGAAGATGCCCCGGGGATCGAGCGCGTTCAACGCCTGAGCACTCTGCTGCCATCCGGGAAACTGGCCCGGTATCCAACGGTCCAGGACATCCGCGTTGGTCCACGGACCGGCTGAACTGTGGGCGAATCTCTTGGACCATTCGGGCCGGGCCACACCAAGTTCGGCGGGCAGACCGGTGAACCAGGTTTCCAGTTGCGTGTAGAACTCGGCCGTATGGGGTGTGCCGGGAAGGTTGAGCACATCCAGCCATATTGCGGTGTCCAGCTCTGGACGACCGGGCACTGGCTGAGCGGCTGAAAGCGTGGCTGTGGCAGCGCCCGCAACACCTATGTCTGCGGGGTTGTCCACGCCGGTGATGCGAATTTCGCACACGTTGTTGGCGGGGAACTGACCGCGCCACCGGAAGGTGTTGATCACGTTCTGGTAGTGCTGTGTGAACTGGTGAATCACCCGCTGAATCTGGTCCCGCCGGGTGATCACCACGTGGGAACCGGCTGACACCAGCAACGTGCTGGGCCGGACAAAGTGGATGAAATTCTTGGCCTCACCCCACATGTCCAGGGCTGCGGTGTTGATCAGTCCAGATCGTGTGGCTTGCAACATGGTTTCCGTGGCCACGGGGGTCAACGCCCGCGACTCCTGCGTCACGCGCGCAATGGCATTGGCCACGTCACCGGGCAGTCGATCAGCAAAGGGGTAGTTGTAGGGCGAGTTCCGCGGCCAGGATGTCAAGGGCTTACGCGGGCTGACCTCCCACGTCTGCACCCAGGGGAAGGTTGTCATGGCGTACCAGATCAGCCCCACCGTGCCGCGGCTGTTGAGCAACGCACTGACCGACCGTGGACCCGCGTGCTCCGGGCGAGCAAAAAGCTCCCACGTGGGAATCAGCGTGGTGTTGCGGCAGCGCAGGTTGTAATTGGCCACGGTACTGAGCACCACTTCGGTCACGAATGCCCGCCCCAGGTGCGTCAACAGGGGTCCAATCTGCGGATCTGCTCGGTGGAACGTGCGTTGCGCATACCGGCCTGCGTCCTCATCCCACACCACAGCCGTCAGTTCAACGACGGCGTTGCTCACCGTGCCGTACGTACCCCCGGCAGGCTTAGCCGCACCGGATTTGGGTGTGCTGGAACCGTGTCCGTTCACGGCCAGGATTCCGCCGACGGTCACATCTCCCGGGGCGGGTGCTCCCAGCAGGCTGCGTCCGTTGGCCGACAGGAAGGCCATGACCTGACCCATGTCAGCACCAGCCTGCAATCTGACCTGCTCAGCATTGACCATGCTCATGCTTGTCATCCGGGTGGTGTCCACCAGGACCACAGCGGTGTCCGCGGGAGTTGCAGGGTTCACGATGAGCGGGGCCCACGTATGCCCCTTGCCCACGGCACGCACGCGGTACTGCGCTTGGGCTGCCCAGTTGACAATGCGCTCCACCTGTTCCGGTGTGGTCACCGTACTGGTCCACAACTGATCCGTGACTGTGGTTCCGTCCCAATTACGGAAAACGTTACGGTGCAGCTCCACATCTGCGGGGAAGTCCGGCAGAAGGTCTGTTTCCACAGCCTGTGCGGGGGTTACCGTTCCAATCAATGCCCAGGCCCCAGCTGCCACACCGCCCTTCAAGAGGGTGCGCCTGGTGGTCATTCCTTGATCATGTGTTTTCACAATAACCCCCGCTTTCCTGGACCCCTCCAGTTGAACAGCGATCCCTCAGCAGTATTTGGCGGGATTGGTCAGGCCGCCAGCCGTGGCAATCGTGGCCGGAATGTGAAAGAGGGTGTCCCGCAACGCATAGGAGAAGATGTGGTATCCACTCCAAGGGCTCAGCCGGTAATTGGCAATGTCATTGCCATGATCCGCAAAGTTGGCTTGCAGCCACCCGGGGAGGTTGCAGACCGGAATCACAGCCAGACCAGGGTCATGAGATGGTGCAGTGACCCCATCCCCGATGGGGTTGGCGTTGGCTGCCGGGGCGGAGACCAGGGCGGCACCGGCCACCAGAGAGACCACAGCACAAACAGTGGCAAAACGACGACGAACAGACATGAGATATTCCTCCTGTGAAATGCCGAGCGATTCAACGGAACCCTGATCTTCGCCCAATCGAAATTTCAGGGTGCATTGAGAAATTAGCATGACACCGGATATGGAAATTCTTTTATATTCATGGACCCCGCTTCCCCGTCCCCCCATCCATGGATTGAGATTATTGACGTAAATCTGGCAGTAACTTTTTGTGCGCAGTGATCAGGGGGATTTTCGGCAGCAAACGATGCTCGGTCAACTGATGTGACCACAAGGCAATGCACATGGTGTCCGAAGGGACAAACAGCCTCTTGACAGGCGTGGTCAGAGCTGTTGTTGCACCCACTGCTGCAGTACCCGGGCAGCTTGGTCGATCTTCTGACTGAATTCAGCCACGACGGGAGCCAGATGGGCGTGGGAATTGATGACGTATTCGTAGTGATCCGGATACTTGATATATCCAATACCCAAGCCATCCTGCGATGCGGGAGCAAACGCGTAACGGCTGATGGGCTCGGCGACCCCCAGGGAGGTGGTGGACAAGAAGTTCTCCGTCACGGTGGCCCTACCCTCTCCTACCAGGAAGTCAGGTACCGCCTCCCCCGGGTTCACCATCAGTTCGAGTCCTGTGAGATGCCGGTCTATTCCCGCCCCCGCTTTGCACGCCTTCACCCAATCGCGGTGAGCCTCCATGGCGGCGGCACACTGGTCCAATGTGGCGCGTTGGTTGACCAGGGCTTGGGCAAACTCCACGGCTTCCGGCGTCACAGGTCGCAGACATTCGGTGCGGCCGGCTTGATATTCGCGCATGTCAACGGATTCGTAGGCTGCGCGGACTTTACCGAACGTTGCCAGCTGTGCGTAGGTGAGCAGAAGTTGCTGCACGGCGTCGTCGCTGATTTTGATGCCCAAGGCCTGCAGGTCCGGGCGGTCCACGGTCACAGAATCCACCCGCAGTTGCGCACTGCGCTCTCGATACCGTGCCATGTGGTCCTCAATGCGATTGCGCAACTCAGCGCTCATCTCCCACCGCAGCTCGGCCACTTCCGGGGTATGCTCCGCGCCTGGGGCTTCCGGGCCGTCCACATCCAGTTCGCGCATGCGTTGCACTGCAGCCCGGATGGTGGCACCGTCAGCCGCGCTGTGCTCAAAGTGGATGCCCAACCACGGGCTGGCCAGGTCGATCTGATAACTCACCGGCTTGTACGCCCATGAATGTCCCGGCTCAAAAGCCAGTGATCTCAGGCGATCTGACTCACTCAATGTTGGGGTGCCGCTTGCCGCGGGCAAGATGTCGACGACGAACAGTAACCGACTCAGCTGTTCGTAGGTCTCCGCGTTCTCTCTGGTGGACAACAGTTCTTCCAGCAGAGGGGCAGCAATCTCGCTGCCCAGATAGGACAAATCCACGAAACTCAGGTCATCCGCCGGCGCAGTGCTCAGCTCAGTCCGCTCGCTGCGTGTGCGGTCGCACAGGTGGGCCAGGGCCTTGGCGAGGGTTGCGGGTGGAAGGAGTGCGGCGGCGTCGTCAGTGATGGGGGTGGTGAACAATCGCCCGCCGAACAGCAGTCCAATGCGGGCGGCGGCCGGGTCCACCTTGGGTCGGCGAATCTGGTCCCGGTCAGTCATGGGGTGACGAATGCCCGGCGCCAGAACCCCCCACTGGTCCATGTCCAGTGCGGTGCCGCGCGGGTCAATTTCTTGGGGAGTCTGGCCGCGCAGTTCCAGGAGGTGAATCGCAGCGGCTCGGTGCAAGAAATCTGCCACCCTATTGATCCCGGGCTCCAAGGCGAAACCCGACAACTGGAAAGACACACTGGTGGTGAGCGGGAGCGGCGTGCGAGTTTTGAGGTAGCTGTCCTGCCATTCCCGGGAGAGGTAACTGGCACCCTCCCGACCCTGAGCAGCCGCAAATGCAATCAGCCGCTCTTGCAACCGTGGCCCCTCACCCTCCACGAACTCCCGCGCCTGTGCTTCACACCGCTGCATCTGCGGCTCATCCAACAGCGCGCTGGCTGCATGAAGGGTTCGCTGCACGGTCTCCTGCAGATCCGGGACAGGCAGGGGCTTGGGCACCATGGAGGCAAACCTTCCGTCAAGGACCGGGGCGCGCGCTGATTCCGCTGCCTGACGATCAGGGGGCCGGTCTTCGCGCAACTTCTTCCCGTTGAGCTTACCCATGGAGTACGCCATGGCTTGTGCGCGATAGTTACCCCATGGACCTGACCCGACACATCACCGCCGAGGGCACGGATTACACCGTTGACCGTGCACGTGAACACGACATCCAAGACATCGTGACACTACTGAGGGACGATCCCCTGGGGAGTCAGCGTGAGTCCGCAAACCCGCAGGACTACCTGGCCGCCTTCCGCCAGATCGACGCCGATCCACACCAATTCTTGGGCGTGGTCAAAGACGACCAAGGTTCGATGGTGGGCACCATGCAGCTGACTGTGATCCCCAGCCTTTCCCGAAGTGCATCTCAACGCATGCTGATCGAGGCCGTACGAATCGCAGCGGATCATCGCGGCTCAGGTTTGGGTTCGGCAATGTTCGCCTGGGTCCATGAATATGCTCGCCGCCGGGGTGTTGCCTTGGTTCAACTCACCACAGACCGCTCCCGCTCCGATGCCCAGCGCTTTTACGAGCGTTTGGGATATGTGCCCAGCCACATTGGCTACAAGCTGGATCTCAACAACAGCCCGGCCCGCAGGATTGAGCTGCCTGCGCACACCGCGCCGTGGGATGAAGTTGGCTGAGTGCCGACGATGGACTTCAGCCCTCCTGCGCCGCCCTGTGGTCCAGCTCCGCCTGGTAGCGCTCAGCGTTCTCCCGGTCCATGGCCGCGCCCTTGGTCACGGCGTACCACCACAGGAGAACGAACAACGCACCCAACACAAACATGGCAGGCAGGAAAAACCCGGTCAGCATCATCCACACCTGAAGCACCCAGCCGGCTGCCACACCCCACGGCTTGCGCAGGACCGCGCAGCACAGAATGAACAACACGGCCAGCACGGACCCGCCGATCAGCACCCACAGACGGTTGGGATGTTCTGGCCCCCACAGGCCAAAGACCGTGAGTGCACCGAAGAAGACCACAAAAGCCTCCATGGTCAGCACGGTGGAGGCGAACATCATTTTGATAGATCGCGGCTTTTTGATCTGGTTGGGTCGCCATTCACGCTGGGCCTTGGTCATGCGAGCCATGCGGTCAGCCTTTCAGAATCTGCCGGGCTTCACCGGCAACCGTCACGGAGCCTGTGATCAACACGGCGGTTTCGCCCTTCTCGGCATCTTCCATCCGGGCGGCTTGCAGTGCGGCGGCTACGGCGTCGTTCACCGAATCCGCGCTGTGCACCGAGCCCTCCGGGAAACCCAAGTCAACGGCCGCCTGGGCCAGTGCCTCCGGCTCCACGGCGCGCGCCGAGTCCGACGCCGTGAACCACCACTGAGTGTCCACATGCGCGTAACCGTCCAGGAGCCCTTGCAGAATGCCGTCCACGTCCTTGTCACCCAGCACACCGACGACGCCGTACAGCCGTTCCGGATGAAATGTCTCCACCAGAGCTGCGGTCGAGGCGGCGATACCGTGCGGATTGTGGGCGGCGTCAATCACCACGGGCGGGGAGGGCTGTATGAGTTCCAAACGCCCGGGAGAGGTCGCTGCCCCCAATCCGTCACGCACAATGTCCTCGGCCAGGGGTTTCTCTCCCCCACCCACAAACGCCTCAACCGCAGCAATCGCCAAGGCCGCATTGGAAGCCTGGTGCGCGCCCAGAATCGGAAGCAACAGATCTGGATAGGTCGCAGCCAGTCCGCGGACCGTGATCTGTTGGCCGCCCACGCCCGGCAAGCGTTCCTCAACGCCGAACTCCAATCCCTCGAACCGGAACGGCACGCCCAACTCCTGCGCTTTTTCGAGAAGCACCTGAGCGGCGTCCGGGTCCTGGGCTGCGGAGACCAGGAAGCCCTCAGACTTGATGATCCCCGCCTTTTCGTGGGCGATGTCCTCCACCGTGTCCCCCAGCAGATCCGTGTGGTCCAGGTCGATGGGCGTCACCACGGACACCGCCGCATCAGCCACATTGGTGGCATCCCACACCCCGCCCAGTCCCACTTCCAGGACCATCACATCCACGGGAGCATCCGCAAACACCGCAAAGGCCAACACCGTCATCAACTCGAAATACGTCAACTGAGGTGCCCCGGCCTCAGCCAGCCGCGCATCCACAACGACGACGTACGGCGCCACCTCATTGAAAACCCGCACGAACGTTTCATCATCCACGGGTTCACCGTCCACGCTGATGCGTTCGGTGACTCGTTCCAGGTGGGGTGAGGTGTAGCGCCCCACCCGCAGGTCTTGGGCCAACAGCAAGGACTCAATCATCCGTGCCGTGGAGGTCTTGCCGTTGGTCCCCGTGATGTGGATGGCCGGTGCTGAGCGGTGGGGATCGCCCAAGACCTCCACCATCTGCTGCATGGCATCCAAGCGCGGGGCCATCTTGTTCTCGGGCGCGCGGTCCAAGAGGAACTGGTAGACGTCCTCAACCGTTTCGACCTCCGGGAGATCCCAAGGATCGTTGCTCATTCAGTTGGCCTTCCTGATTCGCACAACCACGACTTCGCCCGACCCTAGCCGCGCCGCCGTGCCCTCACCACTCGATGCACTGCCGGTAGCTAGCGGCCCCTCATCGAGACCATCGAAAGTCGCTTGATCCCCATCGGAGACTTTCTCATTCGTCCACAAGACGAAGTTCGCAAGTGTTGCCTGGGCGACAAGTTCCTCAAATTGCTGCACTTGCTCTGCCCATTCTTGGCTTCCCTGGACCAAGACCATAATCCGGTCGGAAACTTGCAAGTCCTGCGCTCGACGGTCGGCTTGGATCGCGCGGATCAAGTCACGGGCATCACCTTCGGCTTCAAGTTCCGGAGTGAGTTCAGTGTCCAGAACCAGGAACCCGCCACCGGGCAGCACGGACACGGCACCTGAACCGGCGTCGTCAGAGACCACCGTTTCCAGTTGGTACTCACCGTCCACCAGTTCAACGCCACCGGCGGTGACGGTGCCGTCGTCGTTGATCTGCCAGTCCCCGGTCTTGGTGGCCTTGATGACTGACTGCACGCCCTTCCCCAGGCGCGGACCTGCGGCGCGGGCGTTGACCTTGATCTGCTGGGAGATGCCGAAGTCAGCGGGGCTGGTGTCAACAGTGTCCAGCAAGGTGACGGATTTGAGGTTGAGCTCATCAGCGATGATCTGCTCGAACGTCCCCGCCAAGTCCTTGCCCCCGGGAACGGCCACGGTCAGACCAGCCAAAGGCTGGCGGACGCGCAGCTTGTGGGCCTTGCGCAACGCCGAACCGGCAGAAGCCACCGTGCGGGTGGTTTCCATGCGCTCCACCAGAGCAAGGTCCTCGGCACCATGCGGGAACTGGTCCGCCTCCGGCCAGTCCGTGAGATGCACCGAACGGCCGCCGGTCAGTCCGCGCCAGATCTCCTCCGAGATCAGCGGCAGCAAAGAAGCTGAGAGCCGTGTGGTGGTTTCCAGCACGGTGTAGAGCACGTCAAAAGCAACCGGGTCTTCGTCAAAGAACCGGTCACGCGAGCGGCGCACGTACCAGTTGGTCACCAGCTCCATGTGGCTGCGCAGGGCATCGGCGGCCCCCCAGATGTCGTAGTCATCGAACTTCTGACCCACCTCCCGCACGGTTGCCCCGGTGCGGGTCAGGACGTAGCGGTCCATGACGTTCTCGGAGTCATAGCGAGCAGACGCCTGGTAGCCAGCACCGTTGTTCGCGGCGTTGGCGTAGAGGCTGAAGAAGTACCACGTGCTCCACAGCGGCAGCAGCATTTGCCGGGTGGCCTCCCGGATGCCTTCCTCGGTCACAATCAGATTGCCGCCGCGCAAGATGGCACTGGAGAGTAGGAACCAGCGCATGGCATCGGCGCCGTCACGGTCCAGAACCTCGTAGACGTCAGGGTAATTGCGCAGGGATTTGGACATTTTCTGCCCATCCGAGCCCAGCACAATGCCGTGAGAAATCACGTTGCGGAAGGCCGGACGATCAAAGAGAGCCGTGGCCAAGATGTGCAGGGTGTAGAACCAGCCGCGGGTCTGGCCGATGTACTCCACAATGAAGTCGCCCGGGTTGTGGGTGTTGAACCACTGTTCGTTTTCCATGGGGTAGTGCACCTGGGCGTAGGGCATGGACCCCGAATCAAACCAGACGTCCAAGACCTCCGGCACGCGGCGCATGGTGGCACCGGCGGCAGCGGCCTCCGGATCGGGGTGGGGCCGGGTCAGATCGTCGATCCAGGGACGGTGCAAGTCAACCTCGCCTGCGGCGTTGAGCGGAAGCCGCCCGAAATCACGTTCCAGCTCCGCCAGTGAGCCGTACACGTCCCGGCGCGGGAAACGTGCATCATCCGACTCCCACACGGGGATGGGTGAACCCCAGTAGCGGTTACGAGAAATGGACCAGTCACGGGCATTTTCCAGCCACTTACCAAACTGGCCGTGCTTGACGTTGCCTGGAATCCAGTTGATCTCTTCGTTCAGTTCCAGCATCCGGTCCTTGATCCGGGTGACCTCCACAAACCAAGAATCCACGGCCCGGTAGATCAAAGGGTTACGGCAGCGCCAGCAGTGCGGGTACGAGTGCAGGTAGGAGTCCTGCTTGACCAGCAGGTTCCGCTCCCGCAGATTGCGAATGATGGTTCGGGACACCTCGGGGTTGAACACATTGAGCCCTGCAATCGGGGCCAAGGCAGCCTCAGTCGACACGGACGTGTCAGCCAACCAGGGCAGGAACTCCCCCGAATCCCCCACGGAGAGCACCACGGGGATGCCGTATTCAGCGGTGGCCTTCTGGTCATCCTCACCGTAGGCCGGAGCCTGGTGCACCAGGCCGGTGCCGTCCGTGGTGGTCACGTAGTCGGCAACGATGATCTGCCACGAGTTCGCCACGTCTTGCCCCGGCCCCAGTTCCACCAAGGTGGTGGGCAGATTGCCCAGGTAATCCCACAGCGGCTCATACTTCAGCCCCTCCAGTTGCGCACCCTGGTACCGAGCAACCACACCGCCCTGCGCAGCCTCAGCGTCCTCATATCCCAGGGCTTTGGCGTGGGCGCCCAGCAGGCCCTCGGCCAACAGGAACTTCCGCCCCTCCAACTCGCCGGCACCAGCGACCACCACGTAGTCGATGCCTGGGCCGACCGCGAGCGCCTGGTTGGTGGGCAACGTCCAGGGGGTGGTGGTCCACGCCAGAGCCTCGACCCCGGCCAGCTCGGAGGCCAGTTCGGCGGTGGCGGCAGGTGCGGCGTCGTCGTCTATCTTCCCGTTGACAGCCAACTCGCCGGTCAATCGGAAGGCGACCGTGACGGTCTGATCGGTGCGGTCCTGGTAGACGTCGTCATCCATGCGCAGCTCGTGGTTGGACAGAGGGGTCTCGTCCTTCCAGCAGTACGGCAGCACGCGGTAGCCCTTGTAGACCAGACCCTTCTTGTCCAGCTCGGCGAAGGCGTGGATGACCGACTCCATGTAGTCCACGTTGAGCGTCTTGTAGTCGTTCTCAAAGTCCACCCAGCGGGCCTGGCGGGTGACGTAATCCTGCCATTCGGTGGCATACTCCATCACGGATTCACGGCAGGCGTCGTTGAAGCGGTCGATGCCCATGGCCTCGATCTGCTTCTTGTCATTCATGCCCAGCTGCTTCATGGCCTCCAGCTCGGCGGGCAACCCGTGGGTGTCCCAGCCAAAGCGACGCTCCACGCGCTTGCCCTTCTGCGTCTGGTAGCGGGCCACCAGGTCTTTGGCGTAGCCAGTCAGCAAGTGTCCGTAGTGGGGCAGGCCGTTGGCGAACGGGGGGCCGTCGTAGAACACGAACTCGTTGGAGCCGTTCTCCCCCGCCGGGCGCTGGTCAATACTGGCCTGGAAGGTGTTGTTTTCCTTCCAGTAGGCCAGCACACGCTCTTCAATCTCCGGGAAGCGCGGGGAGCTGGGCACGCCCTGGTTGTCCGGGTTGGTGCTCGCCTGGGGATACAGCGGCTGGTTCACTTCGCGTACGTCCTTGCCTTGGTGCTACGTCTTTCGACTTGGCTGCAAGGACGCCTCCGGCCCGGTGGGGCAGGTGACGCGGTACCACCTCGCTTGCATCCACAGGGATTCACGACGACGGGCGCGCTGCGCCGTCGTCGGTTGCCCCCAAGCGGATGCCGCTTGATTGCAGGCTGTCACGGGCCTGACCCGTTCGGTTCTACTGAGGTCCGCGTTGGCGCGGGCCCGTTCTTCCGAAGAGCTCCCCGGTGATGGCCGGATCAGTGCTCAAGCTGGGGTCCAGTGTACGCGCTCAAGGGGTGATCATCATTCACGGAGGGGTTCGATGGCGATCAGATCCGAAAATCGCTGAAAATGGCGGATATTCGCAGTCACAATCGCGTTCGCGCCGTGTTCCAAAGCCACGGCCACCACATTGGCATCATGAACTTGTTTGCCTTGTGCATTTTCGCGCTGAATCATGTGCTTGAGCCGGCTTGCACTGGCAGAGTTTTCGGGCAGCAGAACCATGTCCTCAAGGAGTTGGTCAAGGTTTTCGACCGCGAAAGCTCCGGACATGCCCAGGCCGTTCGCTTCAGCAGGTCTCGTCGCTGTGGCCAGGTACTCCCGCATGATCTGCGACGTGATGGCCAAACGCCGAGTGTCGAAATTCAACAGATCCAAGGCCTCGCGATGCGCCGTACGGGCACGGCTGGTTGCTGTTATGAGAACGTTGGTGTCGACCACCACCAGGTCCGTCGGGCTAGCGTTCGTCATCGCCGTAGTGAGTGGATCGGTCGAACTCAAGATCACCACCAGTGTCAACCGTGTGCAATTGGAGCCGACGCGGACGCGCCCCATGGAGAGGTTCCGCTGCTAGTTGCTCTAGGGCATCACGCAGTTCCTGCTGAACAGAAACACCATGTCTCGCGGCGCGACGCTTGATGGCAGCGACCGTCTCGTCGGGTACATCACGAATGTGTAGAGCTGGCATAACTAGACGGTAGCACCGAGTGCTAGCGGAAAGATAGGTCAAGGCTGACCACAAGTGGACGATCACGACCTCTCGCCAACCAGCCGCGTGTCACAGTGAACGCTGCACGCGCAACATCCCACGCACTGACCTGTGGGACCATGGTCGGCAGCCATCATCCGCACACAGTTCTATGGAGGCCGCAGCTTCATGGCCCAGCGCATTGTCCGCGTCACCTGCCCCGACCGTCCCGGCCTGGTGGGCACCATCACCACCGCGTTTGCGGACAGAGGTATGAACATCCTTCAGCTGGACCAGTTCACGGACGCGGACGCCCTCCCCCAGACCGGCGCACCCGTTCACGGCTCCTCGGGCGGTTCCTTCTTCTTCCGCGCCGTGGTGGACTCCCCCGCTGATCGCACCCCCAACGACGACGCCGCTGACGCGGAGTTCCACCGCCTTCACGAACGCCTGACCAACTCCGTGGACGAATCCACGGTGGAGATCCAGCCGCACCCGTCACACCTGCGGGTAACGGTGTTGGCCTCCAAAACCGATCACTGCTTGGTGGAAATGATCAGACGCGCCCAGACCGGCCAGTTGGCCGGAGAGGTCGTCAAGGTGGTCTCCAACCACGACTCCCACCAGGCCCTGTGCGACTTCCACGGCATCCCCTACCAGGTGGTCCCCAACGCTGACCTCACCAAAGAAGAGCATGAAGCCGCTGTGCTGGCGGCGATTGGCGACGACGTCGATGTCATCGTCCTGGCCCGTTACATGCGAATCCTCAGCGATGACTTCCTACAGAAGGCCCCCACTCCAATCATCAACATCCACCACTCATTCCTGCCGTCGTTCATCGGCGCCAACCCGTATCAGCGGGCCCATGACCGGGGCGTGAAAATGATCGGTGCCACCGCCCATTACGTCACAGCAGACCTGGATGAGGGACCGATCATTGAGCAGGACGTGGTGCGGGTGGATCACCGCCACAGCAAGGATCAGCTGGTGCAGTCGGGCGCCGACGTCGAACGCAGCGTGCTCTACCGCGCGGTGAAAGCCCACTGTGAGGGCCGAATCTTCCTGGATGGGGACCGCACCGTGGTTTTCGGCTGAGGCAGCAAGACTGAACCCTCACGTGACTCGCCCATCAGATGCTGATGGGCGAGTCACGTGAGGGTTCAGCGTAGGGACCACAACCCTTACTTGCGGATGACCTTGTGCTGGGCTGCCTGGGCCACGGGGCGCATGGTGATCAGGTCCAGATTCACGTGGTGGGGCAGATTCAGTGCGTACGCGCAGACACCAGCCACGTCCTGGGAGGTCAGAGGCTTCTCCACGCCGGCGTAAACCTTGTCCGCCTTGGACTGATCCCCCAGTCGCATGAGCGAGAACTCAGGGGTGTGCACCATGCCCGGTGCCACCTCGATCACCCGGATGTTGTGCTCAGCCTCTTCCAAGCGCAAAGCCTGAGTCAGCGCCCGCTCGCCGGACTTGGCCGCGTTGTACCCGGACCCACCCTCATAGGCGTGCTCTGCAGCGGTGGAGGTCAGGTTCAGGATGGTGCCCTCACCGTTGGCCCTCAATGCCGGCAGGAACGCCCGCACCACACGCATGGTGCCCATGACATTGACCTGGAACATGAACTCCCAGTCATCATCTTTGGCATCGCCCACCGGGTCGGTACCGCGAGCGCCACCGGAGATGTTCACCAACGCGTCCACCGTGCCCTGCTCCTGCAGCACCCGGTCCCGTAAGGCTTCTACTTGTTGCTGATCCGTGAGGTCGGTGGCCACCGGCACCACCCCGATCTCCTGGGCCAAGGCGTCCAGGCGGTCAGCGCGGCGAGCCACCGCGTAAACAATCCACCCATCAGCTCTCAGTTTCCTGGCTGTGGCTTCTCCGATTCCGGTGGATGCACCGGTCACAACGGCCACCGGGGAACGGTCGTCGTCGTTGCTTGTGGAAGTCTCAGCAGTGTGGGGCAGCGCGGTGGCGTTGTCAGTCATGGTCCCCACGGTAGCGGGCGGGCGCGTTGTGTTGCCAGGATCACCGGGCGTGGGGGCTTTGAAATCGGCTACTGTAAGGCGGCTGCATTCCGGCAGCGCAGCCCAGGAGCGGGGGGAAACGTGGCACATCAAGGTTCGGAAATCACCGCACACATTTCTGGCACAGCCAGCGCGTATGCGGAATTGGTGTTCTCCGTTGCAGTGGCCCATGGGACCGAGGTGGACCAGGAAAACATCACCTGCACCCTGGATGGCCAGCCCGTGGAACTGACGGAGATCGAATCGGTGCACGGGACCCGCTTGCACAAAGCCGTGGTGGAGGCCGGTGAGGTTGACTTCAGCTATCGAGCCGTGACCGGGGAATCCGGTGCCGCAGCAGACTTTGACGACAATCAGGACATTTTGTATCGGCGGCCTTCGCGCTACAGCGAGTCCGACAAACTGACCCCGCTGGCCAAGGAGTTGTTCGGGAATCTCTCCGGGCAGGAGTTGGTGACTGCCGTGGGGCAGTGGGTGCACCGGCATCTGAGCTACGTGTTGGGTTCCTCCGGCCCCACCGACGGCGCCGTGGACACCTACCTTGCGCGCAGTGGCGTGTGCCGGGATTTTGCCCACCTGACCGTGGCTCTGCTGCGGGCCTGCCAACTGCCCGCACGCCTGGTGTCGGTCTACGCACCGGGTTTGAGTCCCATGGATTTCCACGCGGTGGCGGAGGTTGCCGTGGACGGGGCCTGGCAGGTGGTGGACACCACGCAGTTGGCCCCGCGGCAGTCACTGGTGCGGATTGCCACGGGCCGGGATGCTTCAGACACCGCTTTCTTGACCTCAATTCACAGTGACTTTGACCTGAACTCCATGAACGTCACCGCCGTTGCGTTGGGTGAGCTTCCCTACGACGACGTCACTCAGCCCGTCAGCCTGTGAACACCCGTTCAGGGGCGCGCGCCCGTCACTGCCCCAAACGCTCCTGCAACCAATCGCGCAGCACCACGGCCTCATTGTGCTCGGTGTCCTTGGCGTCAAAGAGCAAAGTCACCGTTGCCCGGTCCTTGATCTGATCAGCCAACTCGGCCGCCGCACCATTGGCATCCAGTTCCTTGCGGTACCGCTTGACGAACTCGTCCCACTTGGCGGGATCGTGGCCGAACCATTTGCGCAGTTCGGTGGAGGGCGCCACCTCCTTGTCCCGTTCATCCAGGTCGGCCTTTTCCTTGGACACCCCCCGCGGCCACAGCCGGTCCACCAGGATCCGCTCGCCATCCTGATCGCTGGGCGTGTCACGTACTCGCTTGATCTTGATCTCAGTCATGCCACCACGCTACTCCCCCGGTCACTGCCGCTCCTTGACGGGCGTCACCTACGCTGGAACGACGACGACGGAGGAAGCCACGTGACTCATTCGCCCACAACCCACCCCACGGAGATGCCATCGGCAGCAGATCGGCCGTCAACCTCTGATGGGTTGCCGACCGGGGTCTGGCTGCGCCAGCTCCAAGAGGATGGTTACCGGCCTTACACCTGGTCCAACCGGGCGGGACTGATCCCGGTGGGGATCGGCGTCGTGGTGGTGCTGGCCACGTTGGCGGTGGCGTGGCTGGTGTGGGACCGGTTGCCTGAGCAGGTGCCGCTGCACACCGGTGCCGATGGTCAGGTGACACGGTGGGGAGAAAAGACCGTGGGCAATGTGCTCATGGGACCGCTGATGGGCGGTGGCGGCATGCTGCTGGCCATGGTGGTGGTTTTGGGTGTGGCCGGATTGCTCCGGCCACGGCCATCCACTGCCCCGGGAACAGGTGCCGACAGTCTGGGAACCATGGTGCGGCAAGCAGCCACCATGACCGCCATGATGCAAGCTGCTGGGTGGGGATGTCTGGGTTTCCTGCTGGCCATCACGGCATTGGAAGTTCCCCGGTGGATATGGGGATATGACACTGCATCGCCCGTGTGGCTCTTTGGCGTGGGCATCCTGGTGCTGGTGGGACTGCAATGGGTCTTCGGGCGCCGTGTCCGGAGCAGGATTGAAGGTGAGCTGGCTGCCCTGGAGGTTCCGGTGGGGCCGCAGACCGAGCGTGAGCTGGAGGCTTGGCGTTACGTCACCGTGGTGGATGATCCGTCAGGGCCGCTGTGGGTTCCTCTTGGCGTCCCCAGCACCAACTTCACCGTGAACATCGCCAAACCACTGGGCAAGGTATTGGCTCTGGGCTTTGTGGGGTTGCTGCTGGCACTGGCTCTGGGGCTGCTGCTCATGCCTCTGCTGCTGGGTAGCTGATTCCTCTGGATGTGTGAGGCCCGGCGGATGTGCTGGAGTGTGCGTTCAGGATCATGGCCGGAGCCCTCAGACAATCGCCGTGCAGAACCGTCAAACATGAAAGACTGGCCCGCATGGCTGAAAACACGCAGGGCACAGACACGCCCACCACCGTGAATTACCCGGACAAGCCCGCATTGGAGGGTCTGGAGGAGAAGTACTCGCAGCAGTGGCGCGAGCACGGCACTTTCGCCTTTGATCCAGACACCACCCGCGAGCAGGTTTATTCGATTGACACTCCCCCACCCACAGCTTCAGGATCGCTGCACGTGGGGCACATGTTCTCCTACACGCAGACCGATGTGATCGCCCGCTACCAGCGGATGACCGGCAAAAACGTGTTCTACCCGTTGGGCTGGGATGACAACGGTTTGCCCACCGAACGCCGCGTGCAGAACTACTACGGTGTGCGCTGCGATCCCACCTACACCTACGTTGAGGGCTATCGCCCGCCGGAGAAGCCCGCCAAGAACCAGCGCGACTGGGACGTGGTCTCCCGCCGGAACTTCATTGAACTCTGTGAGGAATTGGCGGTTGAGGACGAAAAGGTCTTTGAGCACCTGTTCGCCACCTTGGGTCTCTCCGTGGACTGGTCCCGGACGTACCGCACCATTGACGACCACTCGCGCAAGGTGTCCCAGCTGGCCTTCCTGAAGGATCTGGAAGCGGGCAACGCGTACATGGCCGAGGCCCCCACCATGTGGGACGTCACCTTCCGCACCGCCGTGGCTCAGGCCGAGATCGAGGACAAGGAACGCGACGGCGCCTACCACCGGGTCTCCTTCCACGGGGCCGACGGTGCCAAGGTGTTCATTGAGACCACCCGCCCGGAACTGCTGCCCGCCTGTGTGGCCCTGGTGGCTCACCCGGACGATGAGCGCTATCAACCGCTGTTCGGCACCACGGTGCGTTCGCCGCTGTTCGACGTCGAGGTGGAGGTCAAAGCTCACCCCCTGGCTCAGCCTGACAAGGGTTCGGGCATTGCCATGATCTGTACGTTCGGTGACCTGACGGACGTCACCTGGTGGCGTGAACTGGAGCTGCCCACACGCGCGTTGATCGGCCGCGACGGCCGCTTTGCCTCAGAGACTCCGGAGTGGATTCACGACGGCGCCCCCACCGAGCGCTACGCCAACGTGGCCGGCAAAACCGTGTTCTCCGCCCAACAGGCCGTGGTGGAAATGCTGCGGGAATCCGGCGATCTGGAGGGCGAGCCCAAAAAGATCACCCACCCGGTGAACTTTTACGAAAAGGGCGACAAACCCCTGGAAGTGGTCACCTCCCGCCAGTGGTACATCCGCAACGGTGGTCGGGACGCTGCGCGTCGGGAAACCCTGATCAGCAGAGGCCGGGAGATGTCTTGGCACCCGGCTTTCATGCGCTCCCGGTACGAAAACTGGATCGAGGGCCTCAACGGAGACTGGCTGGTGTCCCGCCAGCGCTACTTTGGCGTGCCCATCCCGGTCTGGTATCCGGTGAACAACGACGGCGACCCGGACTACGCCAGTCCCATTCTGCCCGCCGCTGACCATCTGCCGGTGGACCCAGCCGCCGAACCGGCACCGGGCTTCACGGAAGATCAGCGAGATGTTGCCGGTGGCTTCACGGGTGATCCCGATGTCCTGGACACCTGGGCCACGTCCTCCCTGACACCGCAGATCGCCACCGGCTGGGCTGTTGACGATGACCTGCACAAGGTCACCTTCCCCATGGACCTGCGCCCGCAGGGGCACGACATCATCCGAACCTGGCTGTTCTCCACGGCCGTGCGCTCGGACTCCCTGGAGAACTCCGTGCCCTGGACCAACACCGCGCTGTCCGGCTGGATTCTGGACCCGGACCGCAAGAAGATGTCCAAGTCCAAGGGCAACGTGGTGGTTCCCAACGAGGTCCTGGAGAAGTACGGCTCGGATGCCGTGCGCTACTGGGCTACTTCTGCCCGTCTGGGTGCTGACACGGCCTATGACGAAGGCCAGATGAAGATTGGCCGTCGTCTGGCCATCAAGCTGCTCAACGCCTCCAAGTTTGTGCTGGGGCAGGGCGTCACGGAGGCTTCCGTGATCGGAGGGGATCTGGCCTCCGCGGCTGACGCCTCCGTGCTGACCAACGGCCTGGACCGGGCACTGCTGGCGCGGCTGCGAGAAGTGGTGGCCCAGTCCTCAGAGGCTTTTGCCAAGTACGAATACGCCCGTGCCCTGCAGCTGACGGAATTCTTCTTCTGGACCTTCACGGATGACTACGTGGAGCTGGTCAAGGACCGCGCTTACGGTGCCCGCGGTGAAGCTGAGCAGGCTTCCGTCCACGCGGCCCTGGCCACCACCTTGGACACCTTGCTCCGTCTGTTCGCCCCGTTCATCCCGTTCGCCACGGAAGAGGTCTGGTCCTGGTGGCGTTCGGGTTCCGTGCACCGGGCTGCATGGCCCACGGCGGAGTCCTTTGCCTCGGCAGTGGCCGACGCCGATCCGGGCGTGCTCACCACTGTGGGCCAGGCCCTGTCCGGTCTGCGCAAGTCCAAGTCGGAGGCCAAGGTCAAGCAGCGCACCGAGGTTCTCTCCGGCACGGTCACGGGGTCTGCCGCCCAGGTGGCTCAGCTGCAGGTGGGGTTGGATGACCTCAAAGCAGCTGGCAATGCCCGCGAGCTGACCCTGGCCGAAGGTGTGATTGACGACGGCGGCCTGCTGGTCACCGACGTCGTTCTGGCCGAGCCGGAGGAAGCTCCCGCCAACTGAGACCTGCCCGAGTGTGCCGAGTGGCCGGTTGTGTGGCTCCTGAACTGTTCAGGAGCCACACAACCGGCCAC
>NZ_JAUNTS010000014.1:97720-104917 GCF_030538595.1 Kocuria sp.
GGGGGAACGCCCCCCCACCCCGCCCCGGCCGCGGGGGCCGGGGGGGCGGGGGGGGGGGCCCACACACTGGGTCAGGGCCCACACAACCGGCCACTCGGCGTTGACGTGAGAGCCAAGATCGTGACCCCAACCGACGTATGCAGAGCAGCTCCTACTACCGTGGTGGATTGCCCGAATAGGGGTATTGGGCGGGAGTGCCCGGGTACGGACCGTTCTGGATAATCACTTGGGGCTCTTGGCGCGAGCTGAAGGCCATCGCCAAGGCGACGACCCAGCCCACCAAGATCCATCCGAGGAGTACGTTGATGACCACAATTGAGCCAATATTCGGTGCTTTACGTATAAACGCAATGATGCTTGGCAACAGATAAAGCAATCCACCAACAACGAATCCGATCAACAACAGAATCACAACGAGGACGCCAGCACCGGCGGCCTCCGCATTGGATGCTTGAGCAAATAGCACGCTTCAACCTTTCACTGACACCGTCAACATGGATCTGACAAGTAACCTTAACTCTGGATCGCGCATGACGAAAATTCGTGACTAATAGTTGAGAGCCTTATGCCAATCAGATTCGGGAAAATCGTGCCAGCCGGTGCTGAGTGTCCAGATAACTCGGCCCTCGCCTATCAGACCCGACCGGCGAGGGCCGAGAGCACCGATGTATGAGATTCAGCTTTAGCGGACGTCGTACGGGCTGAAGCCGTCACCCAGATGACGAGTGGCCGGTTGTGTGGGCCCTGAACTGTTCAGGAGCCACACAACCGGCCACTCGGCGCTTGAGTGAGACAGAGTCAGCTGAAATCCGGACCCTTTTCGCGGCCACGCTTGATTTCGTAGAAACCCGGGTAGCTGGCCAAGGTCAGGGCAGCATCCCAGATCTTGCCGGCTTCCTCACCCTTGGGTGCGGGCGTGAAGACGGGACCGAAGAAGCCCACACCATTCACCGCAATACAAGGTGTGCCAATGTCCTTGCCTGCCACTTTCTGAGCAGCTTCCGTGGAGGCGCGTAGGGCGTCGTCGTACTGGTCAGAATTGCGGGCCTCTGCCAGCTCAACCGGCAGACCAACTTCCTCCAGGGCTTCCTCCAGGACGGCTACCAACTGGTCGTCCTTACCGCGGCGCCCCGGGTGAATGCGGGTGCCGATGGCGTCGTACAGCGGCTTGCGGTACTGATCCCCGTGGGCCTGGGCAGCTGCCTCCACCACGCGCACAGGCCACATGGATTCCTCATGACCGTGATGGTGATTCTCCGGATTGTTCTCATTGAGGATGCCCAAGGAAATGATCCGCCAGTTGACGTCTACCTGGCGGACCTGTTGCACCTCCCCCATCCAGCGGGAGGTCATCCACGCCCAGGGGCACAGCGGATCAAACCAGAAATCAACGGTGTCAGTCATGGGTTCTCCTTACCGAGACATTCCTTGGCACCACTTCCGGTGCCCTTGTCATCAACGCTACGACGACGACGCGTCCACAGCTGGCCGATCCCGCTCAGATCCGGGCCTTGATCTCCCGCAGCGAACGAAGATTCCGTGCCGTACCACGCCGACCGTCAGGCAAGCTCAGCTGCATCACCCGCTCTGCCACGCGGGAGGCGGAGAGCCCTGACGGGGTGTGCAGCCAGAGAACTTCGCCATCAAAGTCGATCTGATCCACGTCATGCGGAGTCATCAAAGCTGCTGCCCGCTCCCGCATCTCAGGTGGTGCGATCTGAGGGTAAAAGACCCCGTGAACGCATCGTGGGTCCTCAACATCTGGCCACGGGCAGGCTGCCAGCACCTGAGTCAGCCGGTCGGTCCGCACCATGACCACGGGAACCACAAACCCGAATTCATCCTGTAGAGCCACGGACAGCAACTCCCCCAGATCATCCAGGGGGCGGTGCAGAGGATCACTGGCCATCAGATTGCCGGACTGGATGTACGTCTGCACATCTACAAGCCCCGCCGATTGCGCCAAGTCACGCAGTGCTGCCATGGGCACCTTGTGGCGCCCGCCCACGTTGATCCCGCGTAACAGCGCCACAACCCGGTGGTCGGTGGGCTGGGAATCTCTCACGCGCGGATCCGTTCAGAAGGGTGGGATCTATTCGGCTGAGGGCAGGCTCAGGCCGATTTGGATTCGTCTTCAAGTTCCGCCGTGATGACCTGTGGCGCCACGCCATCGGTCACGCTGTCCGCATCCACAATGACCTCCGCAGCATCCTCCACCGTGGGCAGGTCAAACATCACGGGAAGCAGCACTTCCTCCATGATGGCGCGCAGCCCGCGAGCACCTGTGCCGCGATCAATGGCTTTCTCCGCAATGGCCTGCAGCGCCTCCGGCGTGAAGGTCAGGGTCACACCGTCAAGGTCAAACATCTTCTGGTACTGCTTGGTCAGCGCGTTCTTGGGCTCCACCAAGATGCGTTTGAGGTCTTCATCCGTGAGCTCATTCAGCGCCGTGATGATGGGCAGACGGCCAATGAACTCAGGAATCAGACCGAATTTGAGCAAGTCCTCCGGCATGACCTTGCCCATGAGTTCTGACACCGGGCCGTGAGCAATCTGTTCAACGGGGGCCCCAAAGCCAATAGAGGTTTTACCGGCCCGCGACTCCACAATGTCCTCCAGACCGGCAAACGCACCGGCCACAATGAAGAGCACATTGGTGGTGTCGATCTGGATGAAATCCTGCTGCGGATGCTTGCGGCCACCCTGGGGCGGGACGGAGGCCACCGTTCCTTCCAGAATCTTCAACAAGGCCTGTTGCACCCCTTCACCGGAGACATCCCTGGTGATGGAGGGGTTTTCAGACTTGCGGGAGATCTTGTCAATCTCATCAATGTAGATGATCCCGGACTCAGCCCGCTTCACATCAAAGTCAGCGGCCTGGATGAGTTTGAGCAGAATGTTCTCAACGTCCTCACCCACATATCCCGCCTCCGTCAGGGAGGTGGCATCAGCCACGGCGAACGGCACATTGAGGCGACGCGCCAAGGACTGCGCCAGGTAGGTCTTGCCGGAACCGGTGGGCCCCACCAGCAAAATATTGGACTTGGCAATCTCAACATCTTCATCCCCGGCGGCCGTGGCCAGCTGCAAGGGCTTACCGGACTGGGAGGCGCGCACTCGTTTGTAGTGGTTGTAGACCGCCACGGACAGCGCACGCTTTGCGGTCTCCTGCCCCACCACGTACTGCTGAAGGTGCTCAAAAATCTCCCGCGGAGTGGGGAGGGAGGTTTCTTCCGAAGCCTCGACCTCCGTCAGTTCCTCTTCAATGATTTCATTGCACAGCTCAATGCACTCATCACAGATGTAGACGCCAGGCCCAGCGATGAGCTTGCGAACCTGCTTCTGTGACTTTCCGCAGAAAGAGCACTTCAGCAGATCAGCGCTTTCGCCGATGCGGGCCATGTGCACTCCTTAGAGCTGATCGAGATGGTGTGTTCGGTCCCTGACGTAGGCACCCTGCAGTACCGGGAGCGTGTCCCCTCCCATGCACTGGAAAGCCACGATACGCGAGCCCACTGACAGCTACCAATACGACACCGCCTGCCGCACCAATGTGCCCTACCCGCTGAGGCTTGTACCCACCCAGAACACTCAACGACGGCGGCCCGCGGGCCGCCGTCGTTGGCTTGGGTTGCGCACATGCAATCCCGGGAGTCAGAGGTGACTCAGGCGGTCACCGTCTTGGGCTTGACGGCCTTGCGGGACTCCAGGACGTGATCCACGATTCCGTAGTCCTTGGCCTCGGTGGCCGTGAGGATCTTGTCGCGCTCAATGTCCCGGTTGATCTCCTCGGAAGACTTGCCCGTGTGCAGCGCCATGGTGTCTTCCAGCCAGGTGCGCATCCGCACAATCTCATTGGCCTGGATCTCAATGTCAGATGCCTGGCCACCACCTTGACCCTGCATGGCGGGCTGGTGGATCAACACGCGGGCGTTCGGCAGCGCCAGGCGCTTGCCTGGGGTTCCAGCAGCCAGCAACACGGAAGCTGCGGATGCCGCTTGACCCAAGCACACGGTCTGAATCTCCGGGCGGATGAACTGCATGGTGTCGTAAATGGCAGTCATGGCGGTGAAAGAGCCGCCCGGTGAGTTGATGTACATGGTGATGTCCCGGTCAGAATCCTGGGCTTCGAGCACCAGGAGTTGAGCCATCACATCGTCCGCAGAGGCATCGTCCACCTGCACGCCCAAGAACACAATGCGGTCCTCGAACAGCTTGGTGTACGGGTTCTGACGGCGGTACCCGTACGGGGTGCGTTCCTCAAAGTCGGGAAGCACATAGCGGTTGGTGGGCAAGTTGCCTGCGGTGGAGCCGGGCAGATACGCACCTGCGCCCGCCTGACCCAACCCTGCCTGTCCAAACATGGAGTTCATGGAAGTCATCCTTTGAAAAATAAGCCGTGTTCTACCGGTGGATTCTTAGGTGTCCACCTGCGGGTCAGGACTCGCGGTCCTTCATGGTCCCGCCGCCACCGGAAACACCGGAGGCATTCTGGGCAATGTGATCGAAGAAGCCGTATTCCAGGCCGCGCTCGGCGGTGAACCAGTTGTCGCGGTCGTTGTCTTCCAGGATCTTCTCAATGCTCTGGCCGGTCTGCTCAGCAGTCAGCTCAGCCAAACGACGCTTCATGTCCATGATCAGTTCAGCCTGGACCCGAACGTCTGAGGCGGTACCACCCATGCCACCGGACGGCTGGTGCATCAAGATGCGGGTGTTGGGTGTGGCGTAACGCTTGCCCGGTGTACCGGAGGACAGCAGGAACTGCCCCATGGAGGCGGCCAGGCCGGTGGCCACAGTCACCACGTCATTGGGGATCAACTGCATGGTGTCGTAAATCGCCATACCGGCGGTCACCGAACCACCCGGCGAGTTGATGTAAAGGTAAATGTCCGCTTCCGGGTCTTCTGCGGAAAGCAGCAGCATCTGGGAGCAGATCAGATTGGCGTTGCGGTCCTCAACCTGGGAGCCCAACCAGATAATGCGTTCCTTCAGCAGGCGGTTGTAGACGTAATCGTCCTGGCCTGCCACGGGCTGGCTGTCCATCCGCGGCTGGGCGGAGGACTGCTCCGGGGAAAACGGAGAGGTCATGAGTGCATCCCTCTTTCGCATGAGTTCTAAGGTCGCGTTCGAGCCTAGTTGAACGGTCGGCACCCGGATCCGTTGCCCGCGCATTGTTCGCTGGCGGCGTGCCTTCACCCCGGACACACAACAGCGCCCGCTGCACAGGTTTTCATCACCTGCGCGGCGGGCGCCGTCGTTCTCATCACCAACGGTGCAGCCAGCGGGCTTGGTGCCCGGCTGCACGGGGCGTCACTTCTCTTCGGAAGCCTCTTCGGTTTCGGTGCCCTCGGCTGCGTCCTCGGCACCGGCCGGGGTAACAAAAGCGGTCAAGTCCACGGCGTTGCCCTCTGAATCAACCACCTCAGCGTGCTCCAACACCTTGGCCAGAGCCTTACGACGCCGGACCTCGCCCACCATCATCCCGGCCTGACCGGAGCCATCCAGCATCTGGGCGAACTGGTTGGGGTCCATGCCGTACTGCTGGGAGGTAGAGATGATGTAGTCGATCAGCTCGGACTGCTCAACGCTCAGCTCTTCCTTGTCCGCCACGGCGTCCAGGACGACCTCGTTGCGGAACGCGGTCTTGGCGTTCTCCTCAACCTCGGCGC
Source organism: Kocuria sp. (assembly GCF_030538595.1). GTDB lineage: Bacteria > Actinomycetota > Actinomycetes > Actinomycetales > Micrococcaceae > Kocuria. The sequence goes on from NZ_JAUNTS010000014.1 coordinate 103,390, forward strand.
GGTGCTCGGCGGTGTCGTGATCGGCTTCAGCGTTCGGGTTGTTGAAGTGCTGGTCGATCTGTTCCTTGATCACAGACTCAGGAACCTCAACCTCAACCAGACCCACCAGCTGCTCCAGAACCTTGTCCCGGGCCTCAACACCCTGCTCCACCACCACGGAGTCGGCGGCCTGCTTCTTGAGGTCTGCGCGCAGTTCCTCAATGGTGTCGAACTCGGAGGCCAGCTGGGCAAAGTCGTCGTCGGCCTCGGGCAGCTCGCGCTCCTTGACGGCGGTGACCTTGACCTTCACGGTTGCTTCCTGGCCCGAGTGCTCGCCGCCGGCCAGAGTGGTCACAAAGGTGGCGTCTTCGTCAGCGGAGAGACCGGTCACGGCCTCGTCCATGCCTTCCAGCATGGTGCCGGAGCCGACCTCGTAGGAGAGGTCATTGGCGGCGTCCACTTCTTCGTCGTCGATCAGGGCCTGCAGGTCCAGGGAGACAAAGTCGCCCTCGGCTGCGGGGCGATCAATGGCTTTCAGGGTGCCAAAGCGTCCGCGCAGCTCATCCAGGGCCTTCTGCTCGTCCTCATCGCCGGCAGTGCGGGCTTCCACCTCAACCTTGAGGCCCTTGTATTCGGGCAGCTCAATCTCGGGGCGCACGGTGACCTCAATGGTGGCCTTGGTGGCGGCCTCGCGGTCCTCGGCGGTGGGCTGCTGGGTGACTTCCAGCTGCGGCTGGGCAATCGGGGTCAGTTCGTGCTCGGCCAGGGCCTGCTGGAAGTAGGTGTCCATGGCCTCGTTCAGCGCGTTCTCCACCACAAAGTCGTAGCCCACGCGCTGTTCGATCAACTTGGCCGGAACCTTGCCTACACGGAACCCGGGGACCTGGATCTGGTTGGCCAGGGACTTGAAGGTGCGGTCGATAAACGGCTTGAGGTCCGCAAACGGGACTTCCAGCGCGATCTTCGCCTGGGTGGGGCTGACGTTTTCGACGGTGCTCTGCACTGGGGCTGCGCTCCTGATAGATGGATGGTGACAGGTCTCAGCCCGCGGCCGCATCGCCGTCGCAGCTTGTTCAGCTGCACCGCGTTGAGGTCACGGGCGCGGTATGCGATCCCCGCAACCAAGGTTGCGGGGATCGAATGTCGGGGTGACAGGACTCGAACCTGCGATCTCCTGCTCCCAAAGCAGGCGCGCTAGCCACTGCGCTACACCCCGTGGGTGATCTGCGTTCCCTTTCGGCAGCGCCGAAGGGGTACTCGGGAGGTATAACCCGAACACAGACATCGCACGAGTCTAGCGCGCCGGGCACCGTACGCGAACTCGGTGCGATTCGGTGGTGTTGCTGGGGTTCCACTCGCGGGCCCCTCCGGACACTCGCGCTCGATCTGAGTTTGTCTACGACGCCGGACCTCGGGTACCGTTGCATCGCTCACTGGCACTCGCCTGGCAGCCGGAACGTACCGTCCGCCGGTTGGGATTGCTGTGCGCGGGGATGTAGCTCAATGGTAGAGCCCCAGTCTTCCAAACTGGCTACGCGGGTTCGATTCC
>NZ_JAUNTS010000027.1 GCF_030538595.1 Kocuria sp.
TCCCCGGGCCCTGGAACCCCGGATGGGTACCCATCACCGACGACGGCATGGGCAACGCCCTGATCATCGACACCACCCCCGGCCCCAACGGCCACACCGGACAAATCCTCTCCATCACCACCAACGGCCACACCCAAGGCCTGGCCTACCCCAACCTCGCCACCCTCCTCAACACCTACCTACAAAACAACAACTACGTCCACGGCGAATAACCCTGAGATCCCAGCCACACCGCAGGCGGGCTCAGTACACTCCACACCATGAGCACTGCCTCGGCATTCGGCGCACTGGCCGTCATGGGACTGTTGGCCATTGTTGTGGTGGCCGGATTGATCTCCTGGTCGCGCACGCGGCGTCGTCGTGCGGAACTGCCCAACTCCGCCCCAGACCAAAGGTTTGGCCCCGGTGGTCTCCCGGTCCAGAACCCGCCGCAGCACGCAAACCAGAACGGCCCCGTGCCCCTCCCCGAGTTGCACCGGCGTGCCGGTGAGGCCCTGGTGGCTACTGATAACGCCGTGCAGGCCGCCGACCAAGAACTCGCTTTTGCTCAACTCCAATTCGGCGACGACGCCGTAGCCCCCTACCAGCGCGCCCTTCAGGAAGCCAAGGATCACCTGCAGAAATCCTTTGCCCTGCAACAAAAACTGGAAGACACCATTGCCGACACGGAGGCTGAACAACGCGCCTGGATCGGGGAGATCTTGGAGCGCTGTCAGCAGGCCACAACACCGTTGGCCCAGCACCGTGCAGATTTCAGCCAGCTCCGGGCGCTGGAGGCCAATGCGCAACAGGCCGGGGGCGCCGTCGTCGCTACCGTGGATGCCCTGGGCCCGGAGGTGGAGCGAGCGCAGAAAACCCTGGATCGTCTGGCACAACGCTATCTGGACTCGGCCTGGCAGACGCTCCCGGAGAACCTCAGTCAGGCCGGGGAGCGCATTGACTTTGTGCGGACCGCAGTCGATCAGGCTGAGCTGCACTCCCAATCCGGGCAGCGCTCACAAGCTGCCGTGGAAATCCGCGCAGCTGAGCAGGCTGCCGCCCAGGCCCGCGACCTGGTGGATTCGGTGCACCGCGGTGCCCAAGACCTGGAACGTGCTGAGCAGGCCTTGCGGGATGCCATTGCGGTGGCCCAGCGTGATGTTGCCGAGGCCGAGGCCACCGCGCAGGTAGCCATGCGCACTGAACTGACGGGAACTGCCGCCGGGGTGCGTTCGGTCCTCACCGGCATAGAGGCCGAACTGGCTGCCGGTCGATTCGATCCCTATGCACTCTCCCACCGCCTGTCCGTGGTGACCACAGAGCTGGAAAAAGCCCTGGCCGGGTTACGTGAAGAACACGAGCGAGACCGTGCAGCGCGAGCAACCCTGGACCGCACCCTGGTCTCAGCCCAGGCCGCAGTGACCCAAGCCCACGACTATGCCGGGGCGCGGCGCGGAGGTATCGGTGCCCAGTCACGGACGCACCTCTCCGAAGCCGAACGTCACCTTGGTGAGGCCCAACGGCTGCGCGCCACGGAGCCCTCGACCGCCCTGAATCACGCCAACGAGGCCATTCGCCTGGCCACCGCCTCCCGCCAGGAAGCCCAGCAGGACGTCTCTGGCTTCAGTGGTAACGGGGGTTACGGCAGTTACGGCAGTTACGGCAACAACGGGGGCTGGGGCATGGGTGGACCTGGCAGCTATAGCGGCTACGGCCGCAGCGGCAGGTCACGTCACCGTGGCCTGAACGGGAACATGCGCGGCTTGGGCGGACCCGGCTTGGGCGGTGCCGTCCTGGGCGGCATCCTCCTGGGTTCGGTGCTCAACGGCCTGGGCGACGACGACGGCGCCATCAGTCAGAGTTTCGGCGGCGGGTTCGGAGATGCCCCTGACGCCGATGACTTCCTGAGCGGACTCGGTGACTTTGGCGGATTCGACTTCTGAGCCATAAACCCACTTGTTGAGAACCAAACCTTGAACATCATCACGGAAGGAAACACACCATGAGTGCCAAACAGTCCATCTTTGGGCGGATCGCACAGTTGGCCAAGGCCAATATCAACTCCTTGATCGACTCAGCGGAGGACCCACAGAAGATGTTGGACCAGATGGTCCGGGACTACACCCAGAACATCCGTGAAGCGGAATCCGCTGTGGCCACCACCATCGGCCAGCTGAGGCTGTTGGAACAGGACCACGCCGAGGACATCCGCGACGCTGAAGAATGGGGCAACAAGGCTCTGGCCGCCTCCACCCGCGCTGATGAGTTCCGTTCAGCCGGTCAGAGTTCGGAAGCGGACAAGTTCGACAACCTGGCCAAAGTTGCCTTGCAGCGCCAAATGCAGCACGAATCAGAGGCACGCACCGCCCAGCCTCAGATCGAGCACCAGACGCAGGTGGTCAATCAGCTCAAGGACGGGCTGAACAAGATGCACGGCAAGCTACAGGAACTCTCCGCCAAGCGGGACGAACTCAACGCCCGCCAAAAGACCGTTGCTGCACAGGCCGCCGTCCAGGATTCCCTGAAGGCCTTTGACGTGATGGATCCCCTGTCAGAGGTCTCCCGGTTCGAAGACAAGATCCGCCGCGAAGAGGCGAGGGTTGCAGGCCAGCAGGAGTTGGCGGCGTCGTCGTTGGACGCGCAGTTCGAGTCCCTGGAGGAACTGGGCCGTCAGTCCGAGCTGGAGGCGCGGCTTGCGGCACTCAAAGCGGGCAGCTCAGCCAAGGAGGGCGAGAAGATCATCAGCTCAGAGGAGATCTGAGCCCACCTGATACAAGCCGTGCGC
>NZ_JAUNTS010000015.1:0-46410 GCF_030538595.1 Kocuria sp.
CTTCTGGAAGCCGGCGGGTTCAGACCGCGACTACACCCTGGATTGTGAAGAGCCGCGAAAGCCTCCTAAGGCAAGTGCTCGGGCAACCCACCCGTGAGAGCACCGGTTGTTGTTGAGACCACCGCCTACAACCGGTGGTCTCAACAAGAACCGGTGCTCTCACCCGGCAGGGGTTAGCATCCCCAAACCGAACGTGTCTGCATTCGTGTCCGGCCCCGTTCAGCGCATGACTGAGCCGCCTGCTCTTGCCTCTGTTGCCGGGCGGTGTGGACGTTAGGCGGGAGGTTTTCGTCGTCGTCAATCATGCGCCTGCTAAGCGTCCTCCTACCCAGTTCAGGACCGTGACACCCAAGTGGGCCCCTGAAAGCCATGGTCATGCATGGTCCACACAGTTTTCTGGCCAAGTTCCAGACCGTCCACAAACCAGAAGGTTTGGTCAGGATTCCACCCCGCGATCACGCTGGACACTCCCGGTGCAACAGGTATCTCTTGGCATGCAGCAGACAAGTAACCAGCCAGGCTCAGGTGAACTCCCGTGAAGTCCTGCGCAACGCGCTCCCAATCTGGCATGACCCATCGACCGCGGCGGCCGGTCACCCGAAACCAGTCAGCCTGTTTGGCGTGCGTGACATCCAACGGGTAGTTGCGGCACAGCGCGGCCCAGTGCTCCGGCTCATGGATCTCATGGACTGCCCCAGTAGGAACCTCCAAAAGTTTCCGAGCCTGACCTTCCTCCCAACCCAAGGCATCCTCAACCAACCACACGCCCACGGGGCTGCCGTCGGGAAACGTGCCTGTGGAGGACAGCAGACCCGTGGTGCTGGGTGCGGACCACCATTCGCCGCTGGCATCACTGGAAGACCAAGGCCATGGGCGTTTAGCCGGCTGTTCCAGGGCCTCTTGATGTGCACGCCACCGGCGCAGCCTCTCGGCCACAGTCAGCTCGCTGGTGATCGGACCCTCCCCCTCCCAGGCGACCGACCACTGATTCTGCGGCAAAACACCGCCGGACCACCACTGCGTGTCCACCTGTGATCCGGACATCAGCGTCACCACACGCTCCAATCCCCGAGCAACGGGAGGTGAAGCGCACACAACGTCCACCCCATCGGGCTCTTGCCAGTAATACGCCGTACTGACGGCTTGCGAGAGAGCCCGCTGCACGGCAAGGTCCGTGGGCTGCAACAGGTCGATCTGAGCCAGGAGCTCACCTACGCTCTCCGCAGTCCCCACGACGACGGCGCCGTCCGTCACCTCATCAACGGCCCCCACCTGCTCGGTCCCTTCAGCAACCATCACAAATTCGACGCCGGGGTTCGGGTCCAGCGAATGAGCTGCCTCGTAGACGGCGTTGCCCAAAGTCCCGATCCGATAGCTTCCGGCAGATTCGGCGTCGAGCAGCAAGGCCAGCTCCAGCAGGAACCGCCTACCCCGCGAACCCGTCAGTAGGGACTGGATGTCACTCATCCATTCCGTCTTTCGCGCTGTCATCAGTCAGCGCTTGCGCATAGGCAGCGGCCGACTGCCGGTAACGGGGCAGATCTGGGATCACTGCCCCTAACGCAACGCGAAGAGCCTCAGCATGGCGCCCGGCGTCGTGTAAGGCCAACGCCAGAAAAACGGCTCGCGCCTGCCCGATCTCCGGATGTGGCTCCGCAGCCTCCAGCATGGTGATGGCTTCATCCAGGCGCCCCACATTCCGCAAAGTGGAACCCTGTTGGATGTTCAACCGGGCCAGACGCGCGCCACTGAGGCCCAAATTCCGAGCCGCCTGGTACTCCGCTGCTGCTTGTTGTTCATACCCGGTCGGGTCATAAACGCAGCCCATCTCAAAGCGGGCTGCGGGATCGTCGGGCGGACGCTCATCCGCCAACGCCTCCATGGCCTTCACCGACGCCGCACGATCGGTCAGGTCCGCAGACCTCCAGAAGGCCTGAACGCAGTCTTCCCAGGAACCCGTGGAAGGTGATTCGTCATAATGCTGGGGCACTGATCAACTCCTCGCTTCATCCGATGCGCTCATAGGTGGACGGCAAATGAAACTCCTTAACGCTTGATTCTATGACCGAACCTTGAGCTGGGCACCTTTTGTCGACTCTCCGCCCGTGATTCAGTTCAGATGAAGACCTTTACGCCACCTTCGATGGCTTACCTCTCGACCGAATCTACGCACCGATCTGGTCGAGAGCATCACGAATCTGTTGATGCTCACGACTACCGGTCGTCGGTAGGCGCAACAATGGCACGTTGTAAGTGGCCAGAATGGAGTCCTTTCTGGCGTCTCGGACTCGCTGTTCAGGGCAGTTTTCGTGAAATGAAAATCCATCAACCTCAACAGTTAGAACAAGTCGGTTCGTCACACGATGATAAATCGCAAAATCGACGGATGCGACAGTGTTGACAAACCGCTTCTGTTCGTCATCAAGGAGATCCAGGGCGGGAAGGAGATTCTTGAGCCGAACCTGGGATACAACCGAGAGGTGACAAAAGCGGTCTTCGCATAACACTTCCACCAGTGCAGCATGTACAGAGTTCTCAGAATCATAGGGTGTAATCTTTTCGATTTTAGCTGCAAATTCATTTAGGCGTTCCGAGTATTCAGCGTACAGCAAATCGAACACAGAAAGAATCTCACTTTGAACCACTTGTTGCGGATCTTGATAGCGAATGTAATCTACCAGAGCGCTCAAGTATTTGGTCTTAGGCAGCTCGTCATGGTGAACCACAACAATAAATTTCGACTTGGCCCGAGAGACTGCAACATTGACCATTCTGGGGTCATCGACGAACTTGGCACCTGTTCGGCCAACCCAAGATTCGTCAATTACTGTACTCAAAACCATGGTTTTCACACCACGCCCTTGATAACGATGAATCGTATCAGCGGCATCATGGGTAATAGTTTTTTCAGCAGCATTCAGCGACACGCTCAACCGATTCGCTTGCAGCCTGTAGGGTGATGCTACACCAATATCCAGATCGGCAACCCCATCACCTGATGAAGCAGAATTTTTCAAGCTTGCATCCAAGACATTTTGAGCAGTTAGAACCTCATCCCTGATGACCTCAATCTCGCGCTGATTATATGTTCCCTTGACATTCCCATGCGTCAATCGTCGAGCGTGATTTCCTGGAGCCAGGAGGAATATCAGCATCTCAGCTTCACGCGCTGCCCCTTCATGCCTTGTTTCGATAGGAATAAGTTCACCATCATAAAACATTTTGTTGCAGAATTCGATGATCGCAGGTGGGCAGCGAAAATGCTCACGAAGTTGCGTTTGAGGCACATTGGCTCCATATACTTCAATCACGGAAGACAAGATATTATGTCTCACCACATCGTATCCGTCATTCGGAGGAACTATCGGCTGTTTCTCTACGGCCTTGTCAGTAATGTGACCCAACTGTTTGAGATCACCAACAATCACAACGTTACGAGATCTACTCATGGCCAACCCACTGATCAGAAGGTCAACTTGAGTGGCTTCATCAATAATCAACCAATCCAGGAGGTATTCATCATTCCCCATATTGGAACGAAGGGAGTGACAGGTACTCAAGATCACTGGATACTCTCGCTGAAATTTCGGAGAGCTGACCGCAGGGTCGGAAAATTCCGACCGGTCCGCTCCTTGGTATCTACTCACAAGGGCCGATCGCAAGATTTCTGAGGACAGTTTCTGATGCTGAGCGCGGGTGGCGGACTCACCCAGTCCATCCAACTGACGTTGAATCTCCGCTTGCTGCGCTTCAAGCTCCTGCAGTCGGCGAACGTAGAAAGCTCGCTGCAACCCCAGCACGGTGTCTCCATCACCTGTTTCCAAGTCTTTAAGGCGACCATATGTGAAGTAGTCACGGATCCGTTTCACCAAACCCGACAGGCCGGTAGGCGGATCAGGGTGAACTGTCCGATCGACCAGATACTCGATGATGCGACTCGATGACTTCTTCAACAAGGGATAGTGATCAAGGTCCGGGAGTTGGTCACCAATGGTACTTTGATCGAAGTGCCGCTTCTCCAGTCTGTAGGCAGCGATCTCACGCTGGATTTGAGCCAACTCCCTGGAATATCGCCAAACATCGGTCAATGCTGCTTCGGACTTGCTCAGCTCATCCAGCCCGGGAACGGCAAGTGTGACATCTGCATCTGAGCTAACGGCATCTGCGCGTTGGCGCTTAATTTCACCAAGCCATCTTGAGAGATCAAGATTACGGTCTTTCTGGTCTAACACAAATTTCTTTACGCAATTCGTGTTTCCCAGACGAGCAGTAACAAATCCGAATCCTTCATCAACCAATTTTTCTTGAACGTTGTTGACTGCTGAGTTCCCTGAAGACACCACTCCCACGGTCTGATTCGGATCCAGAATCACGTTCGCAATGATATTGAGGATGGTCTCCGTTTTCCCGGTACCTGGCGGCCCTTTAATGACGCTCACCCTGTTACGAAGTGCTCTCTCCACTGCCATACGTTGATCTTCGTTGCTTTGAAATGGCAGAATCACAGGCCGTGGTATCCATGTGGATTCGCCCAGGAATCCATTCAAGTAGCAAGCTAATGCTGAGTTCTCATCCACCCAATTGAATTTTTGATAAGCCAACCTGGTCGGATTATCTCTCAGCCTGCCGTCGTGAGAATCTGGTTTCCCTTCCAAGAGTTCTGCGGTCCGATGCCAATACTCAAGAATTTGCGATGGCCCTTCCACTTGAGCAATGTCTGTAACAATCTCGACATCGGTTGTTTCATAGACACCAGATTTTTGCTCCCCGGCCTTCGTAGTCCAGAAAATGCGCAGAAGGCGGGCGCCATCGAGCTCTTGGGACGGTCCGTCGCTGCCGAATGCCACGGCAACGGGCCCCGAGTTCCACACAGATCCACGAATCCTGAGCCGTTTTCCCGCTGGAACTGGCACCGGCCGACCATCTCCAAAACACTCATAGGTTCCGGAGGGCTGTCGCCACTGTCGCTGAGTTTTGAGGTTCCGGAGCACCACGTAGGTATCGTGTTTGCTGACGACCTCCAGTTGCGAAGTCTCATCTCTCCAGAACGCCTCGCTGCCGTGTTGCGAGTCCCTTTTGACCCGGATAAGCCACGTCTGCAGATCAGCCATCGCGCGCCTCCAACTAGCAAGTTCGCCGTGCACCCCTACCAGAGACTAGGTTTGACCAGGCGCAACGATCAAGTATGTGACGAACATCAAGAATTTTCAGGCTGACGGACCTCGCGGAGCAGGCCACACGTCGCAGTCATGTAGCTCATCTACACGCCTGCATCCTTTAACCCCCCTCCGCCGAAAACATGGTTTGACCCAAAAAATTGGCCCAAAACTCCGCGAAACCATGATTTCGGCGAGGGTGCGGAAGGGGAGAGGGAAGGAGGGAGGCGGGGTTATCCCAGGCGGAAGACTCGGTCCTCCGTGGCGTCCACGCAGAACGCCTGATAGCCGGGCAGCTGCGCAAACCAGTCCAGCCCGTAACGCCCGGCCACCATCAGGCCAGTGGAGAGGATCTCGCACCACGCCGCGTCGGGTCCGGACACGGTGGCCTGGCGGGCACCGTAGCCGGGCCACCGCCCACCGGGCAGCACAATGTGCTCGCCCTTTTCAGACAGCCCGGAGGTGGCCGCCGATCCCCCATCGAGCGGGAATGAATGCACAATCGAGTGCCGATCCTCCGGGTGTGGAACTCCCACCACCCAGGGCGTCCCCACATCCGCCAGTCCCCGCACGGTGAGGTCCCCGGCAGCGTTGACGCACACGTTGCGCAACCCGCGCTCCACCAACAAGTCGGCAACCGCCTCAGCAGCCCACCCCTTGACCACTCCGGATGGATCAAATCCACCGTCAACTGCCCACGGATCAAAAGCACCCTCGGTCACCTCACGCCCCTGCTCACAGAGAGCAAGAATGTGACGGAACCACGCAACGTCGTCGTCGGAAAAGGAGCCGAACCCGCTGACAGGAATCACCGGGAGATCACCCGCGCGGTAGGCGCTCACCAACGAATCCGGCCGGTACGTGGAAAACACCCGATCCACCCGTGCCATGAACGCACCTGCTTCCGCGAGCGCCGCCTCCACGGCCTCGGGCGCGGGTAGGCTCCCGTCCACGTCGCGCACATCCACGGTCACCACGGTTCCCCACACCTCCTCCAGGTGCCGGAAACCGGGGCAGGCGGGGGCTGCCAGTTGCGCGTTCACGTCAGACCCCGGCCTGGTCCAGTGCCGACTGCAGGGATTGCTGGAACCCAGCGGAGCTGTAGGAGGCCCCGGCGATGGTCGAAACCTGCGCGGACTGGGCCTTCAACGCTTCATCCGTCAGTGCGGGCATGGCGCGCTGGTTGATTTGCACCGACTTGCCCTCCGCGGTGGGCGATTGCAACCACGTCACATCCGTGATGGTGCCGCTGCTGTCCACGGTGGCTTGGACCTGCACGGGCCCGTAGCGGGTCTGCACCGTGGAGCCGGTGTAGGTCTGCGCGCCGGCTGTGGTGGTTCCCGACGCCGTTACGGCCGTACTGCTTTCCGACACAGCGCTGGTCTGGGATTGCACCCACGGCGTGTCCTGGGCCAGCAGGGCCATGGCGCTGGGGTTCAGCACCACGGTGGAAAGCACCCCGACGGTTGCGGCGGCACCCACTGCGACCGTGCGGCCTACTGCGTGTTTGCGAGTGGTGGTCATGCTCTGAGTCCTCACATCTGGAAGAGTTCGCTGTGGATTCGGTCCGGCGCCGTACCCAACGCTCGGGCGGCCACACGGACTTCGTTGGTCATGCCGGTGGGTCCACACAGGTAGATTTCAGCCTGGCTGACATCGCCGAGCAGGCTGCGCAACCGCGCCGCATGCAAGGGCTGTGTCAGGCGCGGGCCGGCCAGAACGTGCAAGCGGATCCACCCGTCACGGTCCAAATCCTCCAACTCCTGCAACAGCGGAGCGCGCTGACTTGTGGAGACCCTATATACGACGTCGGTCCGCACCCCTTGCTGCGCAAACTCGCGTGCCAGCGGGATCAACGGGGCAATTCCCACCCCACCGCCCACAAGAACTGCACGCTCACCGCCAAAGTGCATGGGGGTCAGCACACCGTACGGTCCTTCCACGGACACGCGAGTACCGGCCCGCAGGTAACGCATCCGCTGTGTGGCTCGCCCCGCTTCTGCCACCGTGATCCGAACCAGTCCATTACCGGGCACGGCGGAAACCGAGAACGGATGAGCGTGCCAGGCAAGTCCGGCCGTGAAGAAGCGGAAGGACATGAACTGGCCGGGTTCAACACCCAGCTCCTCCAGTTTGTGACCGCGCATCCAGATGGAGACAACGCCCGGGGACTCGTTGACCACGGCTTCCACCCTGATCGCATGACGGTTGGAGGCCATCAGTGGACGCAGCACGCGATACACCACAACCACTGCTGCAACACCCACGTACACCCCGATCCACAGCACCTTGCTCAAGCCGCTGACAAAGGGCCCACCAGCCGTGATCTGGTGGAAGAACGCCAGGATGATGCCGGCGTACAAACTCAGGTGGATGCTCCACCACAGGGAACGGGGCAATCTGCCACGGACCTTGGACCAGGAAGTCACCCCACCCAGCAGGAACACCAGGGCACCCAGGAGCGCCAGGATCAAATCACCGTCGGAGAACAGGAAGGAAATGGTTGCGCTCACGGCATTGCCCGTAGCCGCAAAGGCAGTGGAGAGCACCGTGGCAGTGATGTGTACGGCAATCAGCCACAGGGACACGGGGCCCAAGACTTTGTGCCACGCAATCAGGCCGTCCTGGCCAACAGCTTTCTCCAACGCTGGAACGCGGGATGCCAGCACCACCAAGAACAAGATGCCGAGGGTTCCAGCTGCCGCACTGACAACGGAGATGGCATCCAGCACGCCAGAGGTGCTCAGCACGATCGGGAAGATGGACTCCACCGTCAGGGCCATCACCACACCGCCCACCAGGGCCATGGCTGCCAGCCACCAGGTGGCCACTGTGTTTCGTCGGCCTCTGAGGCTTGCCATGGCCCTGTGATAAGCCGACAACTCGGCGGGTGTTCTGCCTGTGACGGTTTCCGCGGATTCGCTGCGGTGGGCGGCGGGGTCGCTGGCCCGCGTGACGTGTTCCTGTATGGACATGGCAGTAGTACACGCCCGCGTGCTGTGGGCACCTCAGCGTGAAGCTGTGCTGATCCTGTGGGATCTGTGCTCTGCACGCGGGAGGCGGTAGGTCGTCGTCGTTGCTGAGTGGATCAAACGTGCGGCTGCGCCAACCGTGAGTACGCAAACGACCACGAATCGGGTGATCCAGTGGTCGTTTGCGTACCCAAAAGTGGCGAACCCGTACCCAGCAGGACGAGCGGCCACGAAAACACCTACTGGAGCATGGTTTTGTCATCCAGTGCGGCACCTTTGAGTTGGGAGAAGCGGTGCAGCAAATCCTCCGGTGTCATCTGGCTTTTCTCCGCCGGGGTTGCATCCAGGATGATCCGGCCTTCGTGCATCATGATCAGCCTGTTGCCCACCTCCAACGCTTGGGCCATGTTGTGCGTGACCATGAGCGTGGTGAGGCCCTGGGCTTGGACCACCTGTTTGGTCAGGCGGGTAACCAACTCGGCGCGTTGGGGGTCCAAGGCCGCTGTGTGTTCATCCAGTAACAGCACCTTGGGCTTGGAGAACGTGGCCATGAGCAAGCTCAATGCTTGGCGCTGACCTCCGGAGAGCAAACCCACCTTGGTTTTCAGCCGGTTCTCCAGCCCCAGTTCCAGGGCTTTGAGTTCTTCTGCAAACCGTTCCCGTTTTGATCCGGAGACTGCACGAGCCAAACCGCGGAAAGCTCCGCGCCGGTCAGCCAAGGACAGGTTCTCCTCCACCGTGAGGTTGGGAGCGGTGCCTGCCATGGGGTCCTGGAACACCCGACCAATCCGGGAGGCCCGTTGAAACTCCTTCTGCTTGGAAATCTCCTTGCCTGCAATCTCAACGCGCCCGCGGTCCTGCTGAATGCGCCCGGCAATGGTGTTCAGAATGGTGGACTTACCGGCGCCGTTGGAGCCAATCACGGTCACAAAATCGCCCTGGGCCAAGTTCAGGGAAACATTCACCAGAGCCTTGCGCTCATTGACGGTCCCCGGGAAAAAGGTCTTGGACACATCGCTGATGTTGAGCATGCTCAAACCCCCTTGTTTCCAGCGGCACCCGCACCGCCAGCAGTACCAGCAGCTCCACCGGCATCGCTGACGCCGCCACCACCCGTTCCATTCGCCGCAACGGTTTCAGTCGCCACGGTGGGTGGCTGGTTGGGGTCGCGCTCCGGCATGGTGGCCTCAGAGGCGGCCGCGGCGCCGTCGTTGGTCAAACCGGCTCCGGCACTACCCGCACCCAGCCCGCGCCGCCAGCGCGCAAACTTGCGGAACCCGGACCACTGCGGCAGCAGCAACGCGGCAATGACCAGGAGAGCTGAGAGCAATTTCATGTCGTTGGGGTTCAGGCCGGCGTTGAGCGCGAACTGGATGGCCAAGCGGTAGAGCACCGCCCCCAGGACCACCGCCAGGGTGGCCTGAATGACCACGCGGCTGCCAAAGATCGCCTGACCCACAATCACGGAGGCTAGCCCCACCAGAATCAGACCGATACCCATTTGAATGTCCACAAAGCCCTGATATTGGGCAATCAGAGCGCCGGCCACAGCCACCAGCCCGTTGGAAATCATGAGGCCATAAATCTTTTGCCGATCCGTGGACACCGCAAAGGAGCGGATCATCATTTCGTTGTCGCCGGTGGCTTGCAAAGCCAATCCCGCATCCGTGTGCAGGTACCAATCAATCACCACTTTGAACAGCAGTGCCACGATCAGCAGCACCGCAATGGAGCCGATACCCCGGCTGACATTGCTGTACAGCAGCGTGAACAACGTGTCCTCGCGCAGCAGGGGCACGTTGGCGGCGCCCATGATGCGCAGGTTGATGGAATACAACCCGATCATGGTCAGGATGCCCGCCAAAAGCCCGTTGATATTGCCTTTGGTGTGCAACAGGCCGGTGATCAATCCCGCAATGGCACCGGCCACGAACGCCGCAGCGGTGGCCAGGAATGGGTTGACACCCTGGACGATCAATACCCCGGCAGTTCCCGCGCCGGCCGTAAAAGACCCGTCCACGGTGAGGTCAGGAAAGTTCAGGACGCGGAACGTGAGATACACGCCCAGCGCCACAATGGCGTAAATCAGCCCGAGTTCAACAGCAGTTGTCATGGGTCCTCGTCAGATCAGAGTCACGTGAAATACGGCAGAGGGTGGGCCGCTCCGATGTCCACCGGAGCGGCCCACTCCGCCCAGATCACTGGTCGCCGGCCTCGGCGGGATCCTGGGCCTCCACGTCCTCACCCACAACGACGTCGGCGCGGTCGCGCACCTCCTGCGGGATCTCAACACCCTGAGCGGCAGCAGCCTCCGGGTTGATGTAGAGCTGGAGTTCGGTTTGCTGCTCAACCGGCATGGTGGCCGGGTCCTCGCCATCGCGCAGCACGCGGATGGCCATTTCACCGGCCTGCTTGCCCAGGGCCTCGTAGTCGATGCCGTAGGTGGCAACAGCTCCGCGGGTCACGGAATCGCCCTCAGCAGCCAGGATGGGCAGCTGGTTTTCCTCCCCGTACTGGATCACGGTTTCCAGGGCGGAAACCACCACGTTGTCCGTGGGGACGTAGATGGCGTCAACATTCAGGGACTGCAAGCCCTGCTGGACCTCGGAGGAATTGGTCACCGTGGCTTCCTGGATCTCCAGGTCCAGTTCGGAGGCGGCTTCCTTGGCCATGTCCACCTGCACCTGCGAGTTGGCCTCACCGGAGGAGTAGACAATGCCCACGGTCTGGACATTCGGGTCCAGTTCCTTGAGCAGTTCCAGCTGCTCCTTGACGGGGTTCATGTCAGAAGTACCCGTGACATTGCCACCGGGTTCCTCCCAGGAGTCCACCAAACCGGCTTCCACGGGATCAGTTACAGCCGTGAAGATGATGGGCTTGTCCTGGATGGCCTGGGCGGCTGCCTGCGCGGTGGGGGTGGCGATGGCCAGGACCAGGTCCTTGTTGTCATTGGCAAAGGTGCCCGCGATGTTGGAGGCGGTGGCCTGCTCACCCTGGGCATTCTGTTCATCCCACTCGACGTCAATGCCTTCTTCATCGAAGGCAGACTTGAAGCCCTCGCGGGCAGCGTCCAGGGAGGGATGGGAGACAATCTGAGTGATACCGATCTTGTAGGGATCGCCCTCTTCCCCACCGCCACCGCTTCCGCTGTCACCGCACGCGGTGAGGGCCAATGCAGCAATGCCGGTCAACGCGGCAGCCTTGAAGATATGGGTACGTCCGGACATGGATCCTCCTGTGTGGTGCGTGCGCACTAGCCTGTGCTGCCAGTACGGTCCCCTGCGGGTGGTTGTGCTTCCCGCGAATGGCCTCAAGTATCCCCGGTCACACTTCCCGACGGTGAGGACCCGCAGGAGCGTGGCGAGTTAACAAATGTGACCTGGGTCACGATCAAGAGAATAGCATCATATACGACATGAATCAGAGCTCTTCTGCAAACCGGCACCTGGATGTCCATGTCCGGATGGCTCCGATCGCGCAGCTGCACACAGCGCTTTCCGCACTGGCAAGTGAAATCACCGGACTGACAAACTTGCACCTCACCCACGCGTGCGCCTCCTGTGGAAGCTCGCAGCACGGCAGGCCCGTGGTACGCGGGGGCGCGGACGGCGTCACCGCCTCACTTCCGGGTGTGTCCCTGTCCCGGCCACGCGTGGGTGATCAGGGCGTGGTCGCCGTGTGCACCGGCGCACAGGTTGGCATCGACCTGGAGGCCACCGGTGCCGCCTCTTTTCCCGGCTTCGACTCCGTGGCCCCGCACCCGCAGGAGCACTGCCACAACGACGACGACCGCACCCGCCTCTGGGTCCGCAAGGAAGCTCTACTCAAAGCGCACGGCACCGGGCTGGTCACCGACCCGCGCTCAGTCCACCTCAGCCCATCGGGAGCAGTGCTGGAAGGGCCTGCGGGCACGGTGATCGACGTCGATCTGCGCCCCGATTGGTGCTGCTCGGTGGCAATCACACCCGCAGTCGGCCCGGAAAGGGTCAACGTGCGGCTGCACTGACCGGGACTGTTCAGCTCCGAACGGCAGGTTCAGTCCCGCACCAGTGCCTTTCAGCCCCGACCCGGCTCCGTGGAAAGCTCGGGCAATTCAGGCAGCTCCGACTGATGCAACCATGCTCGCAAAAGGTCATCCACAGCAGCGGCAGATGATCCGGCCCAGCGCAGACAGTGGGCCTCAAAGTCGTCGGTGGTGACCGTGGAGCCGGCGTACTGACGGGTCCACGCGCGCAGGAGGTCAAAGAACGTGGCATCCCCCAACTCAGCGCGCAGGGCGTGCAGGGTCAGCGCACCGCGTTTGTAGACCCAGTCGTCGAACATGTTGCGCACGCCGGGATCAGCCAGAGTCCGGAACATGGGCGTGGAGGACAGCCCCGCGTAGTGCTCTTCCGCGCGCTGTTGCGCAGAAGCAGACGATCCCCGATGTTCTGACCAGAGCCATTCGGCGTAGCAGGCGAATCCCTCATGCAACCAGATGTCACTGAGCTGGCGGCTGGTCACACTGTTGCCGAACCACTGGTGGGCCAGTTCGTGGGCCACCAGCCGTTCGTTGTTCCATTCCGGAGCCACCAGATTCCGACCGAACGTGCTCAAGCCTTGAGCCTCCAGTGGAATCTCAAGGTCGTCGTCCACGATCACGGCACGGTATTCCGCAAACGGGTAGGGACCGAACACCTCAGAGAAGAACTCCACCATGTCAGCCTGGCGTTCAAACGCGGACCCGGGACCCACATGAACGCCACGCGGATGCACCACTTCCACCGGCACGGAGGCCGGCCGCTTCTGAGCCACATAGGGACCGATCTGGACGGTGGCCAGATACGGTGCCATGGGCCGATCCATCACGTAGGTCCAGGTACGGGTGGCGCCACTGCGGGTGGAATCCGTCAGGGTTCCGTTGGCCACCACGTGGTACTCAGGATCGGTGATGACTTGAATGCGGTAGGTGGCTTTGTTGGCGGCGTCGTTGTTGCAGGGGAACCAACCGGAGGCACCCTGCGGCTGGGAGCCCACCATGGAACCGTCCGTGAGTTCTTCCCAGCCCGCAGCCCCGTGCACTCCGGGTACGGGGCGCGGGTTTCCGGTGACCTTGAAGGTCAACAGGAATCGGCTGCCCGGGACCCGGTCCCCCACTTCCACCGTCACCCGGTGTCCGCGGTGCCGGAACTTGGCCGGGCGGCCATCCAGCAGCACTTTGCCCACGCGCAGCCCGTAAAGGTCGACGTCGATCTTAGGCGTGGGTTCCACGATCTCCACGTAGAGCTGAGCCTGCTCCTCCAACCGGTTGGATGACACCTTGTACCTGAGGTTGAGATCGTAATGAGACACCCGGTAGCGGGTGTCACCGTGGCCTCTCAGGTACGGGTCTGGGTTGGTCATTCGGCTCCGATCGGGACAGATACAACGTGGGCTGACAGTCCGGAAGTCTAGTCGTCGTCCTCCACCCAGGGTCCAATGGGGTTGCCCACCCAGCGCGTTTTGTCTGGTGCGGATTCCCCGCGCATGACCAGGGAGCCTGGGCCCACGGTGGCATAACGGCCCAAGATTGCCGCCGGCAGGATCACGGAGTTGGGTCCCAACGTGGCCCCCGGCCCCAAACGCACGGTGTCCATGGCCAGCACACGGTCGTGGAACAGGTGGGTTTGCACCACGCATCCGCGGTTGATCGTGGCTGCCTCTCCCAGCTCAATCAAATCGTGTTCGGGTAACCAGTACGTTTCACTCCACACACCGCGGCCCACAGTGGCACCCATGAGTCTGAAGTAGAGGTTGAGCAGCGCCGTGCCGGGGATGAAGCGCAGCAGCCACGGTACGGCCACGGCCTCCACAAAGGCATCGGCCAATTCGCCGCGCCACACATGACTTGACCACAGGGGGTGTTCAGAGACCTTCCACCGCCCCACCAAGGCCCATTTGGCCAGAGCTGCACCCAGCACGGCCAACAACCCGCACCCCAGCAGAACGACGCCGGACACCGCACCTGCCGCCATCAGGTTCCAGTGGGCAGCCACCGCAGCAAGCGCGGCGAAAGCCAACAGGTACAGGTAGAGGTGTGCCAGCAAGGCCAGGATGCGCAAGGTTTCGATCAATCCGCGCATCACCCGCAGTCCCGTGGTGGGCTGGTAGGTCCGGGAGGAATCGACCTCGCCCGGGGTGCGGCGCAGTTTCTCCGGCGGGGAGCCCACCCAGGAGGAACCGGCCTTGGCCTTCTTGCGCCGCGGGGCTGCTGACAGCACCGCCACCAGCGATTCCTTGGGAACCTTACGCCCCGGAGCCGTCATCCCGGAATTGCCCACAAAGGCACCGCGGCCAATCTTGACCCGCTCGATGCGCAACCAGCCACCGCCTAATTCATAGCCGCCGATCAAGGTGTCATCGGCCAGGAAGGCTTGGGCACCCACTCGGGTCAGGCTGGGGATCATCAGCACGGTGGAGGCTTCAGCATCCCGGCCCACGTGCGCACCCAGCGCCCGAAGCCACCACGTGGTGGCCATCCCGGCGTAGAGCGGGAACAGCCAGGTCCGGGCCTCGTCCATGAGGCGCAGCGTGGTCCAGGCCTGAAGCGCCTGGCGGCTTTGGACGGGGTGTGGTCCGCCTGTGAGTCCGATGGCGCACAGGCGGACCAGCACAAGGATCATGAGGGCCAAGGCCGCGTAGCCCACCATGCCCGCCAGTGGCAGCCACACAGCGGCCGTGAGCACCGCCTGACCCAAGGTGGTTGTACCACTGACCGGTAACCACAGCACGGCCAGTCCCACCAGGGTGGCCACCGCAGGCAGGCACGCGATCATCACCGCCGTGAGTCCGTACAACACCGTGAACACCGGACGAGACGCGGGCCGATCCCCCCAGGGACCGCGGGCATCTCCGATCGGGGCTGCAGGGCATCCGGACCAGCGCTCCTGGCTCTCCACCGTGCCAAAAACCGTGGAGCCGGGAGCCACTTCAGCACCGGCGCCAATGCGAGCGCCGGGGGTCAACGTGGAGCGAGCACCAACCCGGGCCTGCTTGCCCACCGTGATCTGACCGATGTGGACGGTGGCGCCGTCGATCCAGTGACCTTGAAGGTCCACTTCTGGTTCCACGGACGCCCCGGCCCCGAGTTTCAGCAGACCGGTCACGGGGGGCACGGCATGGAGGTCGACGTCGCGGCCCACCTGGCAGCCCAGCATCCTTGCGTACCAGCGGATCATGCCGGCTGCACCGATGGTGCCAACCCCCATTTCATCCACCCAGCGTTCAGCCAGCCACAGTCGCAGGTGGATCTTGCCGCCGCGGGGATAGCGCCCCGGACCCACCCCGGCCAGGATGCCCCGGGCTCCCCCTGCGGCCACCATCAGGCGTCCCGGTGGGGAGATCAGCAGGACCCAGCCGACCACCAACAGCCACCAGGGCACCAGGCCCACGGTTTGACCGGGCAGCGTCCAGCCCAAGAGGTCTGCCACCTTGACGCCCACGGCCAGCCAGAGCAGGAGCCGCAGACCCCCTACGGTGCGTAGCGCCAGCAGGGCCGCTGTCTGCCCGATCTGGGTTTTGGGCGGAACCGGGTTGACGTGCTCGTTCAGACGACCCACGGGGCTGTCCGAGGCATCCAGCCACGCGGCGAAATCATGGAGCTGCGGGTGTTCGTAGACGTCAGCCACCGTGGCGTTGACGTGGCGTTCCCGCACCCGGGCGATGATCTGAGCTGCCGTGAGGGACCCACCTCCCAGGGCAAAAAAGTCCTCCTCGGCAGTGCTCGGGCGTGAGCCCAACACGTCCTTCCAGATCTCCCCGAGCCATGCGGCGGTCTCCCCCAGCTCCCCGGAGGCGGTCGCGCCGTCGTCGGGAAGCGGCCAGGGTAAGGCGTCACGGTCGATCTTGCCGCTGGTTCGGGTGGGGAGGTCATCCACCACGGCCAGGCGCGGCACCAGGGCGGCGGGCATGTCCGCCCGTAGTGTCTCCAGGCCGGCTGCGCGGTCGAAGGTGTCATCCACGGTCAGATAGCCCACGATCAGCGAGTTGCCGCTGGCGGTCTTGCGCACCGCTGCGGCGGCACCCACCACCCCGGGCAGTGCCAGCAGGGCGGCGTCGATCTCCCCCAGTTCAATGCGGCGACCACCCACCTTGACCTGGTCATCGGCGCGGCCTTTGAACAGCAGCCCGGCGGGATCGTTGACCACCACATCGCCTGAGCGGTACGCGCGTTCCCAGCCCAGCGTGGGCATGGGGGCGTATTTTTCGGCGTCCTTGGCCGGGTCCAGATAGCGGGCCAGTCCCACGCCGCCGATGATGAGTTCCCCGCTTTCGCCCTCCGGGACGGGGTGCCCGTCAGCGTCCACCACCGCCAGATCCCAACCGTCCAGGGGCAGGCCGATTCGCACCGGAGGTTCGCCCGTGAGCTGTGCGGCGCAGGCCACCACGGTGGCTTCCGTGGGGCCGTAGGTGTTCCAGACTTCGCGGTTCTGATTGGCCAGTCGCGCGCCGATCTCCGGCGGGCACGCCTCTCCACCCAGGATCAGCAAGCGCACGTTGTTCAGGGCCTCGGCCGGCCACAGGGAGACCAGCGTGGGGACCGTGGAGACCACCGTGACCGCATTGGCCACCAGCCAGGGCCCCAGGTCCATGCCAGAACGCACCAGCGAGCGCGGTGCGGGAACCAGACAGGCACCGTGGGCCCAGGCCAGCCACATTTCCTCACAGCTGGCATCGAATGCCACGGACAGCCCCGCCATCACACGATCCCCGGGGCCGATGGGTTGGGCTTGCAGAAACAGGCGTGATTCTGCGTCCACAAAGGCCGCTGCGCTGCGGTGGCTCACCGCCACACCCTTGGGTTTGCCCGTGGAGCCGGAGGTGAAAATCACCCAGCAGTCATCGGTCAACGACGACGCCGCGGGTTGGCCAGGCTCGCGGGTTTCGGTGAGGCGGCTGGTGATCACTAAATCTGCGGTGATCACGGCGGCCGCGTGGGATTCGGAGAAGACGGTTCGGGCGCGCTCGTCGGGGTCGTCGGCGTCCACCGGGACGTAAGCGGCCCCGGCCAGCAGGGTTCCCATGATGGCCACGTACAGATCAGCGGTGCCGGAGGGGACACGCACACCCACCTTGTCACCGGGGCCAATGCCCAAGTGGTTGAGGTGTGCAGCCACTTCCCCCGCCGCGTGATGAAACTCGTCATAGGTCAGCGTGGTCCCCCCGGCATCCAGCGCCGGGGAGGTGCCGTGGCGTTGCACGGTACCCAAGAAAACATCCACCAGCGTGCGTGGAGCCGGGGCACGACCACCGGCCAGCAGCGGACTGGGCATCAGCGGACTGGGGTGGGTGTTCTGGGGTACATCCTGTGGCGAATCTGTCACGGGAGAAGTATCCCAGAGCATGGGTTGGTGCCGGGCAGATTCGCCATGACGCGCAGGTGACCGGGCGTTGACGGGAAAATTCACCGGCGGTTCAGCCTGCCGACACGCAGGGCAGGGCTGCCTTTCTTGAAGCATTCCAGAAAAGCGTGCACCATGGTGACCATGAGCACAGACACCGCTGACCATCACCCGGAGCGCACTCTGCTGCGCCATGCCGGGCTGCGGGTTACGCGGCCCCGCGTGGCTGTGTTGAGCGCTTTACGGGATCATCAGCATTCGGATGCTGCCACCATTCTGGAGGCGGTCCGTGAGCAGATTCCGGCGGTGTCTCACCAAGCCGTGTACGACTGTCTCCATGCCCTGACCCAAGCGGGTCTGGTGCGTTCTTTGCAGCCGGCCGGCTCCTCCGCGCGCTATGAACTCCGGCGCCATGACAACCACCATCACCTGGTGTGCCGCGGCTGCTCCCAGCTGGTGGACGTTCCGTGTTCCACCGGGGTTGCCCCCTGTCTCCATCTGGAGGACAACCACGGGTACCTGGTGGATGAGGCGGAGATCTACTACTGGGGGCTGTGCCCGGATTGCCGGGCGGAGAATGCCCGGGCAACCACGGCGACGTCGTCGTCCAGGGTCACCTGAGTACGCAACTTTCCAGACCCCCGATTTGTCACGATTGAAAGGAACGCAAGTGAGCACTGAAAACCTGCCCTACGGCAATGACTCCACCACCGTTGGTGAGATGACCGAGACCGAGGCCACGGGCCTGCCTTCGGAGCCCATCCATGCTTCCCCGGAGGGCAAGTGCCCCGTGGCGCACGGTGGCGCACTGCCGCACCCCACCTCCGGGGACGCCAACCAGCAGTGGTGGCCCAACCGCTTGAACCTGAAGATCCTGGCCAAGGAACAGCCGGTGATCAGCCCACACGATCCGGATTTTGATTACGGCGCCGCTTTCGAGTCGCTGGATCTGGCGGAGGTCAAGGCTGCCATTGCTGAAGTGCTGACCACCTCCAAGGACTGGTGGCCCGCTGACTTTGGCAACTACGGCCCGTTCATGATCCGTATGGCGTGGCACTCGGCCGGTACCTACCGTTCCCAGGACGGCCGCGGCGGCGCCGGTACCGGTCAGCAGCGGTTTGCTCCGCTGAACTCCTGGCCGGACAACGCCTCCCTGGACAAGGCTCGGCGTCTGCTGTGGCCGGTCAAGAAGAAGTACGGCCAGAACTTGTCCTGGGCTGACCTGATTGTGCTGACCGGCAATGTGGCTCACGAGATCATGGGCATGCCCACGTTTGGTTTCTCCGGTGGTCGCATGGACGCTTACGAACCCGAGGACGATGTTTACTGGGGTCCGGAGACCGAGTGGACCAACGGCGGTTCCGAGCGGTACAAGGGTGACCGCGATCTGGAGAACCCGCTGGCTGCCGTGGAAATGGGTCTGATCTACGTCAACCCGGAGGGCCCGGAAGGCGAACCCGATCCCATCAAGTCCGCACGGGACATCCGCGACACCTTTGGCCGCATGGGGATGAACGATGAGGAGACCGTGGCCCTGATTGCCGGTGGTCACACGTTCGGCAAGACCCACGGTGCGGCTGAAGTTCCGGACCATGTTGGTCCAGAGCCCGAGGCTGCCCCGTTGGAGCAGATGGGTCTGGGCTGGAAGTCCTCTTACGGCTCCGGTTCCGGCCGGGATGCCATCACCTCCGGCCTGGAAGTGACCTGGACCTACCACCCCACCCGCTGGGACAACGAGTTCTTCCACATCCTCTACGCCTACGAGTGGGAGCTGTTCCACTCCCCCGCCGGTGCCCAGCAGTGGCGTCCGGTCAACGGTGGCGGTTCGGACATGGTTCCGGAGGCCGACGGCAACGGGCGGCGTGAGCCGCGCATGCTGACCTCCGACTTGGCGCTGCGTTTTGATCCTGCCTACGATGCCGTTTCTCGGCGGTTCAAGGACGATTTTGCGGCGTTCCAGGATGCGTACTCCCGTGCCTGGTTCAAGCTGACGCACCGTGACATGGGACCGTTGGCTCGCCACTTGGGCGCCGAGGTTCCCTCCGAGGAACTGGTGTGGATGGATCCGATTCCGGCCGCACCGTCCGTGCCGGGTGCTTCTGAGGTGTCCGCTGTGAAGGAGGCCGTGGCTGGTGCCGGGCTGTCCGTGACCGATGTGGTCAAGACTGCCTGGGCTGCTGCTTCTACCTTCCGTCATTCTGATTTCCGGGGTGGCGCCAACGGTGGGCGTATTCGCCTGGAACCGCAGCGGTCCTGGGAGGTCAACGAGCCTGCCGTGACCGGGCCGGTGATTTCTGCGCTGGAGTCCATTGCCGCTGATCACGGGGTTTCCTTTGCGGACACCTTGGTGATCGCGGGCAACTGGGCCGTGGAGAAGGCTGCTGCCGACGGCGGTTTTGAGGTGTCCGTGCCGTTTACCGGCGGCCGTGGCGATGCCACCCAGGAGCAGACCGATGTTGAGTCCTTTGGTTACCTGGAGCCCAAGGTGGATGGTTTCCGCAACTACGATCCGCGTGGGAACAAGGAGTTCCCAGCGGAGTTCGCGCTGATTGATCGGGCCAACCTGTTGGGTCTCTCCGCTCCGGAGATGACCGTACTGGTGGCAGGCCTGCGTGTGTTGGGGGCTGTGTACGGCTCTTCTGCCGATGGTGTGTTCACCGACCGGGTGGGTGTGCTGTCCAACGACTTCCTGGTGGCGTTGACGGACATCGACACGTCCTGGGAGAAGGTGGCTGAGGGCCAGTACCGCGGTGTGACTGCCGATGGTGTTGAGCTGACCGGTACCCGCAACGACCTGGTGTTCGGCTCCAACTCGGAGCTGCGCACCGTTGCCGAGGTCTACGCGGCTGATGACGCGACCGAGAAGTTCGTGCACGACTTTGTTGCCGCATGGGCCAAGGTCATGAACGCGGACCGGTTCGACGTGAAGTGAGCTGGTTGATGGCCTGGTAAAGGCTGACGACAGCGGCCCCGCTCCTCACTTGCTGTTTCAGGTGAGGACCGGGGCCGTTGGTCTTAGATGGTCATGACCGTTTCTGGGGCAGTTTTGCCGAGCCTGGCGTCCAGGGTGAGGAGCTTGCAGCCGAGTCGACGAGCCAGAGCAACGTACATGGCGTCATAAGCAGACGTGTTGTGACGGAGTTCCCAGACATCGTTGAGGAGATCTGCCGCAGGAAGCTCATGAATCCCCAACTGCCTGAATATTTGCAGGGCTCTACGTGCTTCTTGGCCCGTGATGAGATCGCTCAAGTTCCAGCGGCGCAAGACAGAGACAACCTCGACCGTCAGGTGCGGCGGGGCCACCAGGTGTTCCTGAGCGATGACGCCAGCCATCTGGGCACCTCGATCAGTTCTCAGGAGAAGCTCGGCAATTGCAGACGCATCAACAACGAGTGTCACCGGCTTGCCCGCTCAGCGGCCAGCATGTCCTCGGCGGCAGGCAGGCTCTTGCGAGACTGAGCGGCAAGTTGGCCCAGGAGTTCGGCCCGGCTCGGAGCTTGGGCCAGACGCTCCAGCTCAGCCAGGAGGTAGTCGCTTAGCGAACGGCCCTCGAGTGCAGCCTTGGCCTTGAGTGCCCGGCTAGTGGAGTCTGAGACGTTTCGCACTTGGATGGTTGTCATACATTAAGCATACTGAACATGCACACGACATGCATCACACGCGACCGCAGAGAATCGGCGGACGCCACCGCGTCTGGTTAAACCACAGGTGCCACGCAAACGACCTCGTCACCATGGGTTTGGGCGGTTTCAGGGGGTGAGTGCAACTGCATCTCCCAGCTAGCTCCTTCCAACATACCTGCACCGATTGGTTCGATGGTCTCGAGAGTTAGGTCATTGCCGTTGGATGTGGGAAAATCCTGAGCCTGACATAAGCCCAATCCGGTGCACCTCATTCCCACGCCACGCTCGGTCCGGCCTTGTTCGAAGCGCACAGCACCCGACAAGGTGGATAAGTCGGCGTATTTGGGTCATAGAATGAGGAGTATGCACTGCGGAGGCGCTTTGGCTGCTAGCAGACGGCATTTACACCGACTATGGCGCGCCGAAGTCACTATCTGGACCTGAATGAGAGCGACGACCTCGACCAGCCCCTAGGTTGGTCGTGCTTTAGCGTTCGAAGCGAGCATGAGCGACGATGGTGAGATGGCGAGGCGGCGCAGCACGAGAGAACCCCGGATGGAGGTTGGAATGTCGATGGGTCCTACTGGAATCTGGCCAGCACGAGGGTTCTGCCTGACATCTATTGGCGAGCGGTGATCCGTGCCTGTTGGGAAAGAGGAGCTAGTGATAACGAGTGCTGGAAGTGCTGAGAACAACTTCGCCATGGGCACCCTGCGCACCACCGCGAGCCACACCATCGGCATTCCGCACCTGGTCGAGCTGCTGCGGGAAATGCCGTTTGATGCATCCGCAGAGCAATACCGCGATGCGGTCGTTGAAGGCAACGTTCTCGGTCGGCCGACTCAGGCTGGTCGGCAGCGGTCGTTCCGCCACCTACGCGAGTTGTACTTTCTCGACCCAGGCCGTGCCGAGTTCGCGGCGCTGAGGCGCTTCTGGGACATCGACCCCAGCTCACGACCACTCCTCGCGGGCCTACTAGCTTTCACTCGCGACCAGATACTTCGAGCGTCGTTCGCCGCAATCGTCGACCTCCCGGCGGGGTCGAGCGTCACGTCAGCTGACCTCACCGCTGCGGTCACAGCCGAGTTGGGTGAAGAGATGTCGGAGTCGACGCTCGGAAAGACTGGCCGCAACACGGGTGCCTCCTAGACTCAGACGGGGCATCTTGTCGGACGATCCAAGAAGGTGCGCATTGCGGTAGAGGCCCGCCCCGCAGCGATCGCCTACTCGGCTTATCTTGGTCATCTTGCTGGCGGCCGCGGCCTGAGAGTCCTCGACAACCCGTGGTCTCAGATCCTCGGGATCACCCCCGGCCGTTCATTGGAGAAGCTGCGTGATGCTCACACACAGGGGGTCCTCGACCTCCTGGTGGCAGGCAGCGTGGTCGATGTGTCGTTCCCAGCCCTAGGTGGTGAGGCATGAGTCGCGTCTCAGACCTGGTCGATGCATACAAAGCCGAGCTAGCTCTCTCCTGGAAGGACGACGTTTCCGGTGGCGAGCGTGTGTGGATGCTCGTCTACCCGCCGGACCTAGAGCGCCAGCTTCGGCACGCTTTGCCGAGCCTGGAGCTGGCGACGATTCAATCGGGGCACGGCTGGCACGTCGTGGATGTCACCGATGACTTCGGGCACTGGGTGTCTTCGCACCGCCACGCGGAGGCCTTCTTCGAGGAGCCGAGTGACCTCACGCAGTCGATCCTTGACCAATTCGAGACGGCGCTGGGGTCCCGCATCCGTGAAGCCCTCGAAGCGGCTCCCGCGAGTGCCGTTGTGGCGCTTGTCGGCATCGGGGCGATCTTTCCGTTCTTGCGGGCGTCGAGCGTGATCAAGTCAGTTGACTCTGCGGTGACAGGTCGACTTCTCGTACTCTTCCCCGGGCTTCACGAGCCGGAGACTCATTCATTCCGTTTGCTCGACGCACGCGATGGGTTCAACTACCGCGCTCGCGTCATCGACCCGCAGAAGGACCTCGTGTGACTACCAACAACAATCTCTTCGTCCGACCTCCACTCAGCTTCGAGATTCCGAACGACGGCGTGACCAACGTTGACCGGCCCGAGGACTCCAACCAATGGGACGTACTCAAGTACGAGTTGGAGAGTTTCGTCTGCGAGGGCGAGTACGAACACGGCCTCCAGCGCATTCTCGATTCGTACACCAGCCACCGCAACCGGACGACCCAGCCAGCGGTGTGGGTTTCGGGCTTCTACGGCAGCGGTAAGTCGCATCTCGTTCGTGTGCTCCAGCATCTGTGGGGTGACACGAAGTTCCCGAACGGTGCCACCGCGCGCGGCCTCACGGACATCCCGCAGGGTGTCCAGGATCAGTTGACAGAGCTGACGACGCTCGGCCGACGCGATGGTGCTGCGCCCTGGGCCGCCGCGGGTGCACTTGACCGCAGCGGCGAGACGTTGAACTCTGTGTTCCTTTCCATCGTTCTGGGCGCGGCAGGGCTGCCCACACGCATCGCGCCCGCCCAAGTTGCGCTGTGGCTGGCGACCAACGGGCACCTTGATGCCGTGCGTGACCACGTCACGGCCAACGGCGGTGACCTCATCCAAGAGTTGGGCGAGTACAACCTCAGCACGCTGCTCGCGAACGCCATACTCGCCACCGACCCGGAGTTCGCTGCATCGGCCAAGGACGTCCGTGCGGCGCTGCGCAACCAGTTCCCGCCAGACACCCGCTCGTTCTCCACGGATGAGACGATTGCGCTGCTCAAAAAGATCCTTGATTACGTCGGCGGGGGGCAGACCCCGCCATCGCTGATCGTCCTCGACGAGGTACAGCAGTACATCAGTAGCGACGGCGGCCGGGCCATGGAGGTGCAGAACCTCGTCGAGTCCGTCTCACGGGAACTCGATGGGCACGTGCTCCTCGTGGCGACCGGTCAGCAGGAACTGACGGCAGACTCAACGCTCCAGAAGATTCAGGACCGTTTCACCGTCAAGGTTGTGCTCAAGAACCAGGATGTCGACGCCGTCGTCCGGCGTGTACTGCTGAGCAAGGAGCCCGCGGCGAAGCCCGTTCTCGCCAGCACTCTAGCGTCGGTAGCCGGGCCGGTTTCTCGGCAGCTCATCGGCAGCAAGATTCAGCACACTGCCGAGGATGACAAGGACCTCGACGAGGACTACCCACTGCTCCCAGTACGCCGCCGTTTCTGGGCGAGCGTCCTTCGCCAGGCCGACGCCGGCCGCGCAGGTCAACTGCGCTCCCAGCTCCGCATCGTGCATGAGGCGAATCGGAAGGTCGCATCCGATTCAGTGGGAACCGTCGTCGGCGCCGACTTCCTGTATGCGCAGAAGAACGAGGACCTGAATGGCGCAGGGTTCCTCCTCAAGGAGACGCAGACGCTTATCCACGAAGAGGCACAGAAGGACGCTCTCCGCGGCCGCGTCCTCGGCCTCATCCACCTCATCGGCCTGCTCCCAACGTCCGGTCACGGTGACATCGGTGTGCGCGCGACGGCGGAACACCTCGTCGACCTCCTCGTCGAAGACCTCGCACATGACGGCGACCTGCTTCGACAGAAGATGCCCACCGTGCTCGACGCACTCTCCGACGAGGGCGTTCTCCAACGAGACGGTGAGGAGTATCGACTTCAGACCAAGGCCGGCCGCGAGTGGGACGAATCCCTTCGCAGGCACCACGCGCAAGTCACCGACAGTGAAGTGAGCACTGAGCGCAATTCGCTGCTGCTCGCGGAAGTCAATCGGGCGCTCCCCACAACAATCCAGCAAGGTCGCGCCAAGGAGTCCCGCAAAATCGCCCTGCACGCCGACGCCTCGTTGCCGCCAGAGTCTGAGGCAATCCCGGTGTGGCTCCGCTCTGAGTGGGACGAAGGCATCACCGCAAAGCAGTTTGACGAGGCGGCCCGAAGCCTCGGCGTCGAATCGCCGATCGTTCTCGTACACCTTCCTCGTATCCAGGCACCCGCGTTCGTCGCAGCAGTCCGCAACAAGATCGCGGCGCAGCGCGTGATCGACCAGCAGGGGATCCCGCAGGACGACGAAGGCAAGCAGGCGCGAAGCGCAATGCAGACCCGTCTCAACCGAGCAACGGACCAGGTCAACGCTCACGTCCGTGACGTGATTTCGAAGGCGTCCGTCCTCCTTGGAGGCGGGACTTCGCCAAGCGGAGTCACGCTGCGTGAGAGGATCGAAGCGGGCGCCCAGGATGCCGCCACGCGTCTGTTCCCGCGCTTCTCGGAGGCCGACGACAGTCGCTGGCCGCAGGTGATCGCCCGGGTCCGGAACGGGTCGGCCGCCGATGCTCTCAAAGCCGTCCAGTATGACGCAGACCCTGAGCAACATCGGGTGGTCAAGGAAGTGCTGAGCCACATCGGTGCGGCCGGCACGTCTGCGAGTGACGTCGAGAAGGCTGTCACCTCAAAGCCGCTCGGCTGGCCCAGGGATGCGCTTATGGCATCGCTTGGAGTGCTCCTCGATACAGGGGTGATCCGCGCAACGATCAACGGAAGCGACGCGACAACGGCCGACGTGCTCAAACAGACTCGCCTCGGCAACGTGCAGTTCCGCCGCGAGATTACGGTTCTTAAGCCCGCCGAGAAGATTCAGGCACGTCAGGTGCTTAGCACTCTCGGGTTCCCGACCGACAACGATGGGCTCATCTCAGCGGTCGAGCAGGCCGTGAAGTCGCTCTTTCAGCGCGCGAAGGACGTGAGCGGACCCGCGCCACTGCCCGACATAAGCGTGCCGAGCAACATCCAGATCATCGTCTCCAACTCTGGCAACGACCGAGTGCATGCCCTGCTGAGCGCGAAGGACGACCTCACGAGCTTCAGCAACGAGCTCGCGGAGTACGAGTGGCGGCGCAGGAGCCGGCTGCCTTCGCTGGAACTGGCTCGTTCGCTCGCCGCGTCTTCCAGGGGCCTCGCCAGCGCGACGGCGGTCCGTGACCGGCTGGACGCGCTCGACGTGAGCCGCGACCTCTTTGCTGACTCCGACCCCGTGGCACCGATCGTCAAGGACCTCGCCGACGCGCTCCGCGACGCAATCCACACAGCTGCGGCTTCACTGGCCACTGCCCGGAAGCAGGCTGTCGAGGGACTTGAGCAGCAGACAGGGTGGAACGCCCTCGACGACGCACATCGCGCAGCAATCCTTGAGGAAAACCGCCTCATGGAAGAGCAGGAGCCGAACCTTGCTGATCCGGCGGCTGTGCTGTCGGCAGCGCGGGCGCGGCCGCTCCAAGGGTGGACGGCCGAACTGGATGCGATTCCTCAGCGTGCCTCTCGCGCCTTGGAGGCGGCCTTGCGGCTCACGACCCCAGCCGCGACGACCACTACGGTCACTGTGGCAACTGCGAGCTTGAGCAGCGCCGACGAAGTTGAGCGGTACGTCGATGACCTGCGAGTGCAGCTGCTCGATGCCATGAGCAGCAACGACACGGTCGTGGTGAAGGGCTAACCATGACCACATCTACAACCACTGTGCTCAACTCAGAGCAACGCCGTTTCCTCGATACCCAGACGCAACGCGCCCGTGAGGCGGCACAGCGCGCAGCTGAGGACGCACTGCGGGCACTCGCGATTGGTGAGCCGAGTCGACCCGCTTATCTGAATGACGAACAGAACACGCTTCGCCTGGCGCTTCGAGATAAGGCTCGGCAACTTGGGGACGACACCGCACATGCGGGTGCGCCGCTCACCAACTTGATTCATGACGTGGCCTACGAACAGTGGCACCGGTTGCTGTTTGCGCGCTTCCTGGAGGTGAACGGCCTCCTGCGGCACCCCGAGTTTCGCGACATCCCGCTGTCGCTCGACGACTGCAGCGACCTCGCACCCGACCTTGGTGAGCCGGACGCGTGGGCGGTCGCCGCACAGTTCGCGTCCGAGATTCTGCCCGGCGTCTTCCGTCTCACCGACCCTGCGGTCCAGGTGCGATTCCCCGCCGAGCATCGCAACGTCCTGGAACGGCTCCTGCTGGCGATCCCTGCCGAAGTGTTCACAACTGAGGACGCACTCGGGTGGGTGTATCAGTTCTGGCAGACGGCGGAAAAAAAGCGAGTGAACGACTCGGGGGTCAAAATCGGCGGAGCCGACCTCTCACCCGTCACGCAATTGTTCACCGAGAACTACATGGTGCGCTTCCTGCTGGAGAACTCCCTCGGCGCATGGTGGGCTGCGCGTCACCCCGACTCCCCGCTGATTGAAGGCTGGGAGTATCTGCGACGCAGCGACGATGGCACGCTTGCGGCGGGTTCGTTCAACGAGTGGCCTGATCGCGCCGCGGACGTGACGGTTATGGACCCCTGCTGCGGCTCGGGTCACTTCCTGGTTGCCATGTTCGGGATGCTGTGGCGCATGCGCGCCGAGGAGGAGGGGCTGGCCACTGCCAAGGCGCAAGATGCGGTCCTGCGGGACAACCTCCACGGTCTCGAACTCGACCCACGCTGCACGCAGATCGCTACCTTCAACGTCGCCCTCGAAGCTTGGAAGCAGGGCGGATTCCGGGACTTGCCCGCTCCCCAGATCGCCTGCTCTGGCGTTCCCGTGCGTGCGTCGCGCATGGACTGGGAAAGCCTTGCGAGAGACGACGGAGAACTGCGAAAGGTGATGGGCGCGCTACACGCCCTGTTCCGCAATGCGGACACCCTAGGGTCGCTTATCGACCCACGCCCAGATGGAATGGGAGACGGTCTCTTCTCGAAAGACACGAGTGTCGGAATCGGGTGGAGACAGGTGGGCGATGTGCTCCGAGTCGCCGTTCAGAACGAGCGTCCAGCAAGTCCGGTCCTGGGCGACGCGGTCGATGACGTCGTCGCGGCTGCTGGTCTGCTAGGGCGCAGCTACACACTGATCGCGACGAATGTTCCGTATCTGGGTTCACAGTTGCAGTCAGAGAACCTCCGGGACCACATCCAGTGGGAGTTCCCCCAGGCCGGTGGCGAACTCGGGGCCGCTTTCCTTCTCCGATGGTCAGCCACTTCGGGGGCATCGAAGCACATCGCCGCAGTCGTCCCGGGACAGCTGGGGTTTCTTCGGAGCTTTGGAGAGTTCAGGAAGGATCTACTTGAGCATGCTGCCATGAGGATGTACTGCCCGCTTGGTCCACGTGCCTTCCGAGAGATCGGCGGGGAGGTGGTGCAGCCCGCGCTCATTGGCATTGGTGCACCAGCCGCCTCCAAAAGCGAGGTGCGTGCGTTGAGTGTGACTGCCGTGGAAGAAGACTCCCTTGAAGGGAAAGCTCGGCAGCTCCGCGATGGCCCGTTCGCCCTCATCGATCCGGAGTCTTGGCGTGCAAACAAGGGGATCGCGTTCAGCGCCACTGTGCAGAACTTCACCACAAGGCTGTCATCGGTTTCAACGGGCGCGGAAGGTCTATCTACCGGCGACAACGGCCGCTTTGTCCGGCATTTCTGGGAGATCAACTTCGATGGGCAGCGTTGGGCCGGGATGCAAGGCGCACCAACTGCGACCGCCCCGTACGCGGGACTTGAGTACGTCGTCCGCTGGGACCGTGGAGCCGGGGCGCTGGTCGAATCTGACGGAGCGAGAATCCAGGGACTCAATCACTTGAACCAACGCGGGGTAATTATCGGTCGTATGAGCACCTTCCGGTGCGCAATATATCTCGGGGGCCTCTTCGACAAGAGTTGCGTCATTGCAGTTCCTAGGCGCCAGGACGATCTCGCCGCTATCTGGGCATTTGCTGAGTCTGGGGAGCTTGAGCGTGCGGTACGCGCGATTGACACGAAAGTTGGCGCATCAACTGCAACTGTCCTAAATGCTGCGTTTGACGTAGACAAATGGCGCAAGGCTGTCGACGGTGCGCACATTCCGTTGCCCGAGGTCGTAAATCCATCGCAGTGGCTATTCTCGGGAAGCTTGCCGGGGTCGGCGTACCCGCTTCAGGTGGGCGTGGCGCGACTACTCGGTTTCCGGTGGCGAGACCAGCTACCTGACGCTCTCGATCAACTGGTCGACGCGGATGGCATAGCGGCGCTTACACCACTGCCAGGGGAGCCCGATCTCGCGACTCGTCTCAGACAACTGCTCGCGACTGCCTACGGCGCAGGGTGGTCCAGTGGTCTGGAACGCCAACTCGTCACCGAGGCGGGTGGCAAGAACGGGCGGCTCGACGACTGGCTCCGAGACTTCTTCTTCAACCAGCACGTCCGAGTATTCGACAACCGGCCGTTCCTGTGGCACATCTGGGATGGCCGCAAGGACGGGTTCGCGGTGATCGTTAACTATCACAAGCTCGACCGACGAACGCTGGAGAAGTTGACCTTCACGTCGCTTGGAGCCTGGATTGAGCGGCAGAAGCACGAGGCCCGCGCCAAGCGAGCGGGGGCCGATGCGCGCCTTGCCGCGGCTGAGGAGCTCCAGCGGCGCCTCAAGCTCATCCTCGAAGGCGCACCTCCCTACGACATCTACGTGCGTTGGAAAGCCATGTCCGAGCAGCCGATCGGCTGGGAACCTGACCTTGACGACGGCGTGCGCCTCAACATCCGGCCTTTCGTAGAGGCCGGAGCGCTCCGGTCGAAGGTTAACGTGCACTGGAAGAAGGATCGCGGCAAGAACCCCGATGGTACAGAGCGCCACAACGACCTTCATCCAACATTGGAAGAACGTCGTAGAGCTCGACGCGAGGCGGAGGCCGCTCAATGACCCTCGTCCGTGCCGTCGTCGCCAAGGCCCTGCGCGACGCGGCTGCCTTCAACCCGGGCGCCGCATCGGAGCCCGCCGCCGTGCTGTGGGCCGATCCCGAGCGCGCATGGGAACCAGTGATCCGCAGCCTTCAGGAGGCGGTGCCCATCCTCGTTCTCGGTGAGTACGACCCCGCAGCCGCGCGTGGTCCTGCACTCTGGCTCCGTGCCGTCCTTGCCTCACCAGACGCCATAGAACTCCCGGCGCATCTCGCCGAGCGCGGTGATCGCAACCCTTGGGTGATCTATTTACCCGGTATCAGCAGAAGCTCCGTCGCCGAGGCATCGACTCTCGACGATTCACTTTCACCGCTCGCCGAAGTGGCCGTCCGCTCAAATTGGTGGCCGTCCGCTCATCACCAGAGGCCATGGACACCCCACTCGTTCCTCGCCTCAAAGCAGGGCGCAGGCCTCGACATCCCTGGGGACGTTGCTACCAGGTCTGCCCTTACGCATGTCTTGGGCAAGCTCCTCTTCGAGAAGGTTGACGACCTCAAGCGCATGGGGAGACTCGACTCGTCGCGCCTGCACCGCCTCGTGCTTGATGACTCAGTTCGCACCCTCCTCGAATGGATGAATGATCCGAACACAGTACAGGCCTCGATTGAAGGCGCGCGATGGCAAGCCTTCATTGCCTCCTGCAAGTCGGTCTACGGATTCACCCCAGAGAAGGATGGTGCGCTCAGCGCGGCTAGCAAGCTCGGAGCACGTCAGGGCGATTGGAACGCCGTATGGCAGCGGTTTGTGGAAAGTCCCGAACGGTATCCGAATATCCCTGGTCTTCTAGACCAATCACGCCCGTCTATTGTGCCGCTCTTTGAAGACGCAGAATCTCATGCCGACTCCTGGCCGTCGTGGAATCGCGACCAGGAGGAGGCGCTCCGGACCGAGCTCCGTGCGCTGGAGACTCACCCGAATCCTGGCGCGCGCGTAAAGCAACTCGCTGCCACACACTCGGCGCGTGAAGACAGCGTCTGGGCCACTCTCGGCCAGGCACCGCTCGCGCGTGCGGTTGGGTACCTCGCCGAGCTATCGAATCGGGCATCGGCCGCAGCGCTCGCGACAGACCTGAAAACCCAGGTCGACTGGTATGGCAACGAAGGGCATGTGATCGATGACCTCGCCTTGCGGGCTATTGCTGCCGCCAAGAGCGCACAAGACCGTGCCGCAGTCACCACTGCGCTTGGCTCGCTCTATGATCCATGGGTCGACGAGCGCGCGCGGACGTTCCAGCAAGCATCGGTGAAGGACTACGGCGGTCAGGCTGGTCTGGACATCTCAGCAGGTACCGTCGTCGTCTACGTTGACGCGCTGCGCTTCGATCTCGCTTCAAGAGTGACGCGACATCTCTCGCCGTTCGCCGTTGTCGTCGAGCCAAGATTG
This sequence comes from Kocuria sp., assembly GCF_030538595.1. Lineage (GTDB taxonomy): Bacteria > Actinomycetota > Actinomycetes > Actinomycetales > Micrococcaceae > Kocuria. The sequence goes on from NZ_JAUNTS010000015.1 coordinate 31,169, forward strand.
GCCGCATTCCCGAGTGTGACACCGACCGGCCAGCCGGCGGTCGCCCCCATAGCGATCACCGCTGGCGGAGGAACCGCCTTCGACGCGGCCGACAGCCGAGGGCGCTCTCTCAAGGGGCCCATTCTGCGATCAGCGCTCGCGGAAGCGAACGTGCAGTTCCTCGAATGGGACGCCGCCGACGTTGGTGACGCGCGCGGCAAGGCGTGGACACAAACGAACTCGATCGACTCGCTCGGGCACTCCCACGGACATGCACTGGCCGATCTCGTTGACCAGCAACTCGACCTTATTGCTGAGCGGGTTCGTGGGCTGCTCGAAGCAGGATGGCGCAAAGTCGTCATCGTCACTGATCACGGCTTCCTTTTGCCTGGCCAGCCGGCGAAGAAGGTCGTGTTGCCGCTTCAGGTGACGGAAGGTGACGCGGCACGCAAGCCGCGCGTGGCGCGGTTGAAGGCCGCAGCGGCGCGCCCGGACTTTCCCATCCTGCCGTGGACGTGGGACCTGTCTGTCGACATGGTGAGTGCTCCCGGAGCTACAGCGTTCGAGGCAGGTCGCCTGTACGAGCACGGTGGACTGAGTCTTCAGGAGTGTGTGATTCCTGTCGTCACTGTGACACACGGCGACTCCGCGGGGTCACCGGCCCGGATCGAGACCGTCCGATGGACGGGACAGCGGTGTCGCATCGACTACGGCCCCGCCGAAGCCGATATCGTCGGTGAGATTCGGCTCAGCCCGGCAGACGCATCGAGCGTTGTGGGTGGCCCGAAGGCTCCCACAGAACCAGGCGAAGTCAAGGTACTCGTTGATGAAGAACAAGCCCCCGAGGGCGCCACTGCGTGGGTCGTCCTTCTGGACGCGAACGGAACGGTTGTAGCACAAGAACGAACAACGGTGGGAGGCGCCGCATGACCGACGCGATCACGCTGGACGAAATCGACGAGACCGCGGCCGCGGCATTCGAGGGGTACGTGGTCCGCAAGGACCTCGCGCAACAGTTCAAGGGTGCGTACCCCGTCCCGACTTACGTGGGTGAGTTCCTCATTGGTCGCTACTGTGCCACGACCGATCCCGAAGAGATCGAAGAGGGCCTCCAGGTCGTGCGGCGTCTGCTCGCCGACCGCACCGTTCGCGCGGGTGAGGAGGAGCTGTTCAAGTCGCGCGCACGCGAGCGCATGACAATCAAGCTCATCGATCTTGTGAAGGCCCGACTCGACGCGAAGTCGAACGCGTATGTCGCCGAGCTGCCAAGCTTGGGCCTGAGCGACGTGAGGATCGATGATGCGGTCGTGCGTGACAACGAGCGCATGCTGACTGGAGGCTTCTACGCCGAGGTGGACCTGTTCTACGACTCCGCGATTGCGGAAGAAAACAACGGCAAGCCCTTCGCCGTAGGGTCGTTGCGCCCCATCCAGCTCTCAACCCGCGACTCACTCGCACGACTGGCCGAAGGTCGCTCACGATTCACAACGCAGCAATGGAAGCACCTGTTGCTTCGATCGGTTGGCTTCGAACCCGCGCAACTCAGTGAACGCGAACAAGATGTCCTGCTGCTGCGCATGGTGCCGTTCGTGCAGCGGAATTTCAACATGGTGGAGCTCGGGCCTCGTGGTACCGGCAAGTCACACCTGTTCCAACAAGTTTCGCCGTACGCGCACCTGATTTCCGGCGGCAAGGCAACCGTCGCGCGCATGTTCGTCAACAACGCGACCGGCCAACGCGGCCTCATTGCTCAGTACGACGTGGTGTGCTTCGACGAAGTCTCAGGAGTGTCCTTTGATCAAAAGGACGGGGTCAACATCATGAAGGGATACATGGAGTCCGGCGAGTTCTCCCGCGGCCGTGAGTCCATCCGCGCCGACGGTTCGATCGTGCTTGTCGGCAACTTCGATGTCGATGTCGCGCATCAGCAGCGCATTGGCCACCTACTCTCGCCGCTGCCCCCAGAGATGCGCGACGATACCGCGTTCATGGACCGCATCCACGCCTACCTGCCCGGCTGGGATGTACCGAAGCTCAACCCGGCATACCTCACCCATCACTTTGGGCTCGTGAGCGACTTTCTGTCCGAGTGCTGGTCGCGACTGCGAGACCAGTCACGTCTCACATCGATCCAGGGCCGTGTCCACTACTCTGAGGCTCTCTCGGGTCGCGACCTGTCCGCAGTGAACAAGACGGTGGACGGGTTGATCAAATTGCTTTACCCCGATGCCGAAACCGCCATCACCGACGAGGACCTAGAGTGGGCAGTGCGCATTGCCCTTGAGTGCCGCCGCCGAGTTAAGGAGCAGCAGCGTCGCATCGGTGCTGCCGAGTTCAGGAACACCCAGTTCGGTTATCGCCTTGGCGAGGGCATCGAACAGTTTGTAGCGACCCCTGAACTAGCGAGTCCCGATTCAATCAGTATTGACCCACTGCCGCCAGGTCAAGTCTGGGCGATCTCCGAGGGGAGCGGTGACGCCGGTCCCGGGCTCTACCGGGTCGAGGCGGCCGATACACCTGGATCGGGGGGGCGGGGGCTCCTTAATCAAGCCGCACCGGCAACCCTCCGGGAAAGTTTCAAGGTAGCTGAGCAGAACCTCATCACCCAGGCGCGTTATCTTGTGGCTGACCGCGATCCGCGCGAACACAACCTCACCGCGCAGGTCCGAGCCCTGGACGCTGCCAAAACCGGGGCTGGCCTCGGCCTCCCTATTCTTCTCGCACTTGCTTCCGCAATGCTTCAGCGGTCGTTGCGTGGCGGGTTGATTGCGGTCGGCAACCTGTCTCTAGGGGGCGGGGTCGAGGCAGTCCTGAACGCCGCAGCGCTCGCAGAGCACGCGATGGAGAAGGGGGCATCTGCTTTGCTCCTGCCTGTGTCCGCGCGCCGCCAGCTCCTCGATGTCAGCGACGAGGTAGCAACGAAAGTCTCGTTCATTTTCTACAGTGATGCCCAGGACGCTCTCGTCAAGGCGCTCGATGAATGACTTGAGAAGTAACTCGACGAAGTTCAAGCCAGGCACACCCTCACCAGGTTTTTCGTGTTGATATGACGGTGTTCAGCGGCGGGACGTGGGAATACATGTCTGAATCAACGTCGAAATTCCCCAGCTACGGGGACTGTCCGGGGTATGTCCACCGGGTCTGCTGCACGGGTAGGTGACCTCTGAACTGCTTAGACCATGTGCGGCTGGGCTGGAAGGATGTGCACTGTGTTGAAGCCGTATCCCAAAAAGTTCCGTGACGATGTCGTGCGAGTGGCCAGGAACCGCGAACCCGGTGTGGAGCTGTCCCAGATCGCGAAGGACTTCGGGATCCATTTCACGACGTTGTAGGCGTAGTTGAAGAAGGCCGACGCCGAAGACGGCATGAAGAAGGGCGCCACTGCCAGCGAGCAAGCCGAGCAGCGTCGCCGAAATAGGCTGCTTGAGAGCGAGAACGAGGTTCTGCGACGTCCGGCCACCAAACTGTCGCGAGCCAATCTGCCGCGAAAAGGCTCTACCGGCACGTGGAGGAGCTCCCCGCCGATGGTATTGCCGTCGCGGTGACGTGTCGGTTCCTCGCGCTCGCCCTCCAGCCCTATGACCGGTGGCGTGCATGCCCGGTGACTGATGTCGAATACGACGAGGCATATCGGACCAACCCGCCGCTCGACGCGCACCGCGACGGCCGGGAGTTCGGCTAACGGTTCGTCCTCGATGAGGCCCGCAAGGCTGGTCAGCCGATGACCGAACGGAGGGCATGGCGAATCTGCTCGAACAATGCCTGGTGGAGCACGTTGGGCAAGAAGCCCAGTCGGGGTGAGACCGGCAGGCCCGGTCCATAGAGACCTGGTCAACCGCCACGACGTGGCCGGGTCGATGGGTCTTGTCGGCGCGGCCGGTAACAACGCCGCTATGGAGTCCTTCTTCACACTGCTCCAGAAGATCGTGGTCGCCCGCCGTTCCTGGCGCATCCACGAAAACTCCGGACTGCGATCGTGCGCCGGATCGGGAGAACCTACCACCGCGGACGCCGACAAGACGCACTCGGCCCATTGACCCCCTTCGAATACGGGACCATCACGACCACACCAGCGGCTCAGGCAACGTAACCCCACCTGTCATTCATCCATGCAGCAGACTCCCCGGACCGACTGGGTCGAAAGAGCGGGAAGATCTCACTGGGCTCCGCAAGTAGCATGCGTTATCTCGGTGTCGGGCCCCGTCATATCGGTGTGCCCGTGCTGCTGTTAACCCACGGCCGTGTGGTGGACATCTCCAACGCCGATACCGGTGAGGTCATCGCTCGCCACACCATCGACCCGATCCGGAACTATCTCGGCCCACTGCGCTGACCCCATGGGACACGGCCCTGAGGGTTAGCGGCAGGAATGTGTGTACAGAACCACGGTTTTCCCGGGTCTGGTCAGGGATGATGCTGGGTTGAACATGCTCGGGGAGCATGTTCAGTGCCCGCTACCCGAAATCACCCTCGCTGTGAGGTATGTGCGACCAAACTCGTGAAGAACGGCTTAACCAGTGCCGGTCGCACCCGATGGCGATGCAAATACTGCGGTGCCTCCACTGTGCGCTACCGGCAAGACATCACCGGCAAGGCCCAACTAGCCGACTTCATCACCTGGGTACAAGGCACCGGTTCACAACGCAGCCAGGGCGGTACAGGGCGTTCGTTCCGGGCTGCCACGAGGTGGTGTTGGAACATCCCCGTGCCCCAACCACCCTCAACTGGGGAAGTTTCGTCCACGGTCATACTTGATGGCACCTACCTGCAGGGCTGGTGTCTACACATCGCTCACGACGGCCACCACGTACTCAGATGGCAATGGTGTGACCGGGAGTCCACCGCTGCTTGGACGGCGCTATTGCAACGCCTACCCGCCCCACAGATGGTTGTCATCGACGGTGGTCGCGGTATCGCTGCCGCACTAGCCCAGTCCTGGCCTGAGACTCGGGTGCAGCGCTGCTATTTCCATATCTTCCAAACCGTGACCAGGCACGTGACGATGAACCCCAGATTGGAAGCTGGTAAGCAGTTACGCGCGCTGACGAAAGCGTTGATGAAAGTCAAAGACCTTGACCAGGCCTGGGCCTGGATCCTTGAATACGCCCGGTGGGAAACACGCTGGGACGGGTTCTTGAAACACCGCAGCTACCCCGGCAAACACAACCAACGCCCCCGAGGAATCTCAGCCCATCCGCAGTGGTGGTACACCCACCGCCAGCTACGAACCTGCCGCAACCTGTTCCGGGGCCTGCTGACTCGCGACGAACTTTTCACCTGGCTCACCATCGACCCCTCAACACCACGACCACGAACCACCCCCCACTGGAAGGCGGACCGAACACGGCTATCAAAGACCTCCTACGCCACCACCGGGGCCTACCCGAGGCCCACGCCCGCACAGCGATCGAGTGGCTGCTCAACAGCCTCACTGACGCGCCCCACAGCCCCTGGAGCTTGGCCCGCCCCGAGCACTGGGCACCCACAACCACAACCACAGCCCGGGCTTACCTTGAAGAACCCAAAGGACCACAACTTGGCACCGCGTTCTCCTGGGAAGACGGCAACGGTATCCAACACGGCTGGGCAGGCCGCTGGCGCCCGTAACACGCCCGGCCCATACACACATTCCTGCCTATAACCCCCATTTTGTCCGCTAACCCGAACATGACGAAGCCCAGGTGAGAAACCTTCTCTCACCTGGGCTGTTATGTCGGGATGACAGGATTTGAACCTGCGACCCCTTGACCCCCAGTCAAGTGCGCTACCAAGCTGCGCCACATCCCGCAGGCGGTGAGCCGCCCACATGTGCTTCACAAGACGGTCAGACCGCCTCAAGCACCCGCCATACATTACCCCAACCGCCAGGCGATTTCACATCGCCATCCCGCTCCACACGGAACAGCCCGGCACCCCCGCATCAGGGGCACCGGGCCGTCCAACCATCAAGTCCTCACCGGCAGCGCCGGCCAGGACAAAACCGGCATCACTCCGGCTCGATCTCCACCACCAGGTCCCCACCGGCCACCGGCGACGGACCCGTGATCACCACGCGCTTGACCGTGCCGCCCACGGGCGTGGTCACGGAGGCTTCCATCTTCATGGCCTCAATGGTGGCCACACGGTCGCCCGCAGACACGGAATCGCCCTCAGAAACGGTGGCAGTGATGGAACCCGCAAACGGTGCCGCCACGTGGCCCGGCTTGGAGGTATCAGCCTTCTCCGCCTCCACAAACTCCGTGGCCACAGAGGTGTCCCGAATTTCCAACATCCGCATCTGACCGTTCAGGGTGACCATCACGGTGCGCATGCCCTTGTCGTCAGCTGGGCCAATGGCCTGCAGGGTCACCAGCAGACGCACACCCTTGCCCAACGAAATCACGTGCTCCCGCTCCGGGATCAACCCGTACAGGAAGTCACGCGTGTGCAGCACGGAGATGTCCCCGTAGTCCTTCTGCTTGGACTCAAAGTCGGCCGTGGGGCCGGGGAACAGCAGACGGTTCAGCGTGGCCCGCCGCACGGCGGACTCACCGGACAAACCGGCCAAATCCTCGGAGGACAGCTCCGCCACCGCAGGCTTCTCATGCCGTCCTTCCAAGGCACGGGTCCGGAACGGCTCCGGCCAGCCAGCAGGCGGGGTGCCCAGTTCACCGTTGAGGAACCCGATCACCGAATCCGGGATGTCAAAGTTTTGCGGATTCTCCTCGAACTCCGCCGGATCCACGTTCATCCCCACCAGTTGCAGGGCCAGATCCCCCACCACCTTGGACGACGGCGTCACCTTCACCAGGTGCCCCAGCATGCGGTCTGCGGCGTAGTACATGTCCTCGACCTGCTCAAACTTCTCCCCCAGCCCCAGCGCAATGGCCTGCTGGCGCAAGTTGGAGAGCTGACCACCGGGAATCTCGTGCCGGTACACACGACCCGTGGGCCCGGACAGACCGGACTCGAACGGCTTGTAAATCCCGCGAATGATCTCCCAGTACGGTTCCATGTCGCACACGGCATCCAGAGAGAGCCCGGTGTCCCGCTCGGTGTGCGCCAAAGCGGCCACCAGCGCGGAAGCCGAGGGCTGCGACGTCGTTCCCGCCATGGTGGCCGTGGCAACGTCCACCGCATCCACCCCGGCGTCGATCGCTGCCAGCAGTGTACCGATCTGACCGCCGGCGGTGTCGTGGGTGTGCAGGTGTACGGGCAGGTCAAACCGCTCGCGCAGTGCCGTGACCAGGCGGCGTGCCGCCTCTGGACGCAGCAGACCTGCCATGTCCTTGATCGCCAGAATGTGCGCACCGGCATCCACGCACTGCTGCGCCAGATCCAGATAGTACTCCAGCGTGTAGACCTTCTCCGCCGGATCCAGCAGATCAGATGTGTAGCACAGCGCCACCTCAGCCACCGCGGTCCCGGTGGACCGGACGGCAGAAATGGCGGGCGCCATCTGGGAGACATCGTTGAGTGCGTCAAAGATGCGGAAAATGTCAATCCCGGTCTCCGCCGCCTCCTTCACAAAGGCGTCCGTGACCTCCGTGGGATACGGGGTGTAGCCCACGGTGTTGCGGCCGCGCAGCAGCATCTGGATGGGAATGTTCGGCATGGCCGAACGCAGGTACCGCAGCCGCTCCCACGGGTCCTCACCCAGGAATCGCAGCGCGACGTCGTACGTGGCCCCGCCCCATGCCTCCATGGAGAACAGCTGCGGCAGCGTGTGCGCGTACGCGGGCGCTGCGGCCAAGAGGTCGCGGGTACGGATGCGGGTGGCCAGCAGGGACTGGTGGGCATCGCGCATGGTGGTGTCCGTGACAGCCACGGCGGTCTGTGCGCGCAGCTTGGCCGCAAAACCTTCCGGCCCCTCATCCAGGAGAACCTTGCGCCAGCCATCCGGCGGAGTGTGCTCACCGGGCCCGTCCAACGGGGACCGGTCCGGGTCCTCCACCTTGTCACCGGGGTACCGCGGCAGCTTGGTGCGGGGGTCAATGCCCTCAATGCGCTCACCGTTGGGCTTGTTGACCGTGACTTCGGCCAGGTAGGTCAGCGCGCGGGTGCCGCGATCGGCGGTGCCGCGAGCCTCCAGCAGCTCCGGACGACGCTCGATGAAGTCCGTGGTCACATTGCCTGCCAGGAACTCCGGGTCCTCCAGCACGGACTGCAGGAACGGGATGTTGGTGGCCACACCGCGGATACGGAACTCAGCCAGCGCACGACGAGCGCGGTGCACAGTGGTTTCGTAATCCCGCCCGCGGCAGGTGAGCTTGACCAGCATGGAATCAAAGTGGGGAGAAATCTCCGCCCCGGCGTACAACGTGCCGCCATCCAACCGCACCCCGGCGCCACCGGCCGAACGGTATGCGGTGACTTTCCCGACGTCGGGGCGGAACCCATTGGCCGGATCCTCCGTGGTGATACGGCACTGCATGGCAAAACCACGCACGCCCAGTTCTTCCTGGCGAATCCCGATCTGTTCCAGGGTCTCGCCGGCGGCAATGCGCATCTGGGCCTGGACCAGGTCCACGTCCGTGACTTCCTCTGTCACGGTGTGCTCCACCTGGATACGCGGGTTCATCTCGATGAACACGTGCTCACCGGCACGCTCCCCCACGGTGTCCAGCAGGAACTCGACCGTACCGGCATTGACGTAACCGAGCTCCCTGGCGAACTTCACGGCGTCGTTGTGCAGGGCCTCCCGGACGTCTGGGTCCAGGTTGGGGGCGGGCGCAATCTCCACCACCTTTTGGTGACGGCGCTGCAGGGAGCAGTCACGCTCGAACAGGTGCACGGTCTCGCCCGTGGCATCGGCCAGGATCTGCACCTCAATGTGGCGCGGGCGCAGCACGGCCTGCTCCAGGAACACGGTGGGATCACCGAATGCGGTCCCAGCCTCCCGCATGGCGGATTCCAGAGCCTCCGGCAGTTCCTCTGGAGTTTCCACGCGGCGCATACCGCGGCCGCCACCACCGGCCACGGCCTTCACAAAGATGGGGAACCCGATCTCATCCGCCACCGCAAGCAATTCTTCCGGGTCCGACGACGGCTCCGAATCCTGCAGCGTGGGAATGCCCGCCTTCTTGGCAGCCTTCAGAGCAGCAACCTTGTTCCCGGCCAGATCCAGGACATCGGCGGAGGGGCCGATGAACGTGATGCCGTTCTCCGCGCAAGCCTTGGCCAAGCCGGGGTTCTCGGAAAGGAAACCGTAGCCCGGGTACACGGCGTCTGCCCCGGATTCCTTGGCCACACGGATGATTTCATCCACGTCCAGGTATGCCTTGACGGGGTGGCCCTCCGTGCCAATGCGGTAAGCCTCATCCGCCTTCTGGCGGTGAATCGAGTTGCGGTCCTCGATCGGGTAGACAGCCACCGTCTTGGCGCCCAGCTCGTAGGCGGCTCGGAAGGCACGTACGGCGATTTCGCCGCGGTTGGCCACCAGGATCTTCTTGAACACAGGCACTCCTTCTATCCGGGACTGGATGGGGGCGTCGTCGTGATCAAACGGGCCCCAGTCCCTGACGCAGTTTCATGCGGTTACCCGCTCCACTCGGCGTTGAGTGTGTGCGGTGCTGGGACCAGCTTAGGTGACACCTGTCTATTTTGTGACCGTCACGCCGGGCCGGGCCCCTTGGTTACTTCATACCAGCATGACGTGTCCCGGGTGTAACCGGTGCCAGGTGTGCGCCCCACGGGAGGTGACCCGGGCGTCGTCGTCGGCCAGGAAAGGCAGAAGCCGAGATCATGTGGTAGTGCACATTTGAAGCTGAAATGTGCACTACCACATGATCTCGGCGAGCGAGTGCGCAGTCCACCCCTCTGGTACTGCTGTGCCGGTGGGCGTATAGTTAGGGGTGCAACGGGCACTAGCCCCGCGAAGTAAGCCAGGCAGTCATCCGGACGGTTCGACGAGCCTGGCTTACGCTTTTCCGGACTCAGGCTGACACCGTGGTTACGCCCGCCACCAGAGCTTTGGACCTGACCTTCCACTGGCCCCCACGCTGATAGCACCACGCCACGGCGTCAGATATCCACAGCAGCGGCTCCTCTGAAGCCTTCAAGAAGTCGTATCTGAAGGCGTCGCCCCTACCGCGTAAGCAGTCAGCCAGGATCCGCTTGTCGGCCACCAATGTGGAATCGTCGCGTTCGATACATAGCCGATCGGCCCCGGCGCCCAAAAGGTCCTCCACCAGACGTTCTAGACAAAGCGGGCGGGCTTGGCGATCTTTCATTCCTTTGGTCAGGTAGACATGGACCGTGACATCCAGTTGTGCAAATGCGTCCAACAGCTGCTTTCGACGTGCATCTTTCTCATCGGTGAAGTGGATGCGCTTCTGCCCCGGCAACAGCAAGCGCTGGACGTTGCGCCGGGCACGCGAAACGTCAACGGCGGCCAAGGCACTAGCCACTACGTAGTACGCACCCGCCTTGGACTCGTCCACGAAAATATGGCTGCGGGCCGGAATCTCATGCACCGAACAAGGGTACCGGCTCCACGTGTGCACCCCACGGGAGGTGACCCGGGCGTCGTCGTCGTGGGGGTGCTGGCGAAATCATGGGGGACGTAGCAATTTCAGGTGAAATCACTACGTCCCCCATGATCTGGGAACCCGGCGAGCGCAGCCGGAGAGCAAAGAATCAGCGCTTGCGCGGACGGCGCTCCCGCACGCGCATGGCCACCTCAATGGGGGTGCCCTCAAACCCGAAGGTCTCCCGCAGCCGCCGGGTGATGAAGCGCCGGTATCCGGGATCCAGGAACCCGGTGGTGAACAGCACGAACTTGGGCGGGCGGGCGGAGGCTTGCGTACCGAACAGGATGCGCGGCTGCTTGCCACCACGCAGCGGGTGCGGGTGGGCGGCCACCAGCTCACCCAGGAACGCGTTGAGTCGCCCGGTGGAGATGCGGGTGTCCCAGGAATCCAAGGACTTCTCCAGAGCCGGCACCAGCTTGTCCTTGTGCCACCCGGTCTTGGCGGAGATGTTCACCCGCGGCGCCCAGGCCACGTGCGCCAGATCCTTCTCGATCTCGCGCTCCAGGTAGTATCTGCGCTCCTCATCCAGCAGATCCCACTTGTTGAAGGCCAGCACCAGGGCACGCCCGGAATCAATGGCCATCTGCAGGATCCGAACGTCCTGCTCCGCCAGAGGCTCCGAAACATCCAGGAGCACCACCGCAACTTCGGTGCGCTCCAAAGCCGACTGGGTACGCAACGAGGCGTAATAGTCAGCGCCTTGCGCCATGTGCACCCGCCTGCGAATACCCGCGGTGTCCACAAAACGCCACGGACGCCCACCCAGTTCCACCATTTCATCCACGGGATCACGGGTGGTGCCGGCCAGATCATTGACCACCACGCGCTCAGCGCCTGCCAACTTGTTCAGCAGAGAGGACTTGCCCACGTTGGGCCGTCCGATCAGGGCCACACGGCGCGGACCGCCCAGCACCTCCGGCTCAGCGACCTCAGAAAACTCCGGCAAGACCTCGAACAGGGCATCCAGTAGGTCACCGGCGCCCTTGCCGTGCAGCGCGGAGACGGGGTACGGCTCCCCCATCCCCAGCGACCACAGCTCGGTGGCCTGCAACTCCAACGCCGGGGAGTCACACTTGTTGGCCACCAGAATCACGGGGCGCCCGGCACGGCGCAGCATCTTCACGATCGCCTCATCCGTGGCCGTCACCCCCACCGTGGTGTCCAGGACCAGCAGCACCGCATCCGCGCGGGCCACGGCCAGTTCGGCCTGCTCCGCCACGGACTTGTCGATCCCGCGGGCATCCGATTCCCACCCGCCGGTGTCCACCATGGTGAACGGACGGCCCAGCCACTCCGCACTGTAGGAAACCCGGTCACGGGTCACGCCCGGGACATCCTCCACCACAGCCTCACGGCGTCCGATCACACGGTTGACCAGGGTGGATTTACCCACATTGGGCCGTCCCACCACAGCCACCACCGGGGCAGGCTTCCGGGTCAGCCCACCAAAGGCGTCATCCTCCCAGTCTTGCAAGAGGGCCAGGTCTTCATCGTCCAGTTCGTACTCGTCCAGCCCGGCACGGAGGGCATCGGCACGCTGGTCGGCTTCGTCGTCGTCAATCGCGGCCAAGCGTTCAACGACGTCGTCCGCCTCCCCTCCCAGCACCGATTCCACGTAGGGGTCCACCGGGTGCTGCCAGGGTTCCAGGTTTGGGGTTGAGTTCTCAGTCATGGAGCACTCTCCTCTCAAAAATAGTCAAGTCTGTTACTTGGGCGGGCAATGCCGGGGTTTCACGCCAGGTCCGGCACGGCCCGGAAAATCAGGTCCAGCACCGCTTGCACGGTCTGTTCCAGGTTCAACTCCGAGTTGTCCAGGGTGATCACACCATCGGCCGCAGTGGAGAAATTGACCACAGTTGAGTCCTTGGCATCCCGCCCCACAACCTGCGCGCGCAGGGACTCGGCATCCTGAGAGCCGCCCAGCTGGGCACCGCGACGATTCATCCGCGCCTGCTCATTGGCCACCAGCAAAATCCGCACCTCGGCATCGGGGGCCACCACGGTGGTGATGTCCCGGCCTTCAGCCACAATGCGCCGCCCGGAATCGGCAATGATCTGGCGCTGCCGGGCCACCAAAACCTCCCGCGCGGCAGGCACGGTGGCCACCGCAGACACATGGGAGGTCACCTCCGGAGTGCGGATCGCAGCCGTCACATCCGTGGCCCCCACCTGCACGAACTGGCGGTCGGGGTCCGTAGAAATCTCCACGGGAGCTTCCTGGGCAGCAACGACGACGGCGCCGCCATCCTCCCAGTCAGTACCCTCCGTCATGGCCCACCAGGTGACCGCGCGGTACATGGCACCGGTGTCCAGGTAACCCAGGTCCAGGCGACGGGCGATCTCCTTGGACACGGAGGACTTGCCGGAGCCCGAGGGTCCGTCAATGGCCACTACCACCTGTGTTGGTGTCTGCCCCGAGTTGGTCACTGGACCACCTTCCATCCGTTTGCGGTGAGCGCTTCCACCAGTTCGTCCCGGCGGTTGGGCTCCACGGAGACCTCCGCCAGACCCACCGGTTGGCCCGGTGAGTGATCAAGTCTCAAGTCTTCCAGGTTGATCCCGATCTCCCCGATGAAGCTGAGCAGATGGGCAATGGTGCCCGGCACGTCATCCACCAGGACGGTGAGCTGCGCGAATGCCTTGGGCGCTCCGCCGTGTTTGCCCGGGATGCGGGCCTGACCGGCGTTGCCTTCGGAAATCAGCTGCGCCACATCCAACCGAGACCCCGGTGCCGTGGGAGCCTCCAAGGTGGCGATGAGCCGTTGCAGGTCCTCCTGCACTCCGTGCAACGCTGGGACCACGGAGGCCGCATTGGCGGTCAGGATCTGTACCCACAACCCGGGATCGGACCCGGCAATCCGGGTGGTGTCCCGCAACCCCTGACCGGACAGCGCCAGGTGGTGCAGCGGGGTGTCCTGCAGCCGGGAGGCCAGCAGGGAGGACATCACCTGGGGCAGGTGGGAAATCAGTGCCACGGTGGTGTCGTGTTCATCGGCGGACATCTCCGTGACGGTGGCTCCCAGCTCCACCGCGAGCGCCTTGACCAACCGACGAGTGGAGGGAGCGGTCTGCGGCGCCGAGCACAACACCCACGGCATGGAGGTGAAGAGTTCACCGCGTGCTGCCACCGGCCCGGATTTCTCCCGCCCGGCCATGGGGTGAGAACCCACGTAACGTGTCAGATCAGCCCCGCGTTCTTCCAGCCCGCGCAGGATGGAGCCCTTGACCGATGCCACATCTGTGACCACGGCGTCTGGGAACTCCCGCAGGGCAGCCGCCACAAGATCCACTGTCACATCCGGCGGGGTGGCCACCACCACCAGCTGCGGAGCCAGCACCGGGCGATCCTGCGGCCCCTCTGCTGGGCCGGCACCACCGCCACCCGCAGCCGCCCCTGCAGCCCAGGCACGTTCACTCAGTCCAGCGCCAATGTCCTCCCCCACGGCTTCAGTGGTCGGGGAGGCATCCCGCAGCCAGGTTTCCACCCCTAGGTTGCGCAGGCCCAACCCGATGGAAGCACCCAGCAACCCGGCGCCGATGATCAGGACGGAACCAACCGGGGCCGTCGTCGTCATCTCCGGGGTGCGCTCAGGAGCCGAACGCCCCTGGTCAGCCACCTCAGCTGCTCAATCCCACGGAAGCCAGCAGATGACCCACCTCCGTCTTGGAAAGGTCACGGACCACACCCTGTTTCTGGTTGCCAATGCGGATGGGGCCGATCTGGGTGCGGACCAGGCGCTCCACGGGGTGGCCCACGGCATCAAAGAGGCGGCGCACAATGCGGTTACGGCCCGAGTGCAGGATCACCTCCACCAGAATGTGCCCAGGTACGGAATCCACCAGACGGAAGGAATCCACCTTGGCGATTCCGTCCTCCAACATGATTCCCTCCTTCATCTGTTCGCCAATGCCCTTTTCCATGGGGCCGCGGACCTGCACCAGATAGGTCTTGGGAACTTCGTAGGAGGGGTGGGTGAGGCGGTTGGTCAACTCGCCGTCGTTGGTCAGCAGCAGCAACCCTTCGGTTTCAATGTCCAGGCGCCCCACGTGGAACACCCGGTGCTGGTGACGGTGCGAAACCAGGAAATCGGAGATGCACGGGCGCCCCTCCTGATCTTCCATGGTGGAAATGACACCTTCGGGTTTGTTGAAGGCGTAGTACACCAGCTTGTCATCCAGCTGAATCGGCAACCCGTCCACGGTGATTTCCGCGGTCTTGGGGTCTACTCGCACGCCCAGTTCGGTGATCACTTCACCATCGACCATCACACGGCCTTCGGTGATCATGTCCTCACACACTCGCCGCGATGCCACACCTGCGTTGGCCAGCAGCTTCTGCAGGCGCACACCCTCAGAATCATGGATGTCCAGGCGATCCACCGGCGGGTTCTTGGGACGACGCCGACGGTGCGGCCCGTAGATTGCCACCTTGTCCGGCATCTTCCGGCCGTAGCGGTCGGTGTTGCCGTAGGCGCGCTCGCTCCTGTCCCGCGCTGGGATGTTGCCCTTGGCTCCCAGCTTGCCTGCACCGGCTTTCCCCGGACGAGGCTTGCTGCCCGGAGCGGAACTCGACTTGGCGGGGCCGGATTTGGGTGCGCCGGCCTTGGCCGGGCCTGACTTAGGTGCACCGCTCCGATCTGCACCGGGCCTGCCGGAGCTCGGCTTTCCTGCACCGGGCTTGCCGCTGCGAGCACCTGGGCCTCCGGCACCTGCTCCACGCCCCATGGGGCTACCTGATCCAGGGCGGCCACC
>NZ_JAUNTS010000015.1:46510-98482 GCF_030538595.1 Kocuria sp.
GGCCTCCGGCACCTGCTCCACGCCCCATGGGGCTACCTGATCCAGGGCGGCCACCCGATCCGGGGCGGCCACCGGACTTGTTGTCACCGGGCTTACCGCCGGGACGCCCGGTTCCGCGGTTCGCGCCGCCTTGATGGGGGCGTGCCCCGCGGTTGTTGTTCTGTCTGTTCTCAGCCATGTCTCACTGTCCTTGTCAGGTCTGTGGTGGTTTCACGCGGTCGGTGGCTCACCGGTTGCCGCGTGGTGCGCCGTCGTTGATGCACAACTGATCCGATGCAGACCGGTGTGGTCGCGTGCGACGCCATGAGTGCCCAAGTCTACCGGGCACCCCGGCCACCGCCACCGGCGCCCCCGCGAGATCACCGGTTGTTGTTGAGATCACCGGCTGTAGTGGGTGATCTCAACAACAACAGGTGATCTCACGTCAGAGCTAGGGGAGCTAGTCGCGGAAGTCTTCCACTTGATCCACACCGGGCAGGTGCGGGGAGATTTGCGGCAGCTCCTCCAGAGAATCCAGACCCAGCTTCTCCAAGAAATACGGGGTGGTGGCGTACAGCAGGGCACCGCTGATGGGGTCCCGGTCCACCTCCGCCAGCAGCCCCCTGGCCACCAGCGTGCGGATCACACCGTCCACGTTGACCCCGCGAATCGCCGAAACCCGCGCACGGCTCACCGGCTGCCGGTAGGCCACCACGGCCAGGGTCTCCATGGCAGCCTGACTCAGCCTGGAGGTCTGCCCCTCCAGCACAAAAGCCTGGACCACTGCCGCAAATTCACTGCGTGAATAAAATCGCCAGCCTCCACCCACTTTGCGCAGTTCAAACCCCCGGGGCACGACGCCGGCCCTCACCTCCTGCGGCATCCCCCCAGCCATCGTGTGGTCACCGTGGGAGGTGATGTCTGTACCCAGACCGTCGTACTCGGCGCGCAGGGAACTCAACGTGGCACGAACCTCCGCCACAGGAACAGACAGGACCTCCGAAAGATCGAACTCGCTGACCGGGCGGTCCGCCACCATCAAGATGGCCTCTAACGCCGCGGCCAATCCACCGGGGAGAGTGTCCACGTCAACGGGAGTGTTCGGCGTCGTTTCTGTGCTCACCGACCCACCCCTTGGGCAGCCGCGGGGACGGAGTTACCAGTACCAGCATCAGTGGCCTCGGGTGATGCCGGCCGGTCGTGTTCGTCGGAGAGGCGTTCGGAGCTCCACTCGGCCCCGGCGGTCCAGGTGACCCACAGTTCCTCCAAGGGGTGTTCCTGGCGTAGGTCCACGGCACGGTCGCGGAACAATTCCAGCAGGGCCAGGAAGCGGACCACCACCACCAGAACGTTCTCCGCAGTGGCAATCAAGGCTCGGAAACCGTGTTCGGCGCCGTCCTCCAGCAGCAGGCGCAGCTCTTCGGCTTCCTGGCGCACCGTGACCGCAAATCCGTGCAGGTGATCGGTTCCCACCTCGGTGGGGGTCTCTGCCTGGGAGGCAAAGGCTCGGCGTGCGATCTCCGCAAACTGATCGGGCGTGGTGCGCCACACCAACTCCGGCAGCAGAGTCGCCAACTCAGGTTCCAACGGCACGGAGCGGGCCTGGCGGGCAGATTCCGCACGCATGGACTCCCCCATCAACTGGGAAACATCTTTGAATGCCTTGTACTGCAGCAACCGAGCGAACAAAAGGTCACGGGCCTCCAAAAGAGCCAGGTCTTCCTCATCGCTGACCTCACCGCGGGGCAGTAAACGCGCGGCTTTCAGGTCCAACAAAGTTGCGGCCACCACCAGAAATTCTGAGGCGGCATCCAGGGCAGCGGGTGAGTTCTCCAAGCGCAAGGCACGCACATAGTCCAGAAATTCATCTGTCACCGCTGACAGTGAAACCGTGGTGATGTCCAGCTCGTGTTTGCCGATCAACCCCAGCAGCACTTCAAACGGTCCGGCAAAGTTGTCCAACTCCACCGCAAAACCCGTGGAGAGCCCCGGCGAAAGTTCACCGGAGTCCACCTCGGGAACCACGGTGCTCATCAGGGAGCGCCACCGCGGGAGATGAGTTCACGCGCCAGTTGCCGGTAGGCCTCCGCACCTGCGTGGTTGGTGGCAAAGGACAGGATGGGCTCGGCAGCCACGGTGGCATCCGGGAACTTGACGGTGCGTTTGATGACGGTGTCAAACACCTTGTCCCCAAAGGCCTCCACAATCCGGTCAAGCACCTCACGGGAATGCAGGGTTCGGGAATCAAACATGGTGGCCAGAACGCCGTCGATCACCAGCTTGGGGTTGAGCCGGTCCTGGACCTTCTCAATGGAGTCCACCAGCAGGGCAACCGCACGCAACGCAAAGAATTCGCAAATCAATGGGATGACCACTCCGTGTGAGGCGGTCAAAGCATTGACGGTCAACAGCCCCAGGGAGGGCTGGCAGTCAATGAGAATGACGTCGTAATGCTCTTCCACCTTGCGCAAGGCAGAGGCCAGTACTTGCTCCCGCGCCACTTCGGAAACCAGCTGAACTTCCGCTGCGGAGAGGTCAATGTTGGCCGGCATCAGGTCAATATTTTCAACCTCGGTCTCCAGGATCACGTCCCAGGGATCCACGCCGCGTTCCATCATCACGTTGTAAATGGTCTGGTCCAGCTCGTGGGGGTTGACCCCGAATCCGGCAGAGAGCGCACCTTGCGGGTCAAAATCCACCATGAGCACCTTGCGCCCACATTCGGCCAGTGCGGCACCCAGGTTGATGGTCGACGTCGTTTTCCCCACGCCGCCCTTCTGGTTGACCATGGCGATGATCCGAGCCGGGCCGTGCGAATCCAGCGGTGCGGGATCGGGGAATCTCCGTAGGGGACGGCCCGTGGGGCCAACCTTGCCCGCGCTGGCGTCGTCCAGTTCGGGGAACCGGTCCTCGCTCTTGCTGCTCACTTAGGTTTCTCTCCTCGGTTGATCACATGGGGATCACGTTGACTGCTCGGTGGTTCACGTGCGGAAAGGGCTGCCGGGCAGCGTACACACTCCGGGAAAGACTACCGCCGGGGACAGTTTCATGCAGAACTCCATGCAGAGCTGAGCACACCGTCCGGCGCACCGATGGGACGACGGCCCACGGATGTGGCTGGCCAAAGGCAACGTGACGCATTTCCGCGACCTCCACCCTCCGACTCTTGCATGAGGCGTCAGTGGGGCAGCTCCAGCAGGTTGTAATGCTGGAGGGTTTCATACAACCCACCGAGATGCGGCAACGCTCCGGCCTGTGCCACAGAGTCCTGATCTGGTGTGTAGTCAGTCTGCAAAAGGAACCCCGACCCCATGGCCATGGGGCGTACCTGGGGATGGTGCGTATCAAGCTCCAGGATCCGAGAGGACAGCCACACGCGATCGGACAGGGGCGTCCACCAGTGGTGCCACAGTTGATCAACCTTGTCATCGCCCATACGAATCAACTTCAGGGGAACCGAAGTGACCATCATCGGGTCTGAACAGATGGCAATGGAGCCAAGAACCACGGTGACCAGCGATTGGTCCACACCCACGCCAGGCCGCTCAATGCTCACGGACACGCGGACCAGCGGCACGCGCCGCCCCACAAAAGGAGCTCCAGCTTCAAGCCGAACGTAGACCTGATGCCCCTGCACCTCCCCGGCCACGGCAACTGAATAGCCGGTGTCCGCGCGAGCACCTTCATCAAGTTCGCGGGGCACAGACTGCACAACCTTGATCTTGTGGGCCAGGTCCCCATGCCAGGAGTGTCCCAACGGAACCGCCCAAGGTGTGTAGTCCTCCACCCCCAGGTTGTGATCTATGGTCGCCAAGATCGAATCCATCATCTGGGCGATTTCCTCGGGGCCTTGTCCCGCACGGTCATAGACACCAATGACCAACTCGCCTTCGGAGAAACGCTCCATCACCGGCCACCTCCCTGCATTGATGACGCGCCGGGCTGGGCGCCCTCACGCGGCGTGAACTTGGCCACCAGCTGGCCATAGAGGCCTTCGGCCTTGAACAACCTCATGAGCGAGGCCGCAGCTTCAGGAGTGGCGCAGTGCCACTCCCACATTGCCTCCTGGGGCATGGCTTCCAAGCCCATCAAGGCCCGGGAGACCATTTGACGCTCGTAGGTTCTTGCAATGTCACTTGAGGGGTCTTCCCACAGGACGCGGTAGCGTTCGTCCACAGCCTCCAAGAAGACTTCCACGCCACTGGGCCTGACTACTCGCCCTGTGAACGTGACGGGCTCAGCCAATCCCTCAACAGGGACCGCCCATACGGGCGTCCCACCGTCCGGGGAAGGAGTCAAGCCTGTAATTTGGCTACGGTACTCGGGTTCAGAAAACATCAGAAGATCTACCCTCTCTATTTCCTCTACTATCTCAGATAATCTAACGGATAGGTAAGTATTAACCCAGGATGCTGCCATCTGGGAGCTGGTAGGACCACTCTTCACCCGGGAGTATCGTCCGCTCCGGATGCGGAACCTCACGCATACCGCTACGCTCCCACAAATCCAACACCCGCTCGCCTACCTCGATCTCAGACAGTCCAGTATCTGCCGAGACCAACGTGCCACCGTTGTATTCAACAGACGTGAAACCCTGAGGCAACTCAGCCACCTCGCCCAAACGCGACGACACCCACGTAACATAGGCCGGCGGAACTTCCCACCCGCCTCGCATGAATCGCCTATTAACTTTCCCATCAAAGGTAACCACGAGTGGCTCGAATGCATCAACGATGGAAGGCACAACCAAGGACCCCAGCCTGCGCAACCGACCTCGTTCTAAACTGTAATCGCTTAGAGAAACTCTAAAGTTACTATTTGACCGTTTATGGGATAGATATTTGTCACTTGCGTAGAGTGCAGTTCTGCACTCGATATCATTCGCCTCTCCCCCTAGGTGCAGAGACCACCCTTCATCATGCAATGGTTCTCCATTATCGCCGGACATCGGCGAGTTCGAAATGAAATCGAATTGCGCCGCAGGATCCTCCATGGGCCACACATTACCCCGCC
Organism: Kocuria sp.; assembly: GCF_030538595.1. Lineage (GTDB taxonomy): Bacteria > Actinomycetota > Actinomycetes > Actinomycetales > Micrococcaceae > Kocuria. Next base: position 51,503 of record NZ_JAUNTS010000015.1, read on the forward strand.
CCCCCTCGTTCCACTCCGAAATATCCAACAGGTTGGACAGCGCTTGCAAGCTAAGGCTCAATCTGGCAGCCACAGATTCCACCGCCTCATTCCTTCGCACCCACATAGCGTTGATGCCGCACGAATCCATTGTAGTAATATCCTCACTATCTTAGTGGTGTATATATAAATTTGACTTGAGAAAAATCAGGGTTAGTTGAGAATAACCGGCGAGCTGCCGCAGCTCCTTCTGGCGACGAAAAATGCCATTCAAGGTGTGCTGCGTCCGGCATTGCGTCGAGTTGCCGTCTCAGTTGATCTTCCCAAAGACTTTCGAAATCGCGACTAACCCGACCGGTGACAGGATCAAGCTCTCCCTTGTACCCATGTTTGGCTTCCAGGAAGACCTCACGTGGCGGATCACCCCGCATTACACGACCATCAAACTGAACATGACTCCCACCAGGCCGTGGCTGGTGCCACTCTGCCAACCCGCCATACTGATCAATGTCGAGACCGGATATCTGGGCTTGGTACCGCATCCACGCTTCCTCCACCTTATGGCGGATCACCTTCACCCCTGGAATACGATCCAGAGGATTCCATTTTGGCTGCGTACCTGGCATGGACTCCACTACACCGGGTCGCATCACATCCCCTGATGTGTACATCGAGGCGTCACGCGTGTAGTACTCATTCATCACATCAATAAAGTCTTCCGACCTCCAAGCCTTGCCCTTGTGGGTCACGAAGTACTCACCCGTGGTCATATCCCGCACAATGATCGTGTCCGCACGGGTGGGGTCAAGGATGCTCCCATCACGGAAATCCACCGCCAACCCATCAGCATTACGCGGAGCCGATGACCACGCAGCATCCCTAATCTCCGGAGTCACCGCATCCGGACTGTAAGCCAGTACCCGATCCCCGTGGCGTTCCACCGGCGCCCACGCGCCGTTGCCGTGTCCACGGTTGACTGCAATCAACGTCCCGTCAGGGTTTTGATGGACCAGCCATGCTCGACGAGCCGATGCGCCATTGGTCACCTCACGCAACGGAGCCAACGTACGCGGGTCCACCATGAACGAACCACGGTCATTGGTGAACCGCGAGCTGTTGGCCAAAGCCTGCTGCATCTGCTCAGCGGTCGGCTTTGTGATCACTCTCCCATCAGGGTTGTAATCGACAGGCCGTGTTACTGCGCCGGCTCCCTGGGCGTAACCACCTCCCGATGTCGCATCGGCAAAGGAAGCTGCTGGCCCGCCACGAGATGCCCCAGACCCGCTACCAGGTGATGAGTCCCCGTCACCGGGCAACGGCAGCACCTCACCGTTGTCACCCACCCGTCGACCGAACTCTGGTGCCGTGCCTCCGTCCGCGCCATGTCGCAGCCCAGTGGCCGAGCCAGCTACACCAGCCGAACCACCCGCCCCGGTGGAGCGTGCGCCAGGGTCCACTACCGAAGCAGACCTACTGCCACCGCGCACCGGCGCCGCAGCAGACACTCCCGGTACACCACCGGCCACCGCAGGCCGACCCATCGCCGATAGCAGCAATCCGGTTAGATCAATACGAGACGGTGTTAAAGACGGAAACCGCAGATTAGAACCAGTCCCCGAGAGAGGGCTTGTCAATGAGCCATCAGTCAACACGCCGGCCCGACCTTCACCAGCTCGTGCAGAACGAACTCCTGCTCTGGCGCCTTTACTTGCCACGGCTCGACCAGCCCCGATTATACCGGTGAACCCGGCAGCAGCCTCCCACCCTGTTTCAACCCTGGTGTTGCTGTCTTGCCATTTATGCCACGCGTCACCGCCAGCCAAATATTCTTGATGATCCCAGCCGACAAAAGAGCCACCCACACCAGCAACCGTGTCAAACCTATCAGCCAAATAACCCGTCACCGCACCGGCCGCTCCCGGTAATTCTATACCCGCTTGACGCAGGCCCCAGCTAGCTAGTACCGACGGGGCCCCGACCGTCAAAAGCGCGGATGACCATCCAACGTCAAGCAAGCCACCCCATGATTGACCTGCGAGTTCAAAGTCCCACATCTCTCCCTCACGAATATTCCAGGTACCCAAACCGACAACATCCGCAAGGCTATTGAAAAGGAAGTCCTTGGTTTGCTGAGAGAAATCACGAATCTCGGTCGCACGTGACCCCCATACATCAGCTAATGCCTCTTGGGTGATGTCAGGGGCCGCGACCTCTGGCGCGTCGACATGCCGTAAACAGCCTTTGACGCCCTGAGCGCACGTTGTGGCGGCGTCAACGATACGCAAGAAAACGCCAGAATATTTATCAACAAGCTCCTGGTTGCGCTCGAAGGCCGGGCGATGCTCTCGCCAGGAAATGTGTGTCACAAGCGACTCATCAATTCCAGAAGGGGTTTCAGCTACCGGATACACTTTCATCGTGCCATAACCAGGGTTTACTGTACCATAACCGGACTCTGTAGGCCTGACTTCATTGTACCCAGCCAACGCTTCAGCCCGAAAATCATCGGCTTCCTGCGTCACGGCAGCCAGTTCGGGAATGATCCGTGAAAGTTCTTGGGCGAATCCTTCCAACACTCCCTCAGCGCGCTGCAAAGCATCGACGGTGTCATCGGCCTCATCTACCGCCGGCTGCATCACCGTGTACACACGGTCCTGTTCTGGACTCTGATAATGAGGTTGGATCCCATCCCAAGTCCCCGAGATGGTGCCAGTAGCCATACTCAGGTTACTTCCCACGCTGCGGAGAATCCCACCTGCCATGCTGATCTTGGCCGGCTCAAGGTCACCGTCCTTCACCAGGAACGCCGAAGAGTCGATCAAACCCTGGCCGTCTGTCGGAGGTGAATCAGCGATGGATCGCGCCTCACCTCCGCTTGGCGCACCAGTTCCGGTCCCAGGATCAAGCACCTGCTACCTCCACGCTCCCGTGCTGCTCAAAGAAAGAAATGTCGCCCTCAGCGGCCGCCCCGATATGAGCCTCAAATTCCCCAGCCATCTCCTGCTGCCCTGTGCTGTACGCCATGGTGGCCTCGTAAACTCCCAGCACGCCTGCGCCTACCCGGGAAGAAATACGAGATGCACTGGTGGTCACATCTTCCAACAGCGTTTGGACAGCAGCAATCGCCGGCGCGGTCGCTTCTGAAGCCACATCCATGTTGGACATCACCGATTCTAGAATTTCAATCGCAACTGACTCCGCAATTGCGGGCTGTTGTTCCTGGACTGTCCCGAGGACGGATTCAACGCCGGAGGGAAATATTTGCCATTCAGACATCGTGTTACCTCATCACGAATTCGCAACTTTTATGATGTAGCTCTTGTGTCGGCCTGGACCGATTGATTCCATGTCGCCCAAGGCGCAGAGTCTGTCAATATCTATTCGGTAATCCCGCAACGCCAATGGGCTCAATACGATAGCTATGGGGCGTTCGTGCGGGTAATGCCCAACCTCCCGAACCAACCTGGATTCGCACATCCCATAGGAGCCTGCCGAGACCACCGCCGATGCCACACGACGAGCCATGATCACTTCCCTCAACGCATCCAGCACTCGGGCATCCACCCCAGAGCCATGTCCGTCACCCCCACCGGGCAGGGGAAGGCAGGCCACCACATGTTCCGTCAAACCGCTGTGTTGCCGGATCACGTCAACCCGGACCCGAGCACCCGAAGGGGCGCACATGAAGACAGGCTGTGTCCGGGGCATCTGACGCTGCAGCTCGCCAGTCACTGCTTGCGCGTTCCATGGACGAGGCTGCTCTTCATCCAGGAACCAGGCCTCGAACGCATCCGAGCCCAACGCCTGCACGAAGGTTTCAATACCCGGTCCAATCTGCACCTGCGGATCAGCACGCTCATGCGTAAACATTTCCAGGTTGAGAACGCCCACAGTCTCGGGAGCACCCACAGCAGGAGACTCGGTGGGGACCGGCCCCCACAGCTGACTGGGGTCGGAAACAGGTTGGCCAGAACCACCATCAACCAAGCCGCCGTCAGCAGACCGGATTGCCCAACGAGCGAGCCCACGTTCCATTTCTTGAGCAAGCGACCAGGACAAACGCATATCTGGACCAGACACCATCAGCGGCAATCTCCCGCCGCGATGCGCCGAGCTCATGAAGTCCCGGATCTCACGCGTAAACAAAGCCACACTCTGCTCAGCACCGAAGACTTCACCCAAATCGAGAGTGGCGAATCCCGCCAGTGCCTGGCCCGCCGGATGTTCCAAGGCCCTCCCCATCACCCGGGGATGGCGGAGCTGGCCTGACTCAACGCGCGCCGAGCAACGTCATCATTCTCCGATAGCGAATTCCGTATCTGTTGAATGATGTCCCGCACCTGCTGACCCGCGGTATTCCAGCGCTGTTCCAAGTGCTCATACTGATCTGACACTCCATCAGCCTGGTACTCGGACATCGCCGCTCGAACGTCTGCGTCGCGTCGGTCCAGAGTCGCCTCCAGCATTGCCGCTACCGTCTCAAAATTTCCCTGCGCGGACTCCGAGGCACCAATTGAATAATCGTTACGATCTACTATATTTCCCATGACAACTTTCCAATCTTTTCCAAGACAGATTCAAACTCTTATACGCAAGTCGAATTGCCCGACCGCCTATCCTTGCGGTGCAATCCGGGAAAGAAACTCTGCCCCAGAGAAATCTGATGAAGCCTCAGCCGTAGAGTGTGTTTCCGCACCCTCTTGAGCAGCAGTACCGAATGCTCGATCCTGACCAGAAATCGACTCAACAATTCCACCCAGCGCACTGTTCAACGCGTTGGCAATGTTGTCAGCATTAGCCTTGAACGAGTCAAAGCTCGATTTTGCCGCACCATTGAACACGCCCTCCAGAGGCTCGGCAGCCTCCACCAGGCGCCGCACCTGCGACCCAAGGTCATCTGACTCAACCGACGTCCGCTGCCCCAACGTAGACAACGTGTCGTTTTCCATCGAGAACTTCATGGCGCTTCCTCTCCTAGCACGAGATCAATGCTGACGGCCCGACTCTAAACGCATCCGACGACAACACAATACAAAGTGTATGAAAACGCATTCTATGACGCAGTGCTTACGTTGTAGCCTGTCACAGCCATGTAGCATCCAGACGGCCCAAACTTCCGTGAGCTAGCGCGGCGGAGGCCCCCGCCCACACCGTCTCAACCACGGCCCCAGAGCTACGGAGCGTTACGTCGTGATTTCTTATCAACAGGCAAGTTCGGCTCGCAGCCGAGTCGCCGTCGTGATGGATGTGATCTTGATGGCGAGTCTGGTTGGAGGCACATGGCTGATACTGCTTGGGACCGGCCTCCCACAAAGCGCAATCATGACCGCTGTCCTGACCCTGTGTGTGTTCCTCATCGCAAGCCGTGCCGTTTTGAGAGCTACCGCTGGGAGATCGCCGGGCAGCTGGGCCACAGGAGTGCGCCGCGTTGCCGTGCCGTCCTATCTACCGCAACCCTTCTGGCATGGCCCTCATCGCGACGTATTGGTGCGCGGTGGAGCAGATCCTCTGCGGCCGCCTCCACAAATGGCGTCGCTCTCTCGGATGCATACATCAAGCCCTACGGACCGCCGTCAGCACTCGTCAGTGCTGCACTTCGATAACGGCTTGCGCGTTGTCATTCGAGGGCGAGCGGTACTTGGACGCGCTCCTCAGCCAACCCATGACGTCCGTAACATAGTGACGCTCCCTGATCTGAGCCGATCTGTGGCATATAGCCACGCCGTCGTAGTCGCTTGTGAAGGTGGAGTCCTTCTGGAAGACCTCCACTCCGCAAGCGGAACCTGGTTAATCAATAACGGTGAAAACCCCCGCGCACTGGAACCTGGTCTACCGATCCACGTCCCCTTTAACACAACAGCGGCTTTCGGATCACGGCGAGCCAAGATTCAGCCACTGAGCGCAAGGGGTTCATTGACAGATACTCAGTTGATGACCGAGCAAAATCTGGTGCGGCGCTGATGTCCGACTCCGACCAGATACTCATTGAAACCACCAAGGTTCACCGGCGTCGATTGCAGTCGGCGCTGGCCTATGGCCCCATGCCCACTCGGAAAGTCGTCAAGAACAACATCGGCCGATTTCTGGGATCTGCCATCCTCGCCGCTGTCATGTGTATCGGCTGCTTGGCCACCGGGTACGTTTTGAATATTCTGGAAAGTCAACGTAATGAGAAGGCACTAACAGCTTTTCGGAATGCCGCTGAAGCCAACCCTATTCAACCCGGAAACGGGCTGCGGGAAGACGAAGCAACCGGCCTACTGGTCGATGAAAATACTGGTGAATACATTGACCCACAAACGGGATTTACCGTTGACCCAGAAACTAAACTAGCCACAGACCCGGAAGGTCGTACTATTGACATTCGCCTGAACTGGTATTACGACTCCAGCACTGGATATTACACCGACCCCGCCAGTGGGATCACAGTTGACCCGCAAACCTTGACCGTGGTGGAGGACGAATAATTGCGTTACATACGCTTGACAATTGCCTCGGATGATCGCAAGACGGATGTTGCACTTCCCGATGACGAGCCCGTGGGTTCCCTTGTACCGGAGATCCTGGACATCTTGGGGAATGCAGACCCCGGAGGGACTGCATTCGCCCTTGCAGCAACCTCGGGCACTGAAATCGACTTTGACCGGACACTCTCCGATCAAGGGGTGGCCCAGGGCGCCCTACTGCGCCTGACCACGTTCGATGAAGCTCCTCAACCACCCGAAACCGTTGATCTCACAGACGTCGCCGCAGTTCGTGCCCAAGAGCGCACTGATCGGTGGCGTCCGTGGGCATATACGGCGGTATTGGCCATGATGGTAGCAGCGTTGGGATTTTTCCTAGGGTTCCAGTCGGCCACATCGCTCGGCCTGCTCACCACGGGCGTTGTGGCGGTCATCGTCTTGGCACTCAGTGCAGGGCTGGCCCGTCTTGGAATCAACCGTCTGAGTTGGGTGGTTGTCAGTCTCGGATTAGGTACTCAGGCAGCTTTCATCACAGTATTGGCCATATACCTGCCACCCCTGGAACTCGCACTGGCAGCGTTCGTCGCGTTGGGCCTCTCAGTGAGTATCCATTTGGGCATGGGCCGGCAGCAACGGTCCGCCATGACAGGTGGCGCCCTGGGCACACTCGTTGCTGGGGCGCCGCTACTCTCGCTTCTAGCCGGAGCGGACACCACTACCACCTACACGCTCACCGCTGTGCTGGGAACTGTGCTCATCGGCGTCCTGCCAGGCATTGCCTTGACTGTGGCGGGCTTGGCTCAGCTTGATGACCGCGTGATTCACGGAAACGCGGTCCTACGAAACAACGTCGACGCCGCGGTGGACAATTCCTATGCGGTGCTGAGTTGGACACTCGTCATGGTGTGCGGGCCGGTGTCCATCGGTCTGGTTCATCTCATCTCCGATGATGGTCCCTGGCGTCTGGCTCTGGCCGCTGCATTGATCAGTGTTGTGGCTTTGCGCTCCCGCACCGTCCCCTTGATCCCCCAGCGTTTTAGTCTTTTGCTCGCTGCGGGCATTCCCACCAGCCTGTGGCTGGTGAACACGCATCTTGTCAGTGATGCTGCCAGGACCAGCACAGCTTTTGTGCTCCTGGGGTGCACATTCGCGCTAGCCGTCCTTCATCCACCCCGGGTCGTACAGGCCAGAATTCGCCGTTCTCTGGACATCATGGAACTTGTGGCTGTCCTAGTGGTGCTCACCTCTGTGCTGGGGCTACTCGGCGTCTACAACGATCTACTGGAGGTGTTCCAATGACCGCTGGGCGCATCACAAAGCGGCCGTTGAATACGCTACGAGGTGTACTTCACACATCCAGCCCCCGGGTGGGAACCGAGTTGGGCAGATTGCAGCGTGACATGACAGCACCACTACCGCTTCGGCGTCGGATTGGCGTACTCACCACCCATGGTGGAAGCGGTGCCACAACACTGGCTGCTGAGATGGCGGAGGTGCTGTCCAGCAGGCGCTCAAGCCCCGTGCTCCATATTGATGCACAAGCCTACGAGGTCTTCACGGAGACCCGACACGGTGCCAGCCCCTTGGAAAGTCACACACCGGGTGACTTCGATTCGTGGTGGGAACGATTTGGGACAGCTCAACGGAGACATGAAATCACCATCACTGACTGGGGACACATCCCTGTGGAACGACTGACCGCGATCGCCGAGCATTCGCACGCGGTGTGTCTGACGGTTCCCGCTGAACGCTCCGCGATCATCCACGCCCACGGTGTGGCACTGGCACTACAACAATTCACTCCCACTGTGATGGTGGTCCAAGACATCCATAACACGGCCCCACGGTCGATCCGCCTCCTCATCAAAGCTCTGGGGGTGCCGACGGTACGCGTACCCCATGAGCCGCGAGCACAACTGACTGTGCAGAGCCCCCGTCCCAAACGAAGGTCCTACGCACTCGCCATTCAACGAGTGACAGCCAGAGTCGTCCGTGCCGTCGATGCCTCACCATTACACCCCACGTCCGTGACAGCGGAGAACCAATGACCACCACAGCAGAAACCGCTTCAGAACGCCACCGCGTCAATCGTCCCACGCGCAGCACGTCAGCACTGGTCAAACCTGAAGCACGTGAAATCGCGGCACCACCCGTTCTCACCGACGACACCACAGGCACCCCTTTCCAGGTCCTGCTACCCATCATGGGTGCTGTGACTTCTGTGAGCATGATGGTGGTCTTACGCCACGGCAATCCGTTGTTCCTGGTGGTCGCGGCATTGGTTTTTCTGGTAGCCGTCGTCGGCGGCATCGGCTACGCCGTCTCTGCCCGAGGCCGAGCAACTCGGCAACTGCGAGCGCGCCGCACTCACTACCTGGACTATCTGGAACGCACCAGCCACGATCTACGGGAGGAATCGGAGACTGACCGGAAACATGCCTTACTCCTGCATCCTGCACCCCACGGTCTAGGGACTTTCGTCCGGGATCCCCGCCGATTGTGGGAACGCCGCCGTGAAGACACTGACCGCCTCCAGGCGAGAGTGGGTACGGCAACCGTGCCTTGGTTCGACCTTTACGTCCCCTCCGTGGAAACTCCCACGGAACCGGCGGATCCTATCCTCCAGCAGGAGGCTGAGTTGCTGGCCGACTCCCAACGCGACGTTCACGGTATGCCTGCATTAGTTGAACTCAGCGAAGCAGGCACTGTGGCGGTGATTGGGTCCCGTGATCGCACGCTGGAAGTTGCCCGTGCCATTCTTCTCCAGCTAGCCGCACATGAATCCCCTGACGACCTGCAAATCGCCGCGGTGTACTCCCCCGAGCGCAGCCCTGATTGGGTAGGGCTGGATTTACTCCCGCACGTTCAAGACCCACGCCAGTTCGATGGGCCGGTTCCAGCCAGGCGGGTGGCACCTACCTTGGATTCGTTGGTGCAACTCATGCGTTATGAGTTGTTGGGCCGCACCCAGGATGCCGCTGCCGCCCGGCGTCGCGCCATGACACAGGGTGCCCTCAGCCGTCTCCTGATCGTGGTGGACTCACACGGCGCCACCGCAGCTGAACTGCGGCTACCCGACCCGGCACTCGATCACCGCAGCCTGGGGATCACGATGGTCCATCTCCTGGACGACCGATTGGATGAGCCCGACGACGTCGATGTCCGGATCGAGCTCCATGATGACGGAACGGACACGCTGACTCACGGCGCTCGAACAGACACTCCCGTATCTGTGTCTTTCGATCACGACCACGTCCCCGGTTGGATGCTCCAGTCATTGAGTCGAGTCCTGGCGGCTCAGCGAACTCTCAATTCAGTTGCTCACACCGCTGCCGAACAGTCCCCCGGGGCTCTCGACCTCATTGGATACCAGCCTGCGCCCGGCCAGCCCATCTCTGCGAGCGATATCCAGCGGATCTGGGCACCACGTACAGCCTCCGACTTTCTCAGGGTGCCATTCGGCATGGATGATCAAGGCCGCCCCGTCCATTTGGACATCAAGGAGAGCGCCCAACAAGGCATGGGCCCGCATGGGTTGTGCATCGGCGCCACTGGTTCCGGTAAGTCCGAACTGCTGCGGACTTTGATCTTGTCTCTTGCAGTCGCTCATCCCCCCGAAGACCTGTCGATGATTCTGATCGACTACAAGGGAGGTGCCGCTTTCGCACCATTTGCGGGCCTGCCCCACCTCTCCGGGCTGATCGACAACCTCGCAGATGATCCACAATTGACGGTGCGAGCCAGATCTTCTCTCCAAGGAGAAGTTGTCCGGCGTCAACAGATGCTCAAAGCCGCGAATTCCTCGCCGTCGATCACGCACTACCGGCAACTACGCAAGGAGCACTCTGAGCTACCGCCTATGCCGCATCTATTTGTGGTGATTGACGAGTTTGGCGAACTATTGACGGCGGAACCCGACTTCATTGATCTCTTTCTCCAAATCGGTCGCATCGGCCGTTCAATCGGTGTCCATCTCCTGCTGTCGAGCCAACGAATTGAAGGCGGCAAACTACGGGGGCTTGACACCTATCTGTCCTACCGGTTGGGTCTACGGACGTTTTCTGAGGCAGAATCACAAACCGTGTTGGGCAACCGGGATGCGTTCCATCTACCTCCACTTCCCGGATACGGCTACCTCAAGGTGGACACCAGCATCTACGAACGGTTCCACGCCGAGTACGTCTCCGGGGCTGTCCAAGACACCTCTGAGGTCACCGAGGCAACAACCAAACGCGTCATGGCGCTGCCGGTTCACAACGGCCTTGAAGCTGACATCGAGGATCTGGCGGAGCAACCCGTGTTGCGCCAACCAGAAACCGGCCCAAGCTTGGTGGACCTGGTGGCCGAGGACTTACGTTCAGCAGCACCTCCAGCTCGGCCCATCTGGCTAAATCCGCTTCCGGGACGACTGTCTCTGGGCGAGGTAGCTGACCACGGGGAAGGCGTACAGAAATGGCCTTCAGCACATGCAGAACGTGGCCATGACTCCGTGGCACCTGCCGAAGGGCTGTCCGTCATGATCGGATTGGAAGACGATCCCCTGCGACAACGTCAAGGCGATTGGGTCATTGATCTGACGCGAGCAGGTGGGCATGTGGCCATCATCGGCGGACCCCAATCAGGCAAGTCGACGGCGCTGCGCACCATCGCGGCTTCTTTGGCATTGCGTTACACATCTGAGCAAGTGGCGATCTACGGCATGGACCTCACAGGAGGTGGGCTCAGGAGGCTTGAAGACTTCCCCCAAGTGGGTGGAATTGCTGTGCGCGGTGATGAGACGCGCTTGATGCGTCTGCTTGAAGAGGTCACCGGCATGTTGTCGAAACGTGAGGAGGTTTTCCGCTCCCGGGCCATCGAGTCTTTGGATCACATGCGCCAACTCCACGGCTCTGGGGATCTCCCTGAGCTACCGACCGCCGACATCATCCTGCTGGTGGATGGCTACGGTGCTCTGCGTCAGGACACCGACGGTCTGGAGTCCGTCTTCACCCCATTAATGCAACGTGCCGCAGGATTCGGTATCCACATCGTTCTCACGCTCAGCCGCTGGAGCGAGCTGCGCATGGCCCATCAGTCCCTGTTCGGTACGCGAATCGAACTGCGATTGAACGACCCCATTGAATCCGCCATTGATCGCAAACTGGCTGAGACCATTCCCAAAGACACCCCGGGGCGGGCGTTGAACACTGATTCGCACCTGTGCCAGTTCGCCTTACCCTTGTTGAATCTGGTGGAGACGGACCAAGACATGGGAACTGCACTCAGTGATCTGGCTGGTCGAGTCGCAGCTGCCTCTTCGGGCCCAGCTGCGGCACCTATCCGGTTACTGCCCAGACATCTTGACCCAGCCGAGTTGCCTGACCCGGTCACAGAACCAGCCACCATTCCCATCGGGCTTCGTCAAGACACGATGGAAGCAACCGATTGGGATTTCATGGATCGTGACCAGCATCTGGTGGTGGTAGGTGACGCAAGAAGTGGAAAATCCACTCTGTTGCGCACCATTGCCCAAGGATTGGTGGAGCGATTCGACCCCTCCGAACTGGCCATAGCTGTGATCGACCCCCGCGGTAAAGTACCCGGGGTCATTCCAGAAGAGTTCTTGGCTGGTCATGCTCGCTCGGCTCATCAGGCATCTGCCATGAGTTCGTCCATTGCTTCAGAACTCCAAGCGCGCCCTGCTCGAAGCGCCGCTGAGCAAGCTCGGTCTCCCAGGATCGTCCTTCTGGTTGATGATCACGACATCATTGCCGCCGGTGGCACCGAACCACTGTCCGTGTTGATGCCTTACCTTCCTTCATCACGTGACCTTGACTTTCACGTGGTCCTGACCCGTCCCGTAGCGGGTGCGTCCCGCGCATTGTTCGGTTCCGCCTTGCAGAGCATCCGCAACACAGGGGGCTCGTTATTGGTGCTCTCTGGTGACCGCAATGAAGGTCAGCTCCTGCCCAAGCTTTATCCGGAACGTATGCCCCCCGGGCGTGGGAGATTTGTGCGCCGTGGCGAAAGCGCCTTTGTGGTCCAGATTGCTGAGACTCATCCGGCAGAACCGGCAGCCCGAGATTCGGCACAGCTCCAAGGTGGCGCCGAATGAATCCAGCACCCCATATGATCACCGTGCTGGGCGTCTGCGGAGGTGCGGGAACCTCCACAGTGGCCAGGTTGCTCCAAGAAGCACAATCTGCCGGCCAACAAGCACCATCCGGCACAGGGACAACCGAGAGTGTCCCCCGGCCCTCCGTCGTCGTCGATGGTGGACGCGCCACCGTGCAATCAGTCGTCACCGCACAAACAAATGGATCGGTGGTTATCGTGGTGCCAATTTCGGCACGAGGACGCGCATGCTTGGAAGCCCTCCAAGACCTTCTCCCACTGCATTTGACCAACACAAAGATTGTGTTCGTGAGAGTCAGCAGACCACCCATGATTGATCGCCAGCCTCCAGTTACGCCGTTGCACACGGTGATCCCCTGGGACCGCGCCATCACCGACCGAACACTGCCGTTTTCCGCACACCCGCACGTGCAACCCGCAGTATGGGTACCGATTCACGCGCTGTGGCAGCAATTGAGCTCAGTGGAGTCCGGTCCATAAACACGCGCAGTGTCCAGGCCGAGTGCGCAACGGTGTGGCGCCTGAACGTGTCAGGGGCCACACCATTGCGCACTCGGCATCAAGGCAGATGGAGAAATCAGTACACCTTGGATTCCGGGTGGCCCTCCGTGGCTTGCTCGGCCGCGGTGGGAGAAGCGTGGGGGTCCACCGCCAGGGAGGCTTCGTCAAATGGAATCCGCCCGGCCAGTACGTCCTGAACGCGAGTGGTGTCCACCTGCTTGACCCAGGAGCCCAGCACCAGAGTGGCCACGGCGTTGCCGGAGAAGTTGGTCAGGGCGCGGGCTTCTGACATGAACCGGTCAATGCCAACCACCAGCCCAACCCCGTCCACCAGATCGGGGCGGTGTGCCTGCAGGCCACCGGCCAAGGTGGCCAGACCCGCACCGGAGACACCTGCTGCCCCCTTGGAGGCAATGATCATGAACAGCAGCAGCGTGATCTGCTCACCCAGTTGCAGCGGGGTGCCCATGGCATCGGCCACGAACAGTGAGCCCATGGTCAAGTAGATGGCGGTGCCATCCAGGTTGAAGGAGTATCCGGTGGGAACCACAATGCCCACCACCGGCTTGGAGACACCCAGGTGCTCCATCTTGGCGATCAGCCGGGGCAGCGCGGCCTCGGAGGATGAGGTGGAGAAGATCAACAGGTATTCGCGGGCCAGGTACTTCATCAGGGAGAAGATGTTGACCCCGGAGACCACCTTCAGCAGCAGGCCCAGGATGACCACAATGAACAGCAAGCACGTGGCATAGAAGGCCGCCATGAGCACGATCATGGAGGTGATGGCCTGGATACCGGTGGCACCCACCACGGCGGCAATGGCACCGAAGGCACCGATGGGCGCCAGCCACATGATCATCATGAGCAGGCGGAACACAATGGCCTGGACGTAGGTCATGGCCTTCAGCACGGGCTTACCGGAGTCACCCATGGCCTGCAGGGCAAAGCCGATCAGCAGCGCCACGAACAAGGTCTGCAAGATGTTGCCCGCAGTCAGGGAGGACAGCAGCGTGGTGGGGATGATGCCCAGCAGGAAACCCACCATGCCGTCCTCGGTGCCGCTGTGGCTGGCATCCGTGGTGGCGGGAATGTCGTAGGTTGCCTGGCTCATGTCCAGGTTGGAGCCGGGCTGCACAATGTTGCCCACCACCAGACCGATGGCCAGAGCAAACGTGGACATGGTCAGGAAGTAGGCCAACGCCATACCGCCCACCTTGCCCACCGTGGCGGCCTTGGCAATGGAGCCGACCCCCAGCACGATGGTGCAGAAGATCACCGGGGCAATCATCATCTTGATCAGCGCAATGAACGCCGTTCCCAGTGGCTTGAGGGCCACTGCGGTGTCAGGGGCAATCAGCCCCAGGGCGGCACCGGCAATCACGGCCACAATCACGGAGATGTAGAGGAAATGGGTCCGATCCCGCTTTTTGGCGGGCGCACCCGCTGGGGTGCTGGAACTTGAAGGCGAAAGATGTGCGGCCACGGGATTCTCCTCAGCGGTCGGCGTCGCGGCGATCACGACGGATACTGGTGGGGCCAAACCACCCGCATCCTTGCGAGCAGCTGGGATACAGATTCCCGTTTAAAGTGATGGACGTCCCATTGTGGTCATAGTGGTCGTGATCACAACTGGTTGTGAACAGAGGTTTCCCGTTGTCCCTTGCTCGGCGGTTCTTGTTGATTCAGCTGGTGCTGGTTCTTGGCATCACCGTTGCCGTGGCCGTGGTGTTGATTGAGCGCTCTTCTGCGGATGTTCGCCGGGAAGCCGCCAGCGTGACCCGCGCCATGACGTTGAGCTTGGCTGAAGACCCTTGGGTGGCCGAGCAGGCCGAAAGTCCCGATCCCACGGCCACTTTGCAGCCACACACGCTGGAGCTGGTCCGGGACACGGACATTGACTTTGTCACCATCATGTCCCCGGACGGGATTCGGTGGACGCACTCCAATCCCGACTTTGTGGGCCAGCCCTACAGCGGGTCCATCTCCGAGGCCCTGGACGGTGAGGTTCACACCGCCACGGAAATGGGCCGCCTTGGTATGTCCATGCGCACCATTGCTCCCGTTTACAACGACGACGGCCGTGTGGTTGCCCTGGTCTCCACCGGTGTGCTGCTGGACAACATTTCCGCTGAAGCCTGGGCTCAGATACCGGTTCTGATCGCGCTGGCAATTGCGTTGTTCCTGGTTTCCAGCGCTGTGACCGGCGGACTCACCCGTTACCTGTCCCGGGTGACGGGTGGCCGCGGCCCGGAGGCGCTGGCAGAAGCCGTGGCCGTCCAGGATGCCGTGTTGGAGCAAGCGGCACAGGGGTTGCTGATGGTGGAGGGTGGCCGACTCCTGCTGATCAACCCCCGCGCCCAGAGCCTTTTGGGCATCCAGGACCAAGACCTTGCGGCACAGGTTCCCGCTGGCCGGCCGTGGCGGCGGAGGGTACGGGATCATGTCTTGGACCGACGTCGTTCAGCGGCGCCGCAGCTCACGGATGTGCCGTTGCCGGATGAATTGGTGGAGGTACTGGTCCGGGAGCAGACCGTTCGGGAAAAGTGGATGCAGGTTGGGGAGAATACGTTGATTGTGACCACCACCCGCGCGTCCAAACCGTCCCGCGGCATGGTGGCTGTGATCCGGGACCACACTGAGCTGACCCGGCTCTCCGGGCAGTTGCAGGCCACCACGCTCATGGCGGATGCCCTGCGTTCCCAGACCCACGAACACGCCAACCGGATGCACACCGTGGTCTCCCTGCTGGAATTGGGGTGCGCCGAACAGGCACTGGATTTTGCCTCCGAGGACTTGCGCCGCTCCCGCAGCTTGTCCGGGGATGTGGAGTCCGCTGTGACCGATCCCATCCTGGCAGCGCTGCTGATGGGCAAAACCGCGGCCGCGGCTGAACGCGGCGTGCGGTTGGAGGTCAGCGTGGATGGCACAGCGCCTCCATTGCCATTGAGTCCCGCAGAAACTGTGACGGTGGTGGGCAATCTGATCGACAACGCAGTCGATGCCGTCACCGCCGCCCGGGACAGCGCAGGTGGGGATAGGACCGTCAGCCACCCCCTGGTGGAGGTGGAACTGGCCCGCGGGGATACCAACGGCATCCCCGTGGCGCTGCTGACCGTGGCGGACAACGGCCCGGGAGTGGCCGATGACCAGGTGGAACAGATTTTCCGCCGCGGGGTGAGCACCAAACCCACCGCCCCGAACACCTCACGTGGGGTTGGCCTGGACCTGGTGCGCCGCACCGTGGAGCATCACGGCGGCACGGTGCGGGTTTTTCACGACGACGGCGCGGTGTTCGAGATCTCGCTGCCCCTGGAAAGAACTGGCAGCCAGACCAAGGGACAGGAGGAGTCATGAGCGGGCCCCATACCCCACTGCGGGTACTGATTGTGGAAGATGAGCCTCTGACAGCCCGCGCACACACTGAATACGTGCAACACACCCCTGGATTTGATCCTGTGGGCACAGCAGGAACCGCCGCTGAAGCCTTGCGGGCGGTGGCTGGACTGCGCAAAGCCGGGCGTCCCGTCGATTTGATCCTGCTGGACGTGAACCTCCCGGATGCCACCGGCTTGGATGTGGCCAGGCGTCTGCGCGGAGCGGGTGAAGACGTGGACATCCTGGCAGTCACCGCCCACCGTGACGTGGCCACCGTCCGGGCCGCCAGCGCCCTGGGGGTGGTGGGTTACGTGATCAAGCCCTTCCTGCGGGAGGATTTGGTGCACCGCCTGGAGGCCTACCGGGACTACCGGCACGCACTGAGTACAGCGGGCACCGTGGACCAGGAGTCCCTGGATCGAACCATCCATGCCCTGCGCTCCCCCGGCTCACCCGGCGGAACAGCGCCCAAGGGCCTGACTCCGGAGACCTTGCGGCGCGTGGAGCAGATCCTGTCTGAGGGCGCATGGTTCTCTGCCACGGAACTGGCGGCCCAGGCATGCATGTCCCGGGTGACGGCTCGGCGCTATCTGGAACACCTGGCGGATCGGGGCCTGGCCCAGCGGCGGCCCCGCCACGGCACGGTGGGCCGCCCGGAGATGGAATACGGCAGAAGCTGACGCTGCGCAATGCCGTGATCCGGGTGAGCCCTAACCCGGGAGAGCTCCGATCCGGGGTATCTCTGGGGAACCGGGCCCAGCGCCGTCGTCGTCGTGAACCCCACCCCACACCGTGGACCCACCCCGAGTGCGCAATGGTGCGGCCCCTGAAACCGTCAGGAGCCACACCATTGCGCACTCGGCGGCAATAAAGTGGGGCCACCGTCCAAAGTGGGAGAGGACGGTGGCCCGTGAGCATCCGGGTATCACATGCCGTGTAGCGCAGCAGTAACGGAGCAAAACTGCTGCACCACGCGGCGCGTGATCCTGTCAGAACGTCGGTTGAAGCCTTGGCGGCCCGGCCGGGTTTATCAGTTCTGTGGACGCAAGACGCTGGAAATGGCTTCCAGCACGGCCGGGTCTTCGATGGTCGAAGGCACCGGAGCTTCAACGCCGTCGGCAATTTGGCGCATGGTCTTGCGCAGGATTTTGCCGGAGCGAGTCTTGGGGAGGGCATCAACCACGGCAATGTGCTTGAGGTCAGCCACCGCGCCGATCTGGTTGCGCACCATGGCCACGAGTTCCTGGGTGACGCGGTCCTCATCAATGTCCGCGCCGGCCTTCAACACCACGTAGCCGGAGGGCCGCTGGCCCTTGAGGTCATCGGCCACGCCGATCACCGCGCACTCGGCCACCTTGGGGTGGGAGGAGAGCACCTGTTCCATGTGACCGGTGGACAGGCGATGCCCGGAGACGTTGATGACGTCATCCGTGCGACCCATCACGTAGACGTAGCCGTCCTCATCCATCAGTCCGGAGTCGCCCGTGGCGTAGTAGCCCTCGAAGGCGCTGAGGTAGGAGTCGATGAACCGTTGGTCGTTGCCCCACAGGGTGGCCAGGGTGCCGGGAGGCAGCGGGAGCTTGATGGCAATGTTGCCTTCCTCCCCGCGCGCCACAGCATCCCCCAGCGGGTCCAAAATCTCCACCTGGTAACCGGGAATGGGCACCGTGGGCGAACCGGACTTCAGCTCCAGAGCCTCCAGGCCCATGGGGTTACCCGCAATGGCCCAGCCCGTTTCCGTCTGCCACCAGTGATCCACCACCGGCACACCCAGAACCTTCCCGGCCCAGCTCCACGTCTCAGGGTCCAGGCGCTCGCCGGCAACGTAGAGGGCTCGCAGGCTGGAGATGTTGTAATCCTGAGCCAACTCGCCTTCCGGGTCCTGACGCCGGATGGCACGCAATGCGGTGGGTGCGGTGAAGAACGAACGCACCTGGTGATCCTGAATCAAGCGCCAGAACGCACCGGCATCCGGGGTGCCCACGGGCTTGCCTTCGTAGATCACGGTGGTGGCACCGGCAATCAGCGGGCCGTACACAATGTAGGAGTGGCCCACCACCCAGCCCACATCCGATGCCGTGGCCATGACCTCACCGGGGGCCACGTTGTAGATGTTCTCCATGGACCAGGCCAGGGCCGTGGCGTGGCCGCCGTTGTCCCGCACCACACCCTTGGGAGTGCCGGTGGTACCGGAGGTGTAGAGCACGTAGAGCGGATCGGTGGCCGCCACGGGCACGCAGTCGGCAGGCTCAGAGTTCGCCACTGCATCAGCCCAGGTCTTCCACTGCACCCCGGTGCCGTTTTCCTCGGCAGCGGCCTGCATCTGGGTCACGCTGTGTTCAAAGCCCTCACGCTCATGCACCAGAACGGTGCCCGGCGTGTGCTGCGCCATGGCGATGGCCTCCGCAACGGCCGGCAGGTACTCGATGCGCCGCTTGGGCTCCACACCCCCGGAGGCCGTTACGACGACGGTCGGCCGGCAGTCATCAATGCGCACCGCCAACTCTTTGGGAGCAAAACCACCGAACACCACGGAGTGGACGGCGCCCAGGCGGGCGGTGGCCAACATGGCAATGGCAGCCTGCGGAATCATGGGGAGGTAGATCAGCACTCGGTCCCCCTTGCTCACTCCCGCTGCCGCGAGCGCTCCAGCAAACCCGGCCACCTGCTCTTGGAGCTGCGCGTAGGTGATCTTCTCCGTGAGTCCCAACACGGCGGAGTCGTAGATGATGGCCGTACGGTCCCCGTTGCCTGCCTCCACGTGGCGGTCCACCGCGTTGTAGCAGGTGTTGAGCACACCGTCCGGGAACCACCGATAGATGGGCGCCTTGGAGTCATCCAGAGCCCGAGTGGGCTTGGTCTCCCAGTCGATACGGTCAGCAGCTTCCAGCCAGAACCCTTCAGGGTCCTCCACACTGCGGGTGAACTCCGCGGCATAGGTCCCGTTGCCGGGCAGGGATCCACGATTCGTGGTGGGGGTGGGCTGCTCACTGGGGTGGCTCATGGCAATCCTCTCTTGCTGGCTCGGGGCTTGACTGCCGCCGGTGGTCAAACCCCGGCACTGCCGGACCTAACCCTGTCGCTCATTCGCCATAATAGTGACCCTGATCACTCAAAGCCAGTGTTCTGTATACATTTTTGGAAATTTCCTGCGGCACCTGATGGGTACTGGTGCCAAATCTGCAATCTGTGTATACATTAGAGTCTGTCCGACGACGAGAGGAGGGTCACAGTGCGAGCCAGCCAGCGCGTGTACGAACAGTTGCGCACGGAAATCATGGACGGCGACCTCCCTCCCGGCCAGGTCTTGGCAGAAGTTGAACAGTCCCAGCGGTTTGGGATCTCCCGCACACCGGTGCGTGAGGCCATTGGCCGATTGGCCGCTGAGGGGTTGGCTGAAGCGCAGGGGGGCCGCGGCGTCGTCGTCTCCGAAGTGACCGTGGATGACATTCCACCGCTGTTTGAACTGCGCGAGGCGCTGGACATTCAGGCTGCGCGACTGGCTGCGCTGCGGGGAGAACCGGCGCAGTTTGCGGCCATGGCCGACCGATTGGATGTGGTGGCGGGGCTCTTTGAGGTGGGGGCCCACCGTGAGGGCACCGCAGCCCATGCCGAGGACGGTCAGAGTCATCCCGAAGAACACGATTCCTCCACCGCCTACTACGAACTCGTGGCGCAGATGGACCGTGCGATTGACGCGGCCGCGGCCAACCCGTGGCTGGATGCGGCCTCATCCACTGTTCGGATGCAACTGGCACGAGTGCGCAGGTTGGCCGCCCATGATGCCCCCCGGTTGGCCGCAGCGGCCCGTGAACACGCTCAGATAGCCCGCGCCATCTCCACCGGATCGGCACAGCTGGCAGAAGCGGCTGTTCGTCTGCACCTGCACAACGCATTGAGTTCAGCACTGTCCAAAGCCCCGGCAAACCATCCCCAACCAGCAGTAGCAACCCGAGAGGAAGCCTCATGACCGTCAACCATTCAGTGCGGGTCCACCCGTCCTCAGACAACCTGGCCAAGGAAGACCAGCTTGCCTGGAAGGTGGCCGAGGTGGCTGCCGACCCCGTTGAGGTCAGCACCGAAGTCACCGACATGGTGATCAACCGCGTATTGGACAACGCTTCCGTGGCCATTGCCTCCCTGAACCGCGGGCCGATCATCTCCGCCCGTGACCAGGCGCTGGCCCACAAGCCAGGCCCGGGCGGATCGGGAGCAGGCGTGTTCGGTGTGGACGCCGCCCAGACCAAGGTCTCCCCCGAGTGGGCAGCCTGGGCCAACGGCGTGGCCGTGCGTGAACTGGACTATCACGACACCTTCTTGGCCGCCGAGTACTCCCACCCCGGAGACAACATCCCGCCGATTCTGGCCGTGGCCCAGCACGTGGGCTCCAACGGTCGTGACCTGGTGCGCGGTCTGGCCACCGGCTACGAAATCCAGGTGGACCTGGTCAAGGCCATCTGCCTGCACAAGCACAAGATCGACCACGTGGCGCACTTGGGTCCCTCAGCTGCCGCCGGCATCGGCACCCTGCTGGGCCTGGACACCAACACCATCTTCCACGCGATCGGCCAGGCGCTGCACACCACCACCGCCACCCGCCAGTCCCGCAAGGGCGAGATCTCCACGTGGAAGGCCCACGCCCCCGCCTTCGCCGGCAAGATGGCCGTGGAAGCTGTGGACCGTGCCATGCGCGGACAGACCTCCCCCACCCCCATCTGGGAAGGTGAAGACGGCGTGATTTCCTGGCTGCTGGACGGCCCGGATGCCGCCTACGAGGTTCCGCTGCCTGCCCCCGGTGAAGCCAAGCGCGCCATCCTGGATTCCTACACCAAGGAACACTCCGCCGAATACCAGGCCCAGGCCTGGATCGACCTTGCACGCAAGCTGCACGCGGAGCACCCGGAGATCGCCGATCCGGCCAAGGTGGAGCGGATTGTGCTGCACACCTCCCACCACACCCACTACGTGATCGGTTCAGGCGCCAACGACCCCCAGAAGTACGACCCCAAGGCCACCCGCGAAACCCTGGATCACTCGATCCCCTACATCTTCACGGTTGCCCTGCAGGATGGCTCCTGGCACCACGTGGACTCCTACGCTCCGGAGCGCGCGGGCCGTCCGGACACCGTGGAGCTGTGGCACAAGATCACCACGGAGGAAGACGCCGAGTGGACCCGCCGCTACCACTCCCTGGACATTTCCGAGAAGGCCTTTGGTGGGCGTGCGGAGATTGTGCTCAAGGACGGTTCCACCATTGTGGATGAGATCGCCGTGGCAGACGCCCACCCGCTGGGGGCCCGCCCGTTCGCCCGCGAGCAGTACTTGAACAAGCTGCGCACCCTGGCCGAGGGCCTGGTTGCAGACACCGAGCTGGAGCGCTTCATCCAGGCCGCCGAGTCCCTGCCCGAGCTGGGCGCCGGTGACCTGGACGCACTGAACATCACCGCCTCCGTCACCCTGGAATCCGGCACCAAGGGGATCTTCTGATGCTGTATTCACACGTGACGGCTGAGGCCAAGCGCCTCAAGTTCCGCGAATTGCTGGCCGAAGACCGCTGCGTCCAGTTCCCGGGAACCTTCACCCCGCTGGCCACCAAGGTCATCCAGGACAAAGGGTTCGACGGCGTCTACATCTCCGGCGGTGTGCTGGCCAATGAGTTGGGTCTTCCCGACGTCGGCCTGACCACGCTCACGGAGGTGGCCCTGCGTGGTTCCCAGATTTCGCGTTCCACGGACCTGCCCACGCTGATTGATGCGGACACCGGCTTTGGTGAGCCCATGAACGTGGCGCGCACCATCCAGGAGCTGGAAAACGCCGGAGTCTCTGGCTGCCACATCGAGGACCAGTTCAACCCCAAGCGCTGCGGGCACCTGGACGGCAAGTCCGTGGTGGATCTGGAAACCGCGGTCAAGCGCATCCAGGCGGGTGCCCAGGCACGGCGTGATCCGAACTTTGTGATCATGGCGCGCACGGACATCCGCGCCGTCGAACCCCTGGAAGTGGCCATTGAACGCGCCCAGGCGCTGGTGGAAGCTGGCGCGGACGTGATCTTCCCGGAGGCGCTGAAGGACATCACCGAGTTCGAGGCCATGGCTTCTGCCGTCTCCGTGCCTGTGCTGGCCAACATGACCGAGTTCGGCAAGTCCGAACTGTTCACGGTGGATCAGCTGCACAACGCGGGTGTGTCCATGGTGATTTACCCGGTTTCGGCACAGCGGGCGGCCATGGGCGCCGTCGAACGTCTGCTGGACACCATCAAAGCCGATGGCACGCAGCAAGCCGCTGTGGCTGACATGCAGACGCGAGCCCGCCTGTATGAAACCGTGGACTACGACGGTTACAGCGCTTTTGACAGCAATGTCTTCAATTTCGAGGTCCCCGGAGGACGATCATGAGCCAGAACACTGAGATCAAGAAGGGCCTGGCCGGTGTGGTCGCGGACGTCACCGCGGTCTCCAAGGTCAACCCCGAGTCCAATTCGCTGCTGTATCGCGGGTATCCGGTCCAAGAGCTGGCCGCCAACTGTTCCTTTGAGCAGGTGGCTCTGCTGCTGTGGAACGGGGAGCTGCCATCCGATGAGGAGCTGGCAGAGTTCACTGACTTTGAGCGCGCCAACCGGGCGCTGACCCCGGAGCTCAAAGCCGTGATCGACGCCCTGCCCACCGACTGCCACCCCATGGACGTGTGCCGCACGGCTGCCTCCGTATTGGGCGCCCAGCACCCCAAGGCCGAGGACGAATCCCCGGAAGCGGAGTTGGAGAAGGCCAAATCCTTGTTCGCGGCCATGCCCGCCGTGGTTGCCTACGACCAACGACGACGCCGCGGTCAGGAACCGATCGAGCCCCGCGAGGATCTGGACTACTCAGCCAATTTCCTGTGGATGACTTTCGGTGAAGAGGCCGCCCCGGAGGTGGTGGAGGCCTTCAACGTCTCCATGATTCTCTACGCGGAACACTCCTTCAATGCCTCTACCTTCACGGCCCGGGTGGTGACTTCCACGCTGTCGGATCTGCACTCCGCCGTCGTCGGGGCCATTGGTGCGCTGAAGGGTCCGCTGCACGGTGGCGCCAACGAGGCCGTGATGCACACCTTTGAAGAACTGGGCATTCGCACGGATGAATCCGCGGAAGAGGCTGAGGCCCGCGCCAAGGCCTGGATGGACGATGCCTTGGCGCAGAAGAAGAAGGTCATGGGCTTTGGCCACCGTGTCTACAAGAACGGTGACTCCCGCGTTCCCACCATGCAGGACGCGCTGTTCCGCATGCTGGACCACTACCAGCGCCCGGAGCTGCTGGGGCTCTACAACGGGTTGGCCAAGTCCATGGATGAGGCCAAGGGCATCAAGCCCAACCTGGACTATCCGGCAGGCCCCACGTACTGGCTCATGGGCTTTGACATTCCCACGTTCACGCCGCTGTTCGTGTGCGCGCGCATCACGGGATGGACCGCGCACATCATCGAGCAGCGTGCAGCCAACTCGCTGATCCGCCCGCTCTCGGCTTACAACGGACCGGACGAACGCCACCTGAGCTAACCCTCCCCTTCCCCCTAACTCCGCCGAAAACATGGTTTGGTTGAAAAATCGGGCCTGAAATTAGGTCAAACCATGTTTTCGGCGGAGGGGAGGGTTTCAGCGGGCGCGCACATCAAGTGCAATGTCTACCAAAAGGTCTTCCTGCCCGCCCACCAAAGAACGAGCTCCTGCTTCTATCAGCAGCGCCCGTGGTTCGACGTCGTAGAGGGCACTGATGGTCTCGGCATGCCGCAGGAAACTCGAATACACACCCGCATATCCCAAGGTCAACGTTTCCCGATCGACTTGGACCGGCCTGTCCATGAGAGGACGCACCAAGTCATCAGCAGCATCTTGCAACTGTGAAAGGTCGGCGCGGTGGGTGAGCCCGGAGCGCCGTATCACGGCAACCAGCGGCTCGATCGGACAGTTACCCGCTCCAGCGCCCAGTCCCGCCAAAGAGGCATCCACTCGATAAGCTCCGTGCTCAATTGCAGCCAAGCTGTTGGCCACTGACAGACTGAGATTTTCGTGGGCGTGGATACCAACCTGAACTTCTGGATCAAGAACTTGTCGGTAAGCCTGAATCCGGGCGGCCACTTCATGCGGTGTGAGATGGCCACCGGAATCAGTCACATAGACGCAATGGGCGCCAAAGCTCGCCATGATTCGTGCTTGTTGGGCAAGTTCCGGAGGCGGAATCATGTGGCTCATCATCAGGAATCCCGAAACATCCATTCCCAGATCCCGCGCGAACTCAATGTGCTGACCAGCCACGTCTGCTTCCGTGCAATGTGTGGCCACCCGGACAGAACGGACCCCTAGTTCAAAAGCTCTCTTGAGGTCTTTGGTGGTGCCGATACCGGGCAGAATCAGAGTGGTCAGGCGGGCGTGATGGATGGCCTCTGCCGCCGTCTCCAACCAAACCCAATCGGTATGGCTTCCTACACCGTAGGTCAGCGACCCGCCAGATAGACCATCTCCATGCGCCACCTCAATGGCATCCACCCCCGCCTGATCAAGTGCGGTCACAATGGCTGCCAGCTCACTCGGTTGGATTCGGTGCCGTAGTGCATGAAGTCCGTCGCGCAGCGTGACGTCTTGTAGGTAGACCTGACTCATGATGCCTCCTCGGTACCCCATCCTGCGTTTGCCCACGACTCGCCGACCTCCAAGGCTGCAGATGTCATGATGTCCAGATTTCCGGCGAAGGGTGGAAGGTAATCGCCGCCACCCTCTACTTCCAGAAAGACAGATATCCGGTGTGTGATGTCCTGTCCGAAAGAGTCCAGTTCCAGCGACCTCAGATCCGTGTCCCCGAGTGGTTGGATCTGGACCGCCTGCTTCAGCCGGTAACCGGGAACGTAGCGTTGAACACGCTGCACAGCTTGTTCAATAGCCGCTTTGACCGCCTCGTGATCATCCGGGCCAATCACGGCAGTGACGGTGTCGCGCATCATGACCGGAGGATCTGCGGGATTGAGAATAATGAGTGCCCTGCCACGGGCTGCTCCCCCCACGCTCCTCAATGCAGCCGAAGTTGTTTCAGTGAATTCGTCAATATTGGCGCGAGTCCCAGGACCAGCAGATTTTGAGGCAATGGAGGCCACAATTTCGCAATAAGGAACCACTGTTTGGGCCGTCATAGCAGCAACGATCGGAATAGTGGCTTGTCCGCCACAAGTAACCATGTTGACTTCACGGGCATCCGGATACGCCCCTAGGTTCACGGATGGAATCACCAGAGGCCCCATGGCCGCCGGCGTGAGGTCGATGATACGCACCGGGTGTGATGCCAGTACAGCAACGTTGTGCTTGTGTGCAGCTGCTGAAGTGGCATCAAAGATGATTTCCACTCCTTTGAACGACGGCGATTCCACCAAGCCTTCCACGCCATCGGAGATCGTGACAATGTTCTGGTCCCGAGCCAAAGCAAGACCCTCCGATTGTGGGTCGATCCCGACTACCGCAGCCAGCTCCAGCCGTTGTGAACGACGTAAAATCTTGAACATCAGATCAGTCCCGATGTTGCCTGAACCAATGATCACAACTCGCGTTTTCATGACGACACCCCTGATTCCTGGTGATTTTGAACAAAATCAACAGACACGGTTCCCAACTCACCAACGACTGCTGTCACGGCGCATGGCCTCTCAATAACTGCCATAGGACCTAATGCACCCGAGAGAACAATCTCCCCTGCACGTAACGGTTTTCCGTGCTCAATCGCCGAGCGGGCCAGCCAAAGGACTGCTTCCAGCGGATCGCCCAGGCAGTCAGTTCCCGATCCGGTGGAGACCAACTCACCATCAACGTGCATGGCCATTTGGACGGCCCGGGGTTCAACCTCCGTGATTTGGTGCATGGTGGGCCCCAGGACGAACAAGGCAGCGGATCCGTTGTCAGCGACGGTGTCCACAAATCCGATGTCCCAGTTCTGAATCCGACTGTCCACGATCTCCAGTGCAGGCTGGGCAAAGGCAATGGCTGCACGCACAGTGTCCAGATCCAAATCCGCCGGCCCCTGACCTTGCTGCACGCACAGGTCATCAGCCAGCGTGAACGCCACCTCAGCCTCAATTCTGGGTTGAATCAGGGTTGCAAGATCAATCTGCGAACCCGGGGCCACTCGCATGTCATGGAAGAGCGCTCCATAATCTGGTTGTTCAACACCGAGCTGAGCTTGAACCTTCTCAGAGGTAAGTCCGATCTTGCGCCCAACGTGCCGTGCACCCAGCATTTGTCGACGCTTACCCAGCTCCACTTGAACCGCATAAGCATCATGCGGCGTCAGTGCGTACTGGTTGCGTAACGGCAGAATCGGCCTCCTGGCCAATTCCGCATGGGCCAGCGTGTCTGCTATTTGACTAATGGGTGAACTCATTTTCTCTCCATGAAGGAAATTTGCTTTGGAATCACAATACAGTGATCAATACGGGCAAGCATTGGGGAGGTGTCAGTAAGTCAGCTCTGGAACTGTGGGTTCGTGCTCCCTCATGGATCGCACAGCTAAGCGAAATTGATCCATTTTTGAGATCACGGTTTCTCCCACCGGGGAATGACCCCATATCGAGATTCCCTGATAGAGACTTGGCTCCCAGGTGGATTCCAGCTCAGGAGTGATGAGGACTGGATCCCATCCAATTTCCAACTCGAAACCCGAGGGTGTAACACAATAGAAGGACAATTCTCGGTCATTGGTGTGTTGTCCAACGCTCCAAGCCATGCCGAATCCAAGTTCCTTGACTCTTGCATACGAATCCAACATGTCCTCCAGTGTTGCCACCTGGATGTTCATGTGCTGAATGGCAGTGCGGATCGGATTTATTCGTATGCCGTTTATGTTAACAACAGCAATGGAGTGATGGCGTTCGTTGACTCGTAGAAATTTGACGTTCAGAGTCAAGCCGCTAATATTCTCTTCAATAAAGTCAGTGATGCGGGCATCAAAAACAGTGTTGTAGTAGGAACGGAGCTCTTGAGGATTCTTTGTGGTGATGGCCAAGTGCCCCATCCCCGACGCCCCTGTCACAAATGAACTGATTTGCATTTTCAAGGGCTCAGCGGTTCGGACCGCCGTCGTAAAGATCTCGGTCTTGATCCCCTTGGGCCCAGGGAATCTCCACAAACGCTCCACTCCGCGGAGCCTGCATTCCTCATAGGTACCTTCTTCAATTGGCACCCCGCGCTCGGTCACTCGACGTATGATTTCGTCGAAAGTCTCATGGTCATCGACCTCCCATCCGGCCGCCACCAGATCTTCGGCCGGACCGCGCTCCAGAAGGAACCGGCATGAATGGTCGTCCATCCGAAAACGCATGACGTCCCGATCCAGGACATCCACGTGCAGCCCGATCGCATCGGCTCCAAACCGGTGCCAATCAAGGAATTTTTGAGTTTGCACCACCACGTACCCCAGATGTATTGCTCCAAATACGGAGTTGGATCTGGTCTCATCAGGAGAGAGGTTCACCGTGCCGCTCCTTGAATTTTGGCGTTCGCGGTTAAGAAATTAATTGTTGTGCGATTAAAAATATCGGGCTGCTCCCACTGAACCCAGTGCCCGGTCCTAGACACTAGGTACAGGTCACACTCCGGCATGGTTCGAGCAAGAGTCAACCCACCGCTGGGACGGTTCACCTTGTCAGCCTCACCCCACAACACCAGTGTGGGTGTTTCTAGAGTTTTGAGGCGTCCGTGCAGGAGGAGATCCATCTTGCGCAACTTGCGTAATGCGCCCATCCCTGAAGGACGCTGAAGCGGTGGGTTCTTCATGACCTCGGGATCAAGGCTTGCCTGGAATCGTTCCTCAATCAGATCGCTGGGGACACCGGCGCCGTCATACACCAGATAGTCACGTATGAATTCATCCAATTTCTCACGCGTAGGGCCTTCACCCGCGTAATAATTGGTGAGTTTCATGAGTCCCCGGGTGGGCAAACTGCGAGTTGTGCCGATACCCCCGGGCCCCAACAGCACCAACCGATCCACTCGCTCCGGTCGATCCAATGCACACCGCAGCGCCGCAGCGCCACCGTATGAATTTCCAATGAGGTGGGCGGTCTCAATCTCAAGGCTGTCCAGTAGTCCCCGTACAAACAGGGCCAGATCGCCAAAAGGATCTGACTGATCAATACCTTTCGAGGAACGACCATAGCCCGGCATGTCGGGCACAATCACTCGAAAGTGTTGGGAAAGCGCGTGGATGTTCCGAGCAAAGTTGGAGAGTCCCGACGCACCTGCCCCACCACCATGCAAGAGGACGACCGCTTCTCCGTCGCCCGCCTCGGAGACAAAAATCTGGCGGTGCCCAACACTGATGGTGCTGCGCTTCATTCCTACCCCGGCTTTTTGTTCGGCAGTCACCATGACCGACCCTTTCTGATGATCTCATCACCTACAGGTGATGAGATCATCAGAAAAATCTCAAGCTGTCAACCGATCAGCCCCGCCTGCCCACCGCAGCCAACCGGTGTGCTCACCAACCGTGGTTGATGCAGACACACCGGAAATGACCGTGGGCAAGTAGTGTGAACACCGTGAATGAACGCCCAGACCGACGCAGAGTCCGTACGCGCCAATCATTGATCTCAGCAGCTCAGTCGCTTCTGTCTCAGGGGCGTACCAGTGTCAGCATTCAGGAGATCACCGAGCAGGCCCAGGTTGGCTTTGGGTCGTTCTACAACCACTTCGAGTCCAAGGAACAGCTGTTCCAAGCAGCAGTTGAAGAGACCATAGCCAGCTGGCTACTGGTTCGTGACGAGGCGGTTGAGGACATCACAGACCCCGCCGAAGTCGTCAGCACAAGTTTTCATGTTGCAGGACGGTTCCAGCGTGCTCACCCGCGACTCACTCGCATTCTTCTGTCCTCCAGCTCTGCCCTTCTCGGTGATGACAAGGGCTTTCGCCAGCGGGGGATCAAAAACATCAACCAGGGCATCGCCACCCATCGTTTTGATCCGATCTCCCCGGAGATCAGTTTCACCATCGCCGCCACAGCACTTTTGGGTCTGATGCATCACTTGGACCTGCACCCTGAAGCAGAGGTGAGCTCCATCTCCGCGCAGTTCGCCGAACGGGTGTTGATCATGCTGGGACTCACCCACACCCAGGCCGGGAGTGTCGCATACACCCCCGAGTCTTCAACAACACGGGCTGACCCCGAATCCTGACGGGCGAACCCACCATCTTCGGGGTCAAATCTCGCCTGACCGAGCTTGCGTGGGCTCAGAAACATCCCCCGGCACCACTGCCACGCGGACCGCGTGATCGCAACCAGAACGGCCGTGACCACAGGGTCCTCACTAGCCAGAAATCCCAGGCTTGTGCCTCAGACCAGGCGTCCCGCTGTGAACTTTTTCTCCACAAGGCTTGCATCCAGCCACTCCTCAGCTACGATCTTTTCTGACGCTTTCATCACTTTTGCTGCGGCAAGCCATGCTCATGCCGCACCAAGACGGGAGACAACTGTGGATGCACCAATCATCGTGGCGGGCGCCGGTCCGGTCGGCACCAGTCTGGCGATAGACGCTGCCATGCGCGGAGTTGACGTCGTTGTGCTGGAAGCCCGGGAGGCCAACACACCGCCCGATGCAAAGTGCAACACCATTGCTTCACGAACCATGGAAGTTTTCCGACGATTCGGTATCGCACAAGATGTTCGAGCAGCCGGACTGCCAGACGATTTTCCGACCGACACCGTCTTTGCTTCCAGCGTCAGCGGTCATGAGTTCACGCGAATTCAGATGCCTTCCCGCAGAGAGCGCCAACAGCCCGGTGAATACTTCGACAGCCATTGGCCAACTCCGGAGCCCATGGTGCGCGAAAGTCAGTTGTGGCTCGAACCAATTCTCAGACAAAAACTGTTGAGCCTCCCCAACGTCACGTTCCTCCCCCGCACGGAACTGGAATCTTTTTCGCAGGATGCCGAGAGTGTCACGGTGACCTGCCGCGATTTGGATTCCGATACCCAATTCATGGTCTCGGGACAGTACCTCGTGGGCTGCGATGGTGGAGGCAGCCGTGTACGCAAGGGCATGGGAATTCGCCTGACAGGGGACGCCGAAATATCGAGGACGCGCAGTGCACTGATCCGATCAACAGACGTCATCAAATTGTTTGGTGAACGCCGTCCGGCGTGGATGACCTGGGTGGCGAATCACAAGGCCCGCGGCACCGTGGTGGCCATCGACGGGAAAGAGCTCTGGCTGGTGCACCGTGCGCTCCCTAACGGCACGCAAGAGTTTGAGAGCTTGGACCAGGACCAATCCATCAGGGATGTGCTGGGAGTAGATGGAACCTTCGACTTCCAGATACTGCGCGATGAGGACTGGATCGGGCGCCGGCTGGTTGCACCTCGGTTCAGGAACAACCGTGTGTTCTTGGCTGGCGATGCTGCACACGTGTGGGTCCCTTTCGCCGGGTACGGCATGAACGCTGGAATCGCAGATGCCGTGAATCTCTCATGGCTGCTGACCTCTGTCATCAAAGGGTGGGCTGCGCCTGGAATTCTGGAGGCCTACGAAGCAGAGCGTTGGCCCATCACTCACCAGGTTTCTAAGCTTGCAATGACAAGCATGCAGAAGACCCTTGAGGCATTAGGCCGCGGCAAGGTTCCCAGGTTGGTCAGCTCATCCGGCGCACTCGGCAAGTTACTGCGCACTAGGTTGCGGCACAAATTATTCCCCGTCACTAAGGCTCAAATGGTCCCGGAGGGTCTGAACTTCGGTTACTACTACACGCATTCTCCAATTATTCTCAACGACGGATCGACCGCTCCTGAATACTCCATGGCAGAGCATGTGCCGTCCACAGTGCCGGGGTGCCGCCTTCCTCACTTCTCCGTTCAGGGTATCAGTATTCTAGATTTATTGGGACCGGATTATACAATCATCAGTTTCGATCCAGGTCAAGAATTGACCCCCATACTCTCAAGCAAGTTACCCATCACTATGGTTCAAGCAAAATGCCCAGATCAAAATTTGTTCAAAAATCAACTTTATATAGTCCGGCAAGACAGCCACATAGCCTGGCGTGGCGATCGTCTCCCGGAAAACTTGAACCTGCTAGTGGACACGCTTTGCGGAATCAAGGTTTCATCACCGAAAGTCCAGCCAACTGTCAGTGACTTTCATTCGTTTTCCATGCCACAGGTCTTGCCTGCTCAACATTAGGTGACTACCATAAAAACATCCCCATACATGAGGGGAAACATCATCACGAGGAGTGGAACCAATGAGTAACGCGCAGCTTGAGAGCCAGTACCAGGATCTACCCGCTGCTGTTCGCGCCAAAGTAGAACAGCACTTGACCGACGCGAAAGTAGCCCTCAAGGTTTGGGCTGGTAGAACCATTCTTGAGAAGGAGAATTTTGCCAAGCACGCCACCACATCTGCGGGGCGCGTGGGCCTCAAAAGTGGTCAGGTCTCTGAATTGACGGTGATTGCTCCACTGAAACCAGGTGGTGCCGATCGACTTCGCGCGCTCTTCGATCTGCTCGGTGGCAGTCTCGCCGCAGTCAGTAACGTCGGCACTCTGCATGATATGCGCTGGGTCATTCTCGACAATGATTCAAAGCTGCTTTTTGCTACTGCTTACGATGGTGAGTGGGATCCCTACATTGACGACTTCGCCACCCGCATCCCGGAAGTGATGGACTACGCTTTCGGAAACCTGGAGGGATGGCCGGGAATTAAATCACCCGAGGTGAAGGACTGGATCGCCAGCTACCAGATTCCAGCCGCTGGCTGGTACGTGGCGCACCCAGACATGTCTGTTTCGGACGGTCAACGTCTGCTGGAACTCGATGTAGCCGTCCGTGAATTCGCCGAAAAGCTCAACTGATAGATGGAATTGTTGTGTCCCGCCTTTTGAGACGATTGCGAACTCCAACCCTTGAGTTGGAAGACATACAAGCTACTATTCTTAGACCACGTCCCGCGCCATACTATGGTACGCACGCTCTAATCAAGATCGAGGATGCGGCTGCCGGCCGCGAAGCCATGCGACGGTTGCATCAACGTGTTTCGTCGGCAAAAAACTGGCATGAACCTCGTTCAGCCTGGACGGCGGTGGCTCTGACCTATCCGGGGCTGGTTGCTCTTGGAGTGCCACAGACCTCTCTTGACTCATTCCCCAAGGGCTTTCGGGAGGGGATGGCTGCCCGCGCTGATTTTCTCCGTGATCAAGGACCGAACCACCCGTCCCGTTGGGAGAAGCCATTTGGTACTGGCAACGTTCACCTTGCGGTCACGGTTTTTGCCCAATCCGAGTCAGATTGGCAAGAGGAAGTGCGCGCGTATGAGGACCGTCTGTCTGAGCTTTCGGGGCTCACTGTCCTGCTCCGGCAAGACTTTGGTGCCCAGCCCGGAGACCGCAACGCGTTCGGTTACAAGGATGGTTTCACCCAGCCGGTTGTGGAAGGCAGTGGCCTGGACGGTTTACCTGGGGATGGTAAAGCAATCAAGGCAGGTGAGTTCGTCTTGGGCTACAAGGCGGAAGGAGAGGTCGAGCTACCAGTACCAACACCCCCCGAACTCGGTCGCAACGGCAGCTACTTAGTTTTCCGAAAATATCATTCCCACGTGGCTGCCTTTAACCGATTCCTCCACAACAATGCGAATAACGTTGATGAGCGTGAGCTTCTGGCGGCAAAGCTGGTGGGGCGCTGGCGTAGCGGCGCGCCCTTGGAGCTCTCACCTGACCGGGATGATCCATCACTGGGTGCAGATGACAATCGCAATAACAACTTCACCTACGGCAAAGATGAAAAAGGGCTACGCACCCCTCTGAGCTCACACATACGCAGGATGAATCCACGTGACACTAAGTTGAAGACACTATCAGACGTAAATATTCGCCGAATCATTCGTCGTTCCACCACATACGGGGATCCACTGGGTGATTCCCTACGGGATGATGGTAACCCTCGTGGACTGGATTTCATCGCCATTGGTGCTCGCGCTATTGACACAGTCGAGTTTTTACAGAGCGAGTGGGTCAACTCTGGAAACTTCATCGGTAGAGGCACTGAGAAGGATCCCATGCTGGGCCTGCAAGGTAATGATGGCTACTTCACGGTGCCTGGTATCCCACCCCGCCGCATCACCGGAATTGAAACATTCAACACGCTTGATGGTGGTGAATACTTCTTCATGCCAAGCCTCACAGCGCTTGATTGGCTGGGCAACCTGAAATAGCCCGCAACCACCCCTCCGCCGAAAACATGGTTTGACCCAATTCAAGGCCCGATTTTTCAACCAAACCATGTTTTCGGCGGAGGTGGGCTACCGAGCCCTCGGGTGGGCTGTGGTCCAGACCTCGCGCAGGGAGTCGGCGGTGACCAGCGTGTAGACCTGGGTGGTGGTCACGGAGGCATGCCCCAGCATTTCCTGGACCACCCTCAGATCCGCGCCCCCCTCCAACAGGTGGGTGGCAAACGAGTGCCGCAACGTGTGCGGGGTGACCTCCACACCTTCTTCGGTCAGCCCGGATCGATCGGCCGCAGCCTTGATGGTGTTCCACGCCGTCTGCCGACTGATCCGGCCCCCGCGGGCATTGAGGAACACCGCCGGTGACGCCTTGCCCTTGGTCGAGAACTCGGGTCGCCCACGCACCAGCCACGCATCCAGTGCCGCCACGGCAGGCCGGCCCAATGGCACCAACCGCTGCTTAGACCCCTTGCCGAACAGCCGAATGAAGGGCAGCCCCCTGTCCTGGTCCTCCCCCGCTGCCCGAACTGCCGCAGAAAGATCGTCCACATCCAACGCGATCGCCTCAGAGACGCGCGCCCCCGTGGAGTACATGACCTCCAAGAGCGCTCGATCACGCAACCCCGCAGGTGTGGAGACATCGGGTGCCTCCAACAAACGCGTGACCGCCTTCACGGAGATCGCCTTGGGCAGTCGCATGCCCGCCACCGGCGGCGGGACTTCGGCAGCAGGATCGGTGACGGTGTGACCTTCCAAAGCCCAGAACCGGTGAGCGCCCCTCACTGCTACGACGACGCGCGCCGCACTGCGAGCACTCAACCCCGCACCGGGCGCTTCACCCCGTCGGGCGGCAGAGGCGGCTGAGACAGAGACGGCTGAGGCGGTGGCTGAGTCAGCTGGGCCAACGGGCTCGCCGATTACTGCGGGTACGGGCCGTTGCAGGTACCGAACAAAAGCCGAAACATGCGCCGGGGTCACAGCCTGTGCGGCGTCCACAGGTGGAGCTTCCGTTGGGTCAATGTCGGCCTGCACAAAATCCACGTACCGTCTCAGATCCCGCCGATAAGCAGCCAAGGTGTTGGCCGCCAGCCCCCGTTCCACCACCAGATGTTGGAGGTAACGCTCCACGGCCCGTTCCAGCGCGGTGGGGGCACCAGATGTGGAACTCGACGGCCCAGGGGATGCAGCGGATTCAGCGGTCACAAGCCAAAAGTCTCACCGTTGATCCAGCGGGATGATGGAGCGTGCCACCACACCACCCGTGTGCCGTAACTCTGGATGGGCCGGCCACGGCACAGATGGATCACGCAGGGTGGTCCACTCAGCGGCTCGTGCAGCATGGGCCGCAAGCGCTCCCACCACCAAGTTGGGGCTGGACACCCGCCCCGCCAGGATCGCGGCAACAACATCATCCAGGGCAACGCGCGCGCCGATGATTTCTGATTCCTCGTCCGAGCGTTCGTGGCGCTGGCCCTCGGGGACCGGGTGCAGGCCCCGTGCCAGGAACACCCGGATGGACTCAGCCGATGACCCCGGGCTGTTGTGAAAGTCAGCCAGAACCCACAGTTCATCTGCTTCCAAGTCAGCTTCTTCCGCCAACTCCCGCCGGGCGGTGACCTCCGGACGTTCACCTTCAACATCCAGGATTCCAGCGGGAATCTCCCACTGAGTCATTCCCACCGGGTGCCGGTACTGACGGATCAGGTGCACACGGTCCTGATCGTCAAGAGCCACCACCGTGACGGCCCCCGGATGGGTGATGAAATCACGAGTCATCCGGGGCCCGCCGTCGCTGAGTTCAAACTGTTCCGCGCGCACGTCCCAGATCCGTCCCGTGTAAACGGTCTCCGCACTCAGCACGTGCCGGGGCTCCACGGCATCCGCCAGGTCAGCAGAAGTCAGCTCCGTGAAGTCCATGGTTCAGTCCTGTCCCGGGTGGGCAGCGCGGGCAGTCTTGCGGTCCAAGGCAGCGTTGACCAGTCCGCGGAACAGCGGATGGGAGCGGGTGGGCCGGGAGAGGTATTCGGGGTGGGCCTGCGTGGAGACGTAGTACGGGTGGACGTCCGCGGGAAGTTCCACGAACTCCACCAGGTTGCCGTCCGGGGAGGTGCCACCAAAGACCAGACCGGCG
The DNA here is from genome assembly GCF_030538595.1 of Kocuria sp. GTDB lineage: Bacteria > Actinomycetota > Actinomycetes > Actinomycetales > Micrococcaceae > Kocuria. The sequence continues at coordinate 87,290 of NZ_JAUNTS010000015.1, forward strand.
TCTTCCAGCTGCTCACGGTAAGCGTTGTTGACCTCGTACCGGTGGCGGTGTCGCTCTTGGACCTCAGCGGCGCCGTAGGCTGCAGCAACCACGGAGCCCTCCTTCAGCGCAGCCGGGTACAACCCCAGACGCATGGTGCCACCCAAATCGCCTGCCCCTTCCACAAATGCCTTCTGCTCTTCCATGGTGGCAATCACCGGGGTGGAGGTTTCGGGGTCGAACTCGGTGGAGGATGCCTCCGGCAATCCAGCCATGTTCCGGGCGTACTCCATGACCATGCACTGCAGGCCCAGGCACAACCCCAGCGTGGGCAGCCCCGTGGTCCGCGCGAACTTCAGCGCACCGAGCTTGCCTTCCAAACCGCGGATGCCGAACCCACCTGGTACGCAGATGGCATCCACATCACCCAGTTCGCGGGCGGCGCCTTCGGGAGTTTCGCAGAGGTCAGAGGCCACCCATTTGATCTTCACGCGGGTGTTGTTGTCGAATCCCCCGGCGCGCAGCGCCTCAGACACGGACAGGTACGCATCCGGCAGGTCAATGTACTTACCCACCAAACCCACAGTCACATGGTGCGCGGGCTCGTGAACGGCGGAGAGCAGGCGGTCCCACTGCTGGAAATCAGCCTCCCCGTAGCCGATCCCGAACCAGTCCAGGATGTAGGAATCCAGGTTCTGGGAGTGCAGCGTCTTGGGAATGTTGTAGATCGACGGCGCATCGGCACAGGAGATCACGGCGTCGACGTCGACGTCGCAGGCATCCCCCACCTTCTTGCGCATGCCCTCCGGGACTTCGCGGTCGCACCGCAGCACCAGAGCATCCGGCTGGATGCCTAGGTTTCGCAGGGCAGCCACGGAGTGCTGGGTGGGTTTGGTCTTGAGCTCCCCGGACGGACCGATGAACGGGATCAGGGAGACGTGCAGGTAAAACACGTTCTTGCGGCCAATGTCCCGGCGGATCTGACGGGCGGCCTCAATGAACGGCTGGGATTCGATGTCACCCACCGTGCCACCGATCTCCGTGATGATGATGTCCGGAGCTTCCTCGCCCTCCGGCGGATGATCGGCATGCCAACGCATCCGGGCTTTGAGTTCATCCGTGATGTGCGGGATGACCTGCACGGTTTGACCCAGGTATTCGCCGCGGCGCTCCTTGGCAATCACCGTGGAGTAGACCTGGCCGGTGGTCACATTGGAGGAGGCATCAAGGTTCTCGTCCAGGAACCGTTCGTAGTGACCAATGTCCAGATCTGTCTCAGCACCGTCGTCGGTGACAAAAACTTCACCGTGCTGAAAAGGGTTCATGGTGCCGGGATCCACGTTGAGGTAGGGATCCAGCTTCTGCATGGTGACCTTCAAGCCGCGGGCTTTGAGGATCATGCCCAGTGATGATGCCGTCAGTCCCTTACCCAAGGACGAGGCAACACCTCCCGTGACAAAAATCTGGCGGGTGACCTTTGCGGGGGCTGAGGTCTCGGTCTGCGTCTGGCCTGCCGTCTGGGCGGCGTCGTTTGCGTTCACCACGGGATTCGAGCCTATCACTGGGAGGGTATGGATCGTTAAGGAAAAACAAGGATCAGGGTTGTGATGCCGGTAGCACTGCCGCCTCCAACAACTCTTGGGCGTGATCGCGGGCGGCTTGCGAGTTCTGGTGGCCGGCCAGCATGCGCGCCAGCTCCACCACCCGTTCATCCGGCTCAAGCACACGGACATCAGAAACGGTGGAATCGGAACTCTTGGACACCAAAATGTGCTGATCGGCAAACGCTGCCACTTGCGGGAGATGCGTGACCACCAGCACTTGCACGTGCTGGGCCAGCATTTTCAGCCGCCGCCCGATCTCCACAGCAGCCTTGCCACCCACGCCAGAGTCGACTTCATCGAACACAAACGTGGGCACGGGATCCACGGCGGCCAGCACCACTTCCAGCGCCAGCATCAAGCGGGACAGCTCACCACCGGAGGCCCCCTTGCCCAGGGGACGAGGGGTGGCTTCCGCGTGGGAGCGCAGTAGGAACTCCACCCGATCACGGCCGTGACGGTCAAAAGACTCGGTGGGCGTCACGGTGACCACCAGCGCAGCATTGGGCATGGCAAGTGCGGCCAGCTCCGTGCTCACCGCCTGGCACAGTTCCCGTGCGGCAGCCTGTCTGCGGTCCGTCAGAGCCAGCGCCTGCGCTTGGAGTTCAAGACCCAATTCAGCCCGACGTTCAGCCAGTTCTTCCTCCCGGTGCGGGTCCTCCACCAGGGTGCCCAAACGCTGCCGGGCGGTGTGCGCAAACTCCAGAACACCTTGGATGTCTGCGCCATAGGTTCGGGTCAGCGAGCGCAAGGCAGCACGCCGCGACTCCACCTGCGCCAACCGCGCGGGAGCATCCTCGTCCAACCCGGAGGCGTACCCGGAGAGATCGGCCGCAACATCGTTGACCAGTACCGCCAACTCACGTACTCGGCGGGCCAGCTCCGCCAGTTCGGGATCGGCCTCCGCTTCTTGGTCCAAGGCCTGTTGAGCACCCGCTATCAAAACGACGGCGGCCGGCGCCTCCGCGTCCATCTCACCTCCGCTGAGGGTGGCGTGAGCCGTGGTGGCCGCCGTGCGCAGGGCCTCCACGTGGGTGAGCTTGTGCGACTCGGCATCCAGTTCGACGTCTTCCCCGGGCTGGGGGTCCACGGTGTCTATTTCCTCCAACGCCATCTGGAGGCTTTGGGCTTCCAGCGCGCGTTCGCGCACTTTCTCCCGGATCTCGCGCAGTTGCCCAGACACTTCTTCAAACTCGGACAGGGTCTGCCGGTAGGTACTCAGGAGGTGCGGGAAATCGCCAGCCAGTTGCGGAGAATCACCGGCCGCGTGCACCGTGGCGTAAGTGTCCAGGGCATGGCGTTGGGCAGCTGCGGAGGTCAGACGCAGTTGATCGGATTGCCCGTGGACCGCCACCAGGGTTTCGCCCACCTCACTGAGTCGTGCCACGGGCGCGCTGCGTCCGCCCACGTGGGCACGTGATCGTCCACTGGCGGCCACGGTACGGCTCAATTGCAGCGTGGCCGTGTCCGCTGTGGAATCGGCGGATGCTTCCCGGTCCACGTCACCGCCTGCATCCTCCACCAGCTGGACGGCCCGATGGGTGGCCGGAACGTTCACCACGGCTTCGGCCAAGGCTTTTTCCGCACCGCTACGCACCGCGCCCGCGTCACTACGGTCACCCAGCAGCATGCCCAGTGCGGTGACCACCATGGTCTTACCGGCGCCGGTCTCACCGGAGAGGATGCTCAACCCAGGGCCCAGTGGCAGCACGGCGTCCGTGATCACCCCGAGGTCACGGATGTGGATTTCTTCGATCACGGATGCTCACCGCCGCCCTGGCCTACGACGTCGTCGTAGGGGTCCGGGGAAATCTCACGACCCACCGGAATGCGCTGCCCTTCCACCGGCGGTGAGGCGTAGGAGGGTTGACGGATCGGTAGCGCTGAGGTGGGTGGACCCGAATCCACCACGTCCCCGCGCGGGCCACGCCACCCCACCGTGGGCAGTTCAAACTTGCGGACCAGACGTTCGGAGAACGGCGTGAGGTGCATCCGCGCCAAGGACACCGGGCGCGATGAGCGCGTAACCTCAATGCGAGATCCCGGGGGAAGATCCACGGTGCGTCGGCCATCGCACCACAGCACCCCGCGGGCATCCGTTCTGGTCAGCACCTCAACGGCCATCATGGAGGTGGGCGAAACCACCAGCGGGCGGGAGAACAGTGCGTGGGCGGAGAGCGGAACCATCAGCAGGGCCTCCACCTCCGGCCACACCACGGGTCCACCAGCAGAAAAGGCGTAGGCGGTGGAGCCGGTGGGGGTAGCCAGGATGACGCCGTCGCAGCCAAAACTGGAGATGGGGCGGCGGTCAATTTCGGTGACCACCTCCAGCATCTTTTCCCGGTCGCCCTTTTCAATGGAGGCTTCATTCAGCGCCCAGGTGTGGAGTACCTTCTTGCCGTCCTGCCACACCACCACGTCAAGGGCCATGCGGTCCTCCACGGTGTAGCGCCCACCGACCACGGCATCCACGGTCTCCCCCAAGCCTGCACGCTCGGATTCAGCCAGGAAGCCCACGTGGCCCAAATTGACCCCCAGCAACGGAACATCCACGTCACGGATCAGTTCGGCGGCGCGCAAGATGGAACCGTCCCCACCCAGCACCATGACCAGTTCCAGGTCTTGGAGGTCGCAGTCGGCAGGTAGCAGGTCCACGGCAGGCATGGACTCCCCGTTGGTGGCATCCGCCAGGGCGCGGCGATCATCTTCCGTCAGCACGGGGCGCAGCCCGGCGTCGTGCAGCTGTTGAACGGTCTGTTCGGCCGCCAGCCGAGCTTCGGCACGGCCCATGTGGGCCAGGACCAACACCCGGCGAGCGGTCCGCGCTGTGCGCTGGTGGCCCGCCCGGGACGTGTCTTGACTCATGGGCTCCAGCCTACGTGCTCCGGGGGACACCACAGGTTCAACCGCGCTCCACCAGCTGTAGCCACAGGAAGAATTCATGATTGCCGTCCTGCCCCGGCAAGGGCGAACGCAACTCGCCACGCTTCACCAGGCCCACCCGTTCGGCCGCTGCCAGCACCCCGTCCACAGCCTCACGGCGCTGCTCCTCACTGGTCACAACCCCCGTGCGGCCCAGGCGTTCAGCACCCACCTCAAACTGCGGTTTGACCATCAGAATCAGATCGCCGCCGGGTTTCGTGGCCCGGGCCAAGGGCTCCACCACCAAGGTGAGGGAGATGAAGGACAAATCGCACACGGTCAGCTCGGCCGGACCTCCGATGGAGGCAGGGTCCAGGTGCCGCACATTGACGCCCTCGAACACGTGCACTCGCGGGTCCCGGCGCAGCTGATCCACCAGCTGCCCGTGCCCCACGTCCACGGCCGCCACCTCACCGGCACCGCGCCGCAGCAAAACATCCGTGAATCCGCCTGTGGAAGCACCGGCGTCCAAACATCGCTTGTCAGCCACGGAAATTTCGGTGAAAGCATCCAGCGCACCGGCCAGTTTGTGCCCGGCGCGGCTGACATATTCGGGCCCCTCAGAGGGGCGAACGGCGACCATCTGATCGGCGGTGACTTTCACGGCACCCTTGGTCATCACGACGCCGCCCACCTCCACCCGCCCTTCACCAATCCACTGCGCGGCTTGGGTTCGGGACCGGGCCAACCCGCGCTCCACCAGGACACGGTCCAGGCGGGCTGCTGCACCCCGACGGTGGTCCTCAGTCATGGTGGTGATCCTCAGCCATGGTGCAGGGGCACCACGTTGGCGGGAACCACGTTCACGGGAGCGTCCAACACAGCGGTCAGCTTGTCATGTGCAGCTTGATAGGCCGCCGGATGATCTTGGACAGGTGCCTGTGCCAGGTCCTCCAGATCGGCCAGGACGGCATCCGCGCCGCTGTGCCCCGTCGGTTGAAACGGTGTGGAGAACACGGGCTGCACCGCACGCTCCGCATCGTCGGCGTGCGCTCCGCCTTCCACTCCCGCAGCGTGCGCTCCCCCTTCCGCCGAGATCATGGTTTCTCCCAGTGAATCTCCGGAACCCCAGCCTGCGTCACCTCCGGGTGGAGGCTCCACCACGCGGCGCAGGCTGCCCGCCACGCGTTCAGATCCTCCGGTGTCCCGTCAATGGTGATCCCATCCGCACCGGCCCGCGCAGATGCTTGACCGCAGGTGGCACTCACCGTGGCAGAGGCGTCGTCGTCGTGGTTCGCAGCGGAGACGGAGGTGTCAGTACCGGGTAGCGGGTCGAAAAGCTCGGCCAACGTGCCCACCACCATGTCAGGACGCTGCTCCGTGACCGCCCCCAGGATACTCTCCGGAGTGTCCACACCCGTCAGAACCGCGACGGTGGCGAATCCCGCGCGGTTGCCACCCAGAATGTCCGTGTCCAGTCGGTCCCCGATCACCACCGGATTGACCGCCTTCACACGCTGGGCACCGGCCCTGAAAATGGGCGCCTCGGGTTTACCCGCAACAAGGGGCTTGCGGCCGGTGGCTGCGGCCACGGCAGCAACCAGCGTGCCATTTCCGGGGGCAATACCGCGCGCCTGCGGAATGGAAGTATCCGTGTTCGTGGCCACCCACAGAACATCCGGATCAGCCAGCACAAAAGCCGCCTCCGCCAAGTCCCTCCAGCCCAGCGATGGGTCGAAACCCTGAACCACTGCCTGCGGCCGGTCCTCCTGCGAACGGACGGGTTCCAGACCGGCGTCGCGCACAATGTCGGCCAACGCCTGCGAGCCCGTGATCATCACCCGCGCCCCCGGTTCCAGGTGCTCGGTCAGCACACCTGCCGCAGCCTGGGCAGAGCTGATGACCTGATCGCCGCTGGTCTCCACACCCAGTTCGCTGAGATGTTCGGCCACTTGATCCACCGAACGGGAAGCATTGTTGGTCACGTACATCACCGGCACACCCAGTGCTTTGACCTGCTCCAGCGCCTCCGGAGCACCCGGGATGGCGTGCGGTCCGGCGTAGACCACGCCGTCCAGGTCGGAGAGCACCGCGTCAAACTGGTCGATGAGCCGATCACTTGTCATCGGGTTCTCCCGCTTCAGCTTGATCATCGTCCGTTGCGGCAGCTTGATCGTCCTCAGCCACCGGAGCTTGATCGTCTTCCTCAGCCTGGTCGGTGTCCTCGGACTCCGGTACGGCGTGGTCCCCATCCAGCGTTATGCCCTCGGCAGGTTCGGGCTCCTCCCCCACCAGATCAAAGATTTCGGGGTCGCTGAACTGCCCCAGTCCCAGTGCGGCCTCGGCCACCACAGCCTGGCGGTCCCAGGCTGTGGCCTCCCGGTCGCGGTTCACCCCGCGCAGCGCCTCCGCGTACGCGCGGAACAGCCGCGGGCTGTAGGAAAACCCGCGGTTGCGGTCCAGCTGGGGAATCTCCAGCGCCTTCAGTGACCCGCTCAGATCGCCTTGGTCCCGCCGCAATCCAGCGACGACGATCGCCAACTCCACCTTGGCGTTCACCTCCAAGTTCTCCGCCGCGTCAGAGGTGGCAAGCTCCAGAGCTTTCTCCGGTTTGCCCAGTGCACGCTCACAGTCCACCATCAGCGGCAGGTGCGAGTCATCGCCGGTCATACGGCGGTAGGTGCGAAACTCCTTCAGCGCCTCGTGGAACTCTTCGTTTTCATAGGCTGCCACTGCGGCAGCCTCTCGGACCGCTGCCACCCTGCCCGCGCGGCTGACTGCATAGCGGGCGTGCTTCAGCGCGAACTCCGGGTCGTCATAGATGTAGCGCCCCACCATCACCAAATGCTTGGACACCGACTCCGCGTTGGTGGCTTCCAAGGAGCGAATCTGGTGCTGAGTGACCCGATCCAGCTCCTCACCCGTCACGTCCTCATCGAGCTCAGGAGCGGGGACACGCGGTTTGCGTTCGGCGTCGTCCCGGAAGCGGTCCTGGGTGCGGCGATCATCGTGGCGCTCCGGACCCCGACCCCTCTGGTCGTCGCGGCGATCATGACGCCGGTCATCACGGGCGCCGTCACGTCGGTCATTCCCTTGGTTGCTGCGGCGATCATCCCGCCGCTTGTCGCCGTAGGACTCACGCCCATCACCGCCGTCTCGACGCCCGAACCGTTCGGTCCGACGTTCGTCACGGCGCCCTGATTCCCAGCGGCTGCGGGAGTCTGGTTTACCACCGTCGCGGCCACCCTGGCGCGGCTGCCAGCGCTCGCCGCCCTCCCGGCGTCCAGCGCCCGGGCGGTCATCGCTCCGATAGTTGCGGCCCTCCCCGCGGTTCTCGTAACGACCCTCTCCTCGGGCTTGGTCTCGGTTGCCCCGATAGCCGCCGGCTTCCCGGCCCTCGCGGTCGCCGCGGTAACTCCGGTCATCGCGGTTTTTGCGGTAGCTGCCGTCATCGCGGTTGTTGCGATCATCGCTCCGGTAGCTGCCACGATTCTCCCGGCGATCACCGCGGTCCTGAGACCGATCATCCCGGCGATACCCCCCACGGTCATCGCGGTTGACTCGCTGGTAGCCGCCCCGAGAGTCGCGGCCCCTGTCACGGTCGCCACCACGGTAGCCGCCGCGTTGATCGCGGCTTTCAGACCCACCCTGTCGGCGATTGTCGCCGCGGTCGTCCCGCCGATAGCCCCCTCGGTTGTCATCACGGCGGTAGCTTCCGCGGCTGTCATCACGGTCACCCCGCCTGTAGCCGCCACGGTCGTCACGGGAAGATCCTCCGCGGCCGTCACGGTTGGCGCCATCTGCGCTGTCGTGACCTCTACGATCATCACGCTGGGACCCGCCACGATCATCGCGCCGGAAACCCCCACGGTTCTCACCGCGGCCCTCGCCGCGATAACCGCCCCGATCGTTGCGCCCAGAGCCCCCGCGTCGGTCGTTGCGATCGTTCCGATCGTTGCGGTCCGTGCGCCCATCGGAGCGCCCCCCGCGGTTACGCTGCCCACCGGAGGCGCCATCGGAGGAACGTCGGTAGCCACCTCGATCATTCGTGCGGTGGTTACCACGGCCGCCGTCGCCAGCGGAACGGCGATACCCACCGGTGCGTTCGCCGTCGCGTCCGTTGCGGTCCTGGGATCCCTGGGAAGGGGAATCGGACATGTCACTCCTCATCGTGCCGCGCAGAGCGGCTGAAAGTCTCTATGTGCACAAGGCATGTGATCGCCCGGTAGGTCCATGACGCCAACTACCGGGCGCAGTGCAATTGGTTCAGTCTACAAGCCGGGGTAGTTCAGGTGTGGCGTGTCCAAAGCAGACCGGGCCGTTCAGGGTCGCCCCACCACTCGCACCCCGCTGGGAGAACCACATCACTGTGTGAACCCACGGCACCTCTTTTGCGATTACGGGTCCAGACGCTCATGATCTATTCATGCTGAAGCGCATCTTTGCCCCTCTCCTGACCCGGGTGATCGCCGCGATCATCCTGGGAATCCTGTGCGGCCTGTTCTTCCCGGAAGGACTCGCCCGTGTTTTCACCACTTTCAATGGCTTGTTCAGTAATTTCTTGGGATTCATCATTCCAGTGCTGATTCTTGCCTTGGTGGCACCAGCCATTGCCGATCTTGGCCGCGGTGCCGGGCGTTGGCTCCTCATCACAGCCGCAATAGCCTATGCCTCAACCATCGTGGCCGGCTTCCTTGCCTACGGGACAGCGACGGCGTTGTTCCCCACCTTGCTGGGTGAACGCAGCTTGGGCTCACTGACCGACCCGTCAGAGCACTCGCTCACCCCGTATTTCCAGGTGGAGATGCCGGCGCCCATGGAGATCATGACTGCGCTGCTACTGGCCTTCTGTGTGGGTGTGGGAATCACCTTGATCAAGGGCGACACCCTCCACAAGGGTCTGGAGGAACTGCGCAACATCATTATGAAAATCGTGATCTCGGTGATCATCCCCCTTCTGCCCATCTACATTTTTGGAGCATTTTTGGGTCTGACCATGAACGGTCAGATCGGCACCGTGATCAACACCTTCATTCGCGTGGTGTTGGTCGCGTTTGTGCTGACCATCCTGTATTTGATTCTGCAGTACTCCATTGCAGGTGCTATTGCCGGCCGCAACCCCTTCAAGCTGCTGCGCAACATGCTGCCGGCCTACTTCACGGCTCTGGGGACGTCATCCTCCGCTGCAACCATTCCCGTGACCCTGCAATGCACGCTGAAGAACGGTGTGCGGCAAGACGTTGCCGGGTTCACCATCCCCCTGTGTGCCACGATTCACTTGGCTGGTTCCACGCTGAAGATCGTGCTCTTCAGCGTTGCCGTCATGATGTTCATGGGCCGCGATATTGATCCCGGAACCTACGTTGGTTTCATCTTCATGCTTGGCATCACCATGGTGGCTGCACCGGGCGTACCAGGCGGCGCCATCATGGCAGCCGTGGGACTCCTGGGCTCCATGCTCGGCTTTGACGACACCATGATTTCCATCATGATCGCCACCTACGTTGCCATCGACTCGTTTGGCACCGCGTGCAACGTCACCGGTGACGGCGCCATTGCCGTGGCCATCAACAAGCTCTACGGACGACGCGAAGAGCAGCTGGAAACCGCACCGGAGCCGCAGCCACAAGTCTCCTGATGCGCAAAACCGCCCGTAGCCCGACCTGATAGCAAAAGACTGAGGGGGTGGTGTTCTGGTGCTGATTCACAGCGCCAGAACACCACCCCCTCAGTCATGAGTACATGGTTCGCGGTAATACGGTCACCGCCGGTTGTCACCTGGTTCCCCACCCTGTTGGTTGGTTTCCCATCCTGTTGTTGGTCCCCCACCGTACTGCGAGATCACCGCCCAGCTCATGGGAACTCGACACGATCATGGGAAACCGAAGCCCTGAGATGAGAAACCCCACCACCAGGCAGCCCCAAACACACCGGCGCCCCCCCCCACCCACCGGGTAACACCTGGCTACAACAAAGAACGTCGGCGCTGCGGGCTCCATCTCTGGTCAGAGAACGCGCCCCCAACACCGACGTTCCTGCAATTCTGTGTTAACAGACCCCCGTCTGGCTCTCGGGTAGGACCACTACCCACCTCACCCACACAGAAAAAGAGGGTTATACGCCTAAACGTGTGTAGCGCAGGCCCCTGGATCCCAACCAGCAGTAGGGCAACACCAGCATTGACATGCTTTGAGAGCATGTCAGGTGCCCCCTTCCACGAAACAGACCCACCTGTGGTGTATGCGCCCGCCCCCTGGTCAAAAGCGGCATCACCACCGCTGGTTCCACCGGCTACCGGTGCATACCCTGTGGCTAACCCGCAAGCCGTGCGCAGTTTGATACCCCATCAGCCCTGATGGGGTATCAAACTGCGCACGGCTTGCGAGGGTTAGGTGTCTACGGAAGCTGGGAAGGCACGGTGGAATCAGGTTCTCCGCCACCACGACCACAGCACACGCAACGAGAGGAACAGATCAGGCCAGTGCTCTACAACACCGGATTCAGCCCCGAAAACGGCAACCCCTTCCAACACGACTGGGCAGGACGCCGGCACCCATAACACACCCGGGATTTACACACATTTTGGCGTATAACCCGAAAAAAGCACGCACCCTATAAGGACGTACACATCATGAAGAAAACAAACAAAAAGAAAGAGGGGGGTGGGGTGATCAACCATCACAGTCAATCACCCCACCCCCCTCCAGGGTGTGGTTTGCGGCGGTGTCTTACTCTCCCACACCCTCACGAG